>CBDUIC010000022.1:0-74301 GCA_965367245.1 uncultured bacterium | reverse complement strand
GCCAGCGGCGTGTCCGAACAGGACCGCACGCTCAGCGAGTCGCGAAGCGAGAGCAGACCCCTCCTCAGCGAGTCGCGAAGCGAGAGCAGGGCCGCAGCATCGAAGCATCGCAGGACCGCAGCATCGCAGCATCGCATGCCGAGAGGAAGGTACGAGCAACGTCGTAGAGCCGTTGAGGCTGCCGCATGGCGGGCCGAAGCGACGGAGTAGCGCTGCTCGCCGGAGGCCTGAGACGCCGAACCGGCCCCGCTGAAGAGGAGGCCCAACCACCAGTTACCGGGGGCTCTGCCCCCGCATCCCCCGCTGGCCTGCGGCCAGACCGCGACACAGAGGGTGAGCGGCAACGCTGCGTCCGTGGCGTAGTGCGCGACGTGCTCGCGTAGGGGAGGCCGGGCCGCCGCCAGCCTGAGGCACTCCGCCCTTCCCAAGGCTAATGGCCGCCATGCCCCGCACCCTCCTCCCGCCCCTCGTCCTCGTGGGGACCACGCTCCTCGCCCTCCTCGGCGGCCCATGGCTGCGTCCCCTCCTCGCCAGCCCCCTCGCCGGCACCGCCGTCCCCGAGCTGCTGGTCGCCTTCGCCATCGGCGCGGCGGCCTGCCTCGCCCTCGGCTGGCGCACGGCCGCGGGAGCCCTGGGCCTCGCCCTGGCCCTCACCGCCGCCATCGTCCTCGACGACCCCAAGGCCACCTGGAGCTCCCACGTCAAGCACTGGGCACCCCAGCTCTCCCTGGCCGCCACCGCCACCTGGGTCGGAGGGTGGCTGCTCGAGCGCCGCACGGGCCGCCCCTGGCCGGCCATCACCGTCGTGCTCGTCGGCCTCGCCCTCACCGGCGTCGGCCTGGCCACCGCCCTCGACGCCCACCGCTCCGTCGCCAAGGGCACGCACTACCGCGCCTGGAACGCCTACCACTACGTGCTGGGCAGCAAGTACTTCGGGCAGCTCGGCTACACCGACCTGTACGCCGCGACGCTGGCCGCCGACGACCTGATCCGCGCCGAAGGCGAGGTCCCCCAGGAGCTACGCCTCGATCAGGTCCGTCACACCCGCAACATGCACACCTACCAGACGGAGCCCCGCGCCAGGGCCGTCGCGGCCCTCGACCGCACCGACCTTCCCGACGACACCTTGCGGGCCCTGCACCACGACCTGCGCGGCCTGCTCCCCTTCCGAGACGCGGACGGCTGGAAAGAAGTGCTGTCCGACCTGGGCTACAACCCCGCCCCCGCCTGGCCCGTCGTGGGCAAGCCCCTCGCCACCCTCCTCGGCACCCACGATGGGCGCTGGGTGCTGCTGCACCTCGACCTGCCCCTGTTCGCGTTGATCATCGGCATGCTCGCCTGGGGCTGGGGGCCGCGGGTGGCCGCTGGCGCATGCCTGTACATCGCCATCGTGGGCTTCAACCGTGCCCGCCTGCTCGGTGGCTTTCTGCAGTACGACTGGCTCGCGAGCCTGGTCACCGGCATGGCGCTGTACCGCCGAGGCTATGGCGCCTCCGGGGGCGCGGCCCTGTCGTGGGGAGCGATGACCCGGGTGTTCCCTGGGTTCCTGATCTTCCCCGCCCTGGGGATGGTGGCGTGGGCCTGGGGGCGCGGCAAGGAGGTCCCCCGGAGGACCCTGCGGTTCGCCGTGGCCTTCACCCTCGCCTGTGCCGTGTGGTTCGCGCTGTCCCACACCACCGGGCGCGGTCTACACACCTGGCCCGAGTGGGTGCAGGGCATCACGCTGCACAGCAAGCTGCACCCCTACGACGGGCGCGCTCGCATGGGCCTGCTCCGCCTCGGCGCCCACGAGCCCACCGCCGACGACCCCTTCGCCGCCGCTCCACGCACCGTCGACGTAGCAAAGGCCGAGGCCCTGGCCGCTCGGGTGAGGCCGCTGCAGGCCCTCGGCGTCCTCTTCGTCGGGCTGGTGGCCTGGCGCCAACGGGCCACCGATCGAGCGCTGTGGATGCTGGCCCTGGTGTGGGTCACGGTGATCACCAGCCGCTACTACGCCTCGAGCTGGGCGCTGCTGCTGGCGATGGGCATCCCCGGGCGACAGGGCGACGCCGATGGCTCCCAGCACCCGGCGGGGGTCGCGGCCGCAGCCATCGTGCTCGCCATGCCCTGGGTGTTCTACCTGTACCCCGACCACGAGCACATCTACTTCCTGACCAACTACGCCTTCGGAGCCCTGGTGCTCGGCAGCGGCCTGCTCTGGCTCCTCGGGCCCAAACAAGCCCCCCTTACACCATCGTGAGTCTCACTTGCATTCCCGAGAAGCATCACTCACATAGGCTGGGCTACGGGCAGACGTCGGAGGTCGCCGACAGCACGCGGTAGATCGCGTCGTCGCCCATCCCGATGTACACCATCAGCCAGCCGTCGCCCCACGGCACCACGGCGGGGTCTCTCGTCGACCAGGCATCGACGCCCGCGGCGGACAGGGGGAGTGACAGCCGCCGCTCGCCGCTGACCGGGTCGATGGTGCCCACCCGCCACGGCCCCGGGTTGGCGATCACCGTGTCGTAGCCGCCGTACCACAGGTAGCGGGTGCCGCCGTGCTCCACGACCTCGGGCATCGCCACGGAGGTGTTGTCCCACCCCTTCGGGTCACGCTCCAGCTCCAGCGTGCCCCCCGATGCCGGCTGGCCCAGCGCGGCGGCCTCGGCGACGCCGATGGCGTAGCGCGCCCCGTCGAAGCCGGCGTACCACAGGTCGACGGTGCCATCGTCGGCGACCACGGCGTGGGAGTAGAGCAGCGAAAGGCTCGCGAAGTCGCCGGCGTCGGGGGTGCGCAGCACGGTGTCACCGGCGACGAAGCTCACCCCGTCGGAGCTGGTGGCGTAGCCGATGGAACCCGAGCCGTAGTACAGGTGGAACATGCCGTCGCGGAACACCAAGCTCGGGTAGGCCACGTCGTCGCCCAAGCCGGTAACGGGAACGGGCTCGGTCCACACCAAACCGTCAGCGCTGGTACTCGCCCACAGCGACTGGGTGGTGCCGTCTTGCCGGTTGTAGATCAGGTGCAGGCCGCTGCCCGTGTCGACCAGGGTGGGGGCCAGGTCACCGTCGTACGGAGCCACCCCCTGGCGGTCGGCGAACAGCGGCCCCTGAGGCGCCCAGCGCCACCCGTCGGTGGGGTGACCGTCGGCGGTGGGAGCCGGGTCGACATCGGGCTCGCGGCAGGTCGTAGGGGGAGCCGTGTCGGTGGTGGCGCTGTCGGTCGCACCGGTGTCGCCGCCGCTGTCCGGCACGATGCTGTCGGTGGGGCCGCTGGCGGTCGTGTCGGTGTCGTCGGGCCCCGGCACGCTCGTGGGGTCGGAGCCCTCCGGCGAGCCTTCGGGGGTCGCAGGCTCGGCGCCGCCGCAGGCGACCAGCAGACAGAGGAAGACAGGCCGCATCATCGAAGCTCCAGGGGTGGCTCGGGCCGCTCGACCTCGGCGCGAGACGCACCGGGTATCACCCACGCGCCCAAGGATGGGGACGCGACCGGCGCACTCATCCGTCACACAGGGCCACGATGCGATCGAGGCGAAGGGCCCGGCTGGCCTTGAGCAGCACCACGTCGCCCTCCTCCAGCACGTCGCCCAGGCGGTCTGCCGCAGCCGCCGCGTCGGCCACCACCGTGACGCCGTCGGGCGCGGCCGCCGCCATCGCCTCCCCCACCAGCAGCAGGCGCTCGAGGGGCAGGCTCAGGGCGTAGTCCACCACCTCTCGATGCAGGGGGACCTCCCCTTCGCCCAGCTCCAACATGTCACCAAGCACGGCGATCCGGCGCCCCGGCAGGGTGGCGAGCAGGTCGAGGGCGGCGCGCAGGCTCCGGGGGCTGGCGTTGGCTGCATCGTCGAGGAACCATGCCCCGCTGCTGTGCTGAACGCGGCGTAGCCGACTCCCCACCGGCTCGTAGGCCTGTAGCGCGTGGGCTGCAGCCGCCAGGTCGACCCGCAGCGACCAGGCGACGGCCAGCGCCAGCGCTGCATTGCTCGCCACGAAAGGAGCCCGGGTCGGCAGCCTCGCCGTCACCATCCCCTCCGGCGTCTTCCAGCGGGCGTCGAGGGCCCATGCCTCGCCCAGGAGGCGGGCCTCGATCAGCTCGACGTCGCCTCCCCTGCCGACCGTGACGCGACGCACCCCTGAAGGCAAGGGCATCGCCGCCACCCTCGGGTCGGCCAGGGGCACCACCACGGTGTCGCCGGCCCGTGCCGTGTCGAACAAGGCGCCCTTCTCACGAGCCACCCCGTCGAGGTCACCGAGGGTGGCCAGGTGGGCCGGCGCGACCGCGGTGACCACCCGCACACCGGGGGTCGCGACCCGGGCCAGGCGCTCGATGTGACCCGGCGCGGCGCTGCCGAGCTCGAGGACCACGAACCGTGCGTCGGCGGGGCACGCCAGCAGGCTGAGCGGCACTCCAGGCTCGCCGTTGCTGTTGTGCTCGGTGTGGTGGACCCGACCTGCGCTGCCCAGGGCGAGCTGCGTGAGGGCACGGGTGGTCGTCTTGCCGACGCTGCCGGTGATCCCCACCACCGGCACGGTGAGTCGGCCGCGCGCGGCAGTGGCCAGGTCGCGCAGGGCCTGCCAGGTGTCAGCGACCTCGACCACGCCACAGGGGAGGTCCGCCATCGGCTGCTCCACCACCACGCCCGCGACGCGGTCGGCGAGGCCCGCCACGTTGCGATGGTCGTCGAACCCTGGACCGGCCAGCGCCACGAACCAGCACCCGTCGGCCGCCGTGTAGTCGGCACTCACCGGACCCACTGCCCCCCCTCGTCGCAGACGACCGCCCACGACACGAGCCAGCTCGTCGGCGCCGAAGCGAGCACCGACAGCTGCCGGCCGCTCACCCACGGGGCACCGCACGGGGCGAATGGTAGGGTTTGGTGATCACGGTGCTCATCCACGAAAGGGTAGCAGTCCGCGCGTTCCTCACGGGTCGGCGTCCCGTCGGGTACTCTCTGGCCTACCCGACCGAGGCTGCTCCGTGATCGTACTCTTGTTGGCCAACGCCTGGTCCTACCCCGCCCACTTCGTGGCGTCGCCATCGGTGGCCCTCGACCGGCCCTTCCCACGTCAGCTCGCCGCCATCGACATCGACGGCGATGGCTGGACCGACCTGGTGGTAGGCCCGTCGACCACCCGCCCCGTCGTGCACTGGAACGAGCAGGGCATCCTGGGTCCGGCGACACCGATTCCGACCGTCCTCCGGGGCGCGCGGCCTGCCGCGGTCGACATCGATGCCGACGGGCGGCGCGACCTGTGCCTGGGGGGGAACCACTGGAACGCATCCGACCTGCATTGCTTCGCCGTCGAGGGCCACACCCTCGCCGAGGAGACCTACGACGACAACCAGCCCAACGACTACCTGCAGCCCTTCGACCACGACGACGACGGTGTCGAGGGCTTGCTCACGAGCTCCTACACCTCGCTGACCATGCTCGAGCCCGACGGCCAGGGCGGGGTGGAGGAGATCGAGCTCGCCTCCGTCGTGGGGGCCGCCTTCACCAACCCGGTGGTGGTCGACCTCGACCTCGACGGTGACCTCGACCTGGTCGTCGTCGACCGGCTGGTCGACGGGCTGCTGTGGATGGAGCGGAGCAACGGGCTGCTGCTCGACCTCGCTCCTGTCACCGGTGGCATGGCAGCGAACGGATGGATCGAGGCCATCGAGGATGTCGACGGAGACGGAGTGCTCGACGTGATCATCGACGACTGGGGCGGGCTGCAGCGCTGGTCGGGCGACGGGCAGGGAGGCGTCAGCCTGACCGGCACCATGCCGGGCTTCGACGCGGTCGTGGCTGACCTCGACGGTAGTGGGGTGGCCGACGCGCTGGGGTTCGACGAGAGCTCGGGCCTGGTGGCGCTCATGCCAGAGCTGTCTGGCGTGCCCCTGGTGCCCACGGCCCTGCCCGCGGGCACCCCCCTGGCGACCGCCGACTTCGACCGCGACGGCATCCTCGACGTAGTGATCGACGCGGGCGGCCTGGTGGTGGTGAGCGATCCCCTCGGGGCCGCCTGGGAGCACCGCCTTCATGTCGACCGCCGCAACGCCAAGATCGCAGCAGGGTCCCTCGACGATGACGCCTTCGCAGACGTGGTCTACGGCAACGCTGAGTCCCCCGGGGTGTTCTTCGTGCCCACCCTGCCGGCACTGGGCCGTGACGTTTTCGGAGCGCCTGTTGGCCTGGCGGGAGCCGATGAAGGCATCCGAGACCTGGCCCTGATCGACCTCGACCGCGACGGCCACCTCGACGTGGTGCACGCCGACGTCGACGACGTCGTGCGCTGGCACCCCGGCGGGAGCAACATCCCGGGCCCGGCGCTGGCCTTGCCGGGCTCCAGTGCCGGCGTGCTCATCGCCGCCGACCTCGACGGCGACGGCGCAGACGAGCTCGTCACCGCCGACCTGGCCGGCCTGCTGCACATCTACGACGACGATGGCCTGGGTGGCATCGTGCGCTCGGCGACCACGCTGACGGTGCCCGACCTGTCGGATGGAGACGGCGGCGACCTCGACGGTGACGGTCTGGAAGACCTCGTCCTCGCCCGAGACGGGGCCTTCTCGCAGCTGCGCAGCACCGGCACCGATCTGCTCCCCATCGCGGGCGCGCAGCGGCCCAACCTGGGCACCGTAGCCATCGGCGACCCGGGGGGTGACGGCTACCTCGACGCGGTGGCGGGCTCGGTCTGCCCGCTCGAAGACCGCCACGAGGCATTCGGGTGCTTCGTCGACAAGATCTGGCGGGCGCCCCACGACGCCACCACCCCCGGGCAGCTGCAGGCCCCCAAGCTCCACACCTACCCCTACCAGGAAGTGCGCGGCCCGGTGGTCGTCACCGACTGGGATGGCGACGGCACCGACGACCTCATTGCCGCCAACAACCGCGATGGGGGCCTCGCCTTCCTCCGCAAGTGGTTGCTGCCCGTCAGCGGGTCGGGCTGGAGCCAGATCTACGAGGCGACCCCGGCCGACCTCGACGCCGACGGCGATGACGACCTCGTCGTGGCCACCTATGCGGGCATCGGCGTCGTATGGAACGACACGCCCTGATCGGCCCCACGCGCCGTCGCTATTCCTCGAGGGTCACGGGGATAGCGAGGGGGGCCTCGTCGGGGTCGAGCTCCACATCGGGGAGGGGCTCGAGCTCGGGCTGATCGAGGCCATCGTCGAAGCCTTCCTCGGGCTCCCACGTGGCGGGGTCGGCCTGGGCATAGTCGGCATCGGTCACCCAGTGGCCCGGCTGCCAGCTGTGGCCGTCGAACCAGCCGGGAATCCACACGTGGCCCGAGTTGGGTTGCACCGGCTCCCAGTAGCCGGCTCGGAACAGGCCATCGGCGTCATAGGCTGCCTCGACCCAGGCCATGCCTGCCAGGGCGCCGGGGCGCCAGAAGCCGTCGACCCAGTACTTGCCGTCGAAGAAGCCCGGCTCCCACACGTAGCCCTCTGGGCCGGAGCCGACGGGCCGCCAGTGACCTGGCACGTAGCGGCCGTCTTCGGTGTAGTAGCCCTCGACCCATACCCAGCCGTCGCGGCGGTCGACGCGGTAGTAGCCGTCGATGTAGACGTCGCTATACCACCAGCCCGGCACGTACTGGTAGGTGAGGCCCCAGTAGACCGGCGCCAGACGAACGGGCCGCCAGTAGCCGGGATGCCACCAGCCCCACGCCCAGTAGCCGGGCACCCACGTCCACCCCGGGCGCGCTGGGGGACTCCACAGCGGAGCCCATGGGTGGACCACGAACGAGAAGCCGACGACGACGTAGGTGACGTGGGTATGGCGGTAGTAGGGGTGGACCCAGTAGCCGGTGTACCAGGGTGTGTAGGTGTAGACCGCCGGCGGGGCCACCGTGCCGGGGTAGGGGCGCACGTGGCGCGGGCTGGGCCGGGTGTAGCGATGGTCGACCACCTGGCGGGCGGGCGGGCGCACCGTCGCCTTCGTCGCATCGAAGGGCCGCGTCGCCGATGACACGGGGGCCCGCTGCGCGAGCGGCGTGCGCTGCAAGGGCTCGCGCCGGACCGGGGCTCCGCTCTCCGAGCGAGGCCCGACCGGCGTCTTCGGGGTGAACGTCGCCGGCCGTTCCCGGGAGGTGGGCGCGGTGCCGGGGGTTCGTGTCGACCCGGGAGGCGTGGGCTTCGTCGACGCCGGGGCACGGCTCGGTCGGGTGCCGGAGGGGCTCGGCGCCGACCCCTTGTCGGGAGCCGCCGTGGCGGGGCGCTGCAGGTCGGGCTTGGCCGGCCGGGCGGACGGGCCGCGATCCGGCGATGCCTTGGGTGCCGCCTTCGGGGTTGCTTTCGGGGTTGCTTTCGGAGGCTTCGGCTTCGGCTTGGCCTTCGGGGGCTTGGCCTTCGGGGGACGCCGAGCGTGCACGTCGCCGGCGTCGTGGGTGGAGGCAGCTGGGGGCGACGCGTGGGCGTCGCCTCCACTGAGCGTGAGCATCATGAGCAGGGTGAGCATCGAGTCTCCCGGTCGTGGCCGATGTCATCCCCAACAGCAATACCCATGCCATGGAGAGGGGGCCCGGGGAACGCGCCCCCATCGCCTCAGCGCCGCGGCTGTTCGTTTTGGTCCACCATGGTGGGCCACGACGCCCGTTCCTGACGCAACCCAACGGTGTGTACGCAATCTGTCCGCCCCCACGCCGTACTCCTCCCGACGCGCGAGGGAACGCGCCGGAGGTGAAGATGTCGCTTCGTCGTGGTCCCATGCCTCCCGCCATGCGCCTCGCGGTCCTCGCGCTCTTCGCGGGGGTGTTCGGGATGATGGTGCTGCCCGTGCTCGTCGGCGTGCCCCTGTTCGTGGGGCAGACCGCGGTCGTGGTCGCCGAGCATGCCCCCATCGAAGACGACCACCGCATCGCGGAGGAGCTGGAGGAGCGCGCAGCGCTGTACGGCGAACAACTCGAGGTCGATGCCGTCGACATCGCCTACGCGCGGCGACTGGGGCAGCTCGACGTGATCGAAGAAGTGGCCGCCGAGCGTTTCCCCACCGCGCCTCCCCCGGTGACCAACGCCGACCAGGCTCCACAGCGTCACTTCGAGGGCGCGTTCTACCGCGACGAGGCCGCCCCAGAGCCCTCCCACGAAGGGCTACCATGGAGGTGGGTGGTGCTGGCCTTCGGCGGCATCGTCGTGTCGTTCGGCGCCGTGGGCGCTGCCTTCGCGTCGCTCTTGGGCTCGCCCGACGAAGAGGAGCCCGCCCTGTAGCGAGCGTGCCGCGCCGCCTACGGAGCGCCCAGCGCCAGACCCACTGCAAACAGCACCGAGTAGACGAACAGCAGGCCCGCAGTCATCCCGAGGACCGCGTTGAGGGCGCTTCCCGTCTCTGCCCGCAGCCGCCCTCGGGCCTTGAGGGCCAGCGGAAGGCTCAGCCACGGCAGCAGCACCCATGGCCCGAAGCCCCAGCCGAAGAAGGCCAGCGGGGCACCGTAAGCGAGGATCTGCAGCGCGTCGTACTGCGCGTAGCCGAAGCCGACCCCCAGGCGCGCCGGCAGGGTGCGCTTGCCGACCTCGGCGTCTTGGGGCGCATCGCGCACGTTGTTGACCACCAAGATGTTGGTGCACAGCGCGCCGACTGGAATCGCGGCGACGAAGGCCTCGACGGGCCAGGCCAGCGCCTGCACGTAGTAGGTGCCGGCCACCGCGATCAGCCCGAAGAACAGGAAGACGAACACGTCGCCCAGGCCGTTGTAGCCGAGGGGATAGGGCCCGCCGGTGTAGGCCACTGCGCTCACGATGGACGCGATGCCGATGGCCAGGACGATCGGCCCCCCCACCCAGACGAGGGACAGCCCGAGCACGAAGGCTGCGGCCAGGGTGAGGACCATCGCCAGCCGCACCTGCTCGGGGGCGATGAGCCCCGCCTGGGTGACCCGGGTGGGCCCCACGCGCTCCTCGGTGTCGGCCCCCTTGAGGAAGTCATAGTAGTCGTTGGCCAGGTTCGAGCCGATCTGCAGGAGAAAGCTGCAGAGCAGGGCCACGACGGCCGGACCGGGGGCGAACACGCCATAGGCCACGGCGAGCCCCGACCCCACGAGGACCGGGGACGCAGCCGCGGTGAGGGTCTTGGGGCGGGTGGCCATGACCCAGGCCTGCACAGCGGAGATGTCGGCGGTGGCGCTCATAGAGGGGAGTCTATCCATGTGACAACGGGATGCCCGCGCGCTCAGAACGTGGCGTACAGGGCCTCCATCGCTGCCTGCACGCGAGCGGCCGCCGCGACCTCCTCCGCCTGCGACGCGGAAGCAAGGGCATGCAAGGCACGACCGCGATCTGCCGGGCTTCGGGTGCCGTCGGAAACCAGCGGGAGGCCCTGCGACACCAGCGCATCCACCGACCGCTGCTGTAGGTCGAGGTAGGCGAGCAGCGACTCGCGGTATCGATCGAGGGCAGGCCGCGAGGGCCCCACGTAGCTCTGCAACAGACCTCGCTGCCGCTCGATCTCCGCCACGGCGGCACCTTGCGCTGCGTGCACGGCGTCGACACTCCCCTTGCCCTCGAGCACGTCGAACAGAGCGTTCCCTACCGCCTGACCCCGCGTGGTGAGCGCCTGGGTGTCACCGTGAGTCTGGTGAACGAAGCGATCGATGGCTGCCACGTCGGGAGCCATCGTGGGGCCACCCCCACAACCCACCAACAACGCCGCCCACAGCCAGGCGGCGGTCAAAACCGGATCTCCCAGAACAGGTCGGCGGACTGCGTGCGATCGCCCACCGTGCCGCTGGCGACGACCCGGGGCAGCACCGACCACTCGAGCCCGAAGGTCAGCCGGTTCTCGGTGGCATCGGCGGTGGGAGCGAGCATGGAGTTGGCGTAGATGCTCTGGCTGATGGGCACCCCGAGCTTCACCGAGCCGTCGGGCTCGATGCTGAAGCTGCCGAGTGACTGCCCCGCGAAGATGCTGTTGAGGAGCAGTCCCGCCAGGGCCTGTGCGGTGCCCTGCCCCTGATCCGACCCCAGGTCGGAGGGGGCCTGACCAGTGAGCAGGATGGTCATGATCTGCGTCTGGTCGGGGAACTGCTCGCTCGTGAAGTCGATCTCGGGCTGCTCCGGGGTGCCGGCGATGGTCATCGTCACCGTGGCATCCGTGATGTTCATCACCGCCTCGAGATCGAGGTTGGGATTGAACGGGTCGCCACCGGAGAAGATGACGTTGCCCTCCTCCAGATCGAAGTTGGAGCGGAGCACGCTGACCTTGCCCTCGAGCACGTCGACCTCGCCGACGAGGTCGAGCTGGCCGTCGATGACGGTCGCGGTCAGCCCACCACCCAGGCGCGTCGTGGCGTTGAGCCGGGTGACGGCGGCGCCCAAGGAGCCGAGATCGTCGATGAACGGCATCGTCACGTCGACCTCGAGGTTGCGCTTGAGGTCGACGCCCACATCGACGAGGAAGTCTGCGTAGAACGGCGGTAGCTCTTCCTCGTCCTCCTCCTCGGTGCGCTCGTAGGCCGCCCGCGCGATGGTCAGCCGCCCATCGGGCTGCAGCGGCGCGGTGTCGATGAACGTGGCGGCGTCGAGCACGTACTTGCCGTACACGACCTCCAGCGAGCCATCGACCTCGAGGGCAGGCCACTGACCGCTGGCCTGAAGGTCGCCGTCGGCACGAAGCGACAGGTCGTCGCTGGCCGCGAGCCACGCGCCGTCGCGCAGGCGCACCTGGGCACTCATCGCACCCGGCTGCCACTCCTCGAGCCGCGCACTCCCCGACATCGTGACCCGTGGCCGTTCCCCGGCGATCTCGCCGATCCCGGTGGCTCGGAACTTGCGCCGTGGCTCGGGCAGGAACTCGAAGCGCTTCACCTTCACCCAGCGCCGATCGGCCTCGAGCTCGAAGTCGATGTCGTGGAGGTTCAGGTCGAGGGGGAGGTACTGCAGACTGCCCCCCTTCATCGACACCTTCAGGGTCGGATCGGGGTCGTGGGCCTGCCCCCCGACCGCTCCCTCGATGTCGACGATGCCCGTCACGCGCTTGATGCCCGGGTCGGCGATCTGCAGCAGCGCCAGGGGCACTCCGTCGCCGCCAATTGCCAGCCCGAGCTCGTCGATAGACCACGTCTCGAATGGCTGCGCCAGATCGATCCGCACCGGCACCGGCCCAGCCAGCGACAGGCCACCGCCTTCCGGGAACGTGAGCTGGCTGTCGAGCTGGTACCCCTCTCCCTCCGGCGTCAGCGACAGGTAGGCGCCGTCGAACTTCGTGGTGCCGACACGTGCGTCGAGCCAGTGCAGGCCTCCCTCGACCACCGGCTGCATCGGAGAGCCGCTCACCGACACGCCGCCCACCAGCTCCCCATCGAGGGCCAGCCCGAGCTCCGCGTAGGCGGCCAGCGAGCGGGTGGGCACGCCCAGCAGCACCCCTGAGACGAACATGGTGTCGAGCCAGAGGGTGTAGTCCTCCATGTCGGGCTGCTCCCCGCCCTCCACCGCCCACGACCACACCTCGCCGAAGCGTGTCAGCCCGCCCCCGCCCAGGTTGGCCCGCTGCGAGAAGCCCTCCCGCAGGTCGGCCCAGAACGACAGCGACGAGCCCTCGCGCACCAGATCGAACTCCACCCGCCCCGGGTCGACCCACCCGTTCACGTGCAGCTCTGCGACGCCGGCCGTGTGAAAGACCGGCTGCCGTAGCGGCCCGCTCATCCGCACCATCGCGGAGTACTCCCCCACCGGAAGCTGCTCGGCAGGCACCGCCGGCGACAGGTGCGCCACCTGATCGAACGAGGACGGCCGCAGGTCGAGGGTCAGATCCACCGGACCGTCGAGGTCGGGTGCCGGGGCAGCGAGGCCGCCCGCCAGGGGCAGCGAGCCGTGCAGTGCCGCGAAGGGTTGGTCGGCCACCGCCAGCTTGAGGTCGGGGCGCAGCGCGTCGCCCTGCCACAGCACGGTCCCCAGCGCATCGAGGTAGCGAACCTGCTCCGGCAGGTACAGGTCGCGCAGATCGATGGTCGCCTTGATGTCGGGGACCTCCCCCGTGCCGTGGAGCCGCACGACCGCAGAGGCCTGCCCGGCGAGCCCGTCGGCCTGGTCGGGGAACAGCTCGGCGAGCATGTCGAGCTGCAGGTCTTCCACGGTGAGGACCCCGTCGAGGGGGCCCGACAGCCCCACCTGCCCCTCGAAGTCGACCTCGCCCAGGGTCGAGGTGAGCGACACCGAGGCGTCGGCGATGCCACCGTGCTCGGTGAGGCGGAAGTGCATGGGCCGGTCGTTCGCCCACGCGATGCGGGGGGTCGGCGCGTAGCGGAGCTGCGCGACATCGACGGTCTGCGGCCCGGTACGGAAGCGCCCGAGGGCGTAGACGTGCTCGCTGCCCGACCCGTCGAGGCCCAGCTCGAAGTCGACCAGCTCGTCGGAGAGCTGCACCCGCCCCGTTCCCCCGCTCCCGGGCACATCGATCAGCGCGTAGGGGCCCACGCTGAGGCCGGCCCGCACCGACGTACGCGCCTCCGACACGGCCACCTCCACGTCGGTGGCCAGCTGGTCGGTGCGAAACACCCCGGGAAGATCGATGGCGTTCACCTCGAGCCGTCCCGAGGCGCTCACCGAGCCGTCCTCGGCCAGCTGAAAGCCAAGGTCTGTGCTCTGCAGAGAGCCGAGGGACACGCCATAGGCCTCCCCCCCGCTGCCACTGAGCACGAGGTCGCCCCCGACCCGCGCCCCGTCGATGGTCACGTCGTAGGCCACATCGACCCGGGAGACCACCACGTCGCCCTGGTAGACGAACGGTGCATAGCGGACCGTGCCGTCGACCATCAGCGGGTTGTCGCTGGCCGTGTCGCCAAGCAGCCGTGCGTCGAAGCGCCCGGCCCGACCGAGCCCCGTCACCCCGAGGGCGGCGAGTTCCTCGGGCTCGAGGGTGCCCGTCGCGCGGATGTCGACGAGGCCCGACTGCACGTCGTACCAACCCGTCGCCCCCACCTCTCCCACAATGCCCCGCAGCCGCGTGTCATCGGCCAGGTAGACCACCCCGTCCTCCACCCGCGCCCCCAGGTCGACATCGGACACGGACAGGCCTGCAAGCTCCTGGGTGCCCCCGCGAAAGCGAGCGGTGGCGGCGAAGTCGTCGGGCCAGGACAGCCCGGTGCCGCCGGCTTCCACCTCCCCTTGCACCACGATCGGCGAGGTGAGCGAGCTCAGAGCCTGGTCCACATGAAGGGGGAGGACGCTGCCTGTGACCGTCCAGGTGGGATGCTCGGCGGTCAGATCGGCCCCCACCCGCAGGCGCACGCCGCCCTGCAGCCCGTCTCTCCCATCCAGCGTGACGATGGCCTTGGCCGCATCGAGGCTTCCGACCAGCCGCGCCGAGCCCACCAGACCGCCAGTGAGCCCCGGCGCCCCTGCGAGGGGATCGAGGGTGGCCAGACCCAGCTCGGACAAGGTGAGGGTCAGGTCGAGCTCATCGCCCGCCGTGCCGTCGAGGACGAGGTCGGTGCGAGGGGCCACGAGGTGCACATCGTCGAAGAGCAAAGCGCCATCGTCGTAGACCACCTGTGGGGCGCGGACCGACAGCGGCAGGGGGCCCGGCGCGACCAGCAGCGCCGTGGCCTCGAGGTGGGTCACGTCGAAGCGCTTGCCCTCGCCCACCAGGGCCCCCGTCACGTCGACACCTGCCAGCCGCAGGGTGGTCGCCTCGGGGGTGCGCATCACCACCTCGACGCCCCGCAGATCGATGTCGCGAAGGTCGAGGTCGATGGGCAGCCCGCCCCAGGGCTCGGCGCCGGGATCGACCTCTGCGGTGCCCCCGAACATCCGCGACAACACCATCAGGCCCTCGTCGTCGCTGAGCAGGTCGACGAACACGCCATCGGCTCGCAGCGTGTCGATCCGCACCCGCCTCGACAGCAGCGCCGCCGGCTCGAAGGTCAGATCGAGGGAGGGAACCACGACGAGCTCTTCGTCGGCGGCCGAGCGCAGCACCAGGCCCCGCACCGACAGCCTGCCGAAGATCGACAAGTCGACGTCATCGGCATGGAAGGAGCCTTCGGTGAGCAGCCCGCTGACGGCCACCTGCACCTGCTCCTCGAGCCAGCGGTCGCCGTCGTCGGTGCGCAGCCACAGCCCGAAGCCCACCCCCGCACAGCCCGTCGCCAAGGTCAGCCCCAGCAGCCCCAGGCCCGCGAAGCCCGCCCACCGCCGCACCCGCCGCCGCCGGGAAGGCGCCGGAGGTGGCGGCTCTGCGACCGGCGTCGGCTCGCTCAGATCGACTCTCCGATGGTGAGGAAGAACACCGTAGCGAAGGGGGGATGGCTGTCGCCCCGAAGGCCGCTGAAGTTGCTGAGGAAGTCGAAGACACGCCCGTCTTCGACCTCGCTGTCGTCGTGGTCACACTGGCGCCAGCGCGTCGGGCCCTCGTCTTCGGGGAAGAGGGGCCGGAAGGACAGATCGAAGCGGATGGGGCCCACGAGGGTGTCGTAGCGAGCCCCCACGCCGAAGGAGCCACGGATGTCGTCGAGGCCGAGCTCTGACCAGCTCGGCGCGAGGATGCCCACATCGACGAACGCTGCCAGGACCACCCCGTAGTCCCAGCTGTAGCGGAGCTCGGCGCTGGTCTCAGCCGCCACCTGACCGCCGGTCGGCAGGTGGTAGTGGGTGACCTCTCGCACGGGATCCTCCTCGGGCCCCCCGAACAACCCGCCCCCCCGGGTCACCCAGTCGTAGGTGCACAGGGTCTCGTACGGGCCGACCTGGTTGGTCCGAAAGCCGCGCAGGCTGTTCGCCCCGCCGAGGAAGGCGCGCTCGGGCAAGGGGATCTGGCTGTCGCCGATGGGCTGGATGACCTGCCCGCGGACCTTGCCTACAGCGACGACGGGGAAGGCCGCCCTACCGCCCCGCTTCAAGCGGATGGGCACGTAGCGACGGGCCTCCAGGTTGGTGCCGACGAAGAAGTAGCCGGACTCCGACAGCGGGATCGCCTCTCGCAGCTGCAGCGTGTAGTAGCTGCCGCGCGTGGTGCGGACCGGGTCGTTTCGCCAGTCCCACGTGACGAACTGGTCGAGGCTGGTCAGCTGGTAGCGGAAGCCCTCCTCGGCGTCGATGCCGAACAGGCGCGACTGGGCGATCTCCTGCCCCGGACCATAATCACCGATGAAGGTGTACTGCTCGACGTGGGGACCGACCCGCACCTGGATGTCGTCGCTGAACTTCCACACGACATGAAGGTCGACCTCGGGGCGGCGATAAGCCCACAGACCCGAGTACACGTCTTGCTCGTAGGAGCCCTTGAGCTCGAGGGCGACCCGCTGCTGGGCGATGCGCGGATACTTCAGCGTGGTGGACACGCTCCAGGTGGGGATGAACTCGGGCGTGTCACCGACCGACACGTCGTAGGCGAGCCCCGCCGAGCCCGCGATCTCGGCTCGCATCAGCTGATTGAAGAGGTTCACATGGCGTAGCCGCGCCGACACCCTCGGGGCGATCAGAAAGCCGTCGTAGTCGAGGCCGGTGCCGATGCGGAACGACCGCCACTTGGCCTCCGCCACCGTGACCTTCAGCGGCACCCGCTCAGAAGTAGGGTCGGACAGATCGGGCTCGACGGTGACCACCGAGAAGGTGCTCATCTCGAACAGCCGCCGCTGACTCTGCTTCAGTGCATCGAGGGAGTAGGCATCCCCCTCGTCGACAGTGAGGTTCTGCTCGACGTAGAGGCTGGGAATCCGCTTGTTGCCGGTGATGGTGATCTCGCCGTAGCGCGCGCTGATCCCGGGCACGGCGTGGAGCACCACGTCGACGGCCTTGGCGTCGGCATCGACCGAGATCTCGGTAGAGACCGTGGCATAGGCCCGCGACAGGTTGTGCAGCTTGTCGCGGAGCAAGGCCGCGGTCGCGTCGACGAGCTCGAGGTCGAACTGGTCTCCCTCGGCGATGGGCGCGTTGCGGAGGACCGCGTTGCCGAGCACCTGCAGGTTCTTGTCGAGGCCCTCGAGGGTGAGGCTGCGCAGCACCGATGGCTCCCCCGGCGCCACGACACCACGCACATCGAGCACCCCAGCTCGCTTCTCGGTGGCGGAGCGCAGCCGCTGCAGCTGCCAGCCGACCACCTTGGCGTCGAACCAGCCATGGTGGGCGTACCAGACCTCGAGGCGGTAGGCGTCGCGCGGAAGCAGCTCGGGGCGAAGCTGGGCCGGGTCGACCGTGTAGATGAAGGGCCAGGTGAGCAGGCCGAACTTGCTCGCGTTTTGCTCCATCTGGCTTCGCAGCTGCAGATCGTTGTGCCCCGACCCGAGCCCCCCATTGCCATCGAAGTGGATCGAGCGGACGATGTTTCCATCGACTTCTTTGCGTGCAGGGGTGCACGCGGCCATCACCGCGAGCCCCCACAGCATCAGGTAGCGCAGCCATCGCATCCGCCGATGCTAACTGGTGGCCCGACGCCACGTTAGGACGGCCCACCCCCGGAGGCCCACATTCCCCCTGCCTGGCGAGCCCTGCTGTTGTCGATGCTCGGCATCGTGCCCGTCGCGGTGCTGGTGTTCCTCGCGACCAGCCAGTTCTTCGTCGGCTGGCAGGGCCAGGTCGTGTCGGTAGCCCCACCGCCGGTTCAGGAGCCCGATGTGCTCACGGTGCGCATCGTGTCCGCCGACCGCCAGGTCGTCGAGCGCAGCTGGAGCGCCGAGCTGGTGCGGCGCCTCGAGGTGCCCTTCGACGCGGTGGCCGTGCCCCCGCCCACCATCCCGGCCGAGCGGCCCGCCACCCACAAGGCGCCCTTGTCGTTGAGCTTCCAGGTCACGATCGGCGCGGGCGAGGAGGCGACCGAGCTGTCGGTGCCCACCACCTCGCCCAAGGCGCTGGGCCTCGCGGCGCTGGTGTTCTTCGGCCTGGTCGCGCTGCGCAACATGATGTGGTCGGGCTCTCCCGTGTCGCTGGCGCGGCGCGGCGTCTACCTTCCCCCCAACCAAGCCCAGGCCGGGGTGCCCGTGCGGGGGCAGGGCCCGGGCAAGCAGCCCAAGGTGCGCGGCAAGAAGGGCCCCCCTCCCTCCCGACGACGGCGGCGCTGATGGGAGGCCTCGCCGGCTTGATCGACTTCGCTGGCCCCGTCGACCGCGCCGCGGCCGATCGAATGGGCGAGGCCCTGCGCCACCGAGGCCCCGACGGCCAGGGCGCGTTCGACGACGACGGGGTGAGCCTGCGCCACCGCCTCCGCAGGGTGATGCCCACCCGCAGCCGCGAGCCCGTCGTCACCGACGACCTCGTCGTGCTGATGGACGGCTGGCTGTTCGAGCACGAGCGGGTCGCCCTCGAGGTGGGCCAAGACCCCACCGGCCATCCCGACGTGCACACCCTGGTCGCGGCATGGCGCCGCTGGGGGGCCGAGCTGGGCCGCCACGTCGAGGGAGAGTACGCGGCGGCAATCTGGGACCGCACCGAACGCACCCTCACCCTGCTGCGCGACCGGCTCGGCACGCGACCGCTGTACTGGTGCCGTGCCGGCTCGCGGGTGGGCTTCGCCTCCGATCTGCCGGCGCTGCTGCAGGGCGGGGTGGTCGAGCCGTCCCTCGCCCGGGAGCACATCGCCGAATACCTGGCCTTTCAGGCGGTCCATGCCCCTCGCACCCTGGTCCGCGACGTGCACCAGGTGGAGCCCGCCCACTGGCTGATGCTCGACGCCGATGGCGTGCGCAGCAAGGCCTGGTGGGCGCCGACCTACCGCAAGGCGCCCCGGTCCGAGCTGGAGCGGGTGCAGGAGCTGCAGGAAGCGGTGGACCACGCCGTCGCCCGGCGGGTGCCCCAGGGCGTGGATGCCGGCATCCTGCTGTCCGGCGGCCTGGGCTCCGCAGCCATCGCCACCGCCGCGAAGAAACGCTTCCTGGAGCTGCCTACCTTCACGGTGTCCTTCGACGACGATCCGACGCCCGAGTCGCCCTTCGCGGGGCGGGTGGCACGCCTCCTCGACCTCGACCACCACGAGGTCACCGTCGGCAGCGATGCCCTCGCCCAGACCCTCAACGACACCGTGCTGGCCCTGGGCCACCCCATCGGGCATCCGGCGGCCGTGCTGCAGCTCGCCCTGGCCCGCGCGGCACGGGAGCACGTGCGGGTGGTGCTGTCTGGCGACGGCGGCGCCGAGCTGTTCGGCGGTCGAATGCTCGATGCGGTGCACCGTCAGCTGCGCGCCGCCACCGCGTGGTCTCGGCTCCCCCGCGTCGCGCGTCGCCCCCTCGCGCGCCTGCTCAAGGGGCGAGCGCCCCAGCAGCGAGGCGACGCCGTCGGCCCACTGGCCCTCGGCCTGGGCGGCGCCGACCTGTTCGACGAAGCCCAGCGGCGCGCGGTCATGAGCGATCCAGGCCTCGTGCGCCCGTCGGTTCGCCAAGACGTGCTGGCCCCGTGGTACCGCGACCTCGACACCGATCCACTGAACACGGTGCTCCACGGGGCCCTTCGCTCGAGCTTGCAGGCGGTGGCCATCCCCCGGGCCGACCGCACCGCCGCCGCCGCCGGGCTCGACGTGCGCTACCCGCTGCTCGACGCCGCCGTGGTCGAGGCCGCCATGGCCTTGCCGGGCGAGGCGAAGCTGCGCAGGGTCGGCGGCGCCCTGCACACCCGCTGGCCGCTGCGGGCGATGCTGTCGGGTGCGCTGCCTCCTGCGCTGCTCAATCGCCCCCGCCGCGGCCTGCCCACCCCCCTCGGCGCCTGGCTCGCAGGCCCCGGCCGGCTGCTGATGGAGTCCCGCCTCCGGCTGCTCAAGGAAGACGCCTTCGGCTTGTTCGACCGCAACGGCCTCGACGGGCTGCGGCGCGAGGTCACCCAGTCCAACCCGGCTGGCATCCGCCTGTGGGCCCTGATCATCCTCGACACCTGGCTGCGACAGACGCTGAAGCGCGGCTAGCCGCTGTGGAGGGGGCCGGCCCCGGGTTACCGGTGCCCATGAGCTACCTCGCGATCGCTCGGAAGTATCGGCCGGCCACCTTCGACGAGATCGTCGGCCAGGAGCACGTCACCCGCACCCTGGAGAACGCGCTCTCCACGGGTCGGATCCACCACGCCTTCCTTTTCACGGGAGCGCGCGGGGTGGGCAAGACCACGGCCGCTCGCGCCCTGGCACGGGCGCTCAACTGCGTGAAGGGCCCCACCGCGCACCCGTGCGGGGAGTGCACCTCGTGCCTTGAGATCGCGTCGGGGTCCAGCCCCGACCTCGTGGAGATCGACGGCGCCTCGAACAACAGCGTCGACGACATCCGCGAGCTGCGGGAGACGGTCCACTATGCGCCCAATGGCCGCTACCGGATCTACCTCATCGACGAGGTCCACATGCTTTCGAAGGCGGCGTTCAACGCGCTGCTGAAGACGCTGGAGGAGCCGCCCCCTCACGTGGTGTTCCTGTTCGCCACCACCGAGCCGAACAAGATCCTCGACACCATCCTGAGCCGGGTGCAGCGCTTCGACTTCAAGCGCATCCCCGTGCCTGCCGTCGTCGAGCGCCTCACGCGCATCACCAAAGAAGAGGGCGCGTCGATCAGCGAGGTGGGCCTGCGACTCATCGCGCGGGCCGGCGAGGGCTCGATGCGCGACGCCGAGTCGTTGCTCGACAAGGTGATCAGCTTCTCCACGCCCGGTGAGCCGGTCACCGACGCCCAGGTGGCCGAGACGCTAGGCCTCATCGACCAGTCGCTCCTCTACGAGATGCTGGGGGGGCTCATCGAGGGCTCCCCGGCCCGCTGCCTCGACGCCATCGACGAGGTCTACGGCTACGGCCACGAGCTGTCGCAGTTCACCTCCGACCTGCTGGAGCTGGTGCGCCACGCCACCTTCGTGCGGCTGTCGGAGGGGGCGCGGCGCCACGTCGACCTGCCAGCCGAGGAGCTCACCCGCCTCGACGAGGCCACCGCCGACGTGGCACCGGAGGCCCTGTCGCGGCTGTTCACGGCGCTGCTCGAGGTGCACGACCAGGTGTCGAGGGCGACGAGGCCGCGCATGGTGCTCGAGATGGCGGTGGCCCGCCTGGCTACGGTCCGTCCGGTGCAGCCAGTCACGGCGCTGGTCGCCCGGCTCGAGGGGCTCGAGCAGCGGCTGCGTAGCAGTGGCTCGTCGCCGAGCCCCCGTGGGCTCCGCGGAGGCCCCCGCGGCGGTGGGGGGAGCGCCCGGTCCCGCAGGCAGCCGTCGGCACCGCAGGGGCCTCGTTCTGACGGTCCGCCCTCCCCCATGGCCTCCGCCGCCCCCGTGGTCCCCTCCCCACCCCCGCGGCCCCAGGCCCCGGCCCGAGGGCCCTCCTCGGTGGCTACCGCGCCCACCGCACCGGCCCCTCCCGTGCAGCCCGCGCCCCAGCCCGCCGCGCCCCCGCCGCGGCAGGGGGCTCAGCGGCGCCCCCCCGCCGACGACGAGCCTCCCCCGTGGGACGACGCCCCCGCGGAGATCGGTCATGGGTCGGGTCCCCAACCGAGCGCCAAGGAGCGCTGGGCTTCCGTCAAGGAGCGCCTCGCCGCCCTCGGCGCCGAAGAGCTTACCCACGCCGTCGTTGTCGTCCGCCAGGGGCGGCTGGTGCTGCAGGTGCCCAGCGGTCGAAAGCTCGCGGGCGCCCGGCGCTGGATGGATCGCCCCGACGTGCGGGCTGCGCTCCGATCGGGCTGGCCCTCGGTCGACGCGGTCGATCTGGTCCCGCTCCCCGGCACCGGCACCCCGCGCGAGCAAGAAGAGGCGATGCGCCGAGAGCTCCTCGCCGACCCCGCGGTGCGCGACATCCTGACTGCCCTCGACGCCACCATCGACAAGGTGACCTCGCTGCGCGACGATCCCTGAACCCCCTACCTGGAGCTCCCGTGGACAACTTCGATTTTGGCAACATCGGCGCGATGCTCGGTGGCATGCAGCAGCGCGTCGCCGACATGAAGGCCAAGCAGGCAGCCCTGCGCTGCGAAGGCGTGGCTGGTGACGGCATGGTGAAGATCACCGTCACTGGTGACTTCCAGGTCGATGGCGTGCACATCGATGCGGGCGCGATGGATGATCGCGAGCTCCTCGAAGACCTGGTGCGCGCCGCCCTCTCAGAGGCCCTGCGCAACGTGCAGGCCGAGATGGCGAAGGGCATGCAAGAGGTCACGGGCGGCCTGCCGATCCCGCCTGGGCTGCTGCCCCTGTGAGCTCGGCCGACGCCATCGGCGAGGCCGTGCGTCAGCTCAAGCGTCTCCCCGGCATCGGGGAGAAGACGGCAACTCGCCTCGTCTACTGGCTGCTGCGTGCTCCCCCGGGCACGCCGGCAGAGATGGCGAGTGCCCTCGCCGCCCTGGCCGACGGCGTGAAGGAGTGCGAGCGCTGCTGCGACCTGTCGTCGGCGACGCCCTGTGCCCGCTGTGCCGACACCAAGCGCGACGACACCGTGGTGTGCGTCGTCGAAGAGCCCCAAGACGTGTTGGCCTTCGAGCGCTCCGGCGAGTTCCGCGGCCGCTACCACATCCTGCACGGGGCGCTGTCTCCCCTCGACGGCGTCACCCCCGACATGCTCAGGGTGCGCCCCCTGCTGGAGCGGCTGCGGGGCAGCAAGGTCGACGAGGTCATCCTCGCCACCAATCCGACCGTCGAGGGCGACGCCACCGCCCTCTACCTCGCACGATTGCTCGGCCCCCTGGAGGGGCTGCGCATCACCCGCCTCGCCCATGGCATCTCCGTGGGCACCGAGATCGAGTACGCCGACGCCGTGAGCCTCGCTCGCGCGCTGGAGAACCGACAGGAGTTCCGATGATCCCCGTGCGGGTGCAGGTGAACGGAACGGAGCACACGCTGCCTGAGGGCGCCAGTGTGGGCGACCTGCTCGACATGCTCTCCCTGCAGGGAGACGGCATCGCCGTGGCGGTCGACCGGCGGATCGTGCCGCGGTCGAAGCGCGATCAGACGGTGCTGGAAGACGGGCAGGTGGTCGAGATCGTGCGCGCGGTCGGCGGGGGATGATCGAGCGCTACCGCGACCGCTGGCTGGTGGTGATCGACAAGCCCGCGGGGCTCCCGAGCCAGGGCGCTCGAGGGGGCTCCGACTCGGTCCACGACCGACTACAGGCCACCGAGGCGTATGTGGCGCTGCACCATCGCCTCGACGCGGCGGCCAGCGGCTTGCTGCTGCTGTCGCTAGCGAAGGAGGCCAATGCGGGGCTGGCCGAGGCCTTCCGCGGTCATCACATCCAGCGCAGCTACGCCGCAGTGTGCGACGGATGGGCTGAGACGGCCACCTGGTCTACCCCTGTCGACGGCAAGGCGGCCCGCACGGTCGTTCGCGCCATCGGTCACGGCGAGGGCACCACCGCCCTCGAGCTGCACCTGCACACCGGCCGCAAGCACCAGCTGCGGGTGCAGGCGGCGATGGCAGGCCACCCCTTGTGGGGCGATCGGCGCTACGGCGGCGAGATCGGAGGCCGGTGGCCGAGGCTGGCGCTCCACGCCACCCGGCTGGAGCTCGATCACCCCATCACCGGCGAGCGACTGAGCATCGCCTCCCCGCTCCCCGACGACCTCCGACCCCTGTGGGATCAGTCGATCGCGTAGCGGGCATCGAAGGCTGCCTCGGTCAGCGACTCGCCCTGGGGATCGAGGAACGACCAGTCTCCCACTCGCTCGCCGTGCTCATACACCCCCTCCGCGGCGAGCTGCCCCCGAAGGTGCCACTGCCGCCACGCCCCGTGCCGCCCCCCCTCGACCATCGGACCCTCCGACTGCTTGTTGCCGTTAGGCCACCAGGTCGTCCAGGTGCCGGTCTCGATGCCGGCGACGTACGCCCCCACGGTCTGTGGGCTGCCGTCGGGCCACCACCAGCTCCACGGCCCGTCGCGCAGGCCCGCCTTGTACAGCCCGCTCGCGACCAGCGCGCCGGTCTCGTCGAAGCTGTGCGCCGGCCCACTACGCACCCCGTCTACGTACATCGCGTCTTCGGCGCGCTGACCGGTGGGTGAGCTGCGCACCCACAGGCCGTGCCAGGTTCCGTCGCGCCGCTGACAGCCGCTCTCGGTGCGCTCCTCGACCCAGGCCGCACCATCGGGGCAGCTCGGGAGGAGCCGTGCAGACGCCGGAACACGGCGGGCGCCGCATCCCCCCGTGAGGAGGGACGCGACCAGCGAGCACATCAGGGCTGTGTGGTTGACCAGGACGATCCATCGCTGGGGAGAGAGCCGGGGTGACCGACGCCCCGTATCGGACGCTACCGTTGCTCCGTTTCCGGCCTGGCGGGGTTCACGGGACACGGTCGCCGGGCCCCGACCCTCACCCGCAGCGATGGATCGAAAAGTGGCGGAGAGAGGGGGATTCGAACCCCCGGTGAGTTGCCCCACACACGAGTTCCAGTCGTGCACCTTCAACCACTCGGTCACCTCTCCGCAACAAAACCTGGTTTGGATAGAATCAAAGGGTGCGGAGAGAGGGGGATTCGAACCCCCGGTACGCGTGAACGCACAATAGATTTCGAATCTACCGCCTTCAACCACTCGGCCATCTCTCCAGAGAAAGCTACTTTCGTGCTCGTAGCCTACGGAAGAAGCCCTTGAGTTGGGCACTACATTCCTCGGCGAGCACGCCGGATCGTACAGGAAAGCGGTGGTTGAGCCCGGGATACGCCGACAAGTCGGCCAGGGTGCCCAGAAAGCCACCCTTGGGGTCGGTGCAGCCATACACACAACCCGCCACCCGCGCATGCACCATCGCCCCAGCGCACATGGCGCAGGGCTCGAGGGTGACCACGACGACACAGTCGTCGAGCCTCCAGGTGCCCAAGGCTTCCGAAGCCGCCTTCAGCGCTTCGAGCTCTGCATGACCCATGGGGTCTTGCGCTTGCTCCCGTCGGTTACGGCCCGTCGCGATGACCTGGCCGCTGCGCACGATGACGCATCCTACGGGGACTTCGCCCTCAGCTTCCGCTTCCGCTGCCACCGCCAGCGCCTGACGCATGAGCGTCTCGGCCTCGGCGGCGGACAGTGGGATCCGATCGTCCATTCCATCCGTCAAAGAACACCGCGCACAGCCAGCGCGGGAGCCCGCATCCTAATCAGCGGGTTGCGCGTGTCAACACGCCGCGCGCGGCGCCGAAGAGGGGAACACCCGCGCCGGCTGAAGGTTTGGCATCGACGCCTGCTGTCTCGATCCGGCTTGCTCCGTGGTCCCCCGCCACGTACCGTTGACCCTCCCCAAGGACCACCCATGCGCTTGCTCCCTGTCGCGTTCGCCAGCCTGCTCGCCATCGCCGCCTCCGTGCCCGCTTATGCAGGCTCCTTCATGCTGCGCACCACGGATGGCGTCGACATCTCGGCCGAGTCGTGGGGCTCGGGCAGCCACGGCGTCGTGCTCATCCACGCCGACGGAGACGATCGCTCCGGCTGGGCCGACTTCGCCGCTACCCTCGCCCAGAACGACTTCCGCGTAGTCGCCGTCGACCTACGAGGTCACGGGCAGACCGGCGGCACGATCGCCGACGACGACTACCCCAAGATGGTGGCCGATGTGGCCGCCGCGGTCACCTGGCTCGACGGCAAGGGCGTCAAGGATGTCGGCCTGGTCGGCGCCGAGCTCGGCGCCAACCTCGCTCTCGCCGCCCTCGCCGCCGATCCAGACGTCGACACCGCGGTGATGCTCTCCCCCAGCCTGTCCGCCAAGGGCGTTCGGGTGTCGAGCGCCCTCGACAAGATCGGGCGTCGTCCCGTCCTGCTGGTCGCGAGCAAGCTCGACAGCTCGGGCTCGCGCGCCGCCGGGCTGATCGAGGGCAAGGCCACCGGCCCCAAGCACCTCGCGCTCTACGATGGCACGGCCGCCGGCCGCAAGATGCTCAACACGGCGCCCGAGCTCGAGGGCCTGATGGTCTCGTGGCTCAACGGCACCTTCCTACAGGCCAGCGACTCCCGCGCAGCCTCCCACGCCGAGGTCGACACCGAGGTCGAGGAGATCGAGACGACTGGTGAGCGCTTCGAAGACAAGCACTGAGGCCCTGGCCGCGCTCAGAGCTGCCGTTCCACCGGCTGCTCGTGCCCTGGGTGAGGCGGTTCGAGCGCAGGGGGGCCGAGCCTTCCTGGTGGGCGGAGAGGTCCGCGACACGCTCCTGGGGCGGGTGGGCAAAGACTTCGACATCGAGGTCTTCGGGCTCGACGTCGACACCCTCGAGTCCACCCTGCGGAGGCGAGGCAGGGTCAACGCCGTAGGCAAGAGCTTCGGCGTGCTCAAGTGGCGTCCCCGCGGCGCTCCCCACGGGCAAGACTTCGATGTCAGCGTGCCACGCCGCGACTCCAAGGTGGGGCCTGGGCATCGAGGCATCGCGGTGCAGGGCGACCCCACCATGACCGTGGAAGAGGCAGCCCGCCGCCGCGACCTCACGGTCAACGCGCTGATGTACGACCTGGTGGCTGACGAGCTGGTCGACCCGTGGGGCGGGCTGGCCGATCTGGCGGCGGGTGTGCTCCGGGCCGTCGACCGCGACACCTTCCTCGAAGACCCCCTCCGCGCCCTGCGGGTGGTGCAGTTTGCGGCGCGCCTCGGCTTCGACGTCCACCCCTCCCTGGCCGAGCTGTGTCGGGAAGCCGCCCTCGACGAGCTCCCCGCCGAGCGCGTGCAGGGAGAGTGGGAGAAGCTCCTCCTCAAGGCTCCCACGCCGTCCCTGGGCTTCGCCGTCGCGCGCGACACGCAGATCCTCGAGCGGGTGTTTCCCGAGGTGGCGCAGGTGGGGTCCCCCGAGGTGACCGACCGCCTGGTCCCCGCGAGAGGCCAGCTCGAGGGCCGGGGCAAGCGGTGGGCGTTGATGCTCTGCGGATGGCTGCACGCTGCGCCCCTCGGCGCCGTCGAGGCCACCCTCGACCGTCTGTGGCTGCACAAGGTGGAGGGCTTCCCTACCCGTGAGGCTGTCCTCGCTACGCTGGGCGCGCTCCGACATCCCCTCACCACCGACACCGACCTTCGTCGAGCCGCCGTGCAAGCCCCTCTCGGGCTGCTCCTGCCGCTGCGCCAGGCGCTGGGCGATGCCCTCGAGTCCCAGCAGGCCCGCGCGGCCGCTCTCGGCATCCTGTGGGGCGCTCCCGCCAGGCTGCTCCTCGGGCGCCATCTGCAACAGATGGGCGTGCGCCCAGGCCCTGCGATGGGCCGGCTGCTGGCCGAGGTCTACGAGCGCCAGCTCGACGGCGAGGTCACCAACGAAGAAGAGGCCCGCAGCGTCGCTGCGAGCCTCCTGCCTGACGACTGACGGGTCGCGTCAGCCTGCGCCCTGCTGGGGCGTGTTGTCGGGATCACCGCAGAAGCAGCGGTTGCCCTCGTCGAGCACTTCGTCCCACTCGCACGTCCATTCCTCGGCGAGCTCCCGGAGCTCGTCGGCATCGAGCGCATCGATCTCGTCGTCGTCGTACCCACGGAGCCCACCGAGCTCACGCAGACAGTAGTCGTCGAGGCGAGGCACGCCCTGCACGCGGCAGAAGCTCTGCTCGAAGTCTTCCGCACCGTCCCACGTCAGATCGGCGATGGCATCGTGCCCGTAGTGGGGACCCGGATCGAGCGGCTTCACCGACTCGCCCATGATCACACACTCGGACTGCTGCCCTTCGACCGACAGCGTGTTGAACCCGAACTCCGCATCGGCGTAGCTGATCAGGTCGTCGCAGCTACCCTGAGCCAGCAACAGCCCCACCCCGACGCGATCATCGTCGAGTGGGGTGGACCACGTCTGCAGAGCGATGGTGTAGGACACGTCGAGCTCGGTGGTGGCCATCTCGCAGGACTCAGCAGCGCCCTTCCCCGCATGAGCGTTCTCGAGGTAGCCGAGCCGGCCGATGTTCGGAGCGCACTCGACGAAGGAGATCGGGACTTCGTTGCCCAGGTCGTCTTCGTAGTCGAGGACGAAGTCGCCCATGCGCTGCCCGGGCGACCCCGTGTAGAACACGGAGCGACCGCCGGTGATGTCGATGTCTCCGTCGTCGTAGAAGTTGTCGGGGTAGACGAACTGCTTGGCGAACGGCGTGGTGTTCAGCTCGATGGCCTGGGCCCAGTGCGCCGTCTCGGGATCGACCCAGACGCACACCCGACCGCCCGTGCCCAGGAACTCGAACGTGGCGCCGCCGAGCTCCGACGTGCCCGTCGGGGCGAGCTCCAGGTAGATCGTGTTTTCCTGGATGGCGGCGTAGTTCGTGATCACCGCCGGCGTGTGCAGGCGCTCTCCGTCGGCGTTCGGGATCACCGCGACACCAGGGACGCCTTCGACGGCCCCGGCGAACAGGAAGTCACCAGAGTAGTCGCAGGCCGAAAGACCAACGAGCACCGAGAGAATCAGCGGACGCATCACTGCACCTCGAAGTCAATGAACAGCTCGGGCTGCTCGTACACGTCATTCCACTCGATGCCCTCCGAAGCGACCCAGTCGCCTCGGATGATGTAGTCGCTCGGCTGGTTCAGCACGTCGCGGTTGGCCGCACCGCTGTTGAACTCGACATCGTAGTCGCGAACCGGAAGCGAGTTGGACTCGCTGATCTCACAGGTGTCGAACGTGAAGTCGGCCGGGCTGGGAGCATCCATGAAGCCCCACAGCGAGAAGCCGCGGCAGTCCGTGCCGGGCTCACAGTTCTCCTGGTTCTGGTCCCAGAAGAACTCCTGCTGCAGCATCTCGAAGTCGGCCACGAAGAAGTTGCCGGTTTCGTCGAGGACGAAGTCGAGATCCATCGCGTTGATCTGGCCGTCGTCGTTCTCGTCGGCGGCCGTGAGGCGCACTTCTTCGTCGGTGGCTGCGTCGAGCAGGTCGTAGCAGGTCTGCCGCATGTAGTCGCCGCTGGGGACCACCTGGCCGGCAGCGTCGGTGATCGGCGCGCCGAGGGCGTTGTTCCACCAGTCGACCACGTCGTCGAAGTCGACGTAGCGGCCGGAGACCACCCGGCACACCAGCGTCTCGAAGCACGGGAAGCGGAAGTCGCCCACCGTCGTGCCGCCGTAGGGGTAGGTGTCGCCCGGCTGGCCGCCTTCGAACTGCGGACCACGCTTCGGGTAGGGGTAGCGCTGCTGCACGTTGGCAGGATCGACGCCGGAGTACAGCCCGAGGTAGACGGGCCCAATGAGCTTCGCATCGACGAGCTCTACCGTCTCGCCGTCTGCGCGAGCGAGCGTGGCAGTCCCGGCCGCGACCGGAATCTTCACGGTGCCCTTGAGGTTCTCGATGATGAGCCCTTCGTCATACCGGCACGCGGAAGTCATCGCGAGCAAGCTGAGAACGGGAACGAGCCAGCGGTTGTTCATCGACATCTCCTAGAACTCGTACCGCATGCCGGCCTGCAAGGTCAGCGGGAACTGGCGGGTGAAGGTCACGATTCGGTTGTTGGCGAACAGCGGCTGGGTGAAGGCGTTGTTCGTTGCACGGTTGTTGGTGATGTTCCGGATCTCGAAGTCGAGGGTGAAGTTACCCTTGCGAACATCGATCTTCTGCTGGAACTTCAGCGAGAGGAACCAGTTGCCGCCGAAGCGGAGGTAGGTGCCTCGCGGGCGGATGCGGAGCTGGTAGTTACCGAACTGCGAGCCAGCGAAGCTCTCGGCCCAGTAGAGGCGCTCGTAGGGGAAGCCCTGCTCCCAGTTGAAGAAGAAGCCGATCGTCTGGGTCCACGGGTCGGTGGGGAGGTCCCAGAAGGCGTAGGCCTTCACCTGACTGGAGCTCGTGCGGAGCAGACCGTAGTTGTACTGGGTCTGCGGGTCGACAGCGAAGGAGCCCGAGTTGGAGAACTCCGACGAGCCGATGGAGCGGATGAGCACGTAGGTGCCCTCGGCCTGCCAGCGGCGGGACAGCACCTTGCGGAAGCCGAGGTCCCACTGGAAGTAGTCACGCTTGGCGAGGGTCGGCGTGCGCTGACGGAAGTAGGGGTTGAACCCGTCGGACAACCGCGAGCCGATGACCGAGGACCCATCCTCGTCGTAGATCAGGTTGGTCTCGTCGAACTCGTAGCCATTGCGCGTGAACTTGCTCGACATCGAGGAGATGAGAGCGACATCCTTCACGACCTCACGCTCGAGGGTGAGGATGATCTCGTCGACCCGCGGGGTGCGCAGGTTGTCGTGCGCCGTGTTGAGGTTCTTCGCGGGGTCGTAGTCGAACATCAGCTCGGCGGTGTTCAGCGGGCCCTGGCCGTCGTCGTTGACGAAGAAGTTGCCGGGGTACCACTTGGTGCCGAAGGTTCCGCGCGAGGTGAACGACGCGGTGCCGAGGCGCCCGGTGTCGTTGAACCGACCGTAGCCCGTGGCGATCTTGGTCTTCTGGTCACCCCATGGGTCCCATGCGCCGAACAGGCGTGGCCCGAGGAGAGCGCCGTTGAGGACGGGCTCACCGAGGTCGTTGCGCATCACGAAGGTGTCGAACCGCGACCCGTAGTTGATCGTGAGGTTGCTGACCGGCTTCCAGCTGTCCTGGGCGAACACATTGAACTGCGATGCCGTGGTGCGGAAGGCGACCGGGCCGCTCGTCTCGATGAACAGGTAGTTCACGAGGGTCTGCGGGTCGAAGGGGACCTCGTTGATGTCGTAGTACAGCGAGTGGCCGGAGTAGCCAATCGACTGGTCCCACACCAGCTGCGAGCCCTCGACGCCGAACTTGAGGTCGTGGCTGCCGCCCAGGGGGTCTTCCACCGACAGGATGGAGAGCTTGCTGCTCGCCGAGTAGCGGAAACGGTCGTCGAAGAGCCAGATGCCCCAGTTGACGCTGTCGAAGGCGCCGCCGATGCCGATGCGGCCCGGGGTCTCCCAGTCGATCGCGCCCTCGAGCTCACCGGGCTTGCACGGGTGCCAGTCCTGCGACTGGTCGTGCGTACAGGGCACGGCGTTCTGCTCGAGGTAGGACTTCTGCATCAGGATCTGCGAGTCGAGGTTGACGTCGGGGCTGAGGAACCACTGCCACCGCGCCTGGCTGATGAAGCCACCCTGCGCCTGACGGCCCTGACCTTCGTTCCGCACGTAGGGCGAGCCCTGGGCGATGTTGTCGATGTTGGTCGGGTCGGTCTGGAAGAACGCGCTGATGCGGTGCTCGGTCGTCGGCTGGACCGTGATCTTGGCGAGCATGTAGTGCCCGCTGTAGGTGCGCCGCTGCGGCGTGCCGGCGAGGTTCGCGACGCCGCGATCCTGCTGGTAGCTCACGATGAACCAGGCCTTGTCGCGCACGATGGGGCCCGACACCTTGGAGCCGACCTGCAGCGTCTGGCTCGTCTGGTCGAATCCCGTGGGGATGAGCTCCACGCCATCGCTGGCGAGGCGCGAATCACGACGGGGCCGGAAGTCGCTGTTCAGGTAATAGACGTTCTGGTTGAACTCGAGGTTGTTCGTTCCAGACTCGGTGACGACGTTGACGATGCCACCGACCGACACGCCGTACTCGGGCATGTAGCCGCCGAGGAGGACCTCGATCTGCTGGATGGCATCGAAGTTGAAGTTCGCCGAGAAGGTGCCCGTCACCGGGTCGGTGATGTTGGCACCATCGAGCATGTAGGTGTTCTCGTTGGAGGCACCACCCGCCATGTTCGGGTTGCCGCCACCGGAGACCCCTGGAGCCATCTGCACGGCCTGCTGGTAGGAGCGACCTGCCGGGATCCGGTTGAGGAACTCCTTGGTGAGCACCGTGCCGCGCGTGGTGCTCTCGGTGTCGACGGCGTCACGGGTCTCGACGACGGTGATCTCTTCACCGATCTCGCCGACTTCCATCACCACACGCTGCTGCGTGGTGCGGTTGACGTCGATCTGGATGCCGTCGATGGTGACGCCCTTGAAGCCCGCTTTGACGATGGCGAGCTTGTAGGTGCCGGGAGGCAGGGCCGTAAACAGGTGGGCACCGTTGGAGTCAGTGACCCGCTCCTGCTGCCCACCGATGAGGGTCTCGCCGGAGAGGGTGAGGGCGACACCAGGGATCGACAGATCCATGTCGTCGGTCACGGTGACCCGAAGGCTGCCCGTAGTGAGTGCCCACGCAGGTGCGGAAGCGAGCGTCACGAGCACCATCGTCAAGAAGACGAAGACCACCCGGCTCTTTTGGAGGATGTGAAGCATTCCCTGGCGTCTCCCGACCCTGATGAAAGGCCTTGAACCTAGGATTTAGCAAAATCTCCCAGAAAGGGGAGAAATCGCCGACCAGCGTAGGGGTACAGGACCCGGGGCTGGAAGTCAACCGCTCCTGTGGGGGCGCGGCGTCGGCTGGTAACTTTCTGTGTGTGTCTGCTCACGGATCGTGACCAGAAGGTGGGCGTTGTTAACGCGATGCGAGGCCTCGCCCACCTGCGTGGTGACGGGATCGAGGGGCGGCTCCGAGCCAAGACACGTCGTCACACCCTGCGGCAGTTCGCCGCGCCTCGTCGATAGCGACCTTGCCGCGTGGTATTCGGCGACCTGACAGCCAGCTGCGCATTGCATTCCAGGAAGTCGTGATATCTACACCGCAACTCACGGAGGTCCCATGACCACGCGCATTGCCCGCGCAGCCGGCATCTTGCTCGCCCTAGCGAGCGCAGCAGTCGTCGCGCCCCAGGCCCACGCCACCACCTTCGTGCCCTTGAGCACGGAGAACCTGGCCGATGTGGCCACCATGGTCATCGAAGGCGAAGTCCTCGAGATCTGGACGGAGATCGATGACAACGGCAACATCTGGACGCAGGCGCGCGTTCAGGTCGACGACGTGTGGAAGGGCGCAGACGTTCCCGACGAGCTGGTCATCAGCTCCATCGGCGGCACCTATGGCACCCGCACGATGAACGTGGAGGGGGCGGCCGTCTTCTCCGTCGGGGAGCCCCTGGTGGCCTTCCTCCACCGTGACAGCCACGACCGCCTCGTGCCGATCGGCAAGTTCCACGGCAAGTTCACCGTGCGCCGCGCCACGGGCGACACCGAGCCTCACCTGCGCCGCTGGCACGCCAAGCGGGGGCAGGCCTTCGACCACCGCTTCCTCCCTCACCTCCCTGCAGAGCGTCGGATGTACCTGACGGATGTGGAAGACCTGGTTCGTAGCCACCTGGCGCAACCATGGGACGGCCACGAGATTCCCGGGGTCGACCCTGCCCTTCTCGATCGCGTCAACACTCCGGCCGCGAGGATCGTGCGATGAAGACCCTAGCCCCCTCCCTGATCCTGCTGCTCACGGCCTCCAACGCATTCGCGCTCGACTACGGTGGTCGCAACCACCTCGGCTACGTGTGGACGCCGGAGAACATGCCGATCCTGTACAACGTGGCCGACGACGGCACCCCCGACTCCGAGTGTCAGGACTCCATGGAGCCCGGTGAGTGCTGGGAGTTCGCCACCCAGGCCACCGAGAAGTGGAACTCCGTGCCCTGCGTCGACATCGAGGCGAAGACCAACGAAGTCATTCCCAATGAGGTGGTCGACGCCGACAACGCCATCGTGGAGATCTACTTCGACGATCCCGGCGGCGAGATCGACGACCCGGGAACCCTGGCCTACGCGCCCTCCGAGACCGACGCGACCAAGATCGAGATCAACGGGCTGACCTACAGCCGGATCGTTGACTCCAAGATCGTGTTCGGTGAGGGTCGCAACTTCGACGCCCCCGAAGACATCCTCGCAGGCTGCCCCCAGGGCGGGCACAGCTTCCTCGGCACGATGACCCACGAGATGGGCCACAGCCTGGGCATGGCCCACACCTGTGAAGACGGCGAGATCTGCACCGACCCTGTCAAGCGCGCGGCCAACATGTACTGGACGGGCCCCGAGTGCGATGTGAGCGGTGACAACCTCAACGAGCTCGACATCGCCAACTTCCAGGCTCTCTACGGCCCCTACGCCACCTTCCGATGCTCGCTGGAAGACGCCTCGGGCGACATCCTCGCGGTCGTGCCCTTCGACTTGAAGTGCGCGGTCGAGTCCGACAGCCTGGCCGACATCACCGCGGTCGACTGGTCGTTCGGTGACGGTGGCACGGGCAACGACCTGAGCATCACGCACACCTACACCGAGGCAGGCAACTACACCGTGCAGGTCTCGGTGGAAGGGCAGTCCGACGGGTGCGGCGACGAAGGGTGGGGCTACGACTTCAGCCGCGTCGGCTACGTCACGGCCTGCGACATCGTGCAGGGCGAGTTCACCTACGAGCACGACGATGGGCTGGTCTACAAGATGCTCAACGAGTCCGACGTGTCGGTCTACGGCTGCATCTCCGAGATCGAGTGGAACGTGTTCGAGGGCGAGAGCGCCAGCGGCACCCCCATGCAGACGCTGCGCGCCTGGGAGCCCGAGATCGAGTTCCCCGAGAACGGCACGTACACCATCGTGATGAACCTCGGCGGCCCAGCCGGTACCTCCGCAGCCTCGATCACTATCGATGCCAAGAGCAGTCGGGCCAACGGGTGCTCCACCGCGCCCACCGGTCTCGGTGCCGCGGGCAGCCTCGCCCTCGTGGGCCTGTTCGGCCTGCGCCGGCGCCAGCGCTAGGCACGGCCGGCGGCCGCGAGGTCGCGCTGCACACCACCAGAGCCTGCCTCGCACCGCGAGCAGGCTTTTTTCATCTACCGGGGTTCGCCAGTCGATGCGTGGCCTGATTCCCTTGCTGGTCGTGCTCAGCTGCAGCACGCCGTCGTCTCCGCCGCCGGTCATCCCTTCGATGCCTGCGCGCGCGCAACCGGTCGACGGGCCGGCCCGCGTGCACTCCCTCCTCGATGCCGAGCCGGTCCTCACCGGGGCTGAGTGCGCCGACGATCCGGTGCCCGCCACCCTGGCCCCCGGCCCCTTCCGCTACGCCGGCGAGACACGAGCCGGTATGCACCACTGGATCACCGACCTTCCCTACCGCCCCCGCGGGATGTTCTTCCAGGATCCCGAGGAGGGGCTCAGCCTCACCCTCGACGACGCGCCGGTGCCCTTCGATCGCTTTGGCATCCACGACACGCCCAGGTGGTCCCACGATCACCGCAGCCTGCACGTCTACACGCCAGGCCGCGAGGCACCGTCGACCCTCGGGCGATGGGCCCTCGCCTGGCCTGCGGCTGTTCAGCGCGAGTCGCGCCTCCGCCAGGGCGCTTCCGCAGGGCTGGCCGCGGCGCTTCGCTCGGTCCGCGTAGGAGACGACACCCTCACCGGGGTGCTGCTGGGCTGTTCCGGCTCGCTCGGCGCACGCTTTCGCGTCCCTCCAGGCGGCGAGCTATCGCTGTCCCCAGGGATCGTTCCACCCGAAGTCGACACCGGGCCACGCAGCGACGGAGCCGACCTGGTGATCTCCGTCGGGGGCGACACGCTGGCGACCCTCCCGCTCCAGGTCGGGCGATTCGACCGAGTCCACCTCGACCTGTCCCACCTCGCTGGCCAAGACGTAGCCCTGGAGCTCCACGTGCTCGGAGGAGCGACCGACAGCGCAGACCATGTGTTTGTCGCCGATCCGGTGGTCCACACCCGTCAGTCCGATCCCCCGCGCGTCGTCATGGTCTTCGTCGACACGCTGCGCGCCGATCGCCTCACCCAGTCGGGCTACGACCGCGACACCACCGCGCCCCTCGACACGCTGGCCCGCTCCTCCGCGTGGTTCACCCAGGCGCGATCGGTTGCCCCATGGACCCTCCCGTCCGCCCGCACCGCCCTCACGGGCATGGCCCCCGAGCAATGGGACGACGCCGACACCCTGGCCGAGGTGTTTGGTGGCGAGGGCTGGGCAACAGCATTCCTGGCAGGCAACCTCTACCTGTCGGCCCAGCTGGGGTTGGACCGCGGGTTTGCTCTGCACCGCGCCGCCCTGTGGCCGACCGCCGAGCAGGTCACCGATGAGGCGCTGGCCTGGCTCGATGCCCACGACGGCCGGCCGGCCTTTCTCCAGGTCCACTACATGGATCCTCATCTGCCCTACCTCGAGCCTCCGGCCTACCGCACTCGCTACGCGTCGCCGGAGGTGCCGCGTGGTCTGCGGGAGCAATTCCATGTCTCCGATGTGCGCAGAGCGGGGCCCGACCTCGACGATGCGGCCAAGGCATGGATCGGGGACCGCTATGACAACAACGTGCGCTACACCGCCGAGCACGTCGCGCGACTCGTCGATGCGCTGGATGACGACGACATCGTCGTGTTCTACAGCGACCATGGCGAAGAGTTCTTCGAGCACGAGGCCTTCGAGCACGGCCACAGCTTGTTCGACGAGCTGCTGCGCGTGCCACTGATGGTTCGCGCCCCTGGGATGCCCGCGGGCGCCGTCGATGTGCCGGTGAGCTTGCTGGATCTGGCACCCACCCTGCTCGACCTGACAGGCCACGCTCACGAGCACCTCGACGGCATCAGCCTGCGGCCGGTCGCACAGGGTGCGCCCGGGGCGGAAGAGGCACTGCGCGACCGCATGCTGGCCTTCGGGCGCCCGCTGTACGGCACTCCGCGCTGGGGTCTGCTCGACGGCGATCACAAGTGGGTCACCGGTGACGGGCGGGAGCTGCTGTTCGACGTAGCCGTCGATCCCGCAGAGACGGCCTCCCTGCTGCTGGAAGAGCCCGACCTGGGCCACGTCTACCGCAGCAAGCTGCCGGTGGCCCTGGGCCGCGACGTCGTGACGGGGTGGCGCTGGGAGGTCTCGCGCAGCAAGCCGGGTCCCAACCCTCCCCATGAAGCGCTGTGCACGGTGCCCGGTGGGTGGGAGTCGATCGTCGTCGCCGAGGATCCCCTGGGCAAGCACACGGCGGAGGCCCGCCGGGTGGCCGACGATGAGGCGCAGCGGCTGCTCACCGAGTGGGATGCTCCGAGCCACCGCATCGAGGCGGGCAGTGAGACGGTGTGGATGAGCTTCACGGGCCACGGGCCCGAGGTGGTGGCGGCGCCCAACCGGCCGATGGCCGAGGTGGGCCACGAAGCACAGTGCACCGCGCGATGGTGTGTGCGGCACGCGAGGTCCCAGCGAGACTGCCCCACGGGGACCACGTCGATCTCGCCTTCGCGCGAGGCCCACTTCGGCGACACCGCACGCACGCCCCTCGCTCGCCTGTTGTGGGGCCGAGGCCGCCAGTTCCTGTGGGGGCTGGGGGTCGCACCCCAGCTGGGCGATGCCGCCCTGCTTCACCCCGAAGAGCTGCGCGACGCCCTCGAAGCGATCGGCTACACCGAGCCCGACCAGGAGACCACGCCGTGATCTGGATTCTCGCCCTGCTCGCCTGTACCGGCGGCGCCCCCGAACGAGTGGGCGTCTCGGCCGACGAGGCCGTCGCCATCGCGCTGCGCGAGCGTAGCCCGAGCCGCATCGAGCTCGCCCCGAAGACGCGCCCCGGCAAGCCCGCCCAGGTGATGGCCCTCGACGACGGGTGGTCGTCGCAGGGCAACACCCGGCAGGGCGCCAGCAAGTTCAGCCGCGAGCTCCCCGTGCGGCCGCGGTCGCTGTTCTTCTTCCGTGCCAAGCCAGGGATGGAGGTGCACCTCGACGGCAAGCCCTTGGCCTACAGCCAGGGAGGCCAGGCGAACACCTGGTCGAACAACGCCGACACGCTGTTCGTGAATCTCCCCGCCGGCGAGCAGCCCGAGCCTGGCCGCCTCACCTTCCGCTACCCCAAGGCGCTGGCTCGTGAGCTGCAGCAGCACCGGTCCTTCAGCACCGCCGCGACCGATCTGGAGTTCGCCACCCAGCAGGTGCAGGAAGGGTGGGACGCACGGTCCGGCCTGTTGCTGCCCGCCCCCTCCGTGGTGGAGTGGGAGGTCGAGCTTCCCGCCATGGCCGAGTGGCACTTCGTCACCGGCCTCGCCCGTCCCGAGCTTCTCGACCAGCCCTCCAGCGACGGCGCCACCGTGATCGCAGAGATCGACGTCGACGGGAGCACCCACACCCTGCTCGAGCAGGCTGTGCAGCCCCGAGACTTCCCTCTGCACACCCTCGACCTGTCGCAGTGGGCGGGCCAGTCGGCCACCGTGCGGATCCGCACCGAGCCAGGCGCGACCAACGCAGCCGACCTCGTCTTCGTCGGCGAGCCCGTCGTCGCCTCCCGCAAGGCCAACCCCCGCACCGTGCTGATGGTGTTCATCGACACCCTCCGCCCCGACCACCTCGGGCTGTACGGCTACGAGCGTGACACGACCGCTGCCATCGACCACCTGGCCGAGTCCAGCGCCGTGTTCACCAACGCCCGCTCCATCGCTCCATGGACGCTCCCGTCCGCCCGCACCATCGTCACCGGCACCCATCCCGAGGCCTACGACGACACCACCACCCTGCAGGAGACGCTGCGCGCCGAGGGCTGGGCCACCGCGTTCATCGCCGGCAATGTCTACCTGTCGGCCAACTTCGACATGCACCGCGGCTGGGACTTGCACCGCGTCGGCATGTGGCCCCCCGCGGAAGACGTGACGAACGACGCGCTCGCCTGGCTCGATGCCCGCCAGGGTCGCGACGCGCTCCTCATGGTCCACTACATGGACGCTCACCTGCCCTACATCGAGCCCCGGGCCTACCGGCACCTGTATGCAGGCGACGGCCCCAAGGGCCTCGACGGCGAGTTCCACCTGCCCGACATCCGCAAGGCCAACCTCAAGGAGGAGGCCGATCGGCAATACGTGCGCGACCGCTACGACAACAACATCCGCTACACCACCGACCAGATCCAGCGCCTCGTCAGCCGCCTCGACGACAACGATGTGCTCATGATCTTCGCCGATCACGGGGAGGAGTTCTGGGACCACGGTGGGTTCGAGCACGGGCACACGACCTACGACGAGCTGCTGCGAGTGCCCCTCATCCTTCGGGCCCCCGGCGTGCCCGCAGGCAGCGTCGACGCACCGGTGAGCCTCCTCGACCTCGCGCCCACGGTCCTCGAACTGGTGGGCGTCGACCCAGCCCAGGCCCTCGACGGTAGCTCTCTCGTGCCGCTGACCCAGGGGCAGCCCGAGGCCGTCGCCAGCTTCACGGAGCGCGACCACGCCTTCGGCCGGCCGCTGTACGGGCGCGAGCGCTGGGGCGTCATCCAGGGCGACAAGAAGTGGGCCAGCCACAACGGCCGCGAGACACTGCACGACCTCACCGCCGACCCCAACGAGAAGAAGAACCTGTTCCGGCTCAACCACAAAGACCGCGGCAAGCCCTACCGCGAGGCCCTGTCAGAGGCCTTGGGCATGCCCGTCGATGTGTCGTGGCGACTGCTCCCGTCGCAGCACAGGCAGGGTCCCCTCCCCAACGAACCCATGGAGATCCTCTGCAGTGTGCCCGGCGGGGTGCGCCACGCGTGGGTCGGCGACGACCCCCTCGACAACGCCGACGCCACCTCCGAGGTCCTCGACGACGCGCAGGTCGGCTGGGACACCCTCGCTGCCTGGGGTGCCACGGAGCACGCCCCCCGTGAAGGCGAGGCCGACGTCGCCTTCGCCAGGGTCGCCTTCGAGCGATGGGGGCCGCGCGAGGCCTACCTCACCCCCGAGGCAGGCATCGACACCCCCGCCCGATGCACGGCCCGCTACTGCCCCAACGAGCAGTGCGAGGTGTTCACCATGGAGGTGCCACAGGGCCGCCGGGTGCTCAACAACGACCGAAGCCCCCTGGCTCGGGTCAACTGGGGCCCGCACCGCCACCTGGAGTGGGGCTACGCCATCGCGCCGATGGATCCCCGCTCCATCTCGGGGCGCGACGATGAGATCAACGCGGCGCTGGAGGAGATGGGGTACGTCGAGACCGACGACAACGGCGACAAGAAGAACCCCGAGCAGCCGTGAACGAGGGCCGCTGGATGGGCCCCACGAGCCGATCTAGGGAATCGTCACGATCATCAACGTGACGTTGTCTTTGCCGCCGCCATGGTGGGCGGCGCGCACCAGCTCACGGCTGGCGATCCGCGGGTCGGTGTAGGTGTTGAGGATCGACTCCATGTCGCGATCCTCCACCTCGCCCCACAGCCCGTCGGAGCACATCAGCACCTTGTCGTTCGGCTCGAACTCGATCCGGAAGATGTCGATGTCGATGTCGCGCTCGGTGCCGACGGTGCGCAGCAGGATGTTGGAGTGCGGGTGGTGCCGCGCCTCTTCCGCCGTGATCCGGCCCCGCTCCACCATCTTCTGGACCAAGGAGTGATCCTTGGTGATCTGGTGCAGCGTGCCGTTGCGCAACAGGTAGCCGCGGGAGTCGCCGACATTGGCCATGAAGCCGATGCCGGTGTCGAGGACCAGCACGCACACCAGGGTCGTGCCCATGTCGGTGCCCTTGGCATCGGCGTGGTCTTTCACGGTGTTGTTGGCGGTCTGGAAGGACTCGTCGAGGAGGTTCTCGACCGCGTCTTCCCCTTCCGGCGCCTCGGACTCCCGAGCGCGAGCCACGTCGCAGATCGTGCGAACCGCTAGCGCAGACGCCACCTCTCCGCCGTCGTGCCCGCCCATGCCGTCGGCGACGACGTAGAGCTTCGCGCGGTCGGAAAGGCGCACCCAGCCCCAGTTGTCTTCGTTGAGCTGGCGCGTCAGGCCCACATCCGTCATCCCGCCCAGCACGGGGGGGTAGGCCACCGGCGCAAGCTCGGGGTAGCGAGCCTCGAGCTCACGACCGAACTCGGCGAGATCGTCGAACTTGCCGTCTTCGGCGAGCTGCAGGAAGTCGGCCAGCCCGTCGGCATCGACATCGCAGTAGCGGCGCAGCAGGTCGCCGAGGGAGGGCAGCACCTCACGCCGCTCCTCTTCGGTGATGGGCTCACCATCCTCGTGGGCCGCGATCACATCGAGGTCGAACAGGCGGACGGTGTTGTCGGGCGACACCAGCAGGTTGGCGCGGCTGATCGTCTCCAGGGCGACACCCTGGTGGTTGAGGAAGGCGATGGTGCCGACCAGACGCTGCGCGACGAAGAGCAGCCGCTCGTTCGACAGGGGCGCGGCCTCGTCGACCATCAGCCCCTCCCCTCCATAGGGGACTACGCTGAACAGCACGCCGTCGACGGTGAACACGTCGATGGGGGCCGCGATCCCGGGATGCTGCAGCCCCTTGAGGAAGAAGCGCTGGTAGGCGTCGAACAGCTCGCGGCGCCAGCGCGCGGCGACCAGGAACCGCCGGTCGCGCATGGGCTTGCCGCACGAGTCGCACGAACGGGCGGCCCGGGCGTTGTCGGGGAAGCCACACTCCCAGCACTTGCGCGTGGGCAGGTCGGCCCGCACATCGTTCGCCAGGTAGAACATGCGCCCCTCGGCGAGTCGCACGAGGCCCTCGACCGAGTAGTGAGCCCCTAGAGGCGTGCCAGGAGGAAGATGTGCTGGACGGTCGGCCATGTCACGCAGGGGTGGGTGGGGATCGGCGAGCAGGGGCCCGCATGATGACGCAGCCTACGCCATTCCCGCCGGACGGTGTCAAGGGGCGACCCACACCGAGCGGGTGCTGCGGCGATCGTGCAGGATGGGGCCAGCATCCTCGGAGGGGCGACTGTCTCACCCCTGTCTCACCAGGTCGTGGCGGAGCCGTCACACGCGGTGCGGCGAGCCGGGATATACCGCGCCAGCTGCCGGCCGAGCGGCCGTCCAGGAGGAACGTATGCGACTGACCCCACTCGCCCTGATCGTTGGAAGTCTGGCCCTCGTGGCCTGCCAGCCCAAGGGCAACACCTCCGGCGACACGACCGACACCACCGGCGACGCCGACACCGACACCGACTCCGATAGCGACACCGACGCGGATGCCGACGCCGACTCCGACGCCGACGCCGACGCCGATGCCGACGCCGACACGGATGCCGACACCGACACCGACCCGACCGGCTTCTCCTGCAGCGACGGCCCCACCCCGACGGGCCCCTGGAAGGATCACCCGATCAGCACCTCGGGCTCGACGGCCAGCGCCACGTCCCCGGGCGTCGACGCCGGCATCGGGGGCATCCTCGCCCAGCTGAGCCCCCCCACCGACACCGATGGCGACGGCGAAGGCGACCAGCTGAACTTCGTCGACGGCCCCCACACCGTCACGGGCGCCATCGTCACCTCGGTCGACTACTACAACCCGAAGTTCGTCGCCAAAGACGGCGTCAGCTTCTACGTCGAAGACGCCGCAGGGCCCATGCTGGCCTACCAGGCCGACGTGACCGGGGTGAACCTCGACGACCTGAAGCCCGGCGCCATCGTCGACATCACCGCCGACTCGGCCGTCGACTACTACGGCACCCCCGAGCTCGCGAGCGTCACCAGCGTGACCATCACCGGCTTCGACGGCAACGTGCACGTTCTCGACGTGATGAGCGCGGGCACCACCCTCGACTTCGCCACGCAGGGCAACTACCAGATCGAGGTGTGGGGCGAGCTGACGGCCGGCCCGACCGACTGCGGCCTCGAGTGCTGGACCCTCGACTACGGTGCAGGCACCATCGAGGCTCGCTTGCCGCCTGGTGGCTACCTGCTCGGTGACTGCGTCCACTGGATCGGTCCCTACACGCAGTACTTCGGCGAAGACCAGCTCGACGCCTCCGACTTCGACTGGGTTCGGTACTTCTGATGGGCCGCGCTGCCATCGCCCTGCTTCCCGGTCTGCTCTTCGCCTGCGCCTCCGAGCGCGAGCGAGAAGACGCGTCCCAGTGGTACGACGGTGGCAGTGCCTACGACGTCGAGGAGGCGATCGCCTTCACGACGGAGCCCTACGGCTGGACTGGAGAGACGCCCATCGCGTCGATCCCGCGGCCCGGTGACTTCGAGACGTGGTTTGCTGCCGACGACGCCCCGCCGACCGATCAGTGCGCTGACTGGCGCACCGTCGACTCGCTGCCCGTCGAGGTGGAGGGCATCGTCACCACCTACCCCCGCTACTACTTCAAGACGACGGGCTGCCGGCCCGAAGGCGATCCGTCGATCGACTCAGATCAGAAGTACTACGGCAGCTACTTCATCCAAGACGACTCGGGCGGCATGTTCGTGCTGGGCGACTCCAAGGTCGCGCACTTCGACATGGGCGCCCGGGTGACCCTGTCGGTGCGGGCCACCAAGGAGGCCTTCGGCCTCATGATGATCTCGGCCCACGACGTGGTCGAGGTCGATCGCGGTCCCACCCCGATCTACTACGAAGAGCGCACCGAGCCGCTCACGGCCGCCGACAGCTACCAGGTGCGGCGCATGACGGGCACGGTCGGCTTCACGGGCGACTTCGGTGAGGTGCAGCTGTGCCTCGGTGAGGTCGACGACGACGACTTCGACGACATCAACGCCGGCGACGACCGCGCCGACGCCCAGATCCGCTGCATCAACGAGGGTCGTGGCTTCTACGCGATCATCGACTCTGAGCTACAGCGCCGCGGTGTCGAGCTGCTGGTCGGCGAGCAGGTGGAGCTGACCGGCCCCGCCTTCTACAGCTTCTCGCAGTATCGGCTGGTGCTCACGCGCATCGGCCAGATCCGCTGGCTCGACACCGACGCCGAGTAGGTCGCCCGCCGGATCGCATCCAGCAACGTCGCAAGATGTTCACAGGGCGAGCTGCGCCCTGCAACCTCGCCGATACGCCGCCACCGCATGGTGCGGGGCCCACCCTCGAGGGCCCGGGTTACACCGCGCCCCATCGCCCTGGGAGTCACGATGTCCCTGTCCCTCGTCGCCCTGCTGGCCTCCGCCGCATTCGGGCAGAGCGCCAACCAGCAGCAAGACCTCGAGTATCGCGAGCTGGAGCTCGAAGACACCGAGCAGAAGGTCGAGTGGAATGCTGGTTTCGAGACCGAGTATTACTCGTTCAACAACCTCGACTTCCGCCCTCTCGACGAGACGAGCGACCAGGCCATCCTCGACAGCGACGACCGCGCCACCTTCGCGTTCACCGGCGCCCGCTTCGAGCTGGGCTACGATGTCGACGAGCACGTGAAGTTCGTCGTGGCCGCCAGCCACCGAGGCCTATGGGGCAACGACCAGGTCGGCGGCACCAACGTGTTCGGCGGCTGGATGTACTTCAACGCCATGTACGCCGACTACACCACCGGCGACAACGGTGAGGGCGTGCGCTTCCGCGTCGGCCGGCAGTTCTACCGCATGGGCGGGCTCGCCGGTGCGCGCGACTTCATCCTCGCCGACGTGCTCGACATGGTTCGGGTCGATGTGCCCCTGGGCGACAAGGCGAGCCTCACCCTCATCCCCATCAACGTGATGAGCACCGGCTCCACCGCCGACGGCGCCGACTTCGTCTCCTACATCGGTCAGTCGGGCGTCGAGACGTTCAACTTCGGCGGCGACCTGATGAACCGCCGTCATGGCGGCACGCTCAACATCGACGACGTCGGTCCCATCGAGGCCGTGGCCTACGGCTTCTACACCGACATCGGCGCGGTCGGCAGCGGCTCCGACATCTCCTACGACGGTCTGCTGGGCAACTTCAGCGACAACGACTGGGTCGCCAACTACGGCGTGCGGGCCACCGCCACCTTCGGCCCCATCCGCCCCTACGCCCACTTCGACGGAAGCTTCGGCATCGACCGCAAGGAGCTCATCGCCGAGGATGTCGACTGCAACGGCTTCGCCTACGGCGCGGGGATCCGGGTCGACACCACCGACGCCGAGGAGGGCACCGGCGGCTTCGTCGGCGAGGCGAGCTACTTCGATGCCTTCGGTCCTGCCTACGGCACCTCCGATGGCAAGAGCGGCCTGCAGTACAGCCACGGCTACGTCGGCCTCAAGGCCCAGCAGGCCGGCGGCACCTTGCTCAACCGCTTCCTGGGCTGGCACCCCACCGCCTACGTGAGCCTGTTCGGGGTCACCGACAACCCGCAAGACATGTCGCGCAAGGCGGGTACCCAGGTCATCCACGCCCGCGCCGGCTACGAGTTCGACTTCGGCCTCGGCGCCTCGGCGGCGTGGTGGATGATGAGCGACTCCGGCTACAGTCAGCTCAACCTCGGCCAGCTCGACAACATCACGCCGCCATTCGGCTACAGCCGGTCGGAGTTCCAGGCGCAGGAGCGTCTCGGCCTGGTCCTCGGTCACGAGGTCGACCTCGACCTGACCTACCAGGCCACCGAGGCGATGACGGTCTACGCATCGGGCGCCTACGTCATCCCCGGAGCCTTCCAGGGCGTCACCATCGACCGCGTGGCGGGCACCGCACTGGGGTCTGACACGCCCGCAGCCCCTTGGGCCGCCTACGCCGGCACCAGGCTACGGTTCTAGCACCAGGAACACGGGAGGCAGCGCATGATGTGGATGCTCGCAGTGCTGATCGGCTGCAACGCCGACCCTGGTGAGACCTTCCAGCAGGTCGGCTACCGCAACGGCCTCGAGCCGGGCACGCCGAACTCCGGGGAGCGTGGCTCCGTCAAGATCTCCGAGGTGCTGTGGTCGGGTGCCGTTCGCAACGACGGCACGTGGGACCCCACCGACGTGTTCATCGAGATCCGCAACGAGAGCGCCCGCCCGGTCAACGTCAGCAGCTGGCAGATCCGCCTCGAGGGCACGCACTACAAGACCTTCGTGATCCCGACCGTCGACTGGAAGATCGGCGTGGGCGAGCACGTGTTCATCGCCCACAAGAACAACGGCTGCTTCCCCGACGCCGACTGGGTGATGCCCGAGCTCGAGCTGCCCTTCGGCGACCCCTTCCGTCTCACCCTCGTCGACGCCGACGAGCGGCTGATGGAGCCGGCGGGCGACAAATACATGCCCCCCTTCGCCGGTGGCTACGACCTTCGCGTCAGTCGCTCCATGGAGAAGGCCGAGCTGATGTTCGGTGCCCGGGGCGGCGAGCCGCACGCCTGGCACTACTACACCGAGGCCGAGGTCGACGTGCCCAACAACGACAAGGTCGCCGAGGGATGCCGTGAGCGCACCCTCGCGTCGCCCGGGCGCCCCAACTCGCCCGACTACAGTGGCTCGTTCAGCTCCGGGGAGGCGTTCTGATGATGAGGTGGACTTCCCCCATGGCGCTCGTCGCCCTCGCCGCATGCCAGCCCCCCGACATCGACGGAGGCTTCTTCAACCAGGTCGAGGTCTTCGTCGAGCCCGACGCGGCGTCGACCAACGCGCACTACCTGGCCGCCATCGACGACGCGACCGAGTCGCTGCACGTGGCGCTGCCCAACGGTGACGACCCCGTCATCGCCGACGCGCTCCTCCGCGCATGGGACCGAGGCGTCATGGTCGAGGTCATCACCGACATCGACATCGCCGACAGCCCTGCCATCGCCCCCCTCGTGGACGCCGGCCTGCCCACGACCCTGGCCGACGACGGCGTGGCCTACTTCGACTTCAACATCAACACCGAGGTGGTCTTCCCGAGCACCTCCTGCTTGATGAGCCACAGCTTCCTGGTCGCCGACGAGCAACGCATCGTGGCCGGCTCCAGCTGGGGCCGCACCGACGCGCGCCAGGCCGTGGTCTACGAGCTCGCCGGGGAAGACCTCGTCACCGACCTGCTCCTCGAGCACAACCAGATCTTCGGCGGCACCGACGCCACCACCACCACCGCCTACGACGCGAACGCGAAGTCCATCACCGACTTCCGGTGGATGTACCGCACCGCCTCCGGCCTCGACCTCGACCTGTGGTTCGGCCCGCAAGAGCGCCTGACCAAGCGCATCATCGATGCCATCTACGGCGCACGCTCCGACGTGCGGGTGCTCACCGGAGCCTTCTTCAACGAGGGGCTGGCCCTCGCCCTGCAAGACAAGGTGCAGTGGGGCGTGAAGGTCGAGTTCGTGGTGGGCTCGTCCTTCGACCCCATCGACCGCGACAACCGCGACATCGTCGCCGAGACACCCGATGTCGACTGGCAGCAGCTCGACTTCGACAACCCGCCGACCATCGTGCTCATCGACTACGAAGACGACCCCGACGGCTTCCGAAGCCGAGCCAAGGCCATCGTGCTCAGCCACGATCTGGTCTCGGGCCCCCGCCTGTACCGCAGCGAGCCGGTCGTCAGCGACCAGCTCATCGATGGCACCCTGTGGGGCCTGGGCACGTCCGACGGCGAGCTGCCGCCGGAGATGCTCCAGCTCCTCGACCTGTTCAACGACCACCTCGACCAGGCGGTGCCCCTGTGACGCGCCCCCTCGCCCTGACGGCCCTCTTCGGCGCCCTGTCCCTCACGTCGTGCAATCCTGCGCCGAGCGCAGAAGATCTCGCTGGCACCCGTGGCGGCCGCACCGACGTCTACTTCAATGATCCTGGCTCACGGCTCGACCAGATCTGGAACCCCGATGTCGTCGACCTGATGATCGACATGGTCGACCAGTCGCAGGCCTCCATCAAGTTCGCCGTGATGGGCTTTTCCTACGAGCCTCTCGTCGAGGCCTTCGTCCGGGCCCACGACCGCGGCGTGAAGATCGAGATGGTCGGCGACGCGGGCCACCTCTACAACTACGGCTACCAGCGCTTCGACGAGCGCCACATCCCCTACGTCACCGGCAACCTCGCCCACATCATGCACGACAAGTTCATGGTGGTCGACGACCGCTTCACACTGGCGAGCACCGCGAACTGGACCCCCACCGACCTGCTGCACAACTCCAACAACTTCGTGGTCATCGACAACCCCGCGGTGGCTGCCGACTTCGTGGCCGAGCACCAGCAGATGTGGGAAGGCCTGTACGGCAACAACAAGGTCGAGCTCGACAACGGCCGCTTCTACCAGGTCGGTGACACGCTGGTCGAGGTGTGGTTCGCGCCCAACGAAGACGTGGCAGGGCGCATGCTCGAGCTGGTGAACGGCGCCGAAGAGTCGGTCTGGTTCACCATCTTCGCGTTCACCAAAGACCAGGTCGGCAGTGCCTACATCGCCAAGCAGGAAGAGCTGCAGGCCAAGGGCATGCTCGACGATGCCTCCGACACGAACCGGAAGGGCATCTGGGGGGTCATCGACCAGTCCCAGCTGCACTCCAACGGGCAATACCACGAGGCCTACCGGCTGCTCGCCGCCGAGATCCCGATGCGGATGGACGGCAACGACGCCTCACGGCAGCCCGGCGACTACCAGGCCGGCGGTGGCCGCCTGCACAGCAAGACGATGGTGATCGACGCCGACGGCGAGAACCCCGTCGTCATCTCCGGCTCCTTCAACTGGTCGGCCTCCGCCACCCAGAGCAACGACGAATACCTGCTCATCTTCCACGGAAAGCGGGTGGCCCAGGAGTACAAGGCCTACTTCGAATACCTGTGGGAGAACGGTCGCGACCTCGGAGCGGAACGCATCGAAGAAGGCGGGCTGCAGCCGGGCGACATCACCTTCTCCGAAGTGCACTGGTACGGCGCCCACGCCTTCGACATCGACGGCAACGACGAGTTCATCGAGCTGCGCAACCACACCAACCGCGACATCCAGCTCGACATGTGGCAGATCGACGGCGTCGACGACTTCAAGGTCGGCATTCCGCCCGGCTCGGTCATCCCGGCCAATGGCACCTTCGCCATCATGGACCACCTCCTCGAGACCTACCAGGACGGCGCGCCCCAAGACGCGAACACCGCGTTCACCAACGGCGACTTGATCCTCAACTCCTACAACGACAACCGCCAGGCGCGGCTGTACCTCATCGACGACGCCCTGGAGCTCTACCTCAACGACCCCTTCGGGGTCCGGATGGACACCGTCGGTGACGGTGGGCCTGCGTTCGCTGGCGGGCCGAGCGGCACCATCGGCTACGACTGGGTCGACGACGACGGCATGACCCAGACCGAGACGGCGACCCTCGTGCGCAGCATGGTCCGCATCGACCCCGACCGCGACGGGTCCGACCCGGCAGCCTGGGCGCCGAGCTCGGTCGACGAGGGCGGCTCGTGGGTCAACGCCGACCCGGGCATCGGCTTCGCCTACCCGACCCCGGTGTACGTGCCCTACTACAAGGACACCATCCTCGCGACGCCCGGCGAGCTGGACCCCATCCAGCCCCAGTAGGCGCGGTCAGGTCAGCGAGGAGGCGCTCCGCTAGACCGGCCGAAGCCGGCGCGGAGCGCAGCGAGCCTCACCAGGTGGGCTGCCAGCTGGGCTGGTAGTCTTCGGTGAGGTCGAGCTGGCCGAGGTCGCCGACGTTGATGTCGAGCTGCTCGAACAGGGCATCGATGTTGCCCGACCGCGCTTCCTTGACCATCTCCTCCATGTAGGTGGAGAAGCCAGCCTGCGCGGCCTTCTCGGCCTTGCCTGACAAGCCCAGAGCCGTCGACATCCCGTTGCCGTAGGAGGTGCTCAGCGTCTTCAGACCCGCAGACTCGAGGGTCTGCAGCAGGTCGGGGAACTGGCCCTCCGACCCGGCCTTGATGGAGTCGCCGACGACCCCACCCGCCAGGTTCGTCGCGAAGTTGCCGAGAGCGTTGAGCTCGCCCTGCGCATTGACCATGTTGATGGACACCGTCTGGAAGCGCGTCAGCGACACAAGCTCGTCGGCACCCGCGGCCGCCTGCGTCGCCCGGGCGGTAGTGGCCGAGTTCTTCAGCGCGGTGCCGATACCGGCCGTGAGGCCTCCGACGAGCCCGCCCACCAGTGTCTCCAACCCGATCTTCTTCCAGTCCCAGTTGCCCGGGTTCCAGCCGTTGCCCGCGATCTGCATCACGATCTCGGTGGCGAAGGAAGTCAGCGTGCCTGCGATGGCCCCCGCGACGACCGTGCCGAGGATGGCCGTGCCCGCCGACGCCGCGGCGAAGGCAGGGATGGCTGCCAGAGCCATCGGCACCAGGATGGCGATGGCGATGACGACAGCGATGACGATGAGCACCTTGACGACGCTCATCACCTTGTCCCAGAAGGACGGCTCCTTGATCTTGGCCGCTTCTTCGTCGCCCACCCGCTTGATGGTGCCCATCATCTGGTCGTCGGCCGTGCCCTGCACCGCATCGGTGATGGCCGTCTGGAAGCCACTGCTGAACTCGGTGATCCCCTCGTCGAGGGAGGTGAGGCCAGAGTTCAGAGCGCCTGTCACGTCGGTGTAGAGCTGACTCGTCTTCTCTTCGAGCGCAGCCTGCAGATCGGCAAGGGACTGGTCGTACTGCGTCAGCATGTCGTCGACGCTCGACTCGAAGCCAGAGCCCAGCTCCTCGAAGCCCGCCACGGTGTCGGAGGCCATCTGGCCCGCCGCCACCGAAGAGGCGGTGCCGAACGCAACCATGCCGGTGACGGCCTGGTTCGACACATCCATGATGCTCTCGGCCATGGCGTCGTGGCTGCCCTGCAGGGCCACCTGCGCGCCCACCGCGTTGGCTTCCAGCCCCGCTTCGACGCCTGCGACCTCCCGAGTGAGCTCCGTGTCGGGAATCATCGGGTTGCCTGCGATCAGCCGGTCGAACTGGTCGGCCTTCTGCTGCAGGTGGAAGCTGGAGTGATCGGCGATGGTCGCCAGCGCGCCCTGGCCCGTCTCGTGCAACGTCTCGAGGTTCATCGTGGCGGAGCTGTGCGAGGTGATCAGCTGCCCCTGCGCATCGGCCTTCGACTCGGCGAGGGCCTCGGAGGACTCCGCGTGGGTGTCTTCCACCGTCGTCGTCGCCTCTTCCGAGGCGGTGGTGACATCATCCTTGACCGTGGTGGCCGTCTCCTCGACCACATCCTTGGCGCGCTGCAGCAACGCAGGGAACTGGTCGACGATGATCGGCGCGATCAGCTGGTCGATGCTCGCCAGCATGTTCGTCTTGTCGGTCTCCATGCTGTCGACGGCGTCTTGCCCGTGCTGCGGCAGATCTTCGGCGTAGGCCGCCGACACCTGCTCGGCGACCTGCGCCCGCGCCTCGTCGCGCTTGCCCTCGGTGCCACCGCGGCCCATGCCACGCCAGCGAGCAGCCTCTTCCGTGCCGAGCCGCTGAGCGAGGGACACCGCGTTGTTGGTGTGCTGCTGCACTTCCTGCTGGCCGGCACTGATCCGGGCCAATCCCGCCACACCAGCGGCAGCGCCTGCCTGGCTGAGCCGCTGGGACTCAGACGAGATGTGCTCGGAGGCCGTGGCGAGGGCGGCATCGCTCGCTTCGTCGATGTGCGAGAAGGCATCGGTCGACGCCGTCTCGATCCGAGCGAGGGTGTCGGCTGCCGAGGCATCGATGTCGGTCTGCGCGGTGGAGAAGGCCTCGTCGACCATGCCGAACATGCTCGAGAAGGCCGTGTCGACCGAGGCCTGGCCGCCGCTGTAGACGCCCGAGAGGCTGCCGGACAGCCCACCCATCAAGCCGTCGATCTGGGCCGTGAGCCCCATCACGGTGCCATTGACTCCCGCGACGATGCCGGCGTTCTGCGCCTGCAGGCCCTCCGGAGTCTCCCCCGTCATCACGCCGAACACCTTGGCGTCGTCGCGCTTGTGAGCGACGATCTGCCCGCCGGTGTCGCCGCCTCCGCCCGATGCACCGTACTGCCCGAGCTGGCTGAGCTGCGGCGAGATCATCGGCCCCAGGTCGCCCTCGACCGGACCCAGCTCGCTGCCGCCCTGCAGGGAGCCCGCCCCCAGATCACCGCCGCCGCCGTCGAAGCCCACGGCCTCGGGGGAGGTGTGTGTCGGTGGGGAAGAGAGGCCCGAGCCAGGCAGCTGCGCACGGGGCGGCGACAGCGTAGCGTTGCACTCGCTCTCGACCTCAGCCGGGTAGTTGCGCTCGATCATGCCCACGTCTTCCGCGGCCACGATCTCGTCTTCGGCGGGAGCATCGCTCTCTTCGCCCATCAAGATGTAGTCGACGATGCCCTCGTAGGTGCTCGCGTCGCCACCCGTCATGCTCGCCAGGGTTGCCGCGTTGGACTGAGCCGCGTATTGGGCCGCGTCTTTCTCCCACATCTCCGGATCGGGACCGCCGCTCGCCTTGCTCGGCTGCTGCTGCTGCTTCGCCATTGTCGACCTCACTTGGCACGAGAGGAGTTCGCACCTCCTACAGCTTACACGAAGCGGCTACGGTTTTCGATGTCGACGATCGCCCATCCACCGCCCGCGACCTCGGGATGCCCATGACTCCGCCCGCCGTCAGCATCTCCTACGAAGTGGGCGCTTGGGACCTCGCGCGCAGGGGCCTGTGGGACCACTACCGCTTCGGGGCGAATCGCGGCCTGCACCTCCTGCTGCCCTCCGTGCTGATGATCGCAGGGGCAGCGATGCTCTACACCTACGGCTGGCCCGAGCCGATCCTTGGGCGCGTCGGCTTCGGTCTGGTGATGGCCGGCGGCTACTTCGCCGCCCAGCCCGCCGCTCGTGGCTTCGCACGCGGCTTCATCGGGGGCCCGGTGGCCTGCGGTGCGCGCCTGCAAGACAACGGCCTGCTGCTCACCGCGGAGGGCCATCCCCGTCTGGTTCCGTGGGACCACATCACCTCCATCGACGGCGTGGCGGGCGACGTGGTCCTCCACACCAAACAGGGCGTGCTCTACCTGCCGCTCGTCGCTCAGAGCGGGGATGCGACCGACTTCGTGGCGCAGCTGGCCGAGCAGGTCAGCCGTCGAGGTATTCCCTCGTGACCACCACCTCCTCCACCACCTCGTCGTCGCCGTCGCGGTAGAGCACCTCGAACCGCACCTCGGTGCCCTCTTCCCCCGTCATGGCCTCGACGAAGGTGCCGTTGCTCATCCCGTCGACCCCCACGCCGTCGACCGACACCACGACATCGCCACGCTCCAGGCCTGCCTTCCAGGCCGGCGTGCCCTCCACCACCGTCATCACGCGCATCCCGCCGTCTCCGGGGGAGAAGCGGATGCCGATCCCACCAGTGCGTGCCTGGGACAGCTCGATCTGCGCGTAGTTGGTGTCGCCCTCCTGGAGCTCCACCGTGATGGGCTGACTCCTGGCGAACAGCGCGCCATCACGGCGGAACGCCCGCAACTCGCACGTGCCCGCCTCCGCCAGGAACATGGCGCGCTCCGGGTCGTAGCCGAAGCCCGGGCAGTCGACGGGGACCACGCGGCCTCGCTCAGCAGGGCGGCCGGCGCGGTCGACGACATCGATCACCAACCAGCCCATACCCTCCGGGGCCTCTTCGGGTGGCTCGGGCCCCAGTGCAGGCGGTGGCTGCGCAGGCCGGGCGGATCGAGAGGGACGTGGGGTCGGCGACTGCCGGGCACGAACGGCCGCCCGTGCCGACGGACCGCTCCGAGCGATCGGCTCCCCATCCACCACCGGCGAGCCGGAGACCGGCAGCCACAGCCACAGCACGCACGCGAGGAAGGCCCCCACCACCACGCCAATCGCTGCCTTCTGCCGTGTCTGCATGGAGCCATCGTACGCCCCTCTTCCTGCTGTTGGGACCCCCCTCACCGCTCCGCGACACCCTTTGACGAACTGTCCGAGCCCCGACACGACAGATACAAGACGCCATGCAGCCCCTCATCACCGATCCCGCGATCCTCTCCGGCTACCTCACCGACGCCTCCAACGTGGCGGGGCGCGCAGAGGGTCTGGTTCGACCCCACAGCGCCGAAGAGGTGGCGGAGGTCGTGGCTCACTGCCAGCGTCATGCGATCCCGCTGACCGTCACGGCCAAGCGAACCAGCACCACGGCCGCCGCCGTGCCCCGTGGAGGGTGGCTGCTGTCGATGGAGCACCTCGATGCGATCGAGGTCATCGAGCACGACCGCGCGCGCGCCCAGGCCGGTGTCGTGCTGGGTCAGCTGCAAGACGCCATCGAGGCCACCGGGCGGTTCTTTCCCCCCGACCCCACCTCCCGCTACGACTGCAGCCTCGGGGGGGCCATCGCCTGCAACGCGTCGGGCGCTCGCAGCTTCCGCTACGGGCCCACCCGCCCATGGATCGAAGCGCTCCAGGTGGTGCTGCCCGACGGCCAGCTGCTCGAAGTGGGCCCTGGCGACCCGCTGCCGCCCTCGTGGCCCGTGCCTCGTTGGTCCGAGCCGTCGGGGAAGACCGCTGCCGGCTACGCGCCCCCGAGCCGACTCCTCGACGTGTTCATCGGGCAGGAAGGCACGCTGGGGGTGGTCACGGCGGCGACCCTGCGGCTGACCGACCTGCACGAGGCGGTCGGCATGCTGCTGTGGTTCGTCGACCGGGCGGGCGCTGTCAGCTTCATGCGTCGCATCCGCGAGCTCGCGCGAGCCGACGCCAAGGGCCTCGTCGCCCCCCGCTGCATCGAGTACCTCGACGCACACTGCGTCGACCTGGCCAGAGGGCGCGTGGGTGGCGTGCCGACCCCAGCGCGAGCCGCCCTGTTCGTGGAGCAGGAGCTCCACCACGACGCCGACGACCACCTCGCAGCATGGTGGGAGCTGCTCGAGAGCAGCGACGCTCTCGCCGATGACACGGTCGTGGCCGCCGACGACGCCGGGCGCGCCCAGCTCCACGCCCTGCGTCATGCCATCCCAGCGGGGATCAACGAGCGGGTGGTCCACAACGGGATGCGAAAGGTCGGAACCGACCTGGCCGTGCCCGACGATGCCCTCGAGGCCCTCATGGACGCCTACGAGGCCGCCCCCATCGAGCATGTGCTGTTCGGGCACCTGGGCGACAACCACCTGCACCTCAACCTGCTGCCCAAGACTGAGGAGGAGCTGGTCGTGGCCAAGCGCTACTACGACGACCTCGCGCGCCAGGCTGTCGCGGCAGGCGGCACGGTCAGCGCGGAGCACGGCATCGGCAAGCTGAAGCGCGAGCACCTGGGCTGGATGGTCGGCGACGACGTGCTGGCCTCGTTCGCGGCGCTCAAGCGCGCCCTCGATCCCGCCTGGATCCTCGGGAGGGGCAACGTGCTGAAGCCGCCCCCTTCGCCCGGCACGATGGGGCTCCTGTAAGATGGCTCGCCGCCGCGCGTTGGGGTCGTGAAGAGTGAGTGACGGAGCCCCCCAGACCAGCTCGAGAGGAGACCTCGTCTCCCTCGAAGAGGAGCGCGCGGTGATCGTAGCCCTGCAGCAAGGAGATCGAGCAGCCTTCGCTACCCTGTACGGGTGGTATGGCGACTTGATCTTCCGCCAGGCCATCCTGCCGCGGCTACCGATCCGTGAGCTGGCGGAAGACTGCCTGCGCGACACCTTCCGCACCGCCCTCGAGAAGATCGAGACGTTCCGCACCCAGGAGCGGTCCATCTTCTTCTGGCTACGCCGAATCGCCGTCAACAAGGCAATCGACGTGCATCGTCGCCACAAGCGCGACCAGAGGCTGTCCGACGCCCTGCAAGCCGACGGTACGGTCCCCATGGCTCCCCCGCCGCCCCGACCCGACCGCGGGCTGGAGATCGACGACGCCCGCCGCATGGTCGAGGCATCCCTCGCCAACATGAACGCCCGCTACGCCCGCGCCCTGCGACTACGCCTCCTCGAAGACCGCTCCCGCGAGGAATGCGCGGAAGCGCTGGGGGTCACGGTAGGGAACTTCGATGTCATCCTCCATCGCGCCAGCAAGGCCTTCCGAAAGGTGTACCCCCCATGAGCCACGACGAGCACAGCCGCGCCCTGGCCGCCTGGCTCGACGCCGAGTCGGGCGCGCCTCCCCCCACCGCCCTCGATGACGACGTGGTCGAGGCGATCCTGGCCTTGCGCCCGGATCGCGCGCCGCCGGCGAGAGTGAGTGCCGACGACATCCTGGCTCTTGTGGAGGAGGGGCCCCTCGCCCAGCCTCGCGAAGCCGATGTGGTGCCGTTCCCCGGCGCTCAGCCCGCGCCCGAGGCGGTCGACAAGTCCACCCCCAACCCGCCCCCTCGCTGGTCATCGCTAGCCCGCTGGGGCGGGGCCAGTGGCATCGGGCTGGCGATCGCTGCCGCCGCGACGCTCATGCTGGTCGCCCTGCCCACGCTGCAGGTCGACCAGGCGCCGCAGGCACAGGGAGAGGCCGCGCCCGTGGCCGACGAGCTGCGCGCGCCCGCCGCCGCAGCCCCTGCAGAGCCAGCCCCCGCCGATACCGGCGCTGTCAAGGTCACTCAGAAGCCCCCCAAGCCGGCGGCCAGGCCCTCCCGCAAGGCGAGCCCCCGCCCCAGCCCGCCACCCCAGGCAGCGCCGCCTCCTCCGGCGGCCTCCGCCGAGGTGCAGGCCGAGCCGGCCTACGACATGGGCGGCGCGCCCGTGGCCGAGCGAGCCCTCATCCCCGAGCTCGCCGAGGAGGTCGACACCCGCGATGGAGTCGCCGCTGCCGACGTGCCCGCCCAGCCGCAGGCCGAGGTCGACCTCGATGCGCTTCGCGCTGCCGCGCAGCCGCCCGACTACCGAGCGAACGACTGGCAGGGCCGCGTCCCTACCGCCGATCGGGATCGTGTCCAGGCACTGCTCGACAGCTCCGATGAGGCTGCGGCGGCCGGCGATCTCACCCTCGCCGCGGATCTGGCGGCACGAGGGATCGCGCCCCCCGCCGCAGCAGCGCAGGCCGCAGCCCTGGTGGCCTTCGATCGCTATCGGGCCGCCAGCGACACCACCGCAGCGATCAGCGCCGCCCAGCGAGGGCTGCAATATCGCACCAACACCCCAGCGTGGTCGGCCCTGGCCGTGCGGCTCGGGGATCTGCTGCGTAGCACGGATCCCGACGCCGCAGCCCAGTGGTACCGCGACGCGTCGGCGTTCAACCAGACACGCTGACCCTTCCGCTCGCCCAGCAGGTTGGGTAGGCTGGCCGACCCATGCCCGTGCACCCCTCCATCGCGCGTCTGATGTCGCGCCTCGCCGGCGGCCGTGCCGTGCGCGACCGCGCTGATCGGCTGAGCTTCCGAGATGCTGGCCACGGCTACGACGCCTTCGGCCTGCACCCCGACTTCGTGGCCATCGGCGATAGCGTCGGCGGCCCCCTGCACCAGCGCTACTTCCGCTGCAAGGCCTACGGAACCGAGCACATCCCCAGCTCCGGCCCGGGCATCCTCGCGAGCAATCACTCAGGAACCCTGCCGCTCGACGGCGCCATGTTGTGGATCGACGTGCTCCGCAACACCAACCCACCCCGCGCCGCGCGCCCGGTCGCCGACTACTTCGTGTCGACTCTTCCCGTGGTGAGCACGCTGTTCGCCCGTTGCGGGGTCGTCGGCGGCTCACGAGGCAACGCGCGGGCACTGCTCGAAGCTGGCGAGCTGCTGATGATCTTCCCCGAGGGTGTCCCGGGAATCGGCAAGCCGTTCTCCGAGCGCTACCAGCTCCAGAAGTGGACGAAAGGCCACTGTGAGCTAGCGATCCGCCACCGCGCCCCGGTCATCCCCGTCGGGATCGTCGGCGCCGAGGAGCAGATGCCGCAGCTCGCCCGGATCCGAGCCCCCAAGGGCTCTCCCCTGCCCTACATCCCGATCCCGGCGACGCTGGTGCCCCTGCCGGTGCGCTACCACATCCACTACGGCGCCCCCATTGCCCTGCACGAGGAGCACGAGCCCGACGAGGCCGACGACCCCGCTGTGGTGAGCGCGGCTGCGGCACGGGTCAAGGCCGCGGTGCAGGCGCTACTCGACCACGGGCTGGCACAACGCGAAGGCATCTTCCGATGAAGGCCGTGCTCGTCACAGGTGCCACGACGCCCGTCGGAGAGCGCCTCGTTCGTTCGCTCATCGCCGATACGCGGATCAAGCACGTCCTGGCTGTCGGCCTCGAGCCTCCCGAGCGAGCGCTGCCGTTTCCCTTCGGCAACCGCCTCACCTATCTTCAGGTCGACCTGACCCGGTCTCGCAAGGTGCGAGAGCTGCTGTTTGGTCCGGCGCGCGACCTCGGCGTCGAGGTCATCGTGCACCTGTCGCAGCACCGCGACCCCAACGACCGCGGCAAGCAGGTGCACCGCGTCAATGTGGAGGCACTGCGGTCCATTCTCGACCTGGCCCACCGACATCCCACGATTCGGCGCGTCGTCGTACGGTCCTTCGCGGTGGTCTACCAGGTCAGCATGGAGCTGCCGGTCTACGTCACAGAAGACCACCCCCTCAACCTGGGCCGCAACGCCCCGCAATACGTGCGAGACCGCGTCGAGGCCGACCTCACCGCCTGCGCACGGATGGGGCTGTCCAACGCCGAGATCGTGGTGCTGCGCTGCGCCGAGGCCCTGGCTCCTGGCACGGGCTCGCAGCTGTTCGACTTCCTCGATGCCCCGGTGGCCCTACGCCCGATGGGCTTCGACCCGATGGTCAACGTCGCCACCATCGCCGACATGGTGCGCGCCGTCGAGGCGGCCACCCACGGCAGCGGGGAGGGGGTGTTCAACATCCCCGGAGCCGACACGCTTCCGCTCAGCGAGGCCTGCCGCAAGTGGGGAACGACCTCGGTGCCGGTGCCTGGCCCCATAGTCCACCGGCTGTACATGCTGCGCCGGCTGGCAGTGGGGTCCCAGTTCTCCTACGGTCTGAACCGGCGGCGCATGCACTTCGGGCTCGTGCTCGACGGCACCCGCGCCCGAGAGGTGCTGGGGTACACTCCGGCGCACCCGATCGACTGGCCCCTGGGGGGACCCATGCGAGCTCCGGCATGACCTTGTCCTGGTGGTGGTCCGTTGCCCTGGCCAGCGGAGGCGGCGGGCACGGCGGCGCAGAAGCGGCCCACGGTGGTGGTGGCAGCAGCATGATCACTGTGCTGTTCCTGCTTGCCGTCGTCATCGGCGCCTACATGCTCACCCACTTCGTGGTCGAGCGACTGCAGCGCACCTATCTGCTGGTCACTGGCGTCGAGTACATGCTCCTCGGCGTGCTGATGGGCCCCAACGTGGTGGTGCAGATCCATCCGTTCACCGATCTGCGTGCCCTCGGGCCGGTGTTCGCGTTCGCCGCTGGATGGATCGGCCTGCTGTACGGCATGGAGCTCAACCTCCGCGAGCTCGTCGCCAGTGCCGACCGGTCCATCCGGCTCGCTCTGGCCGACGCCCTGGTCACCGGCGTCGGCACCACGGCCCTGGCGATCCTCGCGTTTCGATCGGGCTTGCTGATCCCGGTGGTCCCCGACGCGCAGGCCTGGCCGGCCGCCATGCTGCTGGGCTGTGCTGCCGGTGCCAGCTCGAGCTCGGCGGTCGACCTGATCCGCAGTCGCTACCCCGACCTGCAGACCGAGCTGCTGCCGACCCTGCGCCGCACGGCACGGCTCGGCGACCTGTTCGCCATCGCGGCCTTCGGGCTGATCTTTTGCGTGTTCCACGAAGGAGAGACGCTGCTGTCCCGTAAGCCCGTGTGGGCCGAGTGGCTGGTCATCTCAGTGGGGCTGGGCATCGTGCTCGGCTTGGTGTTCATGACCTTCCTGTCCAAGGAAGGCGGTAGCAACGACGCCTTCCTCGCGATGATCGGCATCTTGCTGTTCGCGTCGGGGGCGGCCTTCTTCCTGCAGATCTCCGCCCTCCTCGTGAACCTGGTGCTGGGCGTGGTCGTGGTGCAGACGGCCAAGGGCGTGGCCGTCCGCCGGCAGCTGGAGCGCACGGAGAAGCCGGTGAAGCTGGTGCTGCTGCTGTTCGCGGGGGCCCTGTGGGCGCCGGTAGACCCACTGCCCGCCGTCGTTGCGTGCCTCGGCTACATCGGGCTCCGGCTCCTCGGCAAGGCCCTGGGCTCCTACCTGGCCACCGTCGGCACGCCCCTGCGCGGCGACATCTTCCGCGGCCTGCTGGCACAGGGCAACGTCGCCGTGGCCATGGCCGTGAGCATCAAGCTGGTCTATGACGGGCCCGCTGTCGACCTGGCCTACACCGCGGTGCTCGTGTCGGTCGCGGTCCACGAGATCATCGCGCCACGCATCCTGCGAGGCCTCCTCGTCGATGCCGGGGAGCTCCAACAAGACGTAGCCCCGTTGCGCGAGGCCAGCTGATGTACGTGGTCGTCATCGGCCTCGGCCAGGTCGGCAGGCACGTCGTTCGCACCCTGGAGTGGGAGAAGCACGACGTCGTCGCCGTCGACAACAACCCCGCGGCCATCGAGCACATCGAGGAGCACCACGATGTGATGACCCTGCTCGGCTACGGCGCGAGTCAGGAGCTGCTCCGCAAGGCAGACGTCGCCCGGGCCGACCTGGTCGTCGCCGTCACCGACCACGATGAGGTCAACCTCATCGCGGCCCTCGCAGCCCGCCGGCTGGGCGCGAAGCAGGCCGTCGCTCGGGTTCAGGGCAGCGAGTGGACAGGCGAGCTGAGCCAGGGCGGTGCGCATCCCGGCGTGCAGTACAACCTCCTCGGGGTCGATGTGGTGTTCAACCCGCGGGTGCTGCTGGCCCAGGAGGTGGCCCGCATCGCTCAGTCCCATGGCGCCCTCGAGGTGACCGATCTGGCCGACGGGCGGGTGGAAGTCGCCCACGTCGAGCTGGGCAGCGACGGTCGCATGCTGAACAAGCCCTTGTCCAAGCTGCCGCTTCCCCAGCAGGTGCTGATCGCCGCCGTGGTTCGTGACGAGACCCTGTGGGTGCCGGGAGGCGCCGACAGCCTCCTGCCTCACGACCGCATCTACCTGGTCGGGCGTCCCGAGCAGATGGTGGAAGCGGAAGACCTCTTCACGCGCACCCGAGAGGCGCAGCGGGTGTGCATCGTCGGCGGCGGCGTCATCGGCCAGTCGATGGCGGCTCTGCTGGTCGATGCGGGCATCGAGGTCATGGTCATCGAGCGCGACGCCGACCGCGCGCTGGCCCTCGCCGAGAGGCTGCCCAAGGCCACGGTGGTGCACGGAGACGGCACCAACCTGCAGCTGCTCACCGAGCAGCATGTGGGCGACTTCGAGCTGTTCGCCGCCGTCACCCGCGACGACGAGGTCAACCTGATGGCCGGGCTCCTCGCCAAGCGCCTCGGCGCCGGGCGAACCGTCACGCTGGTCAGTCGGCCCGACTACAGCGACATCTACCGTCAGCTGGGCATCGACGTCGTGTTGTCGCCGCGCACCGTCGCCAGCGAGCACGTGCTTCGCTACTGTCGCCAGACGGAGCTGCGCTCGGTCACCGTGCTCGAGAACGGTCAGGCCGAGGTGCTCGAGTTGGTAGCCCAAGAGGGCAGCCGGGTCGCCGACCGGCCCGTCCGGCGCATCGCCGTGCCCCGAGGGGCCATCCTCGCGGCGATCATCAAGCACGACCGCGTGGTCGTCCCCCACGGCAACGACGTCGTCGCGGTCGGCGACACCGTCGTCGTGCTCACGACGCCGGCCGCCCGCAAGGGCGTAGTCCACCTGTTCAAGGGATGGTCATAGTGTCGAGCCACGGGCCACCCGGAAGCGTCGACATCCTCCGCAAGAGTGCGCTGATCATCGTGCTGGTCGCCGCAATGCTCGGGATGCACCAGTTCGCGGTGCCACCTGCCGAGTTCGAGGCACGTGGGCTGCTGGCCCTGGGCTTCATCATCCTCGCGGCCTACACCATCGGTGAGCTCGCTGAGGTCATCAAGCTCCCCCACATCACCGGCTACCTGCTGGCTGGGCTCGCCCTGGGGCCATCGGTCGCGCACATCCTCGCGGCCACCCTTCCCGCGCTGCCTCCCCCCCTCGACGAGGGGGTCCTCAACCAGGAAGTCATCGACCAGCTCGTGCTGCTCGACAGCCTCGCGCTGGCGTTGATCGCCCTCACCGCCGGAGGAGAGCTACAGCTCAAGGAGCTGCGCAAGGGCATCGTGCAGATCACCGGGGTGCTCACCGGGCAGGCCGTGACCATCGCCGTCGGCACCGTCGGCTTCCTGGTCGCCGCCATCACCGCCATGCCCGACATGCTGCCCCCCCTGTCGGCCGTGTCCCCCATGACCATCGCCGCGCTGGGCGCCGTCGTCGCGTCGATCAGCTTCGCGACCTCCCCCGCGGCCACCATCGCCGTGATCAACAGCACCGGGGCCAAGGGCCCGATGGCGCGCACCGTGTTGTCGGCCGTCGTCCTCAAAGACGTGCTGGTGGTGGTCGCGTTCTCCGCTACGACGGCCATCGCGACCGGCATGCTGGGCCTGGCGACCGACGGCGGCTTCCTGCTGTCGCTGTGGCACATCACCCAGAGCATCCTGCTCGGCGTGGCGCTCGGTGGCGTCCTCCACCTCTACATGCGCTACGTCGACGCCGAGCTGCTGCTCTTCCTCGTGGGCATGATCTACACGACGACCTTCGTGGCCGAGCAGATCCATGCCGAAGCCGCCCTCGTGTTCATCGTGGCTGGCATCGTGGTGGGCAACTTCTCGGGGGAGCGGGGGCACAAGCTCATCCACGAGGTCGAGCGACTGAGCCTGCCCGTCTACGTGGTGTTCTTCACCCTCGCAGGGGCCAAGCTGCACCTCGACGAGCTGTGGGCGATGCTCCCCCTCGCCCTCGGCCTGGTCGTCGTGCGGGTCATCGCGCTGGTGGTCGGGGTGCGCGCTGGTGCGGTCCTCACCAAGGCCCCACCCTCCATCCAGTCGTATGGCTGGATGGGCTTCGTGTCGCAGGCCGGACTCGCCATCACGCTGGCCACCGCCGTGAAGGGCACCTACCCGGATGGTGTTGGCGAGGCGCTGTTCTCCGTCATCCTCGGCGGGGTAGCGCTCAACGAGATGCTCGGGCCCGTCCTGTTGCAGCTGGGGCTCGGCTTCGCCGGCGAGGTGCAGACGGGCGAGGAAGACGAGCTTCCGCGCGACCCCACGCAGGAGGCGTACACCGACCACACGCCGGCCGACCTCGACTTCGACAACCCCTTCGGCCCTCCTCTCGAGACGGGGGTCGAGGCCCTGGATGTGGCCGTGCGCGCCCTGCAGACCGACCTGCAGGAGCTTGTGCGTGACCGCACATGGGAGCCCCTCGACAGCCAACGCGGCGACGCCCAAGACTTCCTGCGCAAGCTCAAGCGCGACTACCTGCGGCTACACCGCAGGTCCCTGTCGCACTGCGACACCGACAACGACGACCGAGACCTCGCCACGGCCCTTCGACAGCAGGTCGGCGATCTGGGCGACCGATGGCGCGACCATGTGCTCGCCATGGGCTCCGGTGTTGCCCGCAGCCGCAGGTGGTCACCCCTCGAGCTGGTGGAGGCCATCGACAGCCACATCGCCGGGGTCGAGCCGTTGATCCGTGCCCCCATCCTGGCCGCCAGCCTGGCGCCACGGGAGGAGAGCGCCTGGATGCGGCTGCGTCGTGCCAGCCTGCGGGCCCGGGTCCGCATGGGGACCGAGCGGGAGATCAACCTCAGAGACCTGGCTCGGTTCCACCTGTCCGGCGCCACCCCGGCCCGCCTGGAGGGCGTGGCGGCGCTGATGGTCGACGAGGGCTTCCACCTCGCCAACCGTGTCCACGGCCTGTTCGAGGTGGTGGCAGACCAGTGGGAACACATCGCCCGGCAGGCAACGGCTGGCGTCGATCGTGGCGAGCTGCGGGATGCCCTCGAGCGATGTCAGGTTCACGTCGACGAGGGCTTCGACCTGCTGATGGAGCAGGTCGAGCAGGTGCCGATCGAGGGCTCGCGCCGGGCAGCGGCCATCGTCGGCAACGGGGTCCGGCGCCTGAAAGACGACGTCGTCACCATCGGCACCCTCGACCTGCCCCACCGGCGCCGGCGCTACACCCGCGTGTTCGCCCAGCGCAACCAGGGCCTCGCGGTGCTGGGCAACGGCTTGCAGCACGCCCGCCAGACCCTCGCGGCTCGCTACAGCCAGCTGGCCCTTGAGCTGGAGCTCGACGGCCTCGAGGGCCGGATCCACGACGCGGTGCAGGTGCACGGCGACCAGCTCGAGCGCATGGTGCGCGGTCGCGGAGCCAAGCAGCTGGAGCTCGTCGAGAGCGCCCTGTCCGACTGGCTCACCCGCACCGGCGAGCTCGTCGCCCAGGGGCAGACCGCAGGGCCGCTGGCCAAGGCGCTCCGCAGCGAGACAGAGCCGCTGGTGCGCCGACTCGGCGAGGCCCGCCACGTCGTGGAGAAGCTCCACGAGGAGTTGTCGAACGAGGCGTGGCTGACTCCGATGCTCGAGCAGCTTCACAGCCAAGCGCAGGGCCTCACCGAGCGCTTCATGGTGCCCTCCCGGCCCCCCGTGCAGGGTGCCTGGGCCCTCCCCGAGCCCGTGAGCACCTCCGAGGTTCGCTTCCAAGACCTGATCACCCAGGCCATCGACAGCGGCATCACCCGCGATCTGCTCGACCTCACCGGCGATCTGGCGGAGGCCGTGCAGGGCATGAGCCACGCCATCGACGAGGTGGAGCGCGTCGTGACGTTCAACCTCGACCTGGCGGCCGCGGAGCTCGACGTCGTCGATCAGGAAGCGCCGCTGTCCACCGAGACCCGCGAGCTCGTGAGCGCGATGGCCTCTGGGGCGGTGCGGCGCAGCCATCAGCGCCTGCAGCGCCTGATGCAGTCCGCCACCGAGCTGGCGAGCCCGCAGCAGGGCGTGCACGATGCGGTGATCGGTCGCTTCGACCGGCTCCATCAGCAGCTGCTCGACGGGCAGCTGGGCTCGCTACGCCTCGAGGCCCTGCGCGACGCTGCCCTCCGCGGTGGGCTGGCCCAGCGCGCACAAGAGCTCGGCAGCCGAGCGCGCCAGGCAGGGGTGCAGGGGCGTCGCTTGGCCGTGCGGGCCATCGGCCCCGAGCGCATCGCCGTGGCCCGAGACCTCCTCGGTCTACCCAATCCCCACGACGCGCTGTCGCTTCGGGATGCGATGCAGCCTCCGAACACCCTCGACACGGTTCCGGTGGTGTACCGGCGCTTATTCGCCGACCAGGCCCTCGAGGGCTCAGACCTGCTGTCGGGGCGGCTCGACGAGCTGCGCTGCGTGCGCGAAGTCCTCCAAGACGAGGGGCGCCGATTGCGTTCCGCCGCGGTCGTCAGCTTCGACACCCATGCCTCGCATGCCCTGGTGAACACGGCCCTTCGCAGCTTCGCCGGCCGTGTCGAGCGGCTGGCGGGTGACCACCCGCTGACCGTCGCCGAGGTGGAGGCGTGGCTCGAGTCGCTACCAGGTGATGACGTGTGCGTCGTGGTCGACGAGATCCGCTGGCTGTACCGCGCTCAGCCAGGGGGAATGGCTCCCCTGCGCCGCCTGTTGCGCGCCATCGTCGCCGACGGCCCGGGTCGCGTGTGGTTGGTCCACGCCGACCCCACGAGCTGGGACTTCCTCGGGAGCACCACCGCCCTCGCCGAGGCCATGGGCGAGCAGATCCACCTCGCTCCCTTGCCCCATGACCACCTCCAAGACGCCGTGCTCGCCCGCCACCGCATGTCCGGCTACGACGCCACCTTCGGCGACGACGACGATCTGCCGTTCCTGTCCCGCTTCTGGCGCACCACCAACCGCGAGCAGCGCCGGCAAGACGACTGGTTCGCAGCGCTCCACGAGGCCTCCGCTGGGGTCGTGCAAGATGCCCTGCGGCTGTGGATGGCAGCTATCGACGAGGTGGATGAGGACCGCGCCTTCATTCACCTCGGCCACGTTCCGCGTCCCCCGGTGGCCCGCCTGGCGGAGCTCCCCGACGATCTGCTGCTCACGCTGGTCCAGGCCCTGCGTCAGGGATGGATTGATAGCGAGCTCCACGCCTGGCAGTTCCGCACCGATCCGGCATCTGCCCAGGCGGTCCTCGCCCAGCTGGTCCACCTGGGTCTGCTGCACGCCGAGGGGCCACGCTACAGCGTGGTCCCCCACCTTCGAGGGCCGCTGGCTCGCGCCCTGCGCCAGAGGGGGTGGGCGTGAGTGCATGGATGTGGCTGGCCGTCGCCTTCGCCGCCGACCCGGTGCCCCCCGTCGCCCCCGACGCCCAGCCGGTGGAGGCCCCCGCGCCGCCCCAGGAGCCGGCCGAAGCACCCGTCGACACGCCTCCTGCCGGCGAGCCCTCGGCCCCGGCCGAAGCGCCTGCGGAGGCCGAGGAGGAAGGCGACAGCCCACCTGTGGCAGAGCCGTCGACACCGACCGAGGAGCCCGAGCCAGAGCCCGAGCCCGAGCCCGAGCCAGAGCCAGAGCCAGAGCCAGAGCCGGTCGCTCGACCCGTGAGGGCCTTCGTTGCCTTCGGCCCCCCTCTGCCCGCCGACTACGTGGCTCCAGAGCATCACGAGGAGCCCGAGCATCACGAGGAGCCCGAGCACCACGAGGAGCCCGAGCACCACGAGGAGCCCGAGCACCACGAAGCGCCCGAGCACCACGAAGCGCCCGAGCACCACGAGGAGCCCGAGCACCACGAAGAGTCGGAGCACCCCGAAGCCCCGGCGCCGGCCCCGGCCAAGTCCCCACACGACACCGGCCTTGCCGCCCCCTCGCCCCCTGCCCTCCGCGAGGCGCCTCCCGCCGCCGTCGAGGCGCTGCTCCCCCGTGTGCCGCAGCGAGGCTGGTCCAGAGCCCTCGCCCTCGTTCTTGGCGCCGTGGGAAGCCTCGTGCTCGCCAGCGTCGCCCGCCGCGCCCGCGACCCCCTCCGTGCGGGGCTGCTCAACTCCGCCCTGTTGTTGGTCGAGACCCTGGGCCGCGTGCTGGTGGCCATCCTCGCCATCGGATTGATCGCACAGATCGTCCCCAGCGGGATGTTGCCCGTCGTGCCCTGGGCGATCCTCGCCGCAGCCATCGCCGTCGGCTGGTCGCTGCGAGACGCCCTGCCCGACGTCGTCGCGTGGGCCCAGCTGTCTACCGAGGGCAGCCTGCGTCCGGGCCAGTGGGTCGCGGGAGAGGGTTTCACCGGCCGTGTCGTGCACCGGGGGCTTCGCGCCACCTGGCTCGACGACGGCCGCGGCCACCAGGTCGTCGTGCCCAACCGGAGGCTCACTCAGCTCACCGTCAGCGCCGACCAGGAGCGCTGGCCCGTGGTCGAGGTGCAGCTGCAGCTCCCCGCACGGTCCGCCGACGCCGTGCGCTCCGCGGTGGAGGAAGCCTGCCTGCTGAGCCCCTGGGTCGCGCCCCGTCCTGATCTGCACCTCGCCTGGAGCCCGGAAGCCCCCGACCGATGGGTCCTACGGGTGCGCCTCCTCGAGGGGGCCTTCGCCGACCGCTTCCGTGGTGCCCTGCGGGAGCGAGTCCTCGACGCGCTCGAGCAGCAGCGCGCCCGTCGCACCCTCGAGGCGTAGCAGCCGAGTTCGAGCCTCGGCCTGCCCCAGCTCCCGCACCCACTCGGCGTAGCAGTCCTCGGCGACCTCCATCGCGTTCACCGCCGGGCCAAGCTCCGGCGCCGGGGGTGGGGGAGCCGCCAGCGCCACACCAACCAGCATCCAGGACATCATCAGGGTGAGCATGACACGCTGCATAGTGCCTCCATGACGGCCTACGATGCAGGCTCTGTGCCAACCCTTACCCGTCTGTGGGACCCCCCTCGCCACGATTCCTGTACCGAATGCTTGAAATCCACGATGCCCATTCGCCAGGCGCCACGAAGGCCGGATACAGCGCGAGCATCGCCCACGGGAAGATGCCCAGGTCGAGCCACCAGGCAATGCCCAGGTGGAAGACCACGCCGAGTCCGACGTAGACCAGATCCGGCCGCCAGCGCACGACCCAGGCCCGCAGCCGCCCCCCACGCTCCTGCGTTCGCAGCAGCCACCACCACCACAGCATCAGCGGGAAGGTGACCTCCCACGTGATGGTCACCGCCGTCGCCAGCTGGCTGAACCGCCACGCCAGACCCGACGTGAGCCACCCATCTGCCGCCACCGCCGACATCGGCCAGTCGTGCCAGATCACCCACAGCGCCGCGAAGTCGCCCCACGGCCACCACTGCTGTGCGTACTTCTGCACCCCGGCCCCCGCATACATCGCGACCAGCTGCAGTAGCAGCAGGCGCCTCGGCCAGGCCGGGATGCTCGCCGTCGCCGGCCGCCCTCGACGCTGCGCCCACCACGCATCGACCGACAGGGCCGCGCCCGCCCCCGAGAAGGCCAGCAGCAGCAGCACGTTGCGCGCCAGCATGTCGATGCCTCGGTCGGCCTGCGGCACCATCCAGGCGAACTGGGCCCACAGCAGCAGCAGCGTCACCGCCGACAGACGAGTCCACCATCCCACACACAGGCAGAGGGCCGACAGCAGCATCGCGCCGTAGAGCAGCCGCCCCGACCACGGGTCGAGCCCGACCCCCAACGCCCAGGGCGCGTCGGTGCGCCCCGCCACCAAGCCCCCCGCGCTGGGGCCCGTGAACAAGGCATCGACGAGGCCGAGCTGCACCATCTGGAGCAAGTCGACCAACAACGCGAGGCCCAACAGCAGGCGCACCATGGCCAGCGAGGTGGGCGCCTCCCGCTCGTCCCACAGCCTCACCCACGCATCGATCATCGGCCGCTACCCTGGGACCGCGCTTCGTACCGCACCCGTGGTGGCTTGGGGGGGCGACGCCGCGACGGCACCGCCAGCGGGGTCGCCACGAAGCGCACCGTCACCCCATCGACCTCGGGATCCTCGACCCGCTGTGCCAGCCAGTCCGCCAACCGTCGCACCGTCGGCGTGGCGTGGTGACGAGCCGAGGTCGCGTCGTACAGGCCTCGAATCCTACGGTAGCCCAGCACGTCGGCCTGCCAGTCGAGCTGCGGGTCGAGCCGCCGATACACCACCTGCTCGACATCACCGCGATGCCATGCGACCTCCAGGCGCGACGGGTGGGTGTCGGGGTTCGCGAACAACGCCCAGCCCTGCCCCGTGCCTGTCCAGCGAAACAGCGGGCGGGCCGGTGCCAGCAGACGACGGTGCGCCCGGCCCAGAGCGCCACTCCACTGCACCACCTCTGCCCCCAGCGCCTCGGGGGTGCGCTCGATGCCCACCGCCGCGAGGCGATCGACCCAGCGCCGAACCTCTTCTTGCGCCACCGGGTCGAGGAGCTCCCGCGGACGAACCACGTGCGGCACGGGAAGCGCCGCGACGCCGTGCACCACGAGGGCCGTGGTGATCAGGGCGGCGCGAAGCCGAGCGCGGGGCGAGACAGACATGCGGGGCCTACTACCGTGGCCTCAGCGTCACGTCGTGGCGACTACAGGCCCAGGAACGAGAAGAAGCCCTTGGTGCGGGGCCGACGGCGCTGCATCGACGCGAGGAGCTCCCGCGGGACCTCGTCGGTGGGGTCGAGGTCGGTGGCCTCGCGGAGGTGCACCTCGGCCGTGTCGAGGTCGTCGTTGTCGATGGCTCGATGGGCCAGCGTGGTGTGCGCCCGGCTCCGAGCGATCGGGTCGGTGTTGCTCAACAGGGTCGCTACGGGATCGTGACCTGCCTGGGGGGACGGCATGGCACCTCCACTCACAACATGGCACAACCAGTGCGCCCGAGTTTGGATCTTTTTCATCTATGCGCCACCGTACCCTTATGCGTAAGGGCAGAGCGTTGGATCCCGCGAGACTGCGAGACCCGTTTGCTGCTCTCAGCCAGGCACGATGAAGGTCACAGGAGCGCCGACGCGCATCACCACCTCGTTCCCACCGGCGTGGAAGTCGCCGTCGACCATGCACACCACCGGCTCGTCGGCCTGAAGCCGCAGGCATGTGGCCATGCCCTCACGGTTGCCCTCCTGGTGGACTCCGCGCCCGCGATACACCGACGGAAGCTCGAGGGCGAGGCGGGCAATGCCGCTTCCGATGCCGATCACGTGCATCTTGCCGGGCTCCCGCGCCACCCCGGGGAACGGGGTGAATCCAAGCCCCAGCTCCTCCACCGTGCCCACGGCGACAGCCAGCCATCGCCTCCCCGGCCACGGCTCGTCGTCGAGCACCATCGCCCCCTCGAACGGCCGGGTCAGGCGCTGGGCGAGCCGCCCCCCCACCATCGCCGACAGCGCCCCCCGCCCGAGGAGCCACGCCGCATCGGCGGGCGTCGGCTCGTCACGCTCGTAGTACAGCTCCAGGAAGCGCGAGATGATGCCTCCGCCCGCTAGGAACCCCACGACCTGCCGGTCGCCCAGGTCGACCTCGAGGGTGTGCCGAACGACCTCGTGGGTGGGGCCCCCGCCCAGCACCCCGGACAGCGCCTCTGTCGCCTCCATCCGATTGCCGATGCTGTCAGCGACGATGTTCATGGTGCCACCGCGGAGCAGCACCACCGGTGGGGGCGCGAAGCCTGCTCGGTGCAGCGCCGTGAGCACCCGATGCAGCGTGCCGTCGCCGCCGTGAACCCCGAGCACCTCCGCTTCAGCCAGGTGAGGAGCCAGCTCGTCGAGGGCCTCGAGGCTGGGTGGCGACACCACCGCACCGCGAGGGCCCAGCAGCGCAGACAGCGAGGTGGCGAGCTGCGGGCGGCGACGATTGGCACGAGAGCGGGGGTTGGTGACGACGATCCAGCTCACGTCAGCTCACGCCCGCGACCGAACAACCCGAACGCGCCCCCCGTGTGCCAGAACAGCACCCTGCCTCCCAGTCGACCCGCCTCGACTTCGCTCAGCAGCGCGTGGAAGGCCTTGCCCGTGTAGACCGGGTCGAGCAACAAACCCTCGGTGCGCGCCACCGTTCGGATGGTGGACCAGATCTCCGGCGTAGCCACCGCGTAGGCTGGCCCCTGGTAGCCATCCAGCACGCCCCACCCCTGCCCCGCAGGGGGTAGAGCCCGCGCCCCGAACGCAGTGGCTTCCTCCGCGATGCGCTCCACCACCGGCACGAAGTAGCCACGATCATCGCACACCGACACCCCGACCACGTGGCCCAGGTCGGGGCCGAGCGCCAGGCCCGCCAGCGTGCCGCCGGAGCCTACCGCCACCACGACGGCGTCGAAGCCCTCCGGGGCTTGCCATGCCACTTCATGGGCCGCGCGCACGAAGCCCATGGCGCCCAACCCGTTGGAGCCACCCTCTGGCACCACGTAGGGTCGGCCGCCCCGAGACCGCACATCCGCAGCGAGGGCCTCCATGCGCTCGCCACGTGCCTCGCGGTATTGCTCGGGCGTGCACAGGTGCACCTCTGCCCCCAACAGACCGTCGAGGAGCAGGTTGCTGTCAGGCACCTCCGGCATCTCGCCGCGCAGCAGCAGCACCGGCTGCAGCCCCAGCTGCCGTGCCGCGACCGCCGTCGCTCGGGCGTGGTTGGACTGCAGCCCCCCACAGGTGATGACCGTGTCGGCCCCCTTCCTCACGGCATCGGCCAGCAGGAACTCCAGCTTGCGAACCTTGTTGCCCGACAGCCCCAGCCCGGTCAGGTCATCGCGCTTCACCCACAGCTCCGCCCCCGTGGCTTGAGACAGACGGCGGAGGGGCTGCAGCGGCGTAGGTCGCTGGGCCAGCTGCAGAGGGGTCATGCGCACTCCGACACGGGGGGACCCCTCCTGCTAACGTCGCCCTCATGACACAACCCCTCGTGCTGATCACCACCGACCGCCTCGACCCCGAGGTGCCCTCCCCCCTGCTGCCCAACGAGCACGGGCGCCTCCGACCGCCGCGCCCCAAGGCTTGGGTCTACGAGGCCTACGTGCACGCTGTGGTGGAGGCCGGAGGCGTGCCGCTGCTGGTGCCCCCCGCAGCCACCGACATCGAGCGACTGCTCGCGGTGGCCGACGGCGTGGTCCTCACCGGAGGCGACATGGACATCCACCCCTCCCACTACGGCGAGGCCGTGCAGGGGCGCCTCGACCGCGTCGAGCCAGCGCGCACGGAGCTCGAGCTCGACCTCGCGCGGGCCTGCCTCGAACACGACCTGCCGGTGCTCGGGATCTGCGGGGGGATGCAGGTGCTGGCCGTCGCCGCAGGCGGCAGCCTGGTGCAAGACCTCCCGGTCCCCGACGAGGCCCACCCCGAGCGGATTCGCCACGAGCAGCTCACCGACCCGGCCACCGCGTGCCACGAGGTGGTGCTGACGGGCCCCGCCATCGGATGGTTCGGCGACCGCATCCAGGTCAACAGCACCCACCACCAGGCGATCAAGTCCCCCGGGGCCTTCGAGGTGTGTGGGGCCTCCCCTGACGGCGTCATCGAGGTCATCGCGCATCCCCACCACGCCTTCGCGGCGGGGGCGCAGTGGCACCCCGAGATGCTGGGCCAGCTGGGGCCCTACCGAGCCCTGGTGGCCGCTGCGAAGGCAACCGTCAGGAGGTGACGCTGCCGTCGCTCAGAAAGTGATCTCGACCGTGTCTTTCACGCGGTCTTCCTTGCTGGTGCGGCTTCCGAAGGTGAACTTCACCGTCTCGCCCTTCTTGCCCGCCACCGCAACCTTGTGGATCTTGGTGGGGTCTTTCACGATGCGCTCGAAGCCGTTGCTGCCGCGCACGAAGGTGGCCGCCGGCTCGTTCGTCATCCAGTTGATGACCGCGCGCTGGTCAGACTTCTTCTGCACCCGAGACTTCACGATCTTCAGGTCGCCGTCGCCGCCGGGGCCCTTGCCCTTGCGCCCCTTGCCGCCCTTGCCACCGCGACCGGGCTTGGCCTGCAGCGCCGCCACGGGGTTGACCATGCCTGCGCCGTACACGGAGTCCCACCCCTTGGCGCCGAGATCGTCGGCGGAGGAAGCCAGCACGTCGCGGAGCTGGTCGGGGTCTTTCACGCCGTTGGCGTAGACCAACGCAGCGACGCCCGCCGCGTGCGGCGTGGCCATGCTGGTGCCCTGGAGGAAGTGGTAGGCCCACTCACCGTTGAGGCGCGTCTCCTGCAGCACACCGTCTTGCAGACCGTCGCCGTTGGTGTCGGCGCCGGTGTCGCCCCCGGGAGCCACCAGCTCGATCTGCTTGCCCTGGTTGGAGTAGAACGCGACCTCGCGCTGCGCATCCACCGAGCCGACCGCGATGGTCGTGGGAAGCGCAGCTGGGTAGCCGATGAAGTCGGTGAAGCCGTCGTTGCCGGTGGCTGCGAGCACGGTCACGCCGTTCTCGTAGGCATACGCACAGGCATCCTCCACCAGGTCGCTGTTCGACGCGGAGCCCAGCGACAGGTTGATGATGTTGGCGCCGTTGTCGACCGCCCAGATGATGCCGTTGGCCACCCAGGTGTTGGAGCCCGAGCCGCCCGCATCGAGCACGCGCACCGGAAGAATGGCGGCCATCGGAGCCACCCCGGCGACGCCCTTGCCGTTGTTGGTGGCCTGCGCGATCGTGCCGGCCACGTGGGAGCCGTGACCATTCTCGTCGGCCGCGTCGTCGTCGTTGTCGACGAAGTCGAAGCCCTTCAGCAGCTTGTGGAAGCCATCCTCGTTGGCGCTCACGCCAGTGTCGACCACCGCCACGATCACACCCTCACCCTGGGTGATCTTCCAGGCCTCGTCGACCTTGAGCTCCTGCATGTGCCACTGGTGCTCGTAGTAGGGATCGTTGGGCATCCCCGCCGACTCGACCGTGGTGACCGGCTCGACCCACTCGACGCCCTCGTGGGCCTCGAGCTTGGCCATCACCTCTTCCTTGGGCTTGCTGGTGCGGATGTGGATCGTGCGGCCGAGGCCCAGACGCTCGGCGGCCTTCTTGTTCTTGGCCTCCCGCTCGTGCACCCGTGACGACGACTGCAGGTTGAGCTTGGCGAAGGCCGCGTCGAGCTTCTTGTTGCCCGTCTTCGGCTTGCCACCCCGAAGATCCTTCGGATCGTAGCCGGGGGCCAGCTTCACGATGTATTCGTCTTTCTTCTCGTTGCGCTGCTGACGAGCGCCGCTGGGCCGCTTGTCGCGCTTGCCCTTGCGCTCGAGGCCGCGATCATCGACGCGCAGTCGGTCGCGGTCGGCCTTCGGGGCGTCGCCATCGTCGCCGTCGCCCATTCCCCCGGCACAGCCGAGGGTGATCAGGCCGGACACCATCACTACCGCAGAAATCAGTACGCCACGCTTCATGTCTGGTTCTCCCCGTCGCCACCCTACCGGAAGCCTGCGTCGGCTTCCACCGAGGTGTTTCCCTTGGACGCCCCCCCCTTCGGCCGTATTCGATGGTTTTTTCGGGTGGGACCACACTCGCTGCCCTCACGGCACGGCGTCTTCGCTCCACGTGCCGACAGGGCCGTGCTCGGGCACCAAGACGAAGCGCACGTCGCCACGGGGGGCACCCGCTAGCGTGGCGGGCCGGAACAACGTGTCGGTCACGTAGCGACTCCAGCGGATCTCACGGTCGCGAAGGTCGATGGTGACGGGGCGGTAGCCGGTGGCTGACACTCGCACTTCCTGACGACCGAAGGGCCGCCAGCGCAGCACCGCGATGTCGGGAGTGATCAGGCGCTCCCCATCGGGCAGCTCGACCGATGCCGCTGCCGGATCACTGCTGAGCTGCACCTTGTAGGCACAGCCGCCGAGCAAGACCAGCACCCACCAGCCCCTCACCGGAGCGCTCGCACGTCGTCGACCTTCACGATCACCTGACCCTTCTCGATGCGCACGTGCTCCACGTGTTCCTCCAGCAGCTCCTGGGCTTCCCCTCCGATCCAGTCGGGCTCGAGCGACACGGAGTCACCCACCCAGGTGCCCAGATCGAGATCACCGACCATCAGGTGGCGAGGCTCCACCGTGGTGACCCCTTGCTCGATGGCCAGCCCACCTCGGTAGTCGAGGTTGTAGCACTGATCGTCGCGCTTCACGGCCGCCTGGAAGACGACATCGTCGCCCTCGAGCGCGAAGTAGACGGGCAGGCGCAGGTGCTCACGAAGCACGAACGAGGCCTCCTCCGCCGACAGCACCAGCTCGGAGGACCCCGCTCGCTCGCTCTCGTCGACCTTGAGCTTCAGATCCACCATCTCCTCGATGCTGAGATCGACGCGCTGCAGCGTCTGGCAGTCGTCTTGGAGAGCCTGGGACCACACCCACGACGAGCCCAACGTGCCTACCCCCAACAACACCAACACGCCCACGCCGACGGCGCGGACCCATGGATGACGCGACAGGGAGGCCACGCTCACGGAAGGCACGCGAGGGCAACGCCCCCCCGAGAAACGGAGGGGGTGGGCAACTCGCTAGAACGGGATGTCGTCGTCAGGGGCGCCGCCGCCGCCGCCGCCGGTGTCGCCGCCGCCGCCGCCGCC
>CBDUIC010000021.1:0-77670 GCA_965367245.1 uncultured bacterium | reverse complement strand
TGATCCCTCGCTCGCGCTCGATGTCCATCGAGTCGAGCAGCTGCGCCTTCATGTCGCGATCGCTCACGGCACCGGTGCGGTGGAGCAGCCGATCGGCCAGCGTCGACTTGCCGTGGTCGATGTGGGCGATGATGGCGAAGTTGCGGATGCGTTCCATGGGGTCCCCGAGTGGCCCGCACCCTATCCGGGCCACGACGGGGTGCCACGGCATTGCCCTCGCGACCCCCACGCGCTACCAGGGCCCGTCTGTCCCCATACCGATCGGAGTCTGGCCGTGGCCAACCACAAAGACGCCCTCAAGCGCATCAAGCAGAACGACAAGCGCCGCATCCGCAACCGTGCCTTCCGCACGAAGATGCGCAACCAGATCAAGGCCCTGCGTGGTGCCGTGGATGCCGGGGATGTCGAAGACGCCCAGGCGAAGCTCCGCACCGCCGTGTCCGTGATCCAGAAGCTCGCCAGCAAGGGTGTCATCCACCCGAACCAGGCGGCCCGTCGTGTGCAGCGGCTGGCGAAGGCCGTCAAGGGCATGAACGCCTGATCCGGAGGCACCGGCCTCGGCCGGTGCCCGGTTTGGCGAGTCCTTCCGCGACAGAGGGGTGGGCCGGCTGGTCCGCCCCTGCGTGTGTTGGATCCCCAGGCCCCGCCCTGACACCAGGTCATGGCGCCGCGGCGCCGTGACTCACGACACCATGCCCAGCACGAGCTCCTCGAGCACCTTCGATGCGCCAGCCCGGTGCCCGTTCATCTGACGATTGGCGTCGGCGAGGCGGCCCATGAGCTCCCCCTCGTGAGGGAAGCCATGCTGGTGGATGCGTGGCAGCACGCGCTTCATCACGTCGTAGCGCATGCGCACGTCGCTGCGGATCTGTCGCTCGGGCACGCCCGCCCGCACCCGCGCCGCCACCCGAAGCAGGTCGCGGCACTGCCAGGCGATCATGCCCAGCAGGCGCCGGGGATCGTCGCCGCCCTCCTGCAAGCGGTGCAGGGCCTCGAGGGCCGCGGAGGCATCGCGCGTGGCGAGGGCAGAGGTGAGGTCCCAGATGGCTGCATGGGCGAGGAGAGCCGAGGCCTCGTGGATGGCCTCCGACGTGATCGCCGGCGCCTCGCCGACGTAGAGCGCCAGCTTGTCGACCTCGTTCGACAGCCGGGACAGGTCGTCACCGATCACCTCGACCAGCACCCGCGCGTCGGGCCCCGACAGCTCCTTGCCAGCGGCCCGCGCACGCTCCCGAGCGAAGTCGACCGCCGACACATCCTTGGCCGCTAGCGACACGTACAGCCCGGTCTTCTTCACGGCATTGCGCACCCGCACGGCCCAGTTGCTGCCGCCCTTCTCCACCTTGGGGAAGCGCTCCCCTCTGAGCACCACCACCGCCTCGGGAACGGGCGCCTTCGCGTAGGCCACCGCCGCCTCGAAGAAGGCGGTGGACCCCGCCTCCAGCTCGCGCACCACCACCAGGCGCCTTGCGCCCATCATGGGGAGCGTGCGCGCCGTGCGGAAGGCCTCGACCGCATCGGGGTCGCCCGCGCGCACCTGGCTGAGGTTGAACGCAGGCGGCCCCAGCTCGGGGCGCACGGCATCGACGATCTGCGCCACCGCCTGTTCCACCAGGGGGCCCGCGTCGCCGACCACCACATACAGCGGCTGCAGGCCCTCCGACAGCGATGACGACAGCGATGACAGTGACAGGGGCCACCTCCCGTGGACAAGCCGCGCCCCGTGGATGTAGAACGGGGACTACGGGAGGCTCTGTGTACCGCGCTTCGCTCACCCTTGCCTGGTGGCTCGTCGCAACGACGACGACGTCTGCATGGGCGGCCCCGGGCGACCGCCTCCAGGATGGCTACGGGGAGTCCCCCACCAAGCCCCTCGAGTTCGCCTTCGAGCACATCACGCCGTCTCCCAAGGGCACGCGCACGATGGAGATGGAGGTGAACATCCGCGTTCGCTCCATGACCGTGCCTCGCTCCATCATGGACACCTGGTACCGCGACCACGATGACCCCGAGTGGGCCTATGTCGAAGGGCGCCCCAAGGTGGGAGGCACCGCCGTGGGGCTCGAGTACGTGCTCAAGGCCAACAACCAGAACGGGTTCTTCTACGTCGAGTACGTCGATTCGGCGATGAAAGACGGCTACTGGGACGACACCGACGAGTCCTACATCGACGGCGACTACCTGCGCCCGTCCAAGGGCTTGGGCCTCATCGGCCTCGGGGCCAACTACGCCTACGGTGCCCCCCTGGTGGAGCTCGATGACACCGACGGGCGCTTCGGCATGTCGTTTCTGTTCGGAGGCGGGCTGGGGCTGGGCATCCTCGCCGGGCGCCTCGACCGCTGGACCTACGACGACCTGGGCAATCCCTCCTACAAGCAGTTCCTGGATGGCGGCGAGCCCGACGGGACCACCGGGATCCCCCGGGTCGTGCCCATGGTCGACGTGAACGCTGGCGTGCGCTTCAACTTCGGTGACCGCGCGGTCTTCCGCGTCGAAGGCGGCCTCCACACCATGCTCTACTGGGGTGTGGCGGGCGGCGTCACCTTCTAGTCATCCGGTGCTTGGCAACGCCAGGCAGACGGGCTAAACCCCCCGGGTTCACGGGCTGACGGCGCCCGTGGTCGGCGTCCGTCGCTCTTCCTACGACGGCGCGAGCGGGCCATCCGCGAGCGAGCCTACGCCGACAGAGAGCCCACCGGGCACGAGGAGTCGAGTCTTGATCCTGGTCACTGTGCGAGAGAACGAGCCCTTCGAGAAGGCGCTGCGCCGCTTCCGCCGGAAGGTCGAGCGCGAGGGCATCCGCAAGGACATCAAGAAGAACAGCTTCTACCTGAAGCCTGGTGAGAAGCGCCGCCTCAAGCAGCGCCTCGCCGAGAAGCGTCGCCGCAAGGCCTCGCGTCGTGCCGCGCGTCGCGCCGCACGTCAGTCCTCGCGCCCGAGCTAGCGCTCGTCCGCTGCCGTCTGCGCCGACCCGTCTCTGACCGGTCGGCGTTCGGCGTTGCAGGCCGGCAACCGTAGCGACAGGTGGTGTACCCGGTGTGAAACCGGGGCGGCCTCAAGGAGTCCCGGCATGTCCCGAAGTGGGGCCATGCAAACCGGACCTCTCCGCATCCTCGTCGTCGACGATCAACCCATGGTAGCCCGTGCCCTGTCGCGGATGCTGCACGGCCACGTCGTGCACATCGCGGATGGGCTCGGCACCGCCTACCAGCTGGTGAAGCAAGAAGCCTACGACGTGGTCATCGCCGACCACAACCTGCGCGACGGGTGTGGTGTCGACCTGCTGCGGGCCGCCCACGCCCGGGTGTCGGTGGTGATCTCCGGAGCCCCTCCCGACGAGCGCTACGACGACGACCTGGCGAGCGGTCAGTTCCACTGGGTCAACAAGCCATTCCGGCGCAAGACCATCGACGCCCTCGTCGCGGAGGCCGCCCGGCGGGAATCGGCGGCCTGATCTGGGCGGCACCGTGCCCGGAGCGGCACCGTGCCCGGAGCGGCCGTGCCCGGAGCGGGGCTTGAACCCGCACGCCTTTCGGCAGGGGATTTTAAGTCCCCCGTGTCTACCGATTCCACCATCCGGGCGTAGCCGCGCCGAGCCCGGCCAGGTCGGCGGGGCTCACGGCACGATCGAAGCGACGGGTGACCTCACCGTCGGGGGACACCACCAGTGTCACCGGCACCGCATTGGGCCAGTCTGGCACGATGTCGGGCAGGGCCATCACCGGGTCGGGGTCGTCGAGCTGCAGGTGGGTGATGTGGGCGAGCTCGGCGTCTTGCACGGCGCGCTCGACCTTGCCGTGCAGCGACGCGATGTCGAGGCTGATCATCACGACGTCGACGGTGTCGTGGTGCTCGCTCGCGAAGCTGCGGAGGTGCGGCAGCTCGGCCTCACAGGGCCCGCACCAGGTGGCCCAGAAGTTCACCAGCCGCGGGCGCTCCCCCGGCGTGAACAGGGCAGGCGCGAGCTCGGACCGAGGCACCAGCCGCACACCGGAGACCTCCGCTGGCGACGCCGGCGGCTCGGCACGATGGCTCGCACAGCCGAAGAGCAGCATCACCCAGATCACGCGGAGCCCTCCCGGTAGGCCAGCAACAGCGCCAGATCACGGAGCGGGTAACCTGGCAGCGCGCCCGCTACGCACAGCAGCGCCCCCATGCCCGTGGCGAGGCCGCCGCCCACCACGGCGACCAGGGCCCGCAGAGGCGCTCCGCGCTGAAGCGACCCCAGCAGAGCTCCCAGGCCCGACCGCCCACGCACCACCACCTCCACGGGGGCCCACGCCAGGGCCACCCGCACGGCGATGGATAGGGCCGCCGCGAGCAGCAGCAGCAGCCCCCCGCCGAGGAAGGCCAGCGACCACCACCCGTAGGCGAGCAGCACCGCCTGCACCAACAAGAAGGCGGCCGCTGTCGCTCCCAGGAGGGCGATGTCGATGCCCGCCAGCGCTAGCTGCGTGCCGGCCATCGCCAGGGAGCGCCGGAGCCCGAGGCAGGGCAACCCCGCCGCCGCCGCACCTCGCTGCAGCATGGCCACGCGTAGTGGCGCGGTGACCAGCGCCATGCCGCCCCATCCCAGCAGACCCACGACCAGCCCCGCCCTCGGGCCGGCGGCCCACGCCACCTCCCTGGCTTCGACGATCACCACGCCTTGAACCAGCAGGATGCCCATGGCCGGCACCAGGATGCCCACCGGATCGTGGACCACGAGACGCCACGCCTCACGGAGGGCGGCGACGGAGCCAGGAGCGGTGGTGGGGGCAATGGTGCTCACCTCGTCACCATGGCGTAGCGGCTCGGTGGCGTCCACCCGAGCAACGCCCTACCCTGGCGGAATGTGGCTGCTCCTCACCGCATGCCTGCTGGGATGTCCCAAGCGCGGCCCCGTACAGACCGACCCCGTCGCCGAGCTGCTGCGGCAGTCCGACGTCGCCTGGGAGCGGCGTGGCGAGCTGGGTCTCGAGGCCAGCGAGGAACCCCTCGATCAAGCCTATGTGCTCGAGCCCCGCAACCCCGACGTGCTGTGGCGGCTGGTCCGGCACCAGGTCACCGTCGGGCTGAGCGAGGAGTCCCCACGAGCCGCGCTGTATGCCTTCGCCGAGGGGCGCAGCCTCGGTGTGGCCTGCCTCGACGCGGTGCCCATGGTGGCCCAGGCGCGCAGGGTGTCGTGGGACGACGCCATCGAGCAGGTCACCCCCGAGCAGCAGCCCTGCGTGGCATGGACAGCCCTGGTGTGGGCACGGTGGATCGCGGCCCACGGCGGCAACGCGGCGAGCCTCGATCTGCCCCGGGCGAGGCTGCTGGCCGACACCTCCCTCACCTACTCCCGCGATGAGCTGTCCGAGCTGGGCCGCTGGGCCGACGGCCTGCTCCTCGCCACCATCCCGGAGTGGGCGGGGCGCTCGGTCCCCTTCGGCTTGAGCCAGCTCGATCGGGTGCGCAACCGCCGTCGGCAGGAAGTGCACCTGCACGCGGATCGGCTGCTGTACACCGCGAGTGCTCTCACGGCCGACGAGATCGACGATGCGCTGCAGGAGCTTCGCTCCTTGGATACCTCCGCCGCCGACCACGCCGCAGCCGTCGCTCGGGTCGAGGCGCGCTTCGCCGCCCCCACGGAGTCCCCATGAACGAGCCCCCTCCCCCCTCCGATGACGGGCTGGGGCCCGTGGTCAGCGACCTGCTGGTCGACCTGGCACGGCGCGTGTGGAGGCGAGGCCGCAAGGAGATCGGGCGCGCAGCCGACACCTCCAGGGCTGCCCTGGCACAGCGGCAGCGCGAGGCCGACCTGGCTCGGTTCTGGCAGCGCATGGGCCGCACGGCCTACCGCCTGGTGGAGGCGGGGGAGATCGAGCACCCCGCCCTGCGGAAAGCCATGGAACGAATCGACGAACTGCAGGAGGCGATCCGCGAGGGCGAACAGGGTGGCTCCGAAGGCTTGCCCCCGGCAGAGCCGCCCGTTACGAAGCCCCCGCTCCAGGGGCTGTAGCTCAACTGGGAGAGCGCTAGAATGGCATTCTAGAGGTCGTGGGTTCGAGTCCCATCAGCTCCACTTCGAAGCCCCACCGGTTCCTCATCGGTGGGGCTTCTTCTTTCCTTGGTCTTGCCCATGGGCCGCACCCGCTTCGGTAGCGACGGGGGCCTTTGCCTCGGCAAACGGGATCAGCGCCTCACCGTCCCACCGGAACACGGTGCGACTCACCTCGCCGGGCTGCTCCTCGGCCAGCTCGACCACGCCCACGGCCATGGCCTTGTCGAGCTCGCTCGAGCCAGCGGGCCAGGCCAGCGCCACCGTGCCTGCGGGAAGGGCCACCCGGAGATCCGGGCCGAGCTCGGCGACCAGCTCGTCGGCGTGCAGCGCGACGGCCACGGCCCAGCCTTCACCGCTCACCAGGCGGCGGTAGCTGCCCAGGCCCTCGACTGGCACCGTCTCCAGCTCAGACAGGCGAGCCTTGGCGTCGGTCGTGACCGCGGCGAACAGGGCGTCGAGGGTCGTGCCCCAGCCGGCCACGTCCGAGGCCGTCACCCAGCGAAGCCCGGATCCGTCTACCTGGCGCAGACACACCAACGCGTGATCGGCCCACAGCGGCCGGCAGGCGAGCGGATCGTCATCGAGGCCCTTGGTGGCCTGATGGGCGGCCCAGCGCTGGGGCGTGTCCCACGGGGCGGCCACGGGGCGCAGGTCGACCGGAGGCGCTGCCCAGGCCGTCGCCAGCGCCCACCACATCCCCTACTCCGCCACCGACGACTGCTGCACGATGGGCGTCAGGCCTTCCCGCATACGCCGCGGGTCGTCGGCCCCCAGCAGCTCCACCAGCCGGCTCGTCGTGCGCCGCTGACGGCTCACCAGGACCAGCGCGATCTGGTGCACCAGTTTGTAGGCCGCGAGGGTGTCGCGCAGCAGCAGCTTCGTGAACTCCGACCGCGGAAAGCGCATGACCGTGATGGCGGTCGTGGCTCGCACCGACGCCGAGCGGGGCGAGCCATCGAGGATGGCCATCTCCCCGAAGCACGCACGCCGACCGAGGATGGCGATGGCGCGGGGGCCGTCTTCGGTCTCTTTGACGACCTCGACCTCCCCTTCGTACAGCAGGTACCAGGCGTCGCCGGGATCCCCCTCGAGGAAGACCGACTGGCCTGGCTCGAGATGCTGCACCTGCATGATCTGAACGATCTGCGACAGCTCGGACTCGTCGAGGTCACCGAACATCGGCGCGTCGAGGAGGAAGTGGACGATCTGCTCGAGGGTGAGCTCCGCGCTCATGATGTGTGCGTCTCCGGCATGCCTGATGATGGCACATCCACGTCGGCGACGTCAGTTGATAGGGTGGCCACGACGGCGCGCCGCGGTGGCTTGTCGGCAGCGTCCCGCCTCATTCCAGGAGAGCTCGACATGAGCCGCCTGCGCGGCATCGGCATCGGTGAGCGGCTCGGTCGCTGGCGAGTGACGGCTCACGCCCCGGAGATGCCCGGGTTGGTTCGGGTCCGCGTCGCCGACGACGCGGGTCGGGTCGGCGACGCGTTGGTCTTGGGGGCCGACGCCACCGCCACGGCTCGTGCCGCCTTCGCTGCGCGTCATCAGCAGCTGCAGCACCTCGACCCGCCTCACCTCGCAGGGGTGCTCGATGTCGACGTGCAGCCCAGCCAGGTCGTCGTCGTGCGGTCACCGACGGAAGACGCGACGGTGGCGCAGATCGATGCCCCCCTCGACTCCGCGCAGGTGGCCGCCGTGGGTCGTCGCCTGTTCCAGGCGGTCCAGGAGTGCGGGGCGGTGCTGCAGGGATGCGTGCAGCCTCACGACATCGGCTTCGACGAGCACGGGCTGCCCGTCCTGGCGCCGGTCGGGGCTCCGGTAGCCAGCCTGGCTCGCGAGGAGCTGGGCTTCGTCGCCCCGGAGGCCTTCGCGCCGGATGGCGAGGTGGGCGCCGACGCCGCTTTGTACGGTCTGGGTGCGGTGCTGTACTGGCTGGCGACGGGCCGCGCGCCCCAGGGAGGATCGCGCGCCGATCGGCCCCCTCCCGTCCCGGTGCAGTCCCTCCGCCATGGCCTGGATGACGACCTGGCAGAGGCCATCGGTCTGCTGATGTCCCCGGAGGCCACCCTGCGGGCCACCGCCCTCCCCTTGCTGCAGCGCGCCGCGGGCCCCGAGCGCGACCTCCGGCCCAGCGCGAGGCCCCGCCGGGTGGGCGAGGTTCGCTACACCACCACGACCCAGTCCGAGAGCGCGGGACGGGCCGACGACTCACCCGGCGCGTACGTCCTGCTCCCCGCCGCGGCCTGGCCATCGCTGACCTCCGCCCAGCGCAGCCTGGCCGCCGGGCGGGCGGGGGTGGCCCTGTCGGTGGCCGACGGCCTGGCACGGGATGGCTACCCCCTGGTCATCGAGGCGTCCGCGGGCGCATCCACGGCCCGGTCCCGGGCGAGCGAGCTGGCTCGCTCCACCGACCTGCCTGTCGTCGCCGTGGCAGCCGGGGGCGTATCGCCCTGGCTTCCCGCCATCCTCGCCCTGCTCGTCGCGGCAGTCCCCGCCGCCGGTGGGGCCCTCGCGGCCCTTCCTGGCTGGTTCCTGCTGGCGGTGCCGCTGATCCTGCTCGGGGTGATGATCGCCGGGGCGGGGGTGGCTGTGGGGCTGGCGCTGCGAGGCGGGCGGGGGCAACGCCTCGCCGCTGCCGAGTCCCACCAGCGCCAGCAATCCCATCGCCGCACCCGGGGCGGGCAAGGCCGCCTCGACGCAGCCTGGTCCCGGGCGGCAGCTCTTCGCGTGGAGCTCGCCGAACAAGACCACCTCCCCGAGCCCGCCGAGGCCGACCTACGTGACGCCCTGCGCGATCTCGAAGCCGACCTGCTCGACACGGCGGCTGGGGCGGTGGCCGCTGGCAAGGCGCTGTCCAAGGTCGATGCCGCCGGCCTGCGCACGCGCCAGGAGGCCCTCGCCCTCCGGGCCGCCGACGACGCCGCGGCGCGGGCCGAGCGCGATCGTCTGGCCGCTACCCTCGCCGATCTCGATGCGGTGAATGCCCAGCGCGACCGGCTGCTGGCCGAAGTGCGGCGCATCGACGCGCGGCTCGACGGCATCGCAGCCGCAATGGGTCGCGCCGGCGCCGACGACCCGCAGGGTCTCGACGCCCTGGCCCGCGACAGCGTCGACCGGCGCCAGGCCGCTGAGCGTGCCCGCCGACAGCGCGAGGGCTCGTGAAGCGTCGGGGTCGAGCACGGCGTGACGCGCTGGTGGCCCTGGTGCCATCGACCGGCGGGCTGATCGTCGACGTCGGTGCCGACCATGCCCACGTCGCCCGCGCCCTCGGTGCCATCGCCAGCGAGCGTCACCCCGGCATCGCCCGCAATCGCGCGGTGCCGTGGGTGATCGCCGACGGGCTGGCCCCCTTCCGCGAGGTCGACGTCGCCGTCATCGCAGGGATGGGGGCGCGCACCATCGCCGGCATCCTGCAGCGTGGGCCACGCCCGCGCGTCGCCGCTGTCCTCCACGCCCAAGACGACCCGCCGCTGCTTCGGCAGTGGCTCGCGGCCCACGGCTGGCGCATCGACGCGGAGGCCCTCGCCCCCGAGGCGGGTCGCTTCGCCGAGCTCGTCCGCGTAGTCCCAGGAGAGGAGCCAAGCACGGGGGAGACCCTGGCGCTGGGGCCGCGCCTGCTCGCCGAGGGGCACCCGCTCCTCGCCGACCACTTGCGCCAGATCCACGGGCACTGGGTGGGGATTCGAGAGGCCACGCGGGGGCATGCTCCGGGCCGGCATGCGGCTGCCAGCGCACGTGTCGACGCCATCGAGGCTGCGTTGCGACTGTGTAGTTGAGGGTGGGCCCTCGTGGCGGGTATCCTGGGCGGAAGAGGATCCAATGATCACACTGCTTGCTCTCGGTGCCGCCCACGCTGGCATTCCGCTCGACACGCCCATCCCCGACGCCGTGAGTCTCGACATCACGCAGCAGGGGTTCGCCACGGTGGGGTCGATCGCTGAGACGTTCGTGCCGCCGCTCATCGATGTCGGCGACTTCTACGACTACGAGTGTGTCAGCGAGTTCCTCGGCATCTGTCTGCTGTCGTACGAGTACGACGTGCAGGGGGTGTGGGTCGGGCTGCAGGTCGATCAGCTCGCGCTGCGGCCCGCCGTGGGCAACCGGCTCGAGCTCGACGGGGCGCTCACCATCCACGTCAACGACCCCAGCGACCCTATCTACGTGCACGTGGAGGGGGAGCCCATCGGCATCCCCATCAGCTCCACCTGCGACGCGTGGGTCACCGACTTCCAGGTCGAGGTAGCCGCCGACGTGACGGTCGCGCTGATCGACGACCCCATCCGCGGCAAGACCCTCGACTTCAACATCGGCGTCCCCACCTGGAACTGGACCCTCGACGAAGACAACGTCGAGCTGAGCGGCTGCTCGCTCGACGACATCAACGCCGTGCTCGACTTCTTCGGCTACAACCTCATCGAGATCCTCATCGAGGAGATCGAGCCGACCATCGACAGCCTGATCTACTCGCTCCCCACGCAGCTCGAGCCCGTCCTCGACGAGTTCCTGCCCGGCCTCGAGTTCGTCGACACCATCGACGTGCTCGGCGTGCCCCTCGACATCCAGCTCGTCCCCGACGACCTGCTCGTCGATGGCAACGGGCTGCGAGTGGAGATTGCAGGCCGCGTCGACAGCCCCCAGGCCGAGTGCATCGCCCACCTCGGGGTCACCGAGATGGACGACACCCCCTCGACAGCACCGGCGGTCGGCTCCCCGGGCACGGGCATCTCCATGACGCCCGACGTCATCGGCATCATCGACGACGACTTCATCAACCAGGTGCTGTTCGCAGCCTGGAACGGCGGCCTGCTCTGCTACGAGCTCGGCCCCGACACCGATCTGGGCGTGCCGATCCCCACGTCGGCGTTGCTCACCCTCGTCGCCCCCGACGAAGACACCTTCGAGCTGTTCGAAGACTCCGAGGTGCAGGTCGAGCTGCTTCCCCAGCTGCCCCCCCGGGTCGACCCGGTCGGTCCTTCCGACATCAACATGAAGCTCGACGACCTCGGGCTCGGCTTCTTCGCCGAGCTCGATGGCCGCCGCGTGCGAGCCCTCAACGTCGACCTCGACGTCGACCTGGGCGCCGACGTGCAGTTCGATGGTGCCGTCGGCATGCTCGGTGTCGACATCGACCTGAACGGGGCCACCTTCACCGCCGACGTGACGCACAACGAGTATGCGCCCGGCACCGACGAGGCCATCGAGGCCGAGGTGCCCGCAGTCATCGACACGTTCATTCCCATCGTCAACGGCCTGCTCACCGGCCTCGAGTTCGCCATTCCCAGCTACGAGGGCCTCGGCGTGTCCACCGTCGAGCTGGCGCCGACAGGCTCGGCCAACGACCGGTTCGGCATCTACGCCGGTGTCGGGCCTGTGGCCTACGAGGGCGGCTGCGACGACAAGAAGGGCGGCTGCGGCGACACCTCGAGCTGCTCGTCGGGCTGCAGCACGGGCACGCTCAACGGCCGTGCCGTGTTGCTCCTCGCCCTGCCGCTGCTCACCGCCCTGCTGCGTCGTCGCCGTCGCGAGTGACGCGGGCAGGGCACCGGGCCAGCCCCGACAGCAGCGGCTGAGCAGCCGCTCTCGCCTCCGTCGTGCGACCGAAGGCCGCACGCACCTCGACCACCACGACCCGCCCGTCGAGCAGCGCGAACCAGCCCTGGGTGAGCGCCCCGTCGCCGGCTGACAGCGTGTAGGTGGCGCTGGGGCGCAGCAGAGGCACCGTGCGGTAGCTGTCTTCGTCGAGGAAGAGCAGCTCGGATCCCTCTGGAACCTGCGGGACCGGCGTGCCCCAAGGCCATGCGCTCAGCGACACCGTCGCGCCACTCGCTTCGTGGGTGACATCGAGCAGCCGTGGGGCTGGCCCCTGACTACCCAACCACCCGACCGGCACGTCGAGGCACAGGTCGCTGGGACCCGACCACCGCGCGGGCCCGATGAAGTCTTGTCGCACCGTGCCGACCTCGGCCGCGCGCTCTTCGGCCGTGAGCATGTCCGGCGGCACCGGGCGCTTACAGGCCAGCAGCAGCGCCCACCACATCATCGGCGATGACGCTGCAGCCGCTCGAGGGCGGCGCGATGGTCGGGTGCGCCCCAGACCTCCCCGAAGATGGCAGCCTGTGCCTCGGCCCCCTCCCCCGCCGATACCACTTGTCGCTTGATGGCCGACAGGGCCGCCACCGGCAGGCGCCGTGCGGGAGCGATCCATGCGAGGGCGGCATCGAGGATGGGGCCGTCGGCACGATGATCGACCAGCCCCAGTCGCTCGGCCTCGCCCATGCGCAGCGGTCGAGCGCCGGTGAGGATCCGCAGCGCCGTGCGCCGCCCTACGAGGCGCACCAGGCGGGCCGCCCCTCCCCACCCCGGGGCGATGCCGAGGCGCCCGTGCACGAAGTAGATCCCCCCCGCAGGCCCCCCCACGCGGTAGTCGCACGCGGTGACCAGCTCGGCCCCGCCGCCCACCGCGAGCCCATCGATGGCGGCCACACTGAGGAGCGGCAGGTCGAGCAGGGTGTCGAGGACCGCGCTCATCGCCACCGACATCGCCTGGGCCTGCTCCGGCGTCGCATCTGCGATCTGGCTCAGGTCGCCGCCGCTGCAGAACACGTCGCCGGGGCTCGCGGTGAGCACGACCACCTTGCCCGGCCACTGCGACAGCGCCTGCACGTGCTGGGCGAGCTGCACCATCATCGCCACCGACAGCGCGTTGCGTCGCTGTGGGTGGTCGAGTCGCAGCACCGCGAGGTCGCTGTCGGGGTGCTCCAGGTGCACCTGGCCGGCCCCCGGCTCGGTGCCCTCCTGCAGCGTGCTCAGGGCCGTGATGGCAGCGGTCAGATCGGTCATGAAGACACCAGCTGGTAGGGGGACAGGGTGCCGGCTCGCAGGGCACCGAGCACCTCGGGCTGCAGACCGTCATGAGCCTCTCGACGGGCCCGCTCCGCCACCAGGTCGAGGTAGAGCCGCACCCGGGCGTCGCCGCGCCGTGCGGCCCAGCGCGCGGCCCCGTCGCCCTGGCAGAAGGCGAGGTGGTCGGCGGCGGCCTGCACGACCTCGTCGACGCCCTCTCCATCGCGCGCCACGGCCGTTCGCACCTCGGGGCGCCAGGGGCCGTCGTCGAGGGCCACCGCGCGCGCCAGCTCCCGGGCCATGCGGTCGGCACCGGGCCGGTCGGCCTTGTTGACCACGAACACGTCGGCAATCTCCAGCAGCCCGGCCTTCATGGCCTGCACGGCATCGCCCGACTCGGGCGTGAGCACCACCACCACCGTGTCGGCGACCTCCATGATGCCGAGCTCGGACTGCCCCACGCCCACCGTCTCGACCAGCACCAGGTCGTAGCCACACACGTCGAGCAGGTCGACGATCTCCGTCGACGCCGCGGAGAGCCCGCCGAGGTGCCCCCGCGACGACAGCGAGCGGATGTACACGCCATCGTCGCCGGTGTGCCGCTCCATGCGCACCCGGTCACCGAGGATGGCGCCACCGGAGAACGGCGACGACGGGTCGACGGCCACGACCGCGACGCGCTTGCCCTCGGACCGAGCCAGCGCCACGATGCCGTCGACGAAGGTCGACTTGCCCGCCCCCGGCGGCCCGGTGACCCCGATGACATGGGGTGACCCGACCGCCGTATGGCGCCGAACCTGCTGGGATGCCAGCGCGGTACCGATGGCGGCGTGGCGCAGCTCGATCCAGGTGATGGCGCGGGCCAGGGCGCGTCGTTCCCCCGCGACGGCTCGCTCGATCAGCTCGGTGGCCTCCATCATGCCTCCGACACCAGCGACCACGGCTCCTCGGGGGGGCCGGGGCGCAGCAGGGCGTCGCGCAGGGTCGTCGTGACCGCCCCCTCGGAGGCACGGGCCAGCGAGGCCAGCTCGTCGGCCCATCCATGAGGGAGCTGCCACCCTGTGGGCCCGAGGGGCACGATGCCCAGGCGCTGGTAGGAATCGGCGAGCCCGCCCCAGGCGGAGGCCGATGAGCCGTCGACGACGGGCCCCGGACCACGGCTCACCCGACCCGGCCCGGCAGCGAGCTCGACCATCCCGTCGAGCAGGGTGCGGGCCAGGGCGGCCAGTGCGCGATCGTCGAGGCGCCTGGCCGGATGGAAGGGCCGCAGACACAGCTCAGCGACGACCGCGTCGGACCGCCCCCGCCCTGCCGGGTCGAGGGCGGCTCGCACCGCCACCAAGGGGGGGCGCTCTCCCAGCACCCAGCCCACATCGTAGGGCAGCGCTGCCGCCGTCGGGAGCTCCACCTCGACCGACAAGGCTCCAGGCCCCTGCGGAGGCGCCGACAGCTCGCCCTCCAGCCAAGGCGCCAGCTGCCAGGGTGCCAGGTCGGTGAACAGGGGGCCGGGCACCAGCTCGCGACCGAACTCGGTGTGGACTGCGACCACCCGGCCGTGCTCCACCTCCAGACCCTCGACGCCCACCTCCTCCAGCGCTTCCCCTCCCCCCTCGATCACCGCATCGACGAGGTGGTCGACCTGGGAGGACCCATCCCCGCCCACCGCCCAGGCAGGGTCGCGATCACCGCGCCCGAACACGGCCCCGGCCACCCCGGCGGGCACGCCGCGCAGCGACCCACCCAGGCGCTGACCGAGACTCGCCCCGAGCCCCGCCTCCCATGCCTGCGACCCCAGCCGACTGCGGACCCAGCTCTCAGCGTCGCCGACCCCTCCCATGCGGTCCACCAGGGCGCCGAGCAAGCCCCCGACCCCATCGGCACCAGCGGCCCGAAGCAGGTCTCGTTTTCTGCGAGGACTCGCCCACCAGCGGCCGCGCAGCCAGATGCCCTTGCGCACCTCCACCTGCCGACGCTCCGCGCACAGGGCCCCCACCAGCGACCACGGGCCGCGCACGACCTGCTGCGCGCCGTGGACGGGGAAAGCACCCGTGCACAGCAGGCGCACCGCCACGCCCTGCGAGGCCAGCCAGGCTCCTGCTCGGAGCCCTGCTCCGGTGTGGCACAGCACCACGGCTCGGTCCCACCTCACCCTACCTCCCGCTGGTACACGCGCAGCACGGTGTCGCCGTAGCATCGCTGCCGGTCGAGGGCGAGGCCGTCGACCTGTGGGGAGGGGCTGCCCTTGGGCCCCTCCAGCACGATGGTGGACACCTCCAGGGTGGCCACATGCTCCAGAAAGGGGGTCGGATCGAGGGCGTAGGGCGGGTCGAGCAGAGCGATGTCGTAGGGGCCGCCCGTGTGGTGGAGCAGGTCGCTGCACACCACCTGCACCTCGGCACCGAGCGCGTCGACATTGGCGCGGATCGTGCGCACCGCACCGCCGTGCCGCTCCACGCACACCACCGACGCCCCCCTCGACCAGGCCTCGAGGGCGAGCAGCCCCGAGCCGCCGAAGCCGTCCAGCACGCGCTGGTCGCTGAGGTCGTTGCCGAGCAGGCTAAACAACGCCTCGCGCACCCGGCTACTCGTGGGCCGAGCCCCCTTGGGCACGGGCCGCGCCAGGGGCCGACCTCGGGCACGCCCTCCTGTCAGGCGAGGCCCGGCTCCACGCGCCACGTCAGCCTCCGTCGCGCGGCGTCTTCTTGCGGCGCTTCTTCTTGTCGTCGCCGTCGCCTTCCTCGGCCTCTTCCTGCGTCGGCAGCGAGCCCTGGGGCTTGTTGCCCTCGGGGTCGGTCGCGGGAATGGCGTTCGGGGGCAGCTCGTCGACCACGGACCAGGAGCACACGCCCTCCACGCACCCACAGGTGTCGAGGGCCTTGAAGCACAGCTTGTCTTCGCAGGTGGTCGTCAGCTCCGCGGCGCTCGCAGCCGTGGTGCACACCTCACGGGAGCAGCCGGCACGCACACAGTCGTCGTCGGTGGTGCACTCCCCGTCGGACTGGGGCTTCTCCACCCGGTCTTGGCACATCTCGTACAGCTTGTCGGGGCTGGGCAGCTTGACTTCGGGCTCGGGCGGCGGCGGCGGCGGAGCCTCCGGCGGGTCTTCGGGGACCTCGGGGGGCGCCTCGGCACCACACCCGACCAGCAACATCCACACGCCAACAAACACGGTCATCACGGACTCTCCTGCGGGCGAGGACTCGCCAGCGGCGCGCATTGTCGCACAGAAGGGCGCCTCAGCGTGTAGCGTGCGGCCGAGGAGGGGCCGTGGCGCTGCGCTGGTCGATCGTAGGGGTGGGCATCGCGGGGCGAGCACGGGCGCGGGCCCTGCTCGCCTCCGACCGTGACGAGCTGGTGAAGGTCTGGCGCGGGCGCTTCGCTGGCGACACCGGCGTGCCGCAGGTGGGGTCCTTCCAGGAGGCCCTCGAGGGAGTGGATGCCATCGTCGTCGCATCGCCCAGCGAGCACCACCCCGCGCAAGTCCGGGCGGCGCTGGAGGCCGGCCTGCACGTGGTGGTGGAGTTCCCCCTCGCGCGCAGCGTGGCGGAAGGCGTGGCGCTGTTCGACCTGGCACAAGCCCGTCAGCGGCTCCTGCACGTCGAGCACATCGAGCTGCTGGAGGCAGCCGGGCGCACCCTGTGTGCCCAGGCGCCCCAGGCGGTGCTCACGTCTGCGTCGGTGCGCTTCGAGCGCAGCGGGCCGGAGGGCGCAGGGGCCCCCAGCCTCGCATGGGGCAATGTGGCCCGGCTGCACCGCCTGGTGGCCCTCGCTGGCGCGGTCACCGAGGTCGTGGCCGTGGCGCACGAGCCCGGGGTCCTCACGGCCCAGCTGGCCACCGCATCGGGGGTCGTGGCATCGCTTCACCTGCAGCAGGCCCCCTACCTCCGTCGCGCCACCCGCATCGAGGTACAGACCCCTGCCGGCACCTGGGTGCAGCACAACGGCGAGCTCACCCGCGATGGTCGCGCCGTGTCGCTGCTCGGCACCCGCTCCTTGTTCGCCTCCGACCAACGCATTGCGACCGCACGCATCCTCGACGGGCACGCGCACTACGTGAGCGACGACCAGATCCTGCACGTGCTCGAGGTGGCCGAAAGGCTCGCTGCACGACGCGTAGGCCCCGTGCCTCCGCGACAGGCGGGGTCCCACACCCCCTTCTGACCGGGATCGTGGGCCCATGGGGCGCCCTGCCGCGAGACGTTGCGGTGCCCTTGTGGCCGACAGGTGCTCGACATACCAGCGCTCCTCTCGAATCCCTACCCCCAGGACGGAGGGCGAATGCGCCTGTTCCTCACCCTGATCTCGACAACGGCCCTGCTCTCGAGCGGGTGTGCGATCGACGAAGCCGAGCGACTGAACGACAGCCGCTTCCCCCTCGAGCCGCACTCCTTGTTCCCCGTGATGCCCGGCCCCGACACCCAGATCGCTGCTGGCGCGGTGATGGGGCCCGAGGGCTCCCCCGATCAGCCCATCCCCTTCTCGCACAAGCTGCACGCTGGCGAGCTGGAGATGAACTGCGAGTTCTGCCACAACGAGGCTCGCAACAGCATCCACGCGGGTGTGCCGCCGGTGCAGACGTGCATGAACTGTCACCAGCACATCAAGACGAACAACCCCAACGTGCAGATGATCCACCTGGCGTACTGCGGGGAGGCGAAGTGCACCGTGCAGGCCGACGAGTACGGTCAGCCGGTCGTGCCGGAAGGCGCCACGGCCATCCCGTGGAAGAAGGTGCACGACCTGCCCGACTACGTGAACTTCACGCACAAGCGCCACGTGCGTGCCGGCGTGAACTGCACGGAGTGCCACGGCCAGGTGCAGCTGCAGGGCGACTACGAGTGGAAGACCGTCACCCACGAGGGTGAGGAGATGCAGATCCGTGAGGTCGCCTCCGTGATGGTGCGCGAGTCCACGCTGCAGATGGGGTGGTGCTTGGATTGCCACGCCAGCCATCCCTCGGTCGAAGAGAACTACGGCGACGCAGCAGACCTTCGGCGAGCCGAGCTGAAGGACTGCTGGACCTGCCACAAGTAAGCGAGCGAATGAAATGGACCGTCGTAGCTTTCTGAAGGCCCTCGGACTGGGCGGTGGCGCCACCGCGCTGACCGGCTGTGGGATCGACAACAACCGGTACTACACGCCTGTGGAGGAGGTGCTCCCCTACATCGTGCGGCCGGAGCAGGTGACGCCTGGAACGAACTCGTTCTTCGCGACCACCGTGGGAACGGGCCCCTCGGCCTACCCCGCCGCCGCCGTCCATCGCGACGGCCGGGTCATCAACGTGGCGGCCAACACCGCGGCGCCGATGCCCACCGCGGTCTCCAGCTCGTCGCTGTTCGAGCTGCAGAAGCACTTCTCCCCCGACCGCGTCACGGCCCCCTCCAAGGGTGGGGCACCCGTCGAGTGGTCGGCAGCCATCGACGAGCTGGCCGGTGCCGCCAAGCAAGCACGTGCCGCGGGCAAGGCCATCGTCTACGTCGGCCCGCCCACCACGGGCGCGCTGGGCTCGTTGCTCGACGCCTTCACCGGCGGGCGCACGGTCCACCTCGACACCCTGGGGCGCGACGCCGAGTCCCGGGCCGCCCAGGCGCTGTTCGGCAGCGTGGGGCTTCCCTCCTACGACCTGTCCAAGGCGCACTTCGTGCTGTCCTTCGGGGCGCCGTTCCTGAGCGACGCCTGGGGCAGCAGTGCGACCCAGGCCGACTACGCCTCGGCGCGCGACGCCGAGCAGGGCCACTTCGTCGCCCGCTACGCATCGGTCACGCCCATCAAAGACCAGACGGCCGCCAACGCCGACGACTGGTACGCGTGCAAGCCCGGCAGCGAAGCGGCAGTCTGCCTCGCCGTCGCCAAGCTGGTGGCTGCCAAGAAGGGGGCCCGCGGCAAAGCCGCCTCGCTGGTCGCCAAGGGCGATCCCGCCGCGGCCGCCGCAGCGTCCGGCCTCGCCGAGAGCGACATCGAGCAGCTGGCCGAGTGGTTCGCTGCCGGTCACGCCGTGGCGCTGCCCGGTGGGGCCATCGGCGCCTCCATGGCGGCTACGCAGCTCGCTGCGGCCTCCTACCTGCTCAACCTCGTGGCCGGCAGCAAGGGCGACACGTTCCTGCCCGGCGGCTACCAGGGTCCCCTCCATGGTGCGTCGGAGATCGACCAGCTCGTCGCCGACATGGAGGCCGGCAAGGTCGGTGTCCTCCTCCTCGGCGATGTCGACCCCGTCTACGCACTGCCCGGCGGCGAGGCCTTCGCGGCCGCCATGGCCAAGGTCGGCACGACGGTGGCCGTCACCAGCCACCCCAACGAGACGACCTCCAAGGCGGCGATGGTCCTGCCCACGCACTCGGTCTTCGAAGACTGGGGTGTCGAGGAGCCGATGGCGGGCCTGCACCTGGTGCGTCAGCCCGGTCAGGTGCCGCTGCACGACACCATGGCCCTCGGTGACATCCTGGTGGCTTGTCAGCGCAAGGCCGGTGTCGAGGCACCCGCCTCGTGGCGCGAGGCCGTGCACGGCTACCTGGCCGCCGCCGTCTACGAGCCGGTGGTGCTGGGCAAGACAGCCCCGGTCGAGGGCGAGGAGGCAGCGCCTGCCGCCCCCGCCGAGGGAGCCGAGGGCGAAGCCGAGGCGCAGCCCACCATCCAGACGGCCGCCTTCGCGCGCTGGTTCGAGGGTGTGCTCGCGGCAGGCTTCGTGAAGGGCGCAGCGGGCGGCAGTCTCGCCGTCTCGGGCACCTTCGACTTCGGTGCCGCTGCCGAGCCCCCCGGAAGCGGCGACATGACGCTGGTGGCCTTCCCCCACGCGTTCCTCCTCGACGGCCGCTACGCCAACCAGCCGTGGGCCCAGGAGATGCCTGACCCGCTGAGTGGCCAGGTGTGGGACACGTGGGCGCTGCTGCACCCGTCGACGGCCGCCAAGCTCGGCGTGCAAGACAACGACGCGGTCACGGTGTCCGCTGGCGGAGCCAGCCTCACCCTCGGGGTGGAGATCTCCCCGACGGTCCGCCCCGACGTGGTGGCGGTGCCGATGGGCGGCGGTCACACGGCAGCCTCGGGCCGCTACGCCGAGGCCATCGGCCAGAGCGTGGCTACGGCGCTGCCGAAGTCCACCGACGCGAGCGGCACCATCGTGTGGCAGGCGAAGTGCTCGGTGACCAAGGCCGGCGGCAAGGCCGACCTCATCTCGACCTTCGGCGGCGATCACGACCGCGACCGTGGCTTCGTCGCGCTGTGCGAGGCCGACGCCTACGCCAAGCAGGGCGACAAGGCGGTGGCCCACCCCGGCGACCTGACGGGCATCCACCACCTCGAGCTCGACGCCCGCCTTCGCGAGCGCGACATCGAGGGCTTCTACCCGATTCCCGACCACCCCACCTACCGGTTCGGCCTCACCGTCGACACCAACAAGTGCACCGGCTGTGGGGCCTGCTCTGTCGCTTGCTACGCGGAGAACAACCTCCCCGTCGTCGGCAAAGACAAGGTCAAGGAAGGCCGGGAGATGTCGTGGATTCGCATCAACCGCTACCTCAAGGATGGCGGCTCGCAGGACCACGGTGTCGAGGGCGGCAAGAGCGTGCACTTCACGCCCATGATGTGCCAGCAGTGCAACCACGCGCCCTGCGAGTCGGTGTGCCCGGTCCTCGCGACCTACCACACCATCGACGGGCTCAACGCGATGGTCTACAACCGCTGCGCTGGCACGCGCTACTGCAGCAACGCCTGCCCCTACAGCGCTCGGAAGTTCAACTACCACACCTACGTGTGGCCCGAGCCCTTCAACTTGCAGCTCAACCCTGATGTCGCCACCCGCACGATGGGTGTGATGGAGAAGTGCACGTTCTGCGTGCAGCGCATCCGTCGCACCAAGAGTGCCTACCGCGACCAGGGCTTCCGCAAGACGGTGCCCGCCGAGGCGCTGTCGCAGCTCACCGCGTGTGCGGAGGCGTGCCCCTCGCAGGCGCTCACCTTCGGCAACATCATCGACGAGGCGAGCGCACCACACTTCACACGGAAGTCGGGGCGGAACTTCTACCCGATTGCCGACATCCACACCTACCCGGCCGTCAACTACCTCGCGAAGGCGAGCTTCCACTTCTCGCCTGGTCATCATGGCGAGGAGGGTGAGCACGCTGAGGGCGGAGACCACGGCGGTGGCCACGAGGCCGACGCCCATGGAGCCGAAAAGCATGAACCCGCGCACGATGCGCATGGCGCACACTGAGGGGGTCTGACGTGGCAAACGTCGAGGTCATCGACCCGAACGACCCGGGCAAGCCGAATCGGCCTGCTACCTACGGGGAGACCAACCGGGACATCATCCGCGTCCTGCTCAAGCCGTCCGTCGGCTACGTCCTGGGAGTCCTGCTGGCTCTCACCGGGATGATCATCGGGGGATACTGCTGGTATCTCCAGATCACCTGGGGCATGGGCGTCGCGGGCATCACCCACCCGACGATGTGGGGCGTCTACATCGTCACCTTCGTGTTCTGGGTTGGTATCGGCCACGCAGGCACGCTGATCTCCGCCATCCTCTACCTGGTGCGGTCGCGCTGGCGTACGGGGGTCTACCGGGCCTCGGAGGCCATGACGGTGTTCGCCGTCATGACCGCCCTGCTGTTCCCGGTGCTCCACCTGGGGCGGTGCTGGCAGGCCTACTGGTTCTTCCCCTACCCCAACCAGCGGCAGCTGTGGCTGAACTTCAAGTCCCCCCTCATGTGGGACGTGTTCGCCATCAGCACCTACTTCACGGTCTCCGTGGTGTTCTTCTACGTCGGTCTCGTCCCCGACATCGCCGTGTTCCGCGACCACAGCCGCGGCCTGGTGAAGAAGTTCTACGGAGTGCTCGCGGGCGGCTGGCGCGGAACCCACCGCCAGTGGCACCACTACATGGCTGCCTACGGCTTCTTCGCCGCCTTCGCAGCGCCCCTGGTGCTCTCTGTGCACAGCGTCGTTTCGTGGGACTTCGCGATGGCGCCCACGCCCGGCTGGCACAGCACCATCTTCCCGCCCTACTTCGTCGCCGGCGCCATCTTCAGTGGCTGCGCGATGGTCATCAGCCTGCTGATGCCCATGAGCTACCTGTTCGACTGGCACAAGTACGTCAACACCTGGCACTACGAGAACCTGGCGAAGATGTGCCTGCTCACCAGCGGCATCCTCACCTACGCCTACGGGATGGAGTATTTCGTCGCGTGGTACAGCCAGAACCCCTACGAGCAGTCCATCTTCGTGTGGCGTGCCACGCCGAGCGCTGACTACGGCTGGGCCTTCTACCTGATGGTGTTCTGCAACTGTGTCGCGCCGCTGGCCTGGTACAGCAAGAAGCTCCGCAACAACCACGTGGCGCTGTTCATCGTGGCCGCCATCATCAACGTCGGCATGTGGTTCGAGCGCTTCAACATCATCGTGAGCTCGCTCGCCCACAACTTCGACCCCGCCGCCTGGTGGTACTACTGGCCCTCCAACATCGAGTGGGGCGTCCTGGTCGGCTCGACGGGCTGGTTCTTCTTCTGGTTCCTGTTGTTCTGCAAGTCGTTCCCGGCCATCGCCATCACCGAGATCAAGGAAATGGTGGAGCCGCCGGTGAAGGGGAGTCTGTGATGTCGAGCGCTGTTCGCATCAAGGCCGTGTACAACCACCTCGATTGCCTGCTCACGGGTATCGATCGCCTGAAGCGTGCCGGGTTCACCGGGTTCGACGTGCAGGCGCCGCTCCCGCGGCACGAGATCGAGGAGATCATGTACGAAGGCCGTCCGTCGCCAGTTCGCTGGTGGACGATGACCGGAGCCATCGTCGGCATGTGTGCCGGCTTCGGCATCACGTCGCTCACCCACTCGGCGTGGCCGATGATCAACCCAGGTGGCAAGCCCACCGTGGCGCTGGTGCCCTTCGCGGTCATCATGTTCGAGGCGACCATCCTGGTCGGCTCCCTCGCCACGGGCCTGGGGATGGTCGTGCACTGCGGCCTGCCCGCCTACTTCATCGACCGGTCCCTGCAAGACCCCCGCATGACCGACAGCTCCTTCGGCATCACCTTCACGCGGGCCAGCGCGGCTCAGCAGGAAGCCATCGTCGAGCTGCTGTCGAAGACCGGGGCCGTCGAGGTCACCACCGGCAACGACACCTTCTACGAGGTGCCCAATGCGTAGTGCCCACCGCCTGTTCGCCGTGCTGGCCGCCATCGGCCTCGGCACGGTCTCCACGGCCGCCTTCGGGCTCCCGTGGGACATCGACATGGCTGACTCGCAGGCCGTCCGCGGCTACGAAGAGCAGCTCGTCGGCGTCCCCGAGGGTGTCGTGGCGCAAGACCACCTGCTGTCGCCGCGCACCTTCGCGGCGAACTACAAGCGCGGCACCCCCGAGGGCAACGCGCTGCAGGCTCCCTTCCCCGCTGCCGGCGACGCCCTCGCCACCGGCGAGAAGATGTACAACACCTACTGCTCGCCGTGCCACGGCAGCGATGGGGTCAACCTGGGCCCGGTCGCCCAGCCCGGGCGCTACCCCGGTGTCGTCGCCCTCGCAGGGGCCAACGGCATCGCGAAGAACCGCACCGACGGCTGGATCTACCTGACCATCCGCAACGGCGGCGCCATCATGCCTTCCTACTCGTGGGCGATGAGCGACACCGAGATCTGGTCGCTGGTGCACTACGTGCGCACCCTCGACAACGCCCGCTACATCCCGCCCGCGCCGAAGCCGGCAGAGGAGGGCCAGCAATGAGCCACATGCCTGACGTGAACCCCACCATCGATGCCGTGGCGGGTCGCACCCTTCCCGGCTCGGTCAACGCCCTGTCCCTCGGGGCCATCGGCCTCGGCCTCGTCGCGTTCCTCTTCGGCCTGTTCGCGGGCGGAGAAGAGGGCGTCGCATGGGCTTGGGGCGCTGTGCTGGTAGGCATCCTGTTCACCCTGGCCCTCGCCCAGGGCGGCGTGATGTTCGGCGTGATCATGACGGGCACCTGGGCCCGCTGGGGTCGCCCGGTGAAGCGCATCGCGGAGACCTTCGGCCTGTTCATGCCCTTCGTGTGGCTGGCTCTGCTCGTCTTCCTGATCGGCGGCATCGGCATCTACCCGTGGAACCCCGAGACCATCGTGGCCAGCGGCCCGGTGTCCCTCGAGCCCCACAGCCCCGAGGCCATCTCCAGCAAGCCCTTCTGGCTCGCGAAGAACTTCTTCATCGTGCGGCAGCTCGTGCTGGTCGGCATCCTCGTGGTCCTCGACCTCGTGTGGATTCGAGCCAGCCTCAAGCCCGACCTGGTGCAGGCCAAGGCTCGCCTCGGCGACAAGGCCCCCGCCTGGTGGTCCCGCGTCACCGGTGGCAGCACCGACCTCGAGGGCGCCATCCGTGGCTCCCTCGCCACCCAGAACCGCATGCTGCCCTTCATGGCCCTCAGCTACGCGCTGATCATGAGCTTCCTGGCGTTCGACCTCATCATGAGCCTGTCGCCCTGGTGGTTCTCCAACATGTTCGGCGGCTGGACCTTCGTGAGCTCCTTCTGGGTCTCTCTGGCCTGTGTGGGCTTCGTGGCGATGATCGGCCGTGACTGGCTCAAGGTCGGCGACTTCGTGAAGGGCAACGTCACCCACGACATCGGCAAGCTCCTGCTCGCCGGCTGCATGTTCTGGGCCTACACCGCCTACGCCCAGCTGCTGCCCATCTGGTACACCGACATGCCGGAGGAGACCGACTTCCTCCTCATCCGCCTGTTCCTGCCCCAGTGGTCGTGGCTCGCCCAGACCGTCGCCATCACCTGCTTCGTGGCGCCGTTCACCATCCTGCTGTCGCGCGGCATCAAGAAGATGCGCTACCCGTTCGCCGCCCTGTGCGCGTTGATCATGGTCGGCATCTTCCTCGAGCGCAGCCTGCTGGTCTACCCGAGCATCTTCATGGGCGCCGACTTCCCCTGGCTGAACTTCCTGTTCGTCAGCGTCGGCGTGTGGCTCGGCTTCCTCGGCGCCTTCACGCAGGTGGTCGGTCGCGTCCTCGCGGGTATCCCCGGCGTCTGCATCGCCGACCCCTACCTCGAGACCCACCCGTGGGATGTGCACGTGCACTCCCTCGACCAGCACTAGGCCGCCCTGCCTCTTGCGCATCGAGCCGCCCCTCGGGGTGGCTCTTTTTGTTGGTGGACCGTGCTCTCAGGCCGCCGGCGCCGCAGGCAGCTCCGCCACGAAGCGCGCCCCGCCACGGGCGCCATCCGACACCGACAGCGTGCCCCCGGCGGCCTCGACGAGCTGGCGCGACAGAAACAGCCCCAGCCCCGTGCCATCGGTGCGGCCCGTCTCGAAGCGACTGAACACCCGCTCGCGCTCCTGCGGGGGAACGCCCGGGCCGTCGTCGTCGACCCACAAGCTCACCAGGCGGCCGTGGTGCGCCCCGCCGACCTCGAGCCGCTGCCCGTAGTGAGCGGCGTTCGACAGCAGGTTGATCAGCACCTGCACCAGCCGATCCCGGTCCATCGCCACCTTCGGCAGCCCCGCGACGTGCAGCTGCAGGGTGCGCCCCTCCTGCTGGGAGGCCGGGCACAGCCGCCGGGCCAGCTCGGCCGCTTCGCTGGGGTCGCAGCCCTCGCCACATGCGTCGCGGCGGGCGTAGTGCGTCACGTCGTGGGTCAAGCGGGTGATCTGGCGGCTGATCTCGCACAGCTGCCGTGCCATCTCCCGATGCTCCGGGTCTTCGAGCTCCTCTTCGAGGGACTCCCCGATGAGCTGAACCGCAGCCAGGGGGCTCCGTAGGTCGTGGGTCACGCTGGCGATGGCCCCACCGATCTGAGCCAGCCTCTCCGAGTGAGCGGCGGCCTGGGCCAGGGCCAGCCGCTCGCGCAGCGCCTCGGTCTCACGCGCCCGGCCGCGGCGCTGCTGACGAGCCACCGCCGCACCGGCCAGCAGCAACGCCATCCCGAGCCCTGCACTCGCCAGCAGCAGCGCGTCGAGAGCAGCGCCGACCCCCACCAACGCGACCTCTCGGTTGCTGGACGTCGCGACGGCCCAGCCCGCCTCGGGAAGTGGCACATAGGCCGCCAGTCGCCACTGCACGTGGCCGGTCTCCGGCACCACCCACGGGTAGCGCGCCGTGCCTCGCTCCCCACGGTGCATCGCCTCCAGCATGGCGGTCAGTGCCGGCGCGTCGGTCGCGGGGTCGAAGGGAGAGGTGCCGATCTGCGACGCGTCGGCGTGGCCGCCAATCTGGCCCTGGTCGTCGACCACCCACGCCCAGTCTTCGATCAGGTGGTCCTTGCCGGGGGGCCAGCGGCCCATGGCGTGGTCCGCCGACAAGCGGGCGCCCACGGCCTCCACCGCCTCGAACTGTGCCCGCTGCCAGGCGTCGACCGCCGCTCGCTCTACGGACTGCCTCGCTTGGAGCACGCCGGTCAGAGCCAGCGCCCCGACCACCGCACTCGCGCTCAACAGCAGCCACTCAGAACGCACGCAACGGCCTTCCACTCGTAGGGTTCAGCTTCCCCTACGGCTGGACGCGCGCAGACTTTAGCGCCTACTCCGCCGCCTTCTCCGGCAGCAGCTCGGCGGCGAGGTGCTTCTTGAGTGACGACACGGGGTTGGCCGCCCCGAAGAGGGTGCCGTCGGCGAGCTGGCCGATGCCCACGTGCAGCCCCACCACCTTGCCCTGGGCGTCGAGCATGGGCCCGCCCACCGAGCCCATCAGGTCGTCGGCCTTGACCTCGGGGAAGTCGTAGAACACGAAGTTGTCGTTTACCTCGGCGATCTTCGCCGGCACCAGCCGACCCTTGGTGCTCGTTCGCGTGGCCAGCCACACCGTGTCGCCCTTCGCCGGCGCGCTGTCGGCGAGGGACAGGGGCTTCACCGCCGTGGAGAACTTGTTGTCGAGGGACTTGTCGACCAGGAAGGCAGCGACGTCGTCGCGCCCGTGGGCCCCGAGGTCCATCGCGGCGCCTTCGATGGCCAGCATGCGCTTGGCGCGGCCGCACTCCTTGCTGGTGAACACGTCGCGGGCCACCAGCTGTGTGAAGCCCGCCTGGGCCTCCTTGGCCGACAGCTGCTTGTCGCGCCCGCCGGCCGGCCCCAGCACCTGGTGGGAGGTCACGAACAGGGTGCGCTCACCGACCGTGGCGACGAACCCGCGGCCCATGGCGATCTTCTCCCCGTTCACGGTGAGGCTCGGGTTGACGAGGGTGCACTCGGTGTAGGTGGGCTCAGCCGCCGAGGCGGTGGCCGTGCCGAGGGCGACAGCGACGAGGAGGGTGTGGATCATCGGGAGCTCCGGTTCAAAAAGGCATCGATCGTCTGCTTGAGCTCGGGCCCGGTCCACACCGGGACGACCTCTTCCAGAAAGTGGCGCTCGGTCTTGGCGTCTTCGAGGCCGATGTGGCCCCGCAGATCGCCCTTCAGCGCAGCATAGGCACCGCGATGCAGCCGACTCAGCGCGGTGAGGCGCTCGCGTGCCGCGTCGACCGGGTCGTCGGCCAGCGCGTCGAGGAGGCCCAGACGCAGCGCCTCCTCCGGGCCCACCAGCGGCCCCTGCAGCAGCACGCGCTCGTGGTGGTGGGCTGGGACCCGGTAGCGAACCATGTCGAGGATGCGCGGTGGGAACCGGAGCCCGAGCTGCACCTCGTTGAGCCCGATCCGCGCCTTGCCCCCCGCCGGGCCGATGCGCTCGTCGCAGACCAGGGCGAGCACCGCGCCCCCCGCGATGGCGTGCCCGTTGACGGCCGCTACCGTCGGGGCCGGATGGCGGAACAACAGCTCGACGACCTCGGTGAGGACCTCGAGAAAGCCCTGCATCGCCGACGGCTCGAGGGACCGCACCTCGGCGAGGTGCAGCCCTGCGCTGAACGCATCGCCGGCCCCGGTGAGCAGCAGCGGCGCGCCGTCGGCCGCTCGCACCTGCTCGACGACGCGCTTCATCAGCGACAGCGACAGCGCATTCTTGCCCTCGCCCTGCAGCACGACCTCGACCATCACCACCTCCGGGGCCGTGCAGGATACGACATCTCGCCCCTGCCCGACACCCGAGCCCGCCGAGGTCGTCCATGCTCGAGCCACTCCCCCTGGCGGCGACCGCCGCTCAGCGCCGCGCGCACTACACCGAGCTACACGCCAACCTGGTCGCGATGCTCGAGGGGGAAGACGACGCGGTGGCGGCCATGGCCACCGTGGTGGCGGAGCTGCATCACGCCCTGGCCTACGCCCACTGGACGGGCTTCTACCGCACCATCGAGCCCGGGATGCTGGCGGTCGGGCCCTACCAGGGAGGCCACGGCTGCCTGCGCATCCCCTACGAGCGCGGCGTCTGTGGGGCGGCGGCGCGAACGGGGTCCACCCAGCTCGTGCCGGATGTGCACGCCTTCCCGGGGCACATTCCCTGCGCCACCTCGACCCGCTCGGAGGTCGTGGTGCCGGTGGCCGATACGTCGGGCCGCGTGATCGGTGTGCTCGACCTCGACAGCGACGCCCCAGCGGCCTTCGATGCCGACGACGTCGTGGGGCTGGAGCAGGTCGCAGGCCTCCTGGCGCGCTTCGATCGGCTATAAGCCAAGCCCGGAGGGGCCATGCACATCGAGCAGGCCGTGACCCGCTCGGCGATGGGGCGAGGGCGCGACGACAACCGTGACGCCGTCTTCGTCGGCGACGACAAGGGCATGATCGCCCTGGCGGATGGCGGTAGCGACGCGCAGCCCCCTCCCGGCGTCGCGAACACCGTCCTGCAGGCCCTGGTCGACCAGCAGGCCGACCTGCGCACCCAGCGGGAGGCCGCCACGCGGGATGGCTCTAGCGGCGCTCGGCTGCGCATCGGTCGCACCGTCGAGCTGGCCTTCCTGTGCGCCCACGACCTCGCCACCGAGCAAGGGCAAGGTGTCGCCTCCCTCGCAGCCATCGTGGTGGCGGGTCAGCACGCCACGGTCGGTCACGTAGGCAACGTGCGGGCCTATCTCGTGCGAGATGGCCGCATCCGTCGCCTCACCGGCGACCACTCCGTCGCTGTGGCCCGCGTTCGCAGCGGTCGGATGACGCGGCAGGAGGCCCAAGCCAGCGAGCTGCGCCTGGAGCTCACCCAGGCCCTCGGCGCGGCCGGCGAGGTCGACGTCGATCTCGCCGAGGTCGCCCTCGCCGACGGCGACCGGCTGCTGCTGTGCTCTGATGGGCTACACGATGCGCTAGGGGAAGAGGCCATGGCTCGCGCCCTCGACCGGCCCGACCTCGACGCCGCCGCCGACCGCCTGATGGCGCTGGCCCACGACGCCCACGACCGGTCGCTGGTCCTCGCCCAGGTGCGCAGCGACGCCGATCAGGCCGTGCTGGGCGAGATCGCCAGTGTGATGGCCGAGACCTTCCTGTTCCGCGACCTCACCGACCGCGAGCGAGCCCTGGTCGCCCCCTTCCTCGAGCACCAGTTCCTGGAGCCCGGCGAGGTGCTGTTCGAGCAAGGCGACCACGGCGACACCTTCTTCGTGGTCGTCGACGGCACGCTGCGGATCCGCCGAGGCACGGTCCACCTGGTCGATGTGACTACGGGGGGGCACTTCGGCGAGCTGTGCCTCGCTCGGCGCTCCGTGCGCAGCGCGACGGTGGAGGCGGTCGACGAGGCGCTGGTGTTCGGGCTGCGCCGCGAGCGCTTCCAGCAGATCGTGCAGCGGCGGCCCAGCATCGGCGCGCGGATCGCCCTGGCTGCCCTCGATCAGCTCGGTCACCGCGTGCGCGACCTCACCAACCGCCTGGCCGGCGCGTGAGCCGGGTCCAGCTGGCGCTGCGGCTGCCCCGTGAGGCCTTCTCCCCTGCCGAGACGCCACGCGGCGGCGACCTGTGGCGCCTGCTGCAAGACGCGGCGGTGCGGGGCTCTTCGGCCGTGGGCTGGCCCCCCGAGCGCTACGTCGCGGAAGGCTGTGCCTTCGTGGTGCGCCGGATGACGGTGCGCCACCACCTCGCGCCGCACTTCGGCGAGGCCCTCACCGCCGACACCTGGGTCAGCTCGATGCGGCGCGACACCTTCACCACCCGCGAGATCCGCATCCACGGCCCCCGTGGCCTGTGCCTGGCGGCCACCCAGAGCTGGGTGCACGTCAGCGCGCCGTCCCTTCGCCCCGGGCGAGCCAGCCAGGCTCTGCTGCAGGCGCTGTCGGTCGTCGAGGCCGATGAGCCGGTGCCCTTCCCCGACCACGAGCCCGCCGAGGGCCCGCCCGCCGCCTTCCCGTTCCGCTGCTGGCACACCTGGATGGATCCTCTCGCCCACGCCAACCACCCCGCCTACATCGACTGGATCGACGAGGCCTTGTCCGCGCGCATGGCCGAGGCGGGGCTCGATCCGCAGCAGCTGCAGCCCATCGCCGACGAGCTCACCTTCCGGTCGGGGGTGGTGGCGCCCGAGCAGGTCACCGTGCACACCCGCCTCGAGGGCCTCGCCGGCGCCGATGCCGTGGTGGCCGTGCGCATCGAGGGAGGCGACGGCCGCGTGTGCGCCGACGGCCGGGTGGTGCGTCGGGCCGTGCTCCCCGCTGTGTCGTGAGCCTGCGCTTTCACCCCCGGGCGGCGGGCGACCTCCGGCGGGCCATCGAGCAGGCCGGAGGCGTGGAGGTGTTCGCCATCGCCGAGGTGGAAGACCGCGTCATCACCGGGGTGGAGATCACCTGCCGGGGCACCGAAGACCGAGTCACCGCCCTCATCGACAGGCCGCGGGCCGGCCAGGCCGTGGTCCACAACCACCCCAGCGGCGACCTGCGGCCGTCCCAGGCCGACCTGTCCCTGGCGGGCCTGTACGGAGAAGACGGCGTCGGTGTGGTCATCGTCGACAACGAGGTCACCCGCGACAACTGGGTGGTGGAGCCCCACACCTCGACGCACCATCCCGTCTCCGACCAGGCTCTCGCCGATTTCTTCGAGCAGGCCCTGCCGCAGGTATTGCCCGGCTTCGAGCCCCGAGAGCAGCAGCTGCAGATGGCCCGGCGGGTGGCGCGCGCCCTCGATGATGGCCAGGCGTTGCTGTGCGAGGCCGGCACCGGAACGGGCAAGTCCCTCGCCTACCTGGTGCCCGCCGCGCTGTGGGCGGTAGCCAACGAGTCCAAGGTGGTGGTGTCGACCCACACGCGCTCGCTGCAGGCCCAGCTGCTCCAGGCCGACCTCCCCCTCCTCGCTGCGGGGGGGCTCCCCGTGCGCACCGCCATCCTGCAGGGCCGCAACAACTACCTGTGCAAGCGCCGCCTCGGGCTCGCGGTCGACGAGGCGGAGCACGGAGGCGACGACGGCGAGAAGCAGGCCCTCGCCGAGCTGGTGAGGTGGTCGCAGGTCACCCGCGACGGCTCCCGCAGCGACCTCACCGATGCCGTCGACCCTGCCCTGTGGGAGCGGGTGCTGTCCGACAGCGACCTGTCCCTGTCGGTCAAGTGCCCGCTGTACGACAGCTGCCACTACTACAAGGCACGGCGGGAGGCTGCAGCGGCCCACGTCGTCGTCGTGAACCACGCCCTGCTGCTCATCGATCTGTCGCTGCGACAGCAGCTCGGCCGCGGGGTGCTGCCGACCTACCATCGCGTCATCCTCGACGAGGCCCACCACCTCGAAGACGCTGCCACCGGGGCAGCCACCGAAGACCTCTCCGCACGTGCGGTCCAGCGAGCCCTCCGGCCCCTGGTCGACGGCCGGCGTCGCCGAGGCGCCGTCACCCGCCTGGTGCAGGGTCCCGCCAAGGTGCTCCCCCAGATGGCGCGGCAGCAGCTCGAGGCCCGAGCGGCCGGCCTGATGCCCTCCATTCACGGCCTGGGCACCGGGGTCGAGGCCACCCTGGAGCCCCTCGCGCGGCAGGTGCGTGACCAGGCGCTGCGCATCACCGACGCCGTGCGTGACAGCGACGACTGGCGCCTCGACACCGTGCCCGTGGTGCGCCATCTGCAGTCCGAGCTCGACGACGTGGTCGCCGGGCTCGACCGCCTCCTCGAGCCCTTCGAGGGCATCCGCCTCGACGAGGCCGATCAGCAGCCGGTGCTCGACCTCACCCGCGCCAAGCGACGCCTCGTCCGTCACGCCGAGGTCGCCAGCGGCTTCCTCGACGACGACGCCGAGCGCTGCCGCTGGCTCGCCCCTGACCGCGGCCGCCGCCAGCGCCCCATGGCCCGGCTGGCCGTGGCCCCCATCGAGGTCCGCGACACCCTGCGCAAGATCCTGTTCCACCCCATCCCCGGGGTCACCGCCACCTCCGCCACCCTCACCATCCGCGGCAGCTTCGGCTTCTTCAAGGCCCGCACCGGCGTGCTCGAGGCCGACGAGGTCTTGTTCCCCTCCCCCTTCGACCATGCCCGCCAGGCGGTCCTCGGGCTGCCCCGCGATCTGCCCGACCCCAACGCCCCCGACTACCTGCGGGCCACCACCGAGGTCATCGCCCAGGCCATCGAGACCAGCGATGGGGGCACCTTCGTGCTGTGCACCAGCCACCGGGCCGTCGACGCCTATCGCCGGGCCCTCGAGGGCCGCGGGCGCCCCGTCTTCGCCCAGGGGCGGGGCAGTCGTGCCAAGCTGCTCGACCGATTTCGGGAGCAGCCGCGCAGCGTGCTGGTCGGCACCGACTCCTTCTGGGAGGGGGTGAGCGTCAAGGGCTGGGGGCTGCGGCAGGTGATCATTCCCCGGGTCCCCTTTCGCGTGCCCACCGAGCCGCTGCAGCAGGCGCGCCACGAGCGCATCCAGCAGCGAGGCTTCGACCCCTTCCGCGCCTACGTGCTCCCCGAGGCGGTCATCAAGCTGCGGCAGGGCTACGGCCGCCTCATCCGCGGCCACGACGACCGAGGGGCCGTGCTGCTCCTCGACCGCCGCATCCACGACCGCCAGTATGGCCGCATCCTGCTGCAGAGCCTGCCCCCTGCCCGCCGGGTGGTGGGCCCGTGGCGGAGGGTCCACGAGGAGCTGCAGGCCCTGTTCGCGAGGCGGGGGTGAGCCGGGTGCGGGCCGCGGGCCTGCTGGGTGCGGCGGTGTGCTTCGTCGTGCAGGCGGCCCCGAGCCTGGGCACCACCGTCGACGACGCGTGGATCTCCGCGCGCTACGCCGACCAGCTCGTGCACGGCCACGGGCTCGTCTACAGCCAGGGCTTGCCGCCCATCGAGGGCTACACCAACCTGGGGTGGACTCTCCTCCTCGCCGTGGGCATCGCCCTTCGCGTGGATCTGTTCACGTGGATGGAGGCCTGGGGGCTGCTGGCCGGCCTCGCCCTGCTGCCGCTGTCCCTGGCGGCGGCCCGCGCGCTGTCGACCCGCGAGCACCTCGGCCAGCTCCTCGCTCCCTGGCTGCTCGCTGCCTCGCCTCAGCTCGCCGTAGCCACCACCAACGGCCTGGAGACCAGCCTGTGGCTGGCAGCCCTGGTGGCGGCTCCGCTCCTCGCCGTCGACGCTGCCACCCCTCATCGGCGGGTAGCGGCCGGTCTGGCCCTCGGGCTGCTCGGCGCCCTGCGCCCTGAGGGCTACGCGGTGGGCGGCCTGGTGGTCGCGGCCCTGCTCTTCCGTGACCGGCAGGCCGCGGTGCCGCTGGCGGTGGCGGCGTCCGTGCCCGTGGCCGCGCAGCTGGGCTTCCGGCTGGCGACCTACGGCGCCTGGGTGCCCAACACGTTGGCGGCGAAGGCGGGGTCCCACGGCACCCTGAACCTTCGCTACCTGGGCTACGACGGCGTGCTGTGGCCCATGCTGGCCGCCCTGGCGTTGGTGGCGGTGGCCCTCGTGCCGCGGCGGGGGCGGGCGCTGGGGGTGGCGCTCATCGGGGCGCTGCTCGTGGGCATCGCGCTGCGGGTGAACCTGTGGATGCCAGGCGCCCGCCTGATGCTTCCGGGTGGGGTCGCGGCCGCTGTGCTCATCGGCGCCGCCGCCGGGCGTCCAGGGGGGCACGCGCTCGGCATGGTCGCGGCCGCTGGCGCCGTGGTGCAGCTGCTGTCGGGGGTGCCGTCCTTTGCGCGGCGCTATGACCGCGTGCACAGCGTCGCGCCCCACAACGCCGCGAGCCGGGCGGCCCAGCACCTGCGGGCCCACCTCCCTCCCGGCTCGGTGGTGGCGGTGCGGGATGCGGGCGTGTTCGCCTTTCACCTCGGGCCAGAGCTGGTGGTGGTGGAGACCCACCAGCGAGCCCTGACGCTTCCCCATCCCCACGGCGACCCGGTCGATCTGGCGGCCTATGTGCCGCAGCGGCCGGATGCCTACGTGCTCACCTTCGTGCTGCCCGACGCCACGGCCCTCAAGTACACCAACGACAAGTGGGTGCGGCGGCACGCGAAGGGCGCCTTCACCCGCCTCGGTCGGGTCCGACAGCACCACCGGCGTCACTACGAGGTGCGGGTGGCGACCCGCCACGGCGTGCCACCCCTTCCCGAGCACCTCCTCGCGGGGCCGCGATGAGCCCCCGTCACGCCCGATGGCTGGCCCTCGGCGCCTTCGCGGCCCTCGCCTGGGTGACCCTGCGCTGCGCCTGGATGAGCGACGACGCCTTCATCACCCTGCGGCACATCGAGCACCTGATGCTCGGCCATGGGCTGCGATTCAACGTCGCCGAGCGCGTCGCGTCCTACACTCATCCGCTGTGGATGCTGCTGCTGCTCCCCGGCCACGCTCTGACCCGCGACCCCTTCTACGCGCCCCTCGCCCTGTCGGGTCTCGTCTCGGCCGGGGCGGCCGCGGTCGTCGTGCGCACCTCATCCACCTGGGCGGGGGCGGCCGCCGCGCTCCTCGTGCTGGCCAGCAGCAAGGCGTATGTCGACTTCTCCACCTCCGGGCTGGAGAACCCCCTCACTCACCTCCTCCTCGCGCTGTTCGTGCATGGGCTGAGCCGCGACGCGCCGGCCCCTCGGCAGTCGCTGCTGGGGGCCGCCCTGCTGCTGACTCGCCTCGACACGCTGCTGCTGGTCGCCCCGGCCCTCGCGTGGCGAGGGTGGCAGCACCCCAGCCGAGGCTGGCTGTGGGGCCTGCTGCCCCTGACCGGATGGCACCTCGGGGCCCTCGTCTACTACGGCGTCCCCCTCCCCAACACCGCCTACGCCAAGCTCGGCCACGGCCTGCCCCGCGATGAGTTGGTGGGCGCGGGCCTGCGCTGGCTCGAGTGGGCCCTGTGGACCGACCCTGCGACCCTCCTCGCCTTGTGCCTCGCGGTGCCGATCTGGCTGGCCGGCGACGGGCGCACCCGGTCGGTGGGCCTGGGAGCTGCCCTGTATGTGGCCTACGTCGTGTGGATCGGCGGCGACTTCATGGGCGACCGGTTCCTGTCCGCGCCCACCCTCCTCGCTGCGTTCGCCATCGCGTCCCACCCGCTGCGGTTCGCCGCGGCGGGCCTGGTGGTCGCCCTGAGTGTGCTCACCCCCCACAGCCCGTGGCGGGCGGGGCCGGGGTACACCAAGGCGCCCCCTCGCCACGGAGTGGTCGATGAGCGCGGCTACTACTGGCCGGGAATGGGGCTGTGGTCGACGGCTTCCGGGCCTCGCCCGGCTCACCCCTTCGCCCGCACCGGGGAGCGCCTCCAACGCCAGGAGGTGCGGCGCGCCGTGAAGGCCACCGCGGGCATGGTCGGCTACTACGGAGGCCCGCAGCTTCACCTGGTGGATCCACTGGGCCTCACCGACCCCTTCCTCGCCCGCCTCCCTGCCCGCTACGACCCCGACTGGCGGGTCGGGCACTACCGACGCGTGGTGCCACGGGGCTACGGGGCGGCCGCCGACACCGACGCCATCACCCTCGACGACCCCGAGCTGCAGGCGCTGTACGACACCCTGGCCCTGGTGCATCGGGGGCCGCTGTGGTCGAAGGAGCGATGGCAGGCCATCGTCGCCCTGCAGCTGGGGCGGATCGGCGAGAGGGCTCCATGAGCCGCCGCCACCTCGCCCTGGTCGTGCTCGCCGTGCTGCTGTTGGCCTGGTTGCCCTACGGCAGCCTGCTCGGCCACCTGCCCTGGGGCCCCGACGCCGCGAAGTGGCTCGACCGCGGAAGCCTCGACCACCCCACCTGGTTCGACTGGGTCTTTCGCCAGCAGCACTTCATCGGCTACCGCCCGGTCGCTGCCCTCAGCTTCCTCCTCAACTGGCTGGTCACCGGCTACGCCCCCTGGGGCTACCGAGCCACCGACCTCGCCCTGCACGCCGCCTCGGCCTTCGCCCTGTTCGACCTGTATCGGCAGCTCACCGGCGACCGAGGGGCCTGGGGACTCGTGCCGGTGGTGTTGCTGTGCGGCCACCCCGCCACCGAGGAGGTGGTGCCCTTCGTGGCCCGCCGCAGCTATCTGCTCGCCAGCGTGTTCGGGCTGTCCGGTCTGGGCCTGGCGATGCGCGCCGCACGGGCGCAGGGGAGCGCCCTGGTGGCGTGGGGCGTGGCCAGCGGCACCAGCCTCACCCTCGCGGTGCTGAGCAACGAGGGGGCCTACGTGCTGCTGCCCCTCCTCCCCCTGCTGTTGCTGCACGCCCTCGACGGTGGCCCCCTCCGCGACGCCCTCCGCCGCGCCCCCGCCGTGCTCGTCCCCGCGGCCCTCGGGGCGGTGTTCGCCCTGTGGCGACGATTCGAGGTGCTGGGCAGCCTGTCGGGGGGCTACCACAAGCGCTTCTTCGCCTTCGTCCGCAACGACGTGCCGCACTGGCGCGAGCTCGACGAGGGCGCTCCGTGGCTGATCACGAAGGCACTGTGGGACTACGCCCTCACGCCCCACTCGGTGGTCGGCGGGCATGCGCTGCTGCACGGCGAGCTCGGCGACCTCGCATGGCCCGCCCTCGCGGGCACCCTGATGGCGCTGTGCGTGGTCAGCCCCCTGGTCCGCGTCGCCGACCCGGCGCAGCGCGTCCTGGGGCTGTGTGCGCTGTGGATGGCCGAGGTCACCCTGCTGGTGGTGGCCAGCGAGACCTGGTTCTGGCGCCAGGCCACGTTCCTGCTCCCCCCGCTGGGCATCGCCGTCGGCGTGCTCCTGCAGCAGGCGGTGGCCGAGGGGCGCGCCGGGCGGTGGGGGGCGGCGCTCAAGGCGGTGCCCGCTGCGCTGATCCTGGCCGGCGCGGTGTGGTCCGGTCCCCTGCCGGTGGGGCTGCACCTACGCGCCCACAACGCACGACTGACGTACGGTCCCCTCGCTCGTCAGGTGGCGACCGTCACGGCGGATCTCCCTGCAGACAGCACGGTCTACCTGGTGGTACCCGCGCCGACCGGAGCCTCCCACATGGTGCGGCTGTGGGCCGACCGCTTCGGCCAGCCGAGCAACCAGACCTTCCGGGTGCTCGCCGAGCTCGCGCCGGGGGCCGACCCAGCGCAGGCCACCGCACGCATCGCGCGGGTGGGGGGCAAGCCACGCCTCGAGCTCGACGGGGAGCACCTGACGTGGGCCAAGGGCCACGAGTCCGGCGTGAAGCTGCGGGCCCACCACAAGCTGCGCCTCGACAAGCTGTACGACCCCGACGAGCCCCGTGCCGTGCTGGTGCTCGGCGAGCACGTGAAGCTGCGGAGGGTGCCGCCGCCCGGCGGGGGTTGAAGACGACGTGAAACCTCCCCCGAGGGTCGAAGGCGGTGGTTAGAGGCGAGTCGGGAGAGGCCATTGGAGTACAGCCGCAAGCGCCGACTCGCCGCATGGGGCGTCCACGCCTACACCGCCATGGGGCTCCCGCTGGCCCTGTTGTCGGTTCTCTCCCTGGTGAACGGCAAGGTCGAGCTGTTCTGGGCCCTCAACGGCACCGCCGTGCTCGTCGACGCCACCGATGGGGCGCTCGCACGCAAGGTCAAGGTGCGTGAGGTGCTGCCCGCCTTCGATGGCCGCCGCCTCGACGACATCGTCGACTTCATCACCTTCACGTTCCTGCCCTGCATCGCCCTGGTGCTCCTCGACATGTTCCCGGCTGGCCTCGAGTGGGCCGTCGCCGCCCCGCTGCTGGCCAGCGGCTACGGCTTCTGCCAGGAGCGCGCGAAGACCGACGAGTCGTTCGTCGGCTTCCCCTCGTACTGGAACCTGAGCGTGCTCTACCTGTACCTGCTGGGCACCGCCCCGTGGGTCAACTTCGCGGTGATCACCGCCCTCGCGGTGCTCGTGTTCGTGCCGGTGCACTACGTCTACCCCACCCGCACCCGGCTGCTGCGCCCCGTCACGATGCTCGGTGGCTACGCGTGGGCGGCCACCTTGATGGTGCTCTGCCTCAACCCGACCGCCGCCTGGGCGCGAGGCCTCACCCTGATCAGCCTCGTCTACCCGGTCTACTACTTCGTGTTGTCGGGCTTCAACCACGCCCGCATCCGGCGAGAGCTCGCCGAGGCCGAGGCCTGAGCGGGCTCAGCGCCCCGCAGCGGCTCCGTACAGCTTGGCCTGCAGGCCGCTCATCCGCACCACGGGGGTGTCGATGGCGGCCCGCAGCGAGGCTGGCTCCCCCACCACCACCACCTGCTTGCGGGCCCGGGTGATGGCGGTGTAGAGCAGCTCGCGGGTGAGTAGCGGCGAGCCCACCTCGGGGAGCACCACCACGACCCGCTCGAACTCGGATCCCTGGGACTTGTGGACCGACAGGGCGAACACCGTCTGCACGTCGGCGAGGCGAGAGGGCGCCACCGACCGGACCCCTCCCTCCGTCGGGAACACGGCGCGCAGCCCGCTCGGCGTCGCGACCGTCACCCCCTGGTCGCCGTTGAACAGCTCGAGGCGGTAGTCGTTGCTGGTGACCAGCACCGGCCGCTGCGGATACCAGCCCGGGCCCGGCGCCAGCAGCCGCCCATCGGCCAGCGCCCGCTCGATCTGCCCGTTGAGCGACTCCACCCCCCACGGGCCCCGCCGGTGGGCGCACAGCACCCGGAATTGATCGAGGGCGGCCACCGCGGCCTGGGGGCTGCGGCCCTCGCACAGCGGCTCGAAGCCCTGCCGCACCAACGCCTCCAGGGCCGAGCCGAGCCGGTGGGGAGCGGGACGAGGCATCCACCGCACGTCGTGCCCCTCGTCGAGCACCCGCAGGGCCTTGGCGACATCGCCGGTGCGCACCGCATGGGCCAGGCCCCCGATGCCGCCGGCGTCGTCGAAGCGAAAGCTGTGCTGCAGCTGCACGACCCCACGGGCGAGGGGGTGCTCCGGGTGACCCAGAGCGCCCCGAGCGACCTCCCCGAGCACCGCCCCCGACTCCACGCTCGCGAGCTGGTGACGGTCGCCGAGGAGCACCAGGTGGGCATCGGGCCGCACGGCCTGCGCGAGCCGGCGCATCATGGCGAGATCGACCATCGACGCCTCATCGACGACCACGATGTCTTCGGGCAAGGGCGCATCGGGACCTCGCCGGAAGTGGGTTCGTGAACCGCGCACGGGCGACAGCGCCCGGTGCACCGTGCTCGCGCTGTCGGGCAGCCCGGCCCGCAGCCCGGGATCGAGGCGCTCGACCTCCCGGCGCAGGGCCTCCACCATCCGGGTGGCTGCCTTGCCCGTGGGGGCCAGCAGCCGCACCCGAGCTCCCAGCCCCTGGGCCGCCCGCTGGTCGCCCACCACGGCCAGCAGCCGGGCCACGGTCGTCGTCTTGCCGGTGCCGGGCCCCCCGCTCACCACCGTGAGGCGCTGCCTCGCCGCCACCTCGCAGGCATGGCGCTGGTCGGCCGCGCGCGGGTCGGCGTCGGGGTAGCAGCGCGCGAGCATCCGAGCGAGGCGGGCTTCATCGACAGCCACCGGCTCGGCCCGAGCGCACAGCGACGTGGCCAGGGCCTGCTCGTGGTCGTGGTAGCGCTGCAGGTAGATCCGGGTGCCCTCGCGCACCAGCGGGGTGCCGTCTCCTAAAGACCCCACCAGCTCGCTGTCACCGACGGTGCCCCAGTCGGGCCACGCCAGGCTCTCCACCACCTCCCCGTCGTCGCCGTGCACCGGCCCCACCAGACCGGCCAGGTCGACACACACATGGCCCTGGCGGGTCGCGTGGCTGGCCAGCGCCCCCGCGAGCTGCACCACCTCATCCCCCCCGACGCGGCCCAGCCAGGCCGCCAGGTGGCGGTCGACTGCTCCGATCACGCCAGCCTCTTGCAGCTCACGCCACATCAGCCACCTCCCGCGAGACAGCGGTCGAGGGCCTCGATGAGGGCCCGCGGCGGGCGGTCGGCCCACACGCCATGACCGGCGCCGCCCTGCGGCACCATGCCGCGGAGGAACAGGTAGCGAGCCCCCACGATGTGCTCCTCGTAGTGGTAGCCGGGCAGCCGGGCGGTCAGCATCCGGTGCACCGCGACCAGGTAGAGGTGGTACTGCAGGATGTAGTGGTGGTGGCGCATGGCTCGTGACAGCGCCTGCGGCGAGTAGTCGCCCAGGTGGTCGCCCAGGTGGTTGGACTTGTAGTCGACCACCCCGAAGCGCCCATCGTGGCGGTAGACCAGGTCGACGAAGCCCTTGAGGAAGCCCTGCAGGGGAGCGAACCCGAGGCCGCGCAGGCGGGGAACGTAGGCGACGACGCGGGGGTCGGTGGCGTGGGCCTCGAAGCAGCCGGCGAGCGCCTCGGCAGAGAACCCTGCGCCGGTGGGAGCAACGGGGAAGGTGAACCCCAGCTCGTCGATGCGGTCGGCCCGTGACAGCTGGCCCAGCGCGGGCTCGCCCACCCCCAGCGGCACCTCGCATGCAGCCGCCAGCCCATCGGTGAGCTCGTCGACCCACCGCTCCGCCACGCCATGCCGGGCGAGGGCCTCGCTCACCACCTCGGCCCGTTCCTCCCGAGGCCCCTGGAAGTCGAGCTCTTCCAGCACGGCGTGCATCGTGGTGCCGGGGGCCGCCCCGCGAGGCCAGTCGGCGAGGGGCACGCGGGGCCCCTCCCCCACCCCCGGCAGCGCCTCGACCGCGTCGATGTCGTGACCGTCACGAGCCTCGTGGCCGCCGACCAACGCCGAGAAGCTCCCGACCCGCCAGCCTGCGAAGCCCACGCGCTGCGGGCGGTGGTGGGCGAGCTGGTTCGTCGCGGCGGCAGGGGCCTCCCACCCCGTGGCCCGCTGCAGGTCGAGAGGCTCGGGCCGCACCGCCTGGCCCGTGCGCCGCTCGAGCTCCACCAGCCTCGCGACCAGCGCCTCATCGTCGAGGCCCATCAGGTGCTCCTCGAGGGCGTCGGGGCCTGCGTCGTCGGGCAGCTCCGCGCCGTGCAGCAGCCACCCCAGCGGGCTGGTGCCGAAGCCGGAGAAGGCCCCCCAGAACAGCACGACATGGTGCCGCGCCCGGGTGAGCGCCACGTAGAGAAGCCGCAGGGACTCCGCGAGCTCGTCGACCCGGGCCCGGGCTGCGTGCTCGCCGAACTGGGGAGATCCCGCGTCGAGGGTCATCTGGCCCGAGTCGTCGTGGAAGCGCACCACCTCGCCCTGCTTCCACAGGCCCGTACCCAGGTAGGGCAGGAACACGATGGGGTACTCCAGGCCCTTCGACCGGTGCACCGTGACCAGCTTCACCGCCCCGCTGTCGCTCTCCAGCCGGATGGGGTCGGCGTCTTGGCCCAGCTCGGCCCGCACCAGCTTGGCGTCGGCACGCATCGCCGCCAGCCAGCTGGCAAGGCCGGCACGCGCCAGGCGCCGCTCGGCGGCGAGGCGCTGCAGCAGCTCCCCGAGGTGCAGCAGGTTGGTGATCGCCCGCTCGCCTCCCGGCTGGGACAGCAACCGCTCCGGCACGTCGCAGTCGGCCAGGAGCTGACGAAACGCCAGCAGAAAGCTCCCCTTGCTCCACAGCGACGCCCAGCCCTGGAAGCGCTCGACCCAGCGCTCCCAGCGTGGCTCGTCGTCGCGTAGCGCGGCCAGTTCTTCCCCCGACAGGCCCATGGCGCGGGTCGACAACGCCCCCCGCACGGCCACCGGGTCGGTGGGGTCGGCCAGGGCCGACACCAGCGCACTCATCTCCTCGGCCTCGTCGGTCTCCAGCACCGAGGCGTCGCCCTGCAGCGCCGCGGGAACCCCTCGCTGGGTCAGCTCGCGGTGGAGCGCCCTTGCCTGGGCATTGGACCGCACCAGCACCGCCATGTCTCCAGGACCGACCGGGCGCTGCTGGCCCCCTTCGTCGAGGGTGAGCCCCTTGCGCAGCACCCGCACGACCTCGTCGGCGACATGACCCGGCAGGTGGTTGTACAGCCAGCCCGACTTCAGGGTGCCGGAGTGATGCGGCCGGCGCGGACCGTCGCCGCGCTCCACGAACAGCACCCGCACCGGAAAAGGCGGCATCCCGTTGGGCTGCTGCAGCCGCTCCCGCGCGTCGGGATGGGGCCCCACCTCATGGATGAACGCGATGTCGGGATCGGCGAAGGGAGCTGGGTGCCCTTGGTAGAGCGCGTCGATGGCGGCGAGGATGCCGGGGTCGGACCGCCAGTTCGTGGTGAGCGTGTATTGCGCGTCGGTGGCTTCCCGTGCCTGCAGATAGGCCTGGATGTCTGCCCCCCGAAAGCCATAGATGGCCTGCTTGGGGTCGCCGATGAGGAACAGCACGGCCTCGTCGTGGCCATGCACCTGCCGAAAGATCCGGTACTGCACCGGATCGGTGTCTTGGAACTCGTCGATGAGGGCCGCCGGGTAGCGCTCACGGATGCGCTGGGCGAGGCGAGGCCCACGCTCGGGATGATGAAGCGCCTCGTCGAGCCGATGCAGCAGGTCGGTGTAGGAGACCGCCCGGGCGCGCTCCTTGGCCAGCTCTACCCGGTCGCGCACGTCGTCGATCATCTGACGCCGGAAGCAGCGGACCCACGCCTGCACGGGCTGCCGGGTCGCCTCGTAGGCCTGCTGAAGCGCCTCGGCGGCCTCGAAGAACGCATAGCGCGGCCGCTCGTCGTCGCGGCCCTTGTTGGTGTGCCGCTCCAGCGTGCGTGCGCACAGCTTGTCGAAGTCGCGAAACAGGGGTGCGGGCCCGGTGGTGGCCTCTTCGAACAGCACATCGGCGTACCAGGCCAGCGAGGCCACCTTGGCGAAGGTGTAGTAGCGACGGCTGAGCACCCGGCGGTCGCCGGCTCGCTTGAGGTCGGCGACGATGTCGTCGCGGGCGCTCCACCACGCCTGGCGCGCCGCCTCGTGGGCCTGCTGCCACACCTCGATGGCCTCGAGCACCCGCGCCTCGTCGGGCTGCAGCGAGGCGGTGGGCGGGAGCACCGGCACCGTCGGGTCGCCCAGGGCATCCATCGCTGTGGCGAGCAGCTGGTCGGGGCCGATGCGGGAGCGCACCAGGTGGCGCACCAGCTGGGGCGGCGCGGTGTCGGCCGTGGCGGCCCAGAAGTCTTGCACGGCCCGACGGATCAGCGGCCGCTCGTCGTCGAGCACTTCGGTGTCGAGGCGCGCGCCGCTCTCGAACGCGAACTCCTGCAGCATCCGGGCGCAGAAGCCGTGGATGGTGCTGATGGCCGCCGCATCCATGCCGTGCAGGGCCTCGGCGAGGCGCTGTCGCGCGAGGAGCGGGTCGGACAGGCCCTCGATCCATCGGTGAAGGGTCGGATCCCCCGCAGCGACCCCCTGCCGCCGGTCGAGGATGGACAGCGCCTCACGCAGCCGCGTTCGCAGGCGCTCGGCGAGCTCGGCGGTGGCAGCGCGCGTGAAGGTGACCACCAGGATCTGCTCGATGGGCAGGTCGCGCTCGACGATGAGCCGCAGGTAGAGAAAGGCGATGGTGTAGGTCTTGCCCGTGCCGGCGCTGGCCTCGATGAGGCGCGTGCCGGTGAGGGGCACCGTGAGCTGGTCGAGGGTGGTGGGGTTCATCGCCCCTCCCGCGCGTCGAGCAGGGGCTCCAGCAAGCGACGGCTGATGCCCTCGAAGCCCCAGGTGGGGTCGGTGTCGTCGACCGGCGAGGTGCAGCCTCGCAGGGCCAGCCGGAGATAGCCGTCGTCCACGCTCAGGGCCGCGAAGGCCTCGCGAGCCCGCCCCCGGAGGTAGCCGAGCTTGTCGCGGCCGGCGCGCACCGCCCGGAGGTAGCTGAGCGACACGTCGGGCTCGAAGGCGAGGAGCCGCCGCTGGCCGTAGCGGAAGGCCGCGAGCAGCTCGGCGAGACGCTCGGCCGCATCAGGCACGGGAGCGAAGCGGACCACGATGGCGCGATTCGCCCGGTGATGGCGCCCGACCAGCACCGTCGAGCGTGACGGGCCACCGGCGGCACACAGCGCCAAGTGCCGGATCCAGGCTGCCAGCTCGTGCTTGCCCTTCACCCGGCTGAACTGGTGCAGCAGAAGCGTGTCGCCCCACACACTGTCGAGCCACCCCTCCAGTCGCCCCCCCTCGAGATCGAGATCGACACGCAGGGCGGGCTGCCGCGACGCCTGCACCAAGGGCCGCACTGCCTCCGCCACGTCGCGCACCAGGGGCGTGAGCTCCTCGAACACACAGCGACCTGCCACCCCGGCCGGCAGCTGACCGCTCGCCCGCAGCGGTGCCCACAGCGCCTCCATGGGCGTGCCCTCGATGGCGGGCTGCAGCAGCGATGCGGCAATCTGATAGCGCTCGAGGGCATCGGGCAGCAGGGGCTCCCGGTCGGCCAGCGCCTCGACCTCCGACGCCGCTCGCAGCCCGAGGCGCGTCGTGAGCAGCGCACGTGCGGGCGAGGCAAAGAAGCGCACGACCTCTTCCAGGTCGACCGCCTCGATCTGCTCCAGCGCGGGGAGGGTGTGCCCCAGGAAGGGCTGCGGTGCCTGGCGCACCCCCAGCATGGCCATCGCGCCCCGGGCATAGGGCCCCGAGGTCGACAGCAGCCCGTCGGTGCCGTCGAAGTAGGCGGGCGAGAAGGGCTGCAGGGGGTGGTTGGTGACCAGCCGGGCCGAGGCCGGCGCGCCGTCGTGCTCCTGGAAGGCCTCGTCGAGCCAGTCGACGAGCTCGGCCACCACCACGGAGGGAGGCAGCACCGCCTGGTCGCGGATCGACTGCCCCACCCAGCTCACGTGCAGGTGCTCCCGAGCTGAGAGGAGCGCCTCGAGGAACAGGGTGCGGTCTTCCTCGCGCAGCGAGCGATCGCCAGGACGCGGGGCCTGCGCGACCCGATCGAAGGCCGGGCGTGACTCGCTGCGGGGGAAGGCCTCGACCCCCATCCCCATCAAGCCCACCAGCCGGAAGGGCACACTGCGCATGGGCAGCAACGCGCAGAAGGTGATGCCTCCGGACAGGTAGCGGTGCCCGGACCGCTCACCGGCGAGTCGCCCCTCCAGCCACCACGTCAGCACGTCGAGCCCCAGCTCCTCGTCGAAGCCCCCACGAGCGGCGTCGTCGGCCAGCGCCAGCAGCTCCTCCCGCAGCCGCTGCCAGCCCCACAGCTCGTCGTCGTCGGGGGCGACGAAGGCATCGAGGAGAGCCAGCAGCCGCGCCGACCAGGCCGCTGGGGAGGCCGGCTGTGCGACGGCCCGCCGGAAGCGAAACAGGCGCTCGACGTAGTCGGCCAGCTTGCCCACGCGCTCCGCGGCGTCGCCCTCGATCTCGCCGTAGGGAAGCACCCCGGCGACCAGCTCGGTCGGTGGGGGCGACGCGGCCCAGCCCGCCAGCATCCGATCGAGGCCGAAGCGCCAGGTGTGGTCGTCGTAGCGGGGCTGGCCCTCGGCGGCGCGGTGCGCGGCGTCTTCGCCCCACCGGATGCCCGACTCCCGCACGTAGCGCTCCAGGTAGACCAGGTCGTCGGGCTCGAGCTCGAAGCGACGCGCGACGGGCGGGCGCGACAGCTCGTCGACCACCTGCGGCGCCTCGAGCCGGCCCGACACCACCCGCAGCAGCGACAAGAAGGCCTCGATGACCGAGCTGTCGTCGCGCAGGGACCGGTCGGACACGGCGTAGGGGATGTGGCCGGGGTCGGTCGGGTCGACCCCGAACACGGCGTGGATCAGCGGCGCGTAGGCCTCGATGTCGGGGGCCATGACCACGATGTCGCGGGGCTGCAGCGACGGGTCGGCGTCGAGTCGCCGTCGCAGCTCGTCGCGCAGCACCTCCACCTCTCGCATCGGGCTGTGACAGCGGTGCAGCCGCAGCGACTCGAGATCGGGCAGCGCCAAGGGCGAGGCCAGCTCGTGGAAGCCGGCGAACATCGACGGCTGGGCGGAGCCCGTCTCGGGCTTGCGGCTGATGATCTTGTAGAGGTCGTGCTGCAGTAGCTGCAGGGTGGAGCAGGAGGCCTCGGGGGTCGGCTCCTCGAAGGCAGGTAGGTCGTGGACTTCGAGATCGAGGAGCACCTGCTGAAGCTCTCGACCCAGGCGCCCGAGGCTGGCCAGCAGGGGGTTGCCCTCCTCGAGGTGGAGGTCGGCCGGGCGCTGCCGGGCCTTGCGCGCCCGCCGGGCGATGGCCCGCCGGGGCATCAGCTCACCCGTGTAGTCGGGGGTCGCCGTGAGCAGGAACATGTGCACCGGCACCCGCTGCCCAACCGCGGCGAGCATGCGTAGGAACAACGGAGGGAGCGCGCTCACCCCGAACACCGACAGGCGCTCGGGGAGGTGCTCGTCGGGGGCGCCGGGCAGGGCGGCGAGGAAGCGATGCACCCGCCGGGCGAGGTGATCCCCGGGCAGCTGGGCCCGCACGGTGCGCCACAGCCCTGCCTGCCAGTCGTCGCTGCCCTCCCCTGCCTCCCAGCCGAGCACCATCTCCGGCCGGTAGACCACGTAGTGGTCGAACATCCAGCCCAGCTGACGCGCGAGCTGGTGCAGCTTCAGCCCGTGGGGGTCGTCGTCGAGGTAGTTGGCCACCACCTCGAAGCCCGGCAGGGCGGCACACTCCGGGAGACGAGCCGCCACCGCCCAGCGCAGCCGCTCGGGCTCGAAGGCCTCCGACACGTCGTCGGGCTCGCGGAGCACGCCCTGAAGCAGCGACTCCACCAGCGCCCGCGGAAACGGGTGCCGCGCGTGGGCCCAGACCCCGAGCCGCTCGCTGAGCTGCTGGGCGAGCCACCGCTCCATCCCGCGGGACTGCACGGCGACCCACTCCTCGGCGAACGGATCCGCCAGCGGCTGGGCACACACGGCAGCCAGGCGGTCGACGAGCGCCTCGGCGAGGTTGGAGCGATGAACGAGCATGCGACGGGTACCCTAGCAGGCGACCTGGACAGGATCTGACCGTCGCGACAGGCTCACGGAAGGTCCTCCGCTCCCCCACGACTGCGTCGCGCGCTACACGGTGCACCTGCGTCCCGCGGAAGGGCTTGCCCCCTCGCGGGGTTGTCGCTGCGCTGCCCCCCCGGAGTCCCCATGTGCTGGCTGTTCCTGCTCGCCGTCGCCCACGCCAACACCGCCGACACCACCAAGCTCGGCGAGGTCGTGATGCCCCTCACCCCGTCGGATGGCTACGACACCTACGTCGGCGTGTTCGACCACGAGGGTGCCAGCCACAAGTCGTGGGTGTCCGACACCGCCGGCTTCCAGTGCGTCCCCCGCGGCGACCTGCTCGAGGTCGTGGTCGACAAGGCCAGCTGGCCCCGGGAGGTGCCGAAGAAGGTCATCTGCACGGCCGATGACGGCAAGAAGGTGAAGGCGCCGGTGCGCATCGAGGCGTCGAAGCACGTCGCGATGTTCTTGCACGACGGCACCCTGCTCATGCCGAGAGGCAAGGGCGCCTCGGTCACCTTCAGCGGCCCGCCGCCCAAGGCCGACCTGATCGTGCAGCAGGGGCAGACCGGCTCGCTGACCATCCGGTGCGACGTGGAGCCCGGCCCCCTGCTCGAGGTCAGCGTCAACGCCGACACGCCTGACAGCGAGGGCATGTGCGCCCTCAAAGACAAGGCGGGTCAGGTGCTGCGAGTCCCCATCAAGGTGGTCACTGCGCGATAGCGCGGAGGGCCCCGGCCGCGGGAGCCTGCTCCCAGGTGGCCGACGGTAGCTGTGGCGCGGCCGAGACGCACACCTGGTCCCGCCCCTCCTGCTTCGCCCGGAGCAGGGCTCGATCGGCGGCTCGGAGCACGATCTCGGGGGTCGCACCCCGGTCGGCCACGGCCACCCCCGCCGACATCGTCACCTCCGGGGTCGACCCGTCGCGCGCCTGGACAGCCATGCTGTGCAGCCTCAGCCGCAGCTCCTCCGCGCGCTGGGTGGCCAATGCCAGCGTCGCGCCCGGCAGAATGGCGACGAACTCCTCGCCGCCGTAGCGACACACCACGTCTTCGGAGCGAACGCCCCGCCCCAGCTCGGTCGCCACCGCCTGCAGCACGTCATCACCCACGTCGTGGCCGTACTGGTCGTTGAGGCGCTTGAAGTGATCGACATCCATCATCACCACCGCGACGCTCTCCGTGGCCCGTCGCGCCCGGGCGAGCTCCCGCTCGAGGGTCTCCACCATGTATCGGCGGTTGAACAGCCCGGTCAGGGGGTCACGGATGGACTCCTGCTGCAGTCGGTCGCGCAGCTTGAGGTTGGTGAGGCACGCCCCCAGCCGGTCGGCCACCGCACCCAGCATGCGCAGCACGCTGCGGTCTGCCTCGCCCTGGGCCGGCACCTCCACGTGGATCAGGCCCACGGGCCCCTCGCGACTCACCACGGGCACACAGAAGCCGCGCCCCTGCACCGCAGCCAGGCAGTGTGGGCAGCTCAGATCCGCCGCACCGTGCACCACGTGGGGCTCGCCCCGGCGCAGGGCCCAGCAGTCGTCGACCCCGTGCACCGCAGACCCCGCGCCACGGCCCCAGCCCACCTCCTGCTCCAGCAGCGTGCCGGCCCGGGCGAAGTATGCCCCCGAGGAGCCCTCGAACAGCGCTGGCAGGAAGCGCTGTAGCACCTCATGGGCATCCGACACGCCGTGGCATGCGCCCAGGAAGCTGGCGAAGTCAGCCAGCAGCTTGTGCTCCCGGTCGAGGCGCGCCAGCTCGCCGACCCGTCGGCGTAGCTCGTCGTTGAGCCGCTGCAGCTCCACCACCTGGCCTGCGTCGCGCGCATCCTGAGCGTCGTCGAGCCACGAGCTCACGATCGACCACACCCACCGCACGGGCTCCCCCACGTCACGCCCTTCCACATCCCCCGCAACCAGCGCGCCGCGTGGCTCTCCATCGACCCACAGGGGCACCACCTGCGCCGCCCGGGTGGCGGGCTGGCCCGCGCACAGCTGCACCGCAGGCCCTTCGTGGCGCAGCACCTGGCCGGCGAGCACGGCAGACACCGCATCGGCGTGCAGGTGGACTCCCCTCCCTGCGTCGCCCGGGCCAGCGACCTGACGCCACGTGATGTCGCCGAGCTCGGAGGGCACGAGCTCCGCCACCACCAGCCAGCGACAGCCCAGTGCCTGACGCGTCTGCGTCAGCAGCGGCTGCAGGCACGTGGCGAGGGACCGGCCCTCACTCCGGAGAGCATGGGCATCGGACAGCGCCTGCAGCAGGCGATGACTGGGGGACATGGGGGGCTCCGGGAGCGCGGGGGCGGGCGGGGGCGAAGGGGACGAGGGGGGGGGATGCTCCCGTCTCGGTCATCGCTCCGGCGACTTGAGCTCCTTTTCATCGTCTCCGTCGCCCTGGGCGTAGCCAAGGGCCTCCAGCTGGTCGCGCAGGGCCTCGTCGACGTCGACCACACCGAGCTCCCCTAGCGCCTCGAAGGCCGCCACCCGCTCGGCGCGCCAGCGCAGCAGCCCCTCGATCGCCGCCTCGGGGATCGGCTCCAGAGGCTGCATCGCGTCAGGGTCGATCCGTCGATCGTAGCAAGCGGTCGGGGGCCTGAGCCCTTCGCCGGCCGTGGGTGTGGCGTCGTGGTGGCATGCCAGCTCGGCGTCGTACGACGCGACCCGAGACGCGTCCTGAAACCAGGTATCGACGTAGGCCACGCGCCGATCGGTGCGCCCCCCTCCCTCCAGCAGGGCCGACCAGTCCCGCCCGATGTCGTCGGGGCGACTCAGCCCCAGCATTCCCAGCAGCGTGGGCATCACGTCGACCTGGCTTGCCACCCCGTCGATGACCACGCCCTGACCCACCCCAGGCCCACGCATCAGCCACGGCATCGCCACCGTGCTCGGGTAGGTGAACACCCCATGGCCGCGACCGTGGTGCAGAGGGTGCAGCAACCCCTCACCGTGGTCACTGACCACCACCAGCAAGGGATCGTGGACTCCCCTCGCCGCGAGCCCATCGACCAGCGCACGGACCGACTCGTCGAAGCGACGCAGGTTGTAGCGGTACAGCGCGACCCGCCTCGGCACGTCGGGGCCCGTGAGGTGCTCGATGGCCGCCATCGGCGCGTGGCGAGGCTCGTGGGCATCGATGAGCATCGCCTGCAGGTACAGGGGGGTGGCGCCGTCCCAGTGGGTGTCCACCGAGGCGAGCAGGCCGCTCACGACCTCGGCCCCGTCGACCTTGATCATCCCGACCTGGCCCCAGGGTGCGGTGACCTCCACGTAGTCGTCGAAGCCCTGCGCGAAGCCGAACACCGCGTTGAGGTTGGGGTTGGCCGTGGTGCCCAGCGTCTGGTAGCCGGCGGACTGGAGCACCTCCGCGAGGGTCTCGGCCGTCGACGAGAGGGCTCGCTCGTTCGGCCCATCGCCCGGCTCGATCATGCCCAGGTCGATGGGGTGCCGCCCGGTGAGCAGCGCCGTCGATGCGGCGCGCGTCCAGGGAGCGGCCGCGACGGCATCGTCGAAGCGCGCGCCGGTGGCCGCCAGCTCGTCGAGAAAGGGGGTCGCCCGTGGATGGCCGCCGTACACGCCGATCTGGTCGCGGCGCACCGTGCAGCCGATGATGAGGACGACGTGGGGCGGCCCCGACGGGGTGGTCGGCGCCGCGGCGCTCGGCGGCGGAAGCGCGGAAGGGGCCGAGCGCGCCCACCACCCGGCGACCGCCCCCATCAGCAGGCCCACCCCGACCAGCGCCAGGGCGCCCCGCGCGTTCACTCTTCGTCGCCCTCGGCGTAGCCGAGCGCCTCCAGCTGCCGGTCGAGGTCGTCGTCGACCTCGACGCTGCCCACGTCACCGCGGGCCGAGGCCTCCGCGAGCTGAGCGGCGCGCCAGGCCTGGACCGCCCGCTCCCCTGCCCCGTCGCGGCTCGCCTGGCGGTGGTCGGGATCGGCCCGGCGATCGAAGCAGCCCTCTTCGAACCGATGGCCGTGCCGATCGACCACATCGGCCTGATTGAAGTTGAGCTGGCAGGCCTGGCCCTCGGTGTAGCGCGCCGTGCGCTGCGACTTGCGGAACCAGGTGTCGGCATAGGCCTCGGTGCGTGGCGTGCCTGCCGCCTGCCCGCGCAGCGCAGGGGCCAGGTCGTAGCCCGGCCCCTCCCACCCGCTGATCCCAGCCAGCGACAGCAGCGTCGGCGCCAGGTCGACCTGGGAAGCCAGGCCGGGCACCCGCCGCCCGGCGGGGAGCCCCACCCCCCAGAAGACCCCGACCCCGCCCACCGCCGAAGGGGTGAGGTAGCGCCCGTGGCCCTTGCCGTGGTGCGTCGGCCACTCGAGCCCTTCCCCGTGGTCGTTGACCACCACCACCACCGAGTCGTCGCCATGGCCTGCCTCGCGCAGGCCCTCCACCAGCCGCTCGATCTCCCGGTCGAGCTTCGTCAGCCCCGCTCGGTAGCGCCCCACCAGCTCGGGAACGCCCTGCTCGGTGGCCATGGCCTCCTTGGGGAACGGCGCATGGGCGTCGACGAGGAGCACCTGTAGGTAGAACGGCGTGTCGCCGGCCCCCCGCACCCACTCCAGGGCCTGGTGCACGGCGACCCGGCCGGGGGCCTTCGCCATGTGCTCCCGCCACAGCTGCGCGGGCTCGCCGTAGTGGTCGAAGCCCTGGGCGAAGCCCATCCGGGAGTGCACGTTGGGGTTCGTCGTGACCCCGAAGGTGCGGTAGCCCGCTGCGCGGAAGGCCTCGGCGACGGTGACCACCTCGTCGGGGAGCACCTTGGCGTTGCGGTTGGCCCCGTCTTCGACCATGCCGAGGGTCACCGCGTGGTGCCCGGTCACGATGGCCGTCGAGGCCGCCTTCGTCCAGGGGGCAGCATTGACCAGGTCGTCGAGGACCACCCCTTGTCGAGCCAGGCTCGCCAGGTAGGGCGTAGTGTCGGCCAGCTCCGGCGTGTACACGCTCGTCTGGTCGCGGCGGAAGGTGCAGCCGATGATCAGCACCACGTTGGGCGACCCGGTCGCCGCCGTCGCCGAGGGGGGCACCGGGTCGTCGACCACCGACAGGATCCGCTTGCGCTCCCGGGGGTCGTCGGCGCCGTCGTCGCCGGCCGAGGTCACCCACCACAGCGCCACACCTCCGGCCAGGGCGCCCAGGAGCACCCCGCCGGCGGCGAGCCACGACAGCGCCCGCCGCACTCAGTTCACCAGGGTGGAGCTGAGCGGAGGCGGCGCGGGCGCCTGCCGGCGCAGGTGGAGCTGCAGGTTGTGGCGCCTGGCTGTGCTCCACCACCGGCCCAGGCCCTTGGGGAGCGGATCGCCGTCGCGGGCCGACTGCACCGTCACCGTGTCTTGCACCACTTCCCCGTCGGCGTCGAGCAGGGCGCGCCAGTGCCACCACGAGCAGTCGGGCCACTCCAGGAACACCTGCACCAGAGGTGCTCCCGCGTCGTCGGGCCGCTGCTTGAGCCGGAAGGTGCCCAGCACGCCGACAGCCTGCGGGCGATCGGGCGCGTCGTCGAAGCGAGCCTGGGTGAGCCCGGCGAGGAGCCGCCCCACCGCGACCTTCTGCGCCGCGGCCGGTCGCACATCGATGAGATGCACCACCTCGTCGCGCACCACCACGCCCACCGGGGGCGCAGCCCCCCGGGCCACCCCGCGCAGGACGAGCCCCACCAGCTGCTCCTCGTGGGAGGCATCGTCGGGCGGGGGCTTCAGATCCTGGATGCGCAAGTTCATCCTTCGCCCTCTATCCGATCGCGGCGGCCCCGATGTCGGTGCGCCACTGCGCCCCCTCGAACGACACCTCCGGCAGCGCGGCGTAGGCACGGTCGCGCGCGGCAGACAGTGTCGGAGCCACCGCGCACACCGCCAGCACCCGCCCCCCTGCGGTCCGCAACACCCCGTCGTCGTCACGCTGCGCGCCCGCCAGGAACACCTCGACCTCCGACAGCTCCGGCTCGGGCAGGGCCACGCCCACTTCCTTGCCCTGCGGGTAGCCCTTGCTCGCCAGCACGACGGCGCAGGCAGACTGGTCGCCGAAGTCGGGCCGCCCCGCCGGCAGCTCGCCGGTCGCCGCCCCCAGCAGCCACGGCAGCGGGTCGTCTCCCCACAGCATCATCAGGGGCTGGCACTCCGGATCACCGAAGCGCACGTTGAACTCCAGCACCTTGGGCCCGTCGGGGGTCATCATCAGGCCTGCGTACAGCAGCCCGCGGAACGGCGTGCCACGCCGGGCCATCTCCGCAACGACCGGGGCGTGGATCGCCTGCACCAGCCGCTCCCCCTGTTCCGCATCGAGGAGCGGGCAGGGCGCGATGGCCCCCATCCCACCGGTGTTCGGGCCCCGCCCACCGTCGAGGAGCTGCTTGTGGTCCTGGGCCGAGGGCAGCGCCACCACCCGCTGACCGTCGCTGAGGGCGAACAGGCTCACCTCCGGCCCCGTCAGCAGGTCTTCGAGGACCAGGCGCGAGCCGTAGCGTCGCAGATCGCCCAGGGCCGCCAGGGCCTGCTCCCCCTCGGGGCACACCACCACGCCCTTGCCCGCCGCCAGGGCATCCGCCTTCACCACGACGCGCCCCTGCGCCGCCCGAGCCTCCGCCGCAGCACGCTGCTCGTCGTCGTCGAGGTCGACGACCAACGCGCCCGCCGTGGGCACCCCCGCGGCCGCCATCACCTCTTTCGCGAAGGCCTTGCTGCCCTCCAGCCGCGCAGCCGCCGCGCTCGGACCGAAGCATGGGATCCCCAGCTCCGCCAGCTGATCGGCCAGGCCCTCGGTGAGGGGCTGCTCGGGCCCCACCACCACCAGGCCCACGCCCTCCTGCACCGCGCGGCTCACCCAGTCTCCTTCCCAGTGGACCACGCCCTCGGGCCACGCCGGGCTGACGCCCGTGACCACCAGCTCCGTCACCGAAGGCGACTGCGCCAGGCGCCAAGCCAGCGCCGCCTCCCGACCGCCTGCGCCCACCATCACCACCCGCATCGTCGCCTCCGGACGCCTCGCCTAACGCCCCCAGCGAGCCCCCTCCTGTCACGACTCGGTGACGCACATTGACGGTCGTTGGTGAAGCCCATGCCGCGGGCGTGCGTACGTAGATCGTAGTCCACACAAGGAGCCCTCATGCTTCCCCTGTTCCGTCGCCCCCGTCACGCTGCCGCCGCCCTCGCCGAGGGGCTGTTCGTGCGCACGTGGCCCGACGGCTCGCCCCGCCAGCGCGGCAGCATCGCAGCGGGCCGCCGCGAGGGCACCTGGGAGCGCTGGTACGACAACGGCCAGCTCGCCGCCGAGTCCACCTACCGCAAGGGCGTGCTCCATGGCCCGGTGACGCGCTGGTACCCGACCGGGGTGCTCTGCGAAGAAGCACAGCGCCTGCATGGCGCGCTGCATGGGCCCTTCGCCCGCTTCCACCCCAACGGCAGTCTCGCCGAGGACGGTGAGTACATCGAGGGCCTCGCGCACCGCGCCTACTGCCGCTGGTACCCCAACGGTCGCAAGCGCGTCGAGGGCCCCTTCCACCATGGCCAGCCCGTCGGCACCTGGCGTGCCTGGGACGAGCAGGGCAACCACCTGTATGAGGGCCCGTGGCGAGCAGACCTCATCGAGCACCTGCCCGCCCCGACTCGCGACGCCATGGTGCGCCGTGCCGTCGACCCCCAGGTCAACACCATCGAGCGCGCCATGTGGTCGGGCAACTACCAGAACGTGGCCTGATGGCCGCCGAGGGCTAGTGCCGGAAGTGGCGCACGCCGGTGGTCACCATCGTGGCTCCCGCGGCGTTGACGGCGGCGATGACCTCTTCGTCGCGGATGCTGCCTCCCGGCTGCACGATGGCGGTCACCCCGGCCTCCAGGGCCGCCACCACGCCATCGGCGAAGGGGAAGAACGCATCCGAGGCGAGCACGCTTCCCGCCACCGGGGAGGTTGCCTTCTGCACGGCGAGGCGAACCGAGTCGACCCGGCTCATCTGCCCTGCTCCGACGCCGTTGAGGGCCGCGCCTTCGGCCGTGCCCCGCGCGAGCACGATGGCATTCGACTTCACGTGACGACACGCGGCCCAGGCGAAGCGCAGCGCCCGCTCCTCTTCGTCGGTGGGGGCGCGCTCGCTGACCACGCTCCAGGTGACCGGCGCGCCCAGATCCCAGTCCTGCACCAGCCAGCCCCCCTGCACCCGGCGAGTGTCGAAGCCCGGCGGCCGGCTGGCGGCCCAGTCGGCCGGCAGCTCCAGCACCCGCAGCTTCTCCCTCGGGGCCAGCTTCTCCAGGGCTTCGTCGGTGAAGCCCGGCGCCGCGAGCACCTCGAAGAAGGTGCGCGACTGCCGCACGGCCTTCACCGTCTCGCCGTCGACCGGACGGTTGAAGGCGAGGATGCCGCCGAAGGCCGACACCGGATCCCCAGCCAAGGCCTCGCGGAAGGCCGTCGGCAGCGTCTCGGCCGTCGCCAGCCCGCAGGGGTTCATGTGCTTGACCACTACGGCCGCCGGGGCCTCCTGGTCGAAGACCGCCCGCAGCGCGCCGTCGAGGTCGGCGAGGTTGTTGAACGACAGCTCCTTGCCCTGCTTCTGCACCGCACGGGCGAGGCTGCGCCCGCGCACGGCGCCGTCGGCGTAGAAGGCCGCACGCTGGTGGGGGTTCTCGCCGTAGCGGCAGCTCTGCAGCTTGCGCAGCCCGATGGAGGACTCCTCCGGCAGGCTGTCGTCGCCATCGGCGGTGGCCAACCAGTCGGCGATCACCGCGTCGTAGCGTGCGGTGTGCCGGAAGGCCTTGCGAGCCAGCTCCCGACGCATGCCGTCGGTGCTCCCGGCGGCCAGATCCGCGGCCACGCGCTCGTAGTCGGCCGGGTCGACCACGATGGTGACCGCCGCGTGGTTCTTGGCGGCTGCGCGGACCATGGTCGGGCCGCCGATGTCGATGGTCTCCACCGCCTCGGCGCGCTCGGCACCGCGGGAGGTGACCGCCTCGAACGGGTAGAGATTCACCACCACGACATCGATGAGGGGGATGTCGTGCTGGGCAGCCTCCTCCACATGGCGTGACCGGTCGGCCAGGATGCCGCCGTGCACCCGGGGATGCAGCGTCTTCACCCGCCCCCCCATGATCTCGGGGTGACCGGTGTGGGCCGACACATCGGTGACGGTCAGCCCTGCCTCGCGCAGCACCCGAGCGGTGCCCCCGGTGGACAGCAAGGTGTAGCCGAGCTCGACGAGCTGGCGGGCGAACGGGGCGAGCCCGGTCTTGTCGGAGACCGAGAGCAGCGCATGGCGCGACATGGGGACCTCTCCTGCGGCAGAGCCCAGGCGACGCGCCTGGTGCTCGACCTATCGCGCCCCGCGCCTCAGTGCAGGGGGCGCCAGTAGAGCACGCGCACGCGATGGGGCCCGTCGACGTAGCCCTCTACCAACACGACCTCGCCCGCGTGGGCCTGCAGCGTGCGGGCCGCCTGATCGTCGACCCAATAGAACGCGCCACTGTTGCGATCGTCGAGACCGACCTGGGCTCCCATGATCTTCACCGGCCCGACCCACACCGGCATCCCGTGCAGGCCCTCGTCGACAGACCAGTCGGCGACGCGCACCGCGCCGAAGGCCCGCTGACCATCGATGGTCACCGTGTGCCCGTCGAGGTGGCCCAGTGGCGCGCTCTCCGGCCCCACCAACAAGCGGTAGGTCGTGCCGTCGAAGGTGTTCAGGGTGGGGCCCGCGGGGGAGGGCCGCGCCAGGCCGGTGGCGTGGAAGGCGCAGCTGCCGCCGAGACCAGCCAGGGTGACGACGACGAGCAGAGTGCGCACGCGCTGGGCTCCGTTGACGGGGACGATGGCCTCCACTAACCTCATGGGGGTCTCCAGGCCCAGCCTGGTGGAGTGTGCCGCGAATGATGCTGCTGCCCAAAAAAGTGGGGTCTTTCACCCTGATGCGCAAGCTCGGCGTCGATGCGATGACCGAGCGGTACATCGCCATCCTCGACGAGCCTGCCGGCAAGCAGATCGTAGCACGCAGGGTCCATCCTGCGGTCGCCGCCGATGGCGCGCTCGTCGCCGGCCTGCGTGCCCGGGTCGCCGATCTGCAGACCGTCCGGCACCCCACCATCGTGCCCGTCCTCGACGTCGTAGAGGTCGAACGCGACCTGTACGTGCTCGAAGACTGGGTCGACGCCGTCGACCTGGCCACCGTGATGGCTCACGCCCGCGAGCATGGTCCCCTGCCGCAGAACGTGTTCCTCGACATCGCCACGCAGGTCTGCAACAGCCTCGAGGCCCTCCACGGGCGCGTGGGCCCTGCCACGGGCAGCGAGCACGTGCTGCACATGGGCCTGTGCCCCGAGGCCATCCTGCTCACCAGCTCCGGCAAGGTGCGCCTGGCGACGATGGGCCTCACCGCCTCCCCCACCACCGTGCCCCAGGCCGCCAAGGCGGGCGCGTCGGAGGCCTTCCAGTACCTGTCGCCCGAGCAGACGCACCCCGAGCAGGCCCTGGGCCCTCCCAGCGACATCTTCGCCCTCGGATCCCTGCTGTACGAGCTGCTCACCCTGCGCCCGGCCTTCCGCGCCGACAGCCACCTGCAGACGATTCACCGGATTCGCCGGGCGGAGATCACCACCCACCTCCTCGAGGTCAAGGAGATCCTCCTCGGCCTCGACCGGGTGCTCTACCGGGCGCTGTCGCTCAACCCTCGGCACCGCTACCAGCGCGCTTTCGTGCTCCGCGAAGATCTCCGTGGGCTGATGGCAGGGTTCACCTTCGCCGACATCGAGAGCGATGCGCGGGCCGCACTGGCGCCGATGTTCGGAGCCAGGAGCAACAGCCTCGACGAGGTCGTCCCCGTCGTCCCTCCACCCGAGGGGCCCCAGGAGACCACCGCCGCGCTGCTGGAGAGCGCGCGCCTCGACACCCAGGAGCCCCGCCCCGCGTGGGGGGCCGCCGAAGACACCACCGCCCTGCGGCGGGTCCCTCGTGCCGACGACACCCTCGGGGTGCTGGAGGGGCTCGGCGCCATCCCGCCCCGCAACACGCCGAACGTGCTCGACAGCCTGCCGATGTCAAGGGCCACGGGCATCCAGATGGGCTCGGGCGACTACCCCGCCGTGCGCGACCCCGACGAGCCCACTGCCACCGAGCACACAGGCCCCACCGGCGATCAGAACGGGCTGATCGACGGCCCGCGCCCCGTCACCATGGAGCCGCCGCGGGCGTCCATCCCGCCTGGCCTCATCGCCCCGATCGACCCCTCCGACGCCGTGCCGCTCTCGGCGCTGGTCACCCAGGAGCGGCCCAGCCCGACCGGCCCTCCGCCGTCCGCCGTGCCTACTCAGGAGTCGGCCGTTCCCTCGGCCGAGCCGGAGCCCCCCCGGGCCGCCGACGCCGACACCATGATCACCGCGCACCCGTCCGCGGGCGTGGCTCATCCGACCACGGGCGAGGCCGACACGGCCCCGCCGCTTCCCCCGTCGCAGGTCCAGACCTCCCCCGAGCAGCGGCGCATCACGCCGCCGCCGGTGCCCCCGCCAGCCGATCCGGTGGCGGATGCCGAGGCCACCCGGCAGGCCCGTGAGCGCCTCGAGCCCCCCGACAGCCTCATTCCCCCGGCCAGCGAGCCGCCAGGCCCGCCACGGCTGTCGGCACCGATTCACGAGCCCGAGCGGTTCGACAGCTTTGACGACATCGACGACGACGACACGCCGTCCCGCTCCCCTTCCTGGCTGCCCATGGCAGCGGCGGGGGGCCTGGCAGCCGTGGCTCTGCTGTCGTGCCTGGGCCTCGGCGGCATCGGTGGCGTGGCCGGCCTGGTGTCGGCTCGGCAGTCCCAGGTCGCGGCCGTGCAGCCGCCCGCGCCCGAGCCTGCCCCCGTGGCCGCACCGCAGGTAGAGCCCGAGCCCGTCGCCCAGGCCGTCGAGCCGAGTCCCCGCCCCTCCCCGCGCCCCACCCGCGCCGAGGCACCCCGCCCGACGAGCCAGCCGAGGCCCCAGCCAGCGGCGAGGCCCACGCCCACGCCCACGCTGCGCCCCTCGCCCCGTGCCGCCCCCAGCCCTTCGCCGCGGCCAGCGCCTCCACCACCTCGGCCCGTCGCGGCACCGGCGCCCACTCCTCCGGCCGAGACCTACTCCGCCGTCTCCGCTGCCGACGACCGGGTGCAGCAGGAGTCGGGCACGGCCGACCTGGCCGCCGAAGGCCCCCTCGACAGGGTGGCCCTCGACGCGATGTCGGAGGCCGCGTTCGCCGGCAGCCTGCCCTCCGCCGAGCGCGCGCGCCTGGCCGGGGTCGGCACCGACAGCCCCCTGTTCACCCGCAGCCACACCCTGCTCTACCTCGACGCGAAGGCGAGGGGCGACCGCTCCAGCAAGTCGTCGGAGCTGGCGCTGTTGATGTCGGTGCCCGAAAACCAATACAACCCCGCCCTGCTGGTCGAGCAGGCCCACGCCGCGATGGAGTCGCAAGACTGGAGCCGGGCCCTGGAGCGGTCCCAGCTCGCCGAGCGCCACTGGGCGCGCCTGCCCAGCGACCTCATCTTCAGCCGCAAGGCTCTCATCTACGAGATCGAAGCCAAGGCGCACCTCGGCCGCTTCTACGCTTCCGAGGGCGATGAACCCAACGAGCTGTTCCGGTCCATCCGTGGCTGGGAGAAGTACCGGCGACACGCCGAGGCCGCCTCCCGCGGCGATCTGGTGGCCAACGCCGATCAGCAGCTCAACGAGCTGTACGACATGCAACGGAGGCTCGAGTGAGCCGGATCCACCTGCTCGTCCTCGCTGCCCTCTCGGCAGCTCCCAGCGCGGCCTGGGCCGGCAACCACGCCTTGAGCTCGACGGTCACGACCCGGAACGGCGAGCCGGTCGGCCGGGCCCGCATCACCCTCAGCCCGGGCAATGTCGAGCTGGTGACCGACCGCGAGGGCCGGTTCCTCATCGACTACCTGCGCGACGACGAGGGCGAGCGCATCAAGCTGGCCAAGAAGACCGACTACGCCCTCGAGGTGTTCAAGGTCGGCTACCACCCCTACCAGACGACCTTCTACTTCAAGCGCGGTGAGCTGGTCCTTCCCGACGTCGTGCTCGTGGAGAAGACCATCCAGGTCGACGACGTGCCCGAGAACATCGACCCCGACAGCGAGGTCCCCACCCACGCCGCAGGCGCCACCTACGAGGGCCAGTGACGCTGCTGCTGCTGTGCCTCGCATGCGGGGATGACGCCTCGACCTCGCACCCCCTGCCCACGCCACCTGCGGCGCAGGGCTCGTATGGCTGGGTGGGCGAGGTCGCGCTGAGCCCGTCGGAGTTCGGTGCGACCATCGCCGCCGAGCGCCGCGGATGGACAGCCCTTCACGCCCACGACTACCGAACCGCCACCGCCAGCTTCAGCGAGCCCACGCACCGGGCGCGCCCCGAGCTGTCCATGGCCTTGCTCCACCACGACCTCGCCCTGGTCGGTGACGAGGCTGCGTCCCGCCTGTTCGACGAGTGGGCGGAGCGCGGTGGGCTCCCCGAGCATGGCGCGGCACGGGCGGTGGCAGCCCTCGCCGCCTGGTGCAGCGGCAGCGACCAGGCGGCCCAGTGGGCCGCCGAGGCGCCCGACGGCATCGTGGGAGCGTCGGCCCTGGCCGCCATCGCCGCAGGCACCTCACCCCTGGAGGCTCCCCACGACGATGCCATCGGCCAGCGCCTCGCGCTGCACGTCGCAGCCCGGCGGGGCGAGGTCGAGACCCTGGAGGCCGCGCAGGGCCTGCCGATGGTCACCGAGGAAGCCCACGGCTTCACCCGGGCCTTCTACGACCCCTGCGCGCACCACGCCCTCGCCACAGGGTGGGAGGCGCGGGCCGCGAAGTCCCTCGACGCATCCTCATGGCGGGGCATGCGGGCCTGGGGCGATGGGGGGCTGGCGGGCCGCTTGTTCTCGCCGTGGCTCGACGCGTCCGACCTGCTGGCCGAGGTCGAGCGCGCGGAGCACGCCGGCCTGGTCGGGGTGCAGGGCGCGCGCCTCGATGCGCTGGGGCTACCCCTCGCCACCGGCGACGACCCACAGCTCGCGCGCGAGCTCGTTCGGTCCCTGGATGGCCACCTCGACACCTGGCGCGCCGACCTCCTTCACCGGGCCGATGCCGAGGGCGACGCCCTGATCGACTCGCTGGGCCTCGTCGAGCGCTTCCGCCAGGAGTGGCTGGTGGTGTTCGCCCGGCACGCCCTGCACCAAGGCCACCCCCGCGCCGCCCTCGCCGTGCTGCAGCAAGCCCGCGACGTGGGCGAGCCCGAGGTCGGTCCCGCCAACAGCCCCTCGCTGTTCGCACTGACGGCCGCCGCGGAGATCCGCGCCGGCCACACCCGCCAGGCCCTCGATGCCCTCGAGCCCCTCAGTCGCAGCTTCACAGCCGTGCGAGGGGTTCAGGAGCTCGTGGGCGACCTCGCCGTCCTACAGGGCCTCGACCGTCAGGGCGACAGCAAGGAGAGCCAGTGAAACGCGTCCTCCTCCCCCTGCTCGCGGGGGCCCTCGGCCTCGCCGCGACCGCATCAGCGGGCACCCTTCGCTACGCCGAAGACCGTGCCCCCGGCATCGTGCATCCCCTGTTCACCACCTCGATGAGCGAGGCGAGGGTCAACGAGCTGCTGTTCGAGGGGCTGTTCAGCGACGACCTCGAGCTGCGCTCCGCTCCGCGGCTGGCAGAGTCCTACGAGGTGGCACCTGACCGGCTGTCCATGACCATCACCCTGCGAGACGGCGTCACCTGGCACGACGGTCAACCGCTGACCGCCGACGATGTCGTGTTCACCATCGAGGCGATGGCCTCACCGCGCAACGCCAGCACCGAGGCGGGTCGGGTCGGCTGGATCGCCAGCGCCCAGGCCCTCGACACCCGCACGGTGTCCCTCACGTTCCGGGCCGCGGAAGCCTCTCCCCAAGACAAGCTGTACTTCAAGATCCTGCCCGCCCACCAGTTCGAGGGCACCAAGGTCGAGCGCTCGGGCTCGTTCCGCACCCGCCCGGTCGGCTCCGGCGCGTGGCGGCTCACCTCGTTCAACGACGACGCCTCCATCACCATGAGCAAGGTCGAGGGCAGCGATGCCGGCCTCGACGAGGTGGTGTTGCGCGAGGTCTCCGACAAGAACTACCAGGCCAAGCTGCTGCTCTACGAGTCCCTCGAGGCGCTGGTGCGGGTGCTCCCTCGCGACCTGGCTACCCTGCAGAACGACCGCAAGGTCGAGCTGTATCCCTACCAGACGAACTCCTGGTGGTACCTCGGCTTCCACCAAGACAAGCCGGCGCTGAAGAAGCCGGAGGTGCGTCAGGCCCTCACCCACATGGTGGATGTCGATCAGCTGCTGGCACCCATCGGCACCGGCGATGTGCTCACCGGGCCCTTCGTGCGGTCCTCCCCGTTCTACAACCACGACGTGCCCCGGGCCCCCCACGACCCCGACAAGGCCGCCGAGCTGCTCACCGCTGCCGGCTACACCTTCAACGGCCGGTGGCTGGGGCCGGATGGCAAGGAGCTCACCCTCCGAGTGGCCACCGTCTCCAACCTCGAGACAGCACAAGACGTGCTCATCAACCTGCAGTCGCAGCTGCAGAGCCGCGGAATCACCGTCACCCCCGAGTTCCTCACCCCCGCAGAGTGGAAGCAGAAGGTGTGGCGCGAGCACGACTTCGACATCGTGCTCAGCCAGTGGTCCTTCGACCGCAACGAAGACATCTACGAGCAGTTCCACAGCCAGGGCGCGCGCAACTTCCTCGGCTACCGCAGCCCCGAGGTCGACCGGCTCCTCGACGAAGCCCGCACCAGCGGCGACCCACAGGAGAAGAAGGCCCTGCTCCGGCAGGTGCACGCCGCCGTCGCCGCCGACCACCCCATGATCTTTCTGTGGACCCTCGACTCCTACGCGGCGATGTCCACCAAGGTGAAGCGGGTCGTCGTGCACCCCTTCTACTTCTTCACCTGGGCCGGCGACTGGGCCCTGTGACGTGACCCGGGTCGTCGTCACCCGGGGGGCCTGGGCCGCCCTGACCCTGCTCGGGGCCGTGGGCTTCAGCTTCGCACTGGTGGTATGGGCTCCTGGCGACCCCATCGATCTGCTGCCCAATGCCGAAGCCGTGCGCCCCACCCTCGAGGCCCGCTGGCACCTCGACCAGTCGCCCCTGCAGCGCATGGCGTCGTGGTGGCGGCTGCTCCTCGCCGGCGACCTGGGCACGAGCCTGTCCTACCGGCCCGGCGCGCCGGTGTGGGAGGTGATCCGCCAGCCGGTCGTCGCCACGGGGCTGCGGGTGCTCGCCGCGCTGGCCGTCGCCATCACCACCGGCTCGGTCCTCGCGCTGCGCACCGGGGGGCAGCGCCGCAGCCGCACCCGCCTGCTGGTGCAGCTGGCCAGCCTCGCCCCCCTGTTCCTCCTCGCCCATGGTGCGGTGGCCTTGCTCAACGAGGGGGCCTTCGCCCTGATGCAGGCGGGGTGGATGGGCCGACCGGGCTGGTTCGCCTTGCCCGACCAGGCCTCGCTGCTACGCTCGTCGCTCGCCATCGGGCTGCTGGCGGTGGGGTCGAGCTCGCTGCACGAGGTGCACGCCGAGATCGAGCACGCCGTCGCGCACCTGCAGGAGTCGCCCTTCGTCGACGCGGCACGGGCCCGGGGGGAAGCGACCTGGCCGCTGCTCCTGCGCCACCTGCTGCCCACCGCGTGCTCGGTGGCCGCGAGCCGGGTGGGCTGGCTGCTCGGCGGCGCCGTGGTCGTCGAGAAGCTGCTGCTGCTCCCCGGCGCGGGGGCGGTGCTGTGGAACGCGGCGCTCCTGCGCGACTACGAGGTGGTCCTCGGGCTCACCCTGGTGGCGGCCGCCGCGGTGGTGGTGGCGCGGCTCCTCGCCGATCTGGCCCGGGTGTGGCTCGACCCCCGGCTGCGGGCGTCGGCATGACGCGCTGGCTCCGCCACGCCCTGCGCGGACTGCGCGCCCACGACAGCCTGCTCGGGCGGCTGGGCCTCGGGTGGCTGCTGCTGCTGGTGGTCGTCGCGCTGTGTGCGCCACTGGCGGGGTACCCCATCGGGGCCGATGTCGACCTGTCGCAGGCCAGCCAGGGCATGTCGAGCCGGCACCTGCTGGGCACCGACCACCTCGGCCGCGACACCTTCGCCCGCCTCGCCCTGGCCTGCCGCGCGTTCACCGGGCCCGGTCTGCTGGCAGGGCTGGTCGCGCTCACCGCCGTGCCCACCGGGGCGCTGGCCGGCATGCATGGTGGCTGGGTCGCTCACCTCACCCGCTACGTCGCCGGTGTGGTGGCGAGCGTGCCTCGCTTCGTCTTGGTGCTGCTGTTGCTCACCATCTACGGCAACACCCCCACCGTGCTCGGCCTGGCCATCGGCCTCGCCTACGTGCCCGAGCTCGCCGAGGCCGTGCGGGCGCGGGTCGAGGGGCTGAGGGTGGCCGACTTCGTGCTCGCCTCCCGTGCCCACGGGGTGCCCGAGGGGCGGCTGCTGTGGCTGCACCTCGTGCTCGGCGCCACCCACCAGCTCGTGGCCCGGCACCTCATCCGGGTGTTCGCGTTCACCGTGGTCGTGGAGAGCACCCTCGCCTACCTCGGCGGCTTTGGGGTGCAGGAGCCGCAGCCATCCTGGGGCAACCTACTGGTGTTCGAGTGGGGGCGTGGGCTCGGCCCCCAGGTGATCGCCCCCGCCGCAGCGCTGCTGATCACCCTCGCCGCCTGCGCAGCCGCCGCGGGCTTCGTCGGAGGGCGCCGCCATGCCGGATAGTGTGGTCCTCCGCGGGCTGACCATCGAGGTGGGCGACCGGCGCCTGGTCGACGAGGTGGGCCTGCAGGTGCATAGCGGCCAGGTAGTCGGCCTGGTGGGCAGCAGCGGCTCGGGCAAGACCCTGACCGCGCGTGCCCTGCTGGGCCTGGTCGACCTGGAGCCAGGGGTGGTCCGCGCCGACCTGCGGGTGCAGTGGGAGGGTCAGCGCTTCCACCCCTACGAGGGGCGCCCCCGCACCCGGCGCGAGCGAGCCAGGGCCTTCGCTTCGCTGCGCGGCGACGTGCTCGGCTACCTGCCCCAAGACGCCCCCCGCACCCTCGACCCGCTGTCCACCGTGGCGGCCCAGCTCGCCCGGGTCGCTCGCCTGGGCCGAGCTCCCGAGCGGGCGCTGGGGGCCTGGCTCGAGGCCGCGGGCTTCACCGCTGCCCACGCCGAGGAGGTCTTGCCGCTCTACCCCCACGAGCTGTCCGGAGGCATGGGTCAGCGGGTGGCCATCGCCCTGGCGCTCGCCCGGGGGAGCCGGTTCCTCATCGTCGACGAGCCCACCACCGGCCTCGATGCTCCCGTGCAGCATCGCCTGCTGCAGCACCTGCGGGCCCTCGCCCACGAAGGGCTGGGGGTGGTGGTGGTCACCCACGATCTGCGCTGGCTCGGGGAGGTGGCCGACGCGGTGGTGGTGCTCGACCAGGGCCGTCGGGTCGAGGCCCTCACCTCCGAGGCGCTCACCTCGGGTCAGGCCGACAGCGGCGCCGCACGCCGGCTCCTCGATGCGGTCCGTCGCCTGCAGTCGCCGGGGTTCCCCTCGTGACGCCCCCTCCCCGCCACGTGTGGAGCCTCAGTGGGGTCCACCTCACCTACCGGAGCTGGTGGCGTGCGCCGCGGGCGGTGCTCCATGGGGCCAGCCTGCACGTCGCCGCCGGGGAGCGCGTGGGGCTGGTGGGGCCGTCGGGATGTGGCAAGTCGAGCCTGGTGCGGGTCGGGCTCGGGCTGCAGGACTACGACGCCGGCCGGGTCTGTGTGCTGGGGGAAGACACGACGGCGTGGCGCCCGTCACGGTGGCGGACGGCGCGCAGCGAGGTGCAGCTGATGCTGCAAGACCCCTCCGCCATGCTCCACCCCTACGCGCCGCTGCAGCTGCTGTTGGAGGACTCCGCCTCTCTGCATCGTCCCGACGAGTCGCCCACCGAGGTCGCCACCCAGCTGCTGGAGGCGGTCGGCCTCGGGCACCGCGCCCATGCCCTGCCCCACGAGCTGTCGGGGGGGGAGCGACGCCGTGCGGGCCTGGCTCGGGTGTTCACCGCACGGCCCCGGCTGCTGGTCGCCGACGAGCCCACGGCAGGGCTCGACGCCCACCTGCGCCTCGAGCTGCTCCAGCTGCTCCTGCAGCGCGCGGGGCCCGACTGCGCCGTCGTCCTCGTCAGCCACGACCTGCAAGCCCTCGCCGCGGTGTGCGACCGCCTGGTGGTGATGGCCGACGGCCGGGTGGTCGAGGCCCTCGACGCCGGCGAGCTACGCGACGGCACCGCTCAGCCCACCCACGACGCCACCCGCGCCCAGCTGCTCGCCGCCGGCTGGCAGCCCCGGACGGAGTCCCCATGATCCCCTTCGCCCTGGCCCACGCCGAGGAGCCCGCGGTGGCCGTCGAGGCCGACTACCGCAGCTACCTCGACCAGGCGCGCTTCTTCGTCAAGCGTGGCTGGTACCCCGACGCCGAGGAGCAGCTACAGCTCGCCACCACCCACCCCGACGGCGCCCTCGACGCAGCGGCCTGGGCCCTGCTCGCGCAGGTTCGCTACGAGCTCGCTGACCTGCACGGCGCCCGCTTCGCCGCCGACCGCGCCCTGGTGAACAGCCACGACGCCGAACAGACCCGCCAGACCCGCGAGCTGCTCACCTTCTTCGAGACCAAGTTCGGCTTCGTCGACCTGGTCGCCGCCCAGGAGGGGGCGGCCACCCACCTCGAGGTGGAGCTGCTGTCGACCCTGTTCGACCCTGATCTCAAGGCCTTCCTGGGCCGGCTCGACGAGCGCCTCGTCGACGACCCGGTCGTGCTCCCCTACCCCCTCGGGCTGCCCGCGGGCCGCTACCGGATCAACGGGGTCGAGGTCGAGGTCGCCGCCGGGGGCGACGCGCGCCTCGACACCCCGCTGCTGGGCACCAAGGCCCTCGCCCTGCAGACCCTCCAGCTCGAGGTGGGCGTCGGGACCTCGTTCTGGCTGGGCCCCCGCGCCCAGCACTACACCCCGTCGATCGCCACTCAGCTCAGCTTGTCGGTGCCTACCGGGCCCGTCGTGTGGGGGGTGCTCGTCGACGCCTTCCCCAGCCCCTACCTCACCGACAGCGGCGCGGTGGCGGTCGGGTTGGGGGCGTTCGCCGGCGGTGTGAGGGTGGGCTTGGAGCTGCCCAACACCCAGCCCATGGTGTTCCGGCCATCCGTTGGCTGGCGGGTCGGCCAGGTGCCAGGCGTCGAGCTGCCGTGTGCTGTAGAGGGCGGCAGCGCGACCTGCGCCCCCGACGCCCCGGGCCAGCTCTTCGTCTATGTGCCCGCCACCGCCCACCTGCCCTTCGTCGAGTTCGCAGCGCACTACCAGGACCGCCGGCGGCGCAGCGGCTGGGGGGCGGGGCTCAAGGTCATCGGCGAGTGGGGTTTCGGCGTCGTGCCCGCCCAGGGAACCGCGACGAGTCGCGACGGAACAGGCTTCGACTATGGTGTGTCCTCACGATCGTGGTCTTCCCCCGGGCTGCGCGTGCTCGCTGATCTCTCCCTCGCCTTCTGAGGCTGTCGTGTTGCTGCTCTTCTCCGTGCTCGCTGCGTTCGCTGCCCCCACCGAGGTCGCCAAGGTGCCTCACGCCCATGTGCAGCGCCCCGTGTGGTCCCCTCAGGGCACCATGCTGTCGTTCGAGGCCAACTTCCACGACGACAAGCGCATCGAGCTGCACGTCGGCCGTCCAGAGCCCGAGGGCTTCACCAAGGTCGAGCTCGGCGCACGGGCAGGAGGCGCCCTGCTCGAGGGCTTCGCCACCACCAGCACGGCCGGCCGGGTGATGCACGAGCTCGCCTGGGCCCCGCACGCGGCAGGCGTCTACGCCTTCGTCGCCTCCAACGACCACCGCGACTACGACCTGTACATCTCCGAGGGCGTGCCGCTGGCCCCTGCCCCTGGCGCCGACGGCGGGCCCGTGTGGTCCCCCGATGGCCGCTACCTGGCCTTCACCAGCGCTCGCACCGGCCAGGGCGACTTGTACCTGCTCGACATCCAGCAGATCGACCAGCCCCCCCGCCAGCTCACCTCCGATCCCACCCACAGCGAGCTGTTCGCCACCTGGTCGGCCGACAGCCAGTCGATCGTCTACGTCGGTCACGCCGAGCAGGGCGACCACCTGTGGCTGCTACCGAGCCTGGAAGGCACGGCCGTCGAGCTCACGAGCTGGAGCGGCCTGCAGATCCGCCCGCGCTTCGCACCGTCGGGTCGCATGGTCGCCTTCTACGCCAACCAGGAAGACCCCGAGCGCTTCGACCTGTACGTGATGGAGGCGTCGGTGGGCGCCAAGGCGGTCAAGCTCGCGGAGGGCGTGGTGGTCGACAGCAAGGGCCCCAGCTGGGCCCCTGATGGGCAGCGCATCGTCTACGTCGCCGACGACGACACGGCCTACGACCCCATCCGCGTCGTCTCCGCTGCCGGAGGCACTCCCCGCACCCTCGATCTGGGGACCGTGGGGCACGGCGACCTCGACCTGGCGACGCGAGGGGGCAGCACCTGGCTCGCCTACGTCGCTCAGGGCCGCGAGGGCGACCTGACCCGCGACTTCAAGCGCCTGTACGTCACGCCCCTGCCGTAGCGGGGCGGTGGCGATGGGGGCGCAGGTCGGTCTCCCAGTCACGCTGCAGCAGGCCGAACTGGGGCTCACCGGCCCGCCCATCGGGCTCGACCCGGTGCACGACGAAGCGAGGGGCCAGCTCGTGCAGCTGGGTGGCCGCGCGCTCGGGGACCAGCCAGTAGGCCTCCTTCGCCCCCTGCCGCTGCCCCACGATGGCCAGCTGCCCGGCCCGCAGCTGCTCAGCGGCCTTCACCGACACCGACATGCGCAGCAGGTGCCGGCCGTCGAGGCTGCGGTGCCAGAAGGGCTGCGGCCCCTTGCTGCGCACCTGGTGACCCATCAGCAGGTGCTGCACCCGCAGGGCGCGCTGCATCTGCTCCTGGGCCTCCTGCCGCTGCAGGCGTCGCTTGCGACGCTCGGCCAGCGCCTGGGCTGCCGCCTCTTCCGCCGCCGTGCGTGCCTCGCGCTCGACCACCTTCTTCTTGCGGCGCTTGCCCTGCTTGCTCTTTCGCTTCTGCTTGAGCTCGCGCTCGACCGACTTCGCCTTCTTCTTGGAGGCGAAGCCCTTGGCGACCAGCTGATCGCGGAGGGACATGGGAGCTTCCTCGGTCGGGTGGAGGGTCGGGGCGGCCGCGTCGTGAGGTGTACGGGCTGGTCAGGGTGTAGGTGGTTGCTTCCCGCTCTGCAAGCCCTCGCCGCAGGGGCGGTGCGGCTCGATGGCCTGACGGGTGGCATGAGAGCTCTGGCGCGCGACGACAGCGAGGCCCAGTCTCGCCCCCTTCTGAGTACGGAACCATTCTTCTGATGCGATACAGGACCTTTGCTCACCACAACTGAGGTTCCTGCTCATGCATCATCGCCAAAGAGAACTCCAGCCAATCGTCGGCGTCCTGGTCAGCCTTGCCACAGTGGCACTCGCCGCCTGTGACACCCTCGTCCCACTCCAAGAAGACGAGGTCGTGGGAGCGCCCGCGCAGCGGATCGGGGTGCCCGAGGCCTGGTCGCCTCCGCCTGCCTCGGTGGCCGACTACTTCGACGCCAACCCCAGCCCCGTCGACACCTTCTCCGTCGTGGGCTCGGTCACCCCATCCATCTCGTCGTGGGGCGCCATCGAGCTGTTGGAGGGCGACCAGGCCTTCCGTACGGAGGGCTACAACCGGCGCACTCAGAAGCTGCGCTACACCGACACCTTCCAGTCGAGCGACTACCCGCTGGCCGACTACTTCGGCGACCTCAATCAAGGCATCGTCGACACGTTCGACCTCGCCTACAGCGACCCCTGCACGGCAGGCACGGCCCCGTGCGCCATCCCTGGGCCCACCCGGCCCGAGGCTCGCTATGTCGCCCTCCACCACGGCCCCGACACCGCGTCGGGCACCTGCGATGACACCACCCATGCACCTGTCCTGCTGGTGCACGGGGCCTTGCAGGACGCCAATGTGTGGCTGTTTCCCAACGGCAACGACGGCACGGGGAACACCTACGACGGAGCGAGCCCCTCGACGGGCCTCGTGCAGGCTCTCGAGGCCGACGGGCGCTGTGTCTATGCGGTCACCTTCGGCAACTTCCACGGCGACAACTACAACCAGGCCACGCATGTGGGCAACGCCATCCTGCGCATCCAGGAGCTCCACGGCGACGAGCCCGTCGACGTCATCGCCTGGAGCAAGGGCGTGCTCGCCGTCGACGCCTACCTGTCCAACGCCGCCGACTGGCAGGGCTTCGGCTCGCGCCTGTTCGACCAGATCGCCCAGGCCCAGGCAGACCGCGTGCCTCACTACCGTGGCGACATCCGCTCCTACGTCGCGTTGTCGGGCCCCCACAAGGGCATCGATCTGAACTTCCGGCACCCCATCCACACCCTGACCATCGCCAGCACCGCGTGGAACGCGCCCGTCGGCCGTGGGCCGATGCCCTGGACACACTTCAGCGCCATGCAGTGCGTCACGTTCGGCTACTCCGCGTGGTGGTTCGACAACCCCTACGCGCAGTCCATCTGCAAAGACCGTGGCGGCGTGTGGCCCGACTACTTCCAGCGGATCTACGTGTCCAACCTGGTAGGCCTCGACGCCACGGGGGCCCCGGTGGCGGCCGACTCCTTGGAGTCCCTCAACGTCGACAATGGCCTGTCGGCCTCCGACTTCTCCTTCGACGAGTACAACATGTCGCTGTTCGGCAGCATCGATGCCGACGGCGACTGGTCGAGCGCCTACCTGGGTCAACTGCAGGCCGCCTACGACCTTCGCGGCGACTACCCCATCCCCACCGACCGCGACAGCTACGGCTGGGACAGCATCGATCCCGATGAAGAGCGGTGGTTCCCCTGGATCATCGGCAAGCTCGTCTACAACCCCTACAACTGGTGGGTCGCGGCCGGGTATCTCGATGACGACGACCACGATCTGTGCCGCAACGCCGCCTTCGAGCTGAACAGCGATGACTGCAGCGGCTACCACGCCTACAACACCAACCAGAATGCCGAGGGCTACGACGGGTTCAACTACGCGCGCTACCGGCTGTTCAACGGCCTCGGCATCGACGTCGCGGAGGAGATGGGCGGGCACTTCATCGACCGCCTCTCTTCGCACGGCCTCGATCCCTCCCTGCCCCGACTGTTCGTGCTCTACGGCGACGACCTCGGAGCGGTCCCCTTCGAGACCGACGGCCTGTCCTGCCCCACCTGCACGTCGACGCCCCACAGCGACGGGGTGCTGTTCGAGAGCAGCATCGCCGCCGTCGACCAGCTCACTCAGGGATGGACGCCGCAGCAGAAGGCCGACCAGGCCCTACAGGAAGCCATCGGCCTGTCTCACCTCGAGATCGGGGTGGACCCTGCCGCAGCGACGCGCATCCTCGACTACCTCGACGACGTCGACGCCGACCTGTAGGCGCTTGCCTCAGGTGCCCGCGAGGTGGGCATGGAAGGCGGCCTGGAAGGCCTCCGGCTTCTCGATGTAGGGCGTGTGCCCTGCATCCTCGATGACCACCTCGCGGTAGCTGCCGCCCTCGGTGCGGTAGCGCCCCAGCACGTCACGCACCTGCGAGACCATGGGCTGGGGGGGGAACACGTCGGGCCCTGGGTAGCCGGGAACGAAGCCCAGGCCACCGAGCACGGCGATGTCGAAGAAGGAGTTGTCGGACACGATCTGGTCGCTGTCGCCGCGCACCCAGAGCACGGGGGGCTTGGGATCCGCCGCCACGAACCGCGCTGCGAGGTCGCCGGCGTAGCGGGCACTGATGGCGTTGACCGGGCCATACACGCCGGGTGCGGAGCCCGGCCAGTTGTCGGAGGGCGTCGCATCTCCGGGGTAGCGGTCGCCACCTACCTTCTCCGACATGACGCTGGACAACAACGCCTCTTCCCTTGCCGGGCGGAACGGCGGCTTCCAGTAGAAGCTGTTCATCACCACCCGAGGAGAGGCCTGGGGATTGTCTTCCGACCGATCGCCCTCGGCCATCAGCCGCGGGAAGTCGGGGTTGACCACCCCCGCGCCGCTCCCGCACCCATCAGCGAACACCGGGGTGCCGTCGGGTCGGCTGCCCCCAAAGCCATAGGGCGAGCCGGGAGCCACCACCGTGACCGAGGCGATGGCCTCGGGCCTCGCGGCGACCAGGCCCCACACCACGGCCCCGCCGAGGGAATGCCCCACGACATGGAAGCGCTGCACGCCCAACGTATCGACCAGAGACAGCAGGTCGTCGACCCAGTCTCCCACCCCACGGGTCGCGTCGATCAGCAGGTCTTCGGTGTCACCGAAACCACGCAGGTCGGGGGCGAGGGCACGGTAGCCATCGGGAAGAGCCAGCATCTGCTCCTCCCAGAACGTCGACGACGAAGCGTTGCCGTGCACGAAGACCACCGGCTCGCCGTTGGCGGCGCCAGCCTCCAGTAGGTGGGTGTGGATGCGCGGCGTCTGCACCATATGTGACGAGACACCCTCGAGCGTTGCGATGGAAGCCATGTCCGACCCTCTCCTTCGAAGTGGTCGGTATCGTACATGGCTCGCATCGGTTCCGAAAGCTCACCCCCAACGCACGGCGGCTGCCCCCCAGGCGTACGACACTCCAGCAGAGGCCAACACGACGCGGTGCCCCGCGCGGAGCCGACCACTATCAGCCCCCAGCTCCAGGCAGAAGATGGGATCGAGCTGGCCCATGTGGCCGTAGTTCTCCAGATAGACCGCCGCGGTATCCTCGAGCCCGAGCTCGGCGAGCACGGCGGCGTGGGCCGAGCGCTTCATGTGCAGCAGCCCGAGGTAGTCGATGCCCTCGAAACCACTGCGCTGCGCGGCGTCGCGGATCACCTTCATGAAGTTGGCGTGGCTTCGCTCCCGCAAACGAGCCTTCATCGCGTCGACATCGGTGACATCGAGCATCATCGCACCGGTGCCCAGATGGGCCTCGCGCACCGGCACCTCTGTGCCCCCCGCCTGCACGCAGACGTCGTCAGCGAAGTCGCCATCAGACACCAGCGAGGTGGACTGCACCAGGTTCTTGTCGTGGCCCCGGCGCAGGACGAGCGCTCCTCCTGCCGCCGCCAACGAGTACATGAAGCTGACCCGAGGGTTGCGGTAGTCGATGAGGTCGCCGTTGCGGTAGCCACCGGCCAGCAGCACGGTGTTCACGCGGTCGTCGGTGGCCATCAGCCCCTTTGCCAGCTGCAGGGCCGCGATGGTCGTGCAGCAGCGCTGGGCTACGTCGACCGCCCATGCATGGCGGGCCCCTACCAGCTGCTGGATCTTGATCCCCGACACCATCAGCGGGTGCTCCTTGTACTCCTCGCTGATCGACAGCACGACATCGATCTCCAGCGGGTCGATGCCGGCCTTGTCGAGCGCTGCCTTGGCGGCGCGCGCCCCCATGGCGCACGGCCCGTCGTCGGGCCCGGGCATAGGCTTCTTCACCACGCCGAACTTCTCCCGGATCACTGGCTCGGGGATGCCCGTTGCCTCCGCCAGCTCGTGCGAGCTCATGAACTGGGAGGGAACGTAGGTTCCGGTAGATACGATGCCGACCTGCACAGGTACTCCTTGCTGCTGCAGCGCAGCATAGCCGGGACGCATTTCTGCCGCAATGCAGCACGCCCGCCGCGACGGCGTCATGCCACGCGACGTCCAGCCACTACGTGAGCCTGGCGGCAAGGGGCAGGTGCCACGCCGTGGATCGCGTAGCTCCCCCGCCCCAGAGGCTACCGATCAGCCCACTTCGTACAGGTTGATGTAGCGGTTGCCCAAGATCGAGATCCGACCGAGCAAGGCCGTCTTCGTCTCCGACTCCACCTGCTTGGCCCCCACCTCGGTGAGGAGCGGGCGCCCGCGGTGCGCCGACAGGTTCATCATCCACCGGGCCAGGTAGAACGGCCCTCCCAGCTCCCAGCCGTCGCCCGGACGCTGCGTCTCCCCCGAGATCCGCGCCACGCCCGGCGCGACCCCGGCCGACAGCCGGTAGCCAGCCCGCCCCGTCGCCGACTTCAGCGCCAGCGCGGTGCGCACGGCGGACTGCACCATCTCGTGCAGGTCGCCATCCACCCAGCACACCAGCATGGAGCCGTCTTCCTGCTCCCACACCTGCCCACCGGCCTCGCCGATGATGCCCGACCACTCCTGGGTAAGCGCGGCGAGAGACTGCTTGGGGGTCGACAGGGTGCGGGGTGGCGGGAAGGCCTCGCAGGCCACCACCACCACCGCCGACGGATCGAGCTTGGCGGGCTCCTTGGCCTTGGCTTCCGCCTGGGCCCGGTCGGTCTCGATGACCGAGCGGATGTAGGCGGCCAGGTCGTTGTTGGTGGCCCGGTGCCCCTCACGGACCATCAGCACGCCGATGTCTTCGAGCATCTCGCCGGCCGTGAGATAGCGATCCTGCGGCTTGGCCGCCAGGGCCTTGAGCAGGATGCCCTCGAGGTCTTCGCTGATCTCGGGCCGGTAGCTACGGGGGGATGGGACCTCGGCCCGGCGCACCCGCGCGATGGTCTCGTCGCGCGACTTGGCCTTGAACAGCCGACGGCCGGTGAGCAGCTCGTACAGGACGATGGCGAGGCTGAACAGGTCGGACCGCCCGTCGAGGGGTCGGCCGTCGACCTGCTCGGGGCTCATGTAGGCGTACTTGCCGCGGATGACCTCGTGCAGCGCCTTGGCCTGGAACGCCGCCCGGCTGATGCCGAAGTCGGTGATCTTCACCTCGCCCGCGTACGACACCAGCACGTTCTGCGGGGAGATGTCGCAGTGCACGATGTGCAGGTGGTTGCCCTCTTCGTCACAGCGGGCATGGGCGAAGTCGAGGGCCTTGAGGACCTCACAGATGACGAACAGCGCCAGGGGCAGCGGAAAGGGCCCGCGGGAGCGTGACCGGGCGACGAGCCGCGCCACGTCGAGGCCGTGCACGTACTCCATCGCCATGTAGTAGTTGTTGTTGACCTCGCCGAGCTCGAAGACCTGCACGATGTTGACGTGCATCAGCTGCACGGCGATCTTCGCCTCGTCGATGAACAGCTTGATGAACTCTTCGTCTTTGGCGAGCGACGCGAGCACCTTCTTGATGACCAGGATCTTCTCGAAGCCCGCCAGACCGTAGGCGCGGGCTCGATACACCTCGGCCATGCCGCCAGTCGCGATCTTCTCGAGCAGGTGATAGTCGCCGAATTGCTGGGGCGTCGCAGACAAGAGTAGCTCCGGGGCGCCATCCTACCGTCCCTCGGGCTCGCGTGCTGCCCCGATCCCACGGAGACTCGGTTGAACCCCTTCGACGAGCCTGGCAACGCCTTCTCAGCGCTGATCGACGTCGTCGCTCGCTTGCGCGGCGAGGGCGGCTGCGCGTGGGACCGCGCGCAGACCCCGCAGACGCTGCGGCCGTATGTGCTCGAGGAGATCTACGAGGTCCTCGAGGCCATCGACCGTGACGATGCCGCGGAGCTGCGCAAGGAGCTCGGCGACGTGCTGTTCCAGATCGTGCTGCTAGCGCAGATGCAGCAGGAGGCGGGCCGCTTCGACATGGGCGACGTGCTGCGCGGGGTCACCGACAAGATGGTGGTGCGCCACCCCCACGTGTTCGACCCCGACTACGACGAGACGGTGCCGGCCAACGGCATCGACGCGTGGGAGAAGCGCAAGGCTCGGGAGCGCAGCGACCAGTCGTCGGCCCTCGACGGGGTGCCCGCCGCCCTCCCGTCCCTGCTGCGCGCCCACCGTATCGCCGAGAAGGCGGGTGCGGTGGGCTTCGACTGGCCCGACGCGGCGGGGGTGCGCCGCAAGCTCGACGAAGAGCTGGCCGAGCTCGACGAGGCCTTGGCATCGGGCGACGAGGAGGCCATCGGCGACGAGCTGGGCGACGTGCTGTTCACCGTCGTCAACCTGGCTCGCCACCTGCCCGTCGGGGCCGAGACCGCGCTGCGCGGCGCGACGAGCAAGTTCGAGCGCCGCTTCCGCGCCCTCGAGCAGGCGCTGGTCCGTCGCGGCATTGCCCCCCACGACGCCACCGCCGAGCAGCTCGACGCAGTCTGGCAGGAGGTCAAGTCCACGTGCTGAGGCTGCTGCTGCTGTTCACGGTGGTCCCGCTGGTGGAGCTGTTCCTGCTCCTGCAGCTGGGCGGGCTCATGGGCCCCAGCGCCACCTTCTTGCTGGTGCTCGTCACCGGGCTGCTGGGGGCATGGCTGGCCAAGCGCGAGGGGCTGGGGCTGCTCAGCTCCCTCGCGGAGGAGCTGCAGCAGGGGCTGCCTCCGGGGGTGCGGCTGATGGAGGGCGCCATGGTGGTCATGGGTGGGCTGCTCCTGGTCACGCCGGGTGTGCTCACCGACCTGACGGGCTTCACCCTCATCGTCCCGTTCACCCGGCGGCGGCTGGCCCCGGTCTTGTTGCGCTCCCTCGCGGGGCGCTTCGGCATCGCCATCGACAGCCCGGCGACTCCGCCGGTGGAGGGGGAGGCGCGCCCCTACGATCCGCAGCGTCGGCGTGCCGAGCCCAGGCATGGTCCCCCAACGCCCTTCTCCAATCCCTTCGACGACTGAGGCCACTGTGAGCACCGATCCCGAGCAGGAGGCCCTCGAGGCCCTCTCCCAGCAGTTCCTGGGGGCCCTCGCCGCGAAAGACCGTGGCGACATCGACCGCGCCGAGGAGGCACTGCGTGCCGTGCTCAAAGTCGAGCCGCGGCTGCCCGAGCCGCGGATGGAGCTGGCCCGCATCCTCCTCGACACCGACCGGCTCGCGGATGCCGAGCCCCACGCCCGCGATGCCCTCGAGCACCTCGGAAGCTCCGGTCCGTGGACCGACGAGCTGCCGGAGAATGTCGTGGTGGGCCTCGCCCACGCGCTGCTTGCTGAGATCCTGCGCCGGCATGCGGACGAAGACGACGTCATCTTCGGCGACCCCGAGCGCTTCCGGGCGCTGGTGGCGGAGAGCAAGGAGCACTTCGACAAGGCCGCCGAGCTCGACCCCGACGACAGCTACAGCAGCTACTACGCCTTCTTCCTCGGGGAAGACGGCCACCGCTGATGGGGGTAGCAGGCCCTCCCATCCATGCCGACCGCCATGCACGTCGCGGTCTGGCCGCAGGCCAGCGGGGGTGCCGGGGGCGGAGCACTCGTTGACCCGTAGCGGGGTCTCGGAACCGGGGTCGGGACGCTAGGTGTTAGACCTCAGCACCACGCCAAACCCAGCGTCGCCGACCGCCCTGCACGTCGCGGTCTGGCCGCAGGCCAGCGGGGGTGCCGGGGGCGGAGCACCCGTTGACTGGTAGCGGGATGCTCGGACCCGCCAGCCGGCCGCTCGCCGGCTCGGCCTCCGTCGAGCGGCCCTTCGCCGGTCGTCGGGCCCGCCATGTGGCAACCCCAACGCCACCACGATGACGAGTGAACCCACCCGGCATCCGCGATGGCCACCCCGTTCGTAGCCACGCGTTCGAGACGGCGACCGGCGAGGCTGCGACGCTGCGATCGTCGCGCCGCGAGGCCGCGAGGCTGCGAGCTTCGAGCTTCGAGCCGCGAGGCTGCGAGGCTGCGAGGCTGCGAGGCTGCGGTAGCCGGCGACGCCCAGCCGGGTCGAATCGGGTGCCCTCCTGAGCCCAGCCAGGTCGAATCGGACGTCGAGCGGTCGACGGGCTCGGCAACCGGCTCATTCCATAGGTTGCCCCGTCACCCACCGCTCCGATTTCGCCGCCAGACAGGCCAGACGCCCGATTCGACCTGGCTGGCCGATCCGACCCACCCGATTCGACCCCCCTGGCCTCACCATCCGACCTCCCCTCCGCCACCCCGACACGCACCACGCCAAACCCAGCGCCGCCGACCGCCTGCACGTCGCGGCCTGGCCGCAGGCCAGCGGGGGTGCCGGGGGCGCCATGCCAATCCGGGTCTCGGAACCGGGGTCGGGACGCTAGGTGTTAGACCTCAGCGCCACTCCCCTTCGCCCGCACGA
>CBDUIC010000020.1:0-79789 GCA_965367245.1 uncultured bacterium | reverse complement strand
TGCTCGTCGGGCTGAAACCGAATGTCGGACCGACGCTCCTGGTAGATCTCGTCGACGGAGCGCAAGCGAAGCGGCTGGACCTGCATGGGGCCTCCCAGAGACCTCACTTCGGCTCAGCGAGGTGCCTCGTTGAGCCCAAGCTCACGATGGGCGAGCCCCACCAACCACGCGATCGTGTGCCCCTCGGCCTCAGCCACCGGCACGCCGAGCAGCCGTGCGTGCTGTTCCGGATCTTCCACGGTGATCCGCGCTGTGAGGTGCATGAAGGTGATGATCAGGAATCGACGCTGCACCGCCGACCACTCGGGCCGGAACAGCCCTACCAGATCGGCGGCTCGGGCCATCAGGGGCTCGGTCCACTTGTCGAGCACCACCTGGGGGTGTCGCCCCTCGTCGAGCACGTTGCGCATCAGCAGGCGGATGTGCTGACGGTGTGCCCGCACGAAGCCGTAGGCGGTGCGGATCAGCGGCTCGACCATCTCGTGAGGCGTAGAGCCGACGGGCAGCTCGGGGAAGTCCGCCGACAGGTCTTCATGAAGCCGCTGCACCACCGTGTTGTACAGCCCGTCTTTGTCGTCGAAGTGGTAGGCGAGGGTCGCCACGTTCACCCCGGCCTCCTTGGCGATGGCCCGGATGCTCGCGCCCGCGTAGCCATGCTGGGCGAACAGCGGGAGGGCTGCGTCGAGGATCCGCTCCCTGGTTCGCTCTCCGTCCGAGCGGCTCCGACGGCCCATCACGCCTCCCGCGCCCCGATAACTGCCGCCGGTGACTACGCCCTCTCTGGGGGACCCCACTCCCCGCGCGCACACCCCGTCGGTTAGGCTTCGCGGCCGCCCCTGGGGGACCCGATGTCTGCCTCTGCCCACCTCGTCCTGCCCGAAGCCATCTCCCGCATGCCCTTCGCGGGGCGCCCACTCGGTGAACACCTCCACGACACAGTCCGGCGCTCGGGGCTGACCGAGGCCTTCGGGCCCGGGCCGCTGGTCGCCATCGACGGCTTGTTCGCAGCCCTGCGGCCGGAGACGATCCAGCGGCTCGCGGCCACCCTCAGCGGCCAGGGCGGGGTCCTGCAGACGGCCGGCGGCAAGATCGTCGCGGTCGCCCACCCCGATGCCAGCCCCCACGATGACCCCCGCGATCTGCTCACGCCCCCCCGCGGCGCCACCAAGCAGCGCCTCGAGGGCGAGGAGGCCCAGCGCGTCGAAGACTGGTGGAGCCTGGCCCTGGTGGAGAAGAGCGTGGTGCGCAGCTGGCTGCGGGCCATGGCCGCCACGGGGGTCCGCCTGGTCGACCCCGAGACGATCTTCGTAGAGTGGAGCGTCGACGTGCGGCCGGGCGCGACCCTGTGGCCCAACGTGGTCCTCCGAGGGGAGACGGTGATCCATCCTGGCGCGGAGGTCCGGGCCAACTGCTGGCTGCAAGACACGGTGGTGGGCGAGCGCTCGCTGATCAAGCCGGGCACGGTGTGCGAACGCGCCACGGTGGGGGCCGACTGCACGGTGGGTCCCATGGCACACCTGCGCCCTGCTGCGGAGCTCGACGACGACGTGAAGGTCGGCAACTTCGTCGAGGTAAAGAAGGCTCACCTGGCGTCCGGGGTGCGGGCCTCCCACCTGTCGTACCTGGGGGATGCAGAGATCGGCAGCGGCACCAACGTGGGGGCCGGCACCATCACCTGCAACTACGACGGCTACGGCAAGTACCGCACCATCATCGGCACCGACGCGTTCATCGGGTCCAACACGGCGCTGGTGGCCCCCGTGGAGGTGGGCGACGGCGCCATCGTCGGCGCGGGCAGCACGGTCACCCGCGATGTGCCCGAAGACAGCCTCTACCTCGGTCGCGCCCCCGACCGTATCTACGAGGGCAAGGCCCCCTCGATCCGGTCCCGCGCCAAGACGAAGGCCGAGCGTCGGGATGACTGACGCGGCGCCGCCCGAGCAGGCAGAGGAGGAGCCCGGCCATCTCGTCCGCCTCAACCCCGAGCAACGTCGGGCGGTCACCACGCTGCAGGGTCCGCTGCTGATCCTCGCAGGGGCGGGCAGCGGCAAGACCCGGGTGCTCACCCGACGGATCGCGCACCTGCTGCACACCGGGATCAACCCCAAGTCCATCCTGGCCGTGACCTTCACCAACAAGGCCGCCAGCGAGATGAAGGAGCGGGTCGCCGAGCTGATCGGTGATGCCGCCGACAACCTGTGGGTGTCGACCTTCCACAGCACCTGCTGCCGGATCCTGCGGCAGGAGATCGAGGTGATGGGGTGGACCAAGCGGTTCGCCATCTACGACGACGATGACCAGCTGCGCATGATCAAGGGCATCCTCGACCAGCTGGGTCACGACACGTCAGAGGCCCGCGACGTCCTCGGCAAGATCGACTTCTACAAGAACCGGATGGTGAGCGTCGACGCCGTCGTCGAAGAGCGACGCAGCCGGATCGGCGACATCTTCGTCACTGTCTGGCGCGAGTACGACGAGGCGCTGCGGGCTGCCGACGCCGTCGACTTCAACGACTTGATCGGTCGCACGGTGGAGCTGTTCACCGACTACCCGGCGGTGTTGTCCAAGTGGCGGGAGCGCTTCCAGTTCGTGATGGTCGACGAGTATCAAGACACGAACAAGGGCCAGTACGAGCTGCTTCGCCTGCTCGCGGTCGAGCACCGCAACCTCGCGGTGGTGGGCGACGATGATCAGTCGATCTACGGCTTCCGTGGCGCCGACGTGAGCAACATCCTCAACTTCGAGAAAGACTACCCCGAGGCGACCGTCGTTCGACTCGAGCAGAACTACCGGTCCAGCGGCCACATCCTCACCCTGGCCAACGCCGTCGTAGAGAAGAACGAGGGGCGTCTCGACAAGCGCCTATGGACCCAAGCCGACGACGGCCCCCGGGTGCAGCTCAAGGTCACCACCGACATCGAGGGCGAGGCCACCTGGGTCGCCACTGCGGCCCACACCCTGCGGCGAAGGGGCCACGACTACGGTGAGATCGCCATCATCTACCGCACCAACGCCATCGCTCGGCCGTTCGAGGCGGCGCTGCGGCGGCTGCGGATCCCCTACAAGCTGGTGGGGGGCAAGAAGTTCTACGAGCGGCGCGAGATCCGCGACGTGCTCGCCTACGTCCGCCTGGTCGTCAACCCCAACGACGACGCCGCCTTGCTTCGCGTGATCAACGTCCCCACCCGAGGGATCGGGGCAAAGACGCAAGCCAAGCTGAGGGAGGAGGCCGCGAGTCGGGGCATGCCGCTGCTGCGCACGGTGCGGATGAAGGGCGGCGCCAAGACGAAGGCCGAGCGCGGCCTCAAGGCCTTCGCCGACCTCATCGACGAGCTCACCCAGCTCGCCCGCGAGGTGCCCCCCGGAGAGCTCGTCACCGAGACCATCGAGCGCACGGGCTACCGCGCCATGCTCGAGGCCGACACCAACGCGAAAGACGAGATCACCCCCGACGCGAAGGGCCGGATCGACAACCTCGAGGAGCTGGTGCGCGACGCCGCCTCGTTCCGCATGCCGGAAGACGCGCTCACGACGATGGATCACCTGACGGGCTGGATGGATCGCACCGCTCTGGTCGGCGTCGACGAAGACATCCCCGACGGGGGCCAGGTCACCTTGATGACCGTCCACAGCTCCAAGGGGCTCGAGTACCCCATCGTGTTCGTGGTGCAGATGAACGAGGGGGTGTTCCCCCACGCCCGAAGCGTCGACACCGGTGTCGACGAGGAGCGACGCCTCGCCTACGTCGCGTTCACCCGCGCCATGCAGCGGCTGGTGGTCACCCGCTCCGCTCAGGAAGGGCGCCCCGGGCAGCGAAGTCGAGGCAAGCCGGCGTCGCCCAGTCGCTTCCTCTTCGGCATCCCGACGGAGGTGGTCGACGGCGATCTCCCCGACGGCGATCCCCTGTCCTCTCCCCAGGAGCGTCGCGCCGACACGGCCGAGCGCAAGAGCAAGCGCGCCGCCTTCTTCGAGGCACGCCGCCAGCGCGCCGTTCAGCCCCAAGGAGAGCACACGCTGCGAGACATCGAGAGCATCGAGGAGCTGGAACCCGGCGTGCGGCTCCACCACCCCAGACTGGGGATCGCTACCCTGCGAAGCATCCAGGGAACCAAGGTCCAGCTGGACTTCGGGGGAGCGGGTCGCCGATGGCTCCAGCTCGGTTCTGTGCCGCTGAGCATCGTGCTGGACTGACGACTCCGCAGCGCGGCCCACCTGTGCTAGCGTTCCCGTCAACCAACGACCCAGTGAGCCATGATCGTCACCTGCCCGTCGTGCAGCGCCCGTTACAAGATCAACGAGTCCAAGATCAAGGGGCGAGGCGCCAAGATCACGTGTCCGCGATGCGGGCACCGCTTCGTCGTGTACCGCGACCAGAAGCCGAAGGTCCCGGAAGATGTCGACACCCGCGACTTCCGCACCTTGGGCATCACCTGGCGCGTGCGCAAGGCCGTGGGAACCACCTACGAGTTCCACGATCTGGCCACCCTCAAGGAGTTCCTCCAAGACGGTCAGGTCGACCGGTGGGATCAGATCACCTACGACAACCGGTCCTGGACGAGCATCGACTCCCACGAGTCCCTCGATGAGTACGTCTGGGAGATCTTCCAGAAGGCTCAGCGCGGCGAGGTCACGATCTACGCCCCCGAGGAGGATGGCGAGGTCGACGACGAAGACGAGTCCGACGCGCCGACGACCATCGTCGGCCGCGGCTCCTCCCTGGCCAGCGAGATCCGGCAGGCGGTGACGGAGGCCGCCACCCCGCAGCCCGCATCGGCCCGCGACGACACGGCCGGCGTGCTCATGGGCGACGACGACGACGACGACAGCTACGAAGACGAAGACAGCTACGAAGACGAAGACAGCTACGAAGACGAAGACGACGACGCCTCCGAGGGTGAGGCAGCTCTCGTCGACGAGAGCGAGGCGGCCGCTGCCCCGGCACCCGCGCCCCTCGGGCCTCCCGAGGAGCAGCAGACCGCCCCGCAGCCCGCACCCCGTGCGCCTGTCATCCAGGGAGGAACGCCCGCGCCTCCCCGCCCGACCGAGGAGGAAGCGTCCGGGGGGATGTCACTCGGTCTGTGGCTGGCTGGCGGTCTGATGATCCTGGCCCTGGGTGCGGTGGTCGCCTTTGGCTCTGGCGTCTTCGGCGAGGTGCCCTCCAAGCCAGCCCCCGTGCCGGCCCAGCCCACGCCAGCGCCGAGCAAGGCGAAGAAACGTCCGACACCGCCTCCGGCGCCGGTGGAAGCACCCGAGCCAGGGGGCGAGGCCGAGGGAACCGACGGAGCGAAGGCCAAGGCCGGCAAGGGCAAGTCGAAGGCAGCGCAGGCCACCGAGCCCGCCCCGACGGCCGCACCCGAGCCGCAGCCCGAGCCTGAGCCGGCCCCTGAGCCCGCACCCGCAGAGCCCGAGCCCGAGCCCGCCCCCGAGCCCGCTCCGGCACCCGAACCCGCCCCCGAGCCCGCTCCGGCACCCGAACCCGCACCCGAGCCCGCCCCCGCGGAGCCGGTGCCGGCACCGGAGCCCGCCCCCGCGGAGCCCGCGCCCGCGCCCGAACCCGCTCCGGCACCCGAACCGGCACCCGAGCCCGAGCCCGCGCCCGCCACGGATGGCGGCTGAGGCGGCCATTGAAGATTCAGTGCGAGAACTGCGGCACCCAGCACGAGCTCGACCCTCCGAGCTGGGTGGTGTCGTCGGGTAGGGCCTTCCGGTTCCGCTGCTCGGCGTGTGGGCATTCCCAGAGCGTGCGGCACACCGAGATTCCCGTAGCCGGGGAGGAGCAATCGGTGGAGCCCATCGCTCTGGAGGCTCCCCTCGACACCCTCGACGAGGAGGAGGGCTCCCCACCCACCACCGCGACCACCAGCGGAGCCCCCCCCGTGGCCGAGGAGGAGGCCGACGGGGTCTTCCTCAAGCAGAACGGCCAGATCTACATGGTCCGTGACTGGGAGACGATGAAGCGGTGGATCGAGGAGCGCCGAGTCGACCGACACGACCTGGTGTCCGAGGGAGGCGTGCGCTGGGAGCCCGTCGGCAGCCGCGCTGACTTGATGGCTTCGTTCTCGAGCGGCCTTCCCGATCTCCCCACGACCCCCGATCCGACGCCGTTCCCGTTTGGCGACTCGCCCTTCGGCACCGGCGGCTCCCCCTCCATGGGCTGGCACGACGACGACACGGAAGGCGTGCCCACGGGCCTGCCGCCGATGCCCACCGAGGAAGCAGCCTCCCCCACGCTGGGAGAGCTCCCGCCACCGACGCCATCGATTCCGCCGCCGGCCCTCATCCAAGACGCTCCGACCCCTGCTCCCCTTCCGCGTCAGCACCGCCCTCCTACGCCATCCATGCCCGGGTTCGGAGACGACGAAGAAGACGAAGACGAGGAAGACGACGACGACGAGCTGTCAGTCGACGAGACCGAGCCCGCGGAGAACGCGGCGACCGCCCCTGCCAGCTGGCCCCGACGCAACACCCCGCCCGCCCCTCCGGTAGAGATGCCGTCTCCGTCCCAGCCGCAGGCCTCCCCCGCCATGGCTCAGGAAGGCAGCTGGGACGACCTGATGGTGACCGAGCCTCACCAAGTCGAGCGCGAGCAGGTGCCGAGCGCCACGCCCATCGACCGTGTGGCCACGCCCATTCAGCAGGTCGACTTCGAAGACGAGTGGAACGACGTCGCGGAGTTCCGCTCCAACCACAACACGCTCTACCTCGGCGCTGCGCTGGTGGTCGCCCTCGTGTCGCTGGTCTTGCTGTACTGGGCCTTCCAGCCGCCCCCCACGAACGGGGTGGCTCGCCCCGCCCTGCCGCCCCAGCCAGCCCCTGAGCTCGTGGCGGCGCCCGAGCCAGGCACACCGGAGCCCACCCCACAGCCGACCACCGAGCCCGCACCGGCTCCCGAGCCGGCTCCCGAGCCGGCTCCCGAGCCGGCTCCCGCGCCCGCACCTGCACCTGCACCGGCCCCCGCGCCGACACCGGCCCCCGCGCCGCCACCGGCTCCCGCGCCGGCTCCCGCGCCCGCACCGGCCCCCGCGCCCGCACCGGCTCCCTCGGGGCCGTCCCTGAAGGCCCTGGTGGCGCAGGGCTGGAACGAGGTCGACGCCGACCCCAGCAAGGCCGCCGTCACCTTCAAGAAGGCCGTAGACAAGTCGCCCGGCGATGTAGAGGCCAACTATGGCTATGGCTACGCCTTGTTGCTGTCGGGCCAGACCGACGCCGCGGTCAAGCCCCTGTGCAAGGCACGGAACACGACCCAGGCCGACATCCTGCAAGACGTCAACGGGTTGCTGGCCTCGCGCCAGCTGTCCTGCCCGTGAGTGGATCCTCCCCACTCGCTGACGGGCGGCGGCCCAGCTCCGTCGCTTCCGTTACGTAGTCCGGCCCACAGGGGTCTCGGTTGCCACGTCACAATCCGCGCTGTGCCCTTTGCGGCGCCCCGACGCGACCCCAGACGGTCGCGGGGGTGAAGAGCCTGGTGTGCGTGGCCTGCGGCGCGGCTACGGTCGACCAACGCGCCCTCGAGCAGCTGGTGGGCCAGGCCACCGACACGCCGGCACCCGCCCCGGTCACCCCCAGCGCCAGCCCGGTCGTGCCCGCTCGGGGGGTCCGCCCTGCTCCTCGGCACCCCACGCCCCTGCCTACCCCCTCCCTCGATGTGAGCCCCGATCTCACCGACGAGCCCGTCTTCGACCCCGCGGGTCTCGCCGCGATGAGCGACCTCGAGTTCGAGGAGCAGCTCCACCACCTCAAGGCCCAGCGGCGGCGCCAGATCACCATCCTGGTCGGCCTGGGCATGCTCTTCCTGGCCTTCCTCGTCGTCGTGCCCCTGGGCATCGTCGGTCTCGGCGCCATCGGGTGGTCCTTCCAGCTCGACGACCTCCCAACCCAGGTGGCCCTGCCGAGTGCTCCCGCGCCGGAACCCAGCAGCGAGCCGCTCCCTGCCCCCACGCCTCCGGCCGAAGACGACGAGGTAGAAGACGCCGACGAGCTGGAGGCCGACGCGGAGCCGTCCCCCACCGAAGATGACGGGTCCGATGAAGAGGCCGATGCGTTCGATGAGCTCGACGAGCCCGAGCCCGCCCCTGAGCCCGAGCCCGCTCCGGCCCCTCGGGTCGATCCCGTCCGCGCCTCCATCGACGCCGGCTGGCAGGTCGCCTCGTCCGACCCTGCGCTGGCCGCACAGCGCTTCGAGAAGGCCCTCGACATGTCCCCCGATCACCCTGAAGCAAGGTATGGCCTGGGCTATGCGTTGCTCAAGCTCGATCGACCCCCTGCGGCCGCCGTGCACCTTTGCGCGGCCCGCCGTAGCTCCGACGCCGAGATCCGTAGAGATGTCGACGCCCTGCTGGCCAACAACGGCCTGACGTGTTCCCCCTGACCCTCCCGGGAGGCGCTGTGTCCGACGAAGACGACTACTTCAAGAAGCTCGATCAGGAGGCGAAGGCCAAGCTCAAGGCCAAGCTCGACGCCCAGAAAGAGGAGGCCGAGAAGGCCGCCCGCCGCGAGCTGCACTTCAACAAGTGCGGCAAGTGCGGCAACGACATGAGCACCGAGATGTTCCGCGGCATCGAGATCGAGCGCTGCCACCACTGTGGCGCGGTCCTCCTCGACCCGGGCGAGCTCGAGTCGCTGGCCGGTGAAGACCAGTCCGCTGTGTTCTCGAGCTTCTTCTCGATGTTCGGCAGCAAGCGCTCGGAGTGAGCGGCGCCCCCTCGTGGGGCCCGCCCTCGAGGCACCCTAGAACTCTTCGATCGAGGCGCCGTTCACCTTGATCTCCGAGATCGCGACGCCCGCGCTGGCGTCGCTGCCGGGGAAGCTGTCGACCACCTCGACGGTGATCTCGCCCCAGCTGCCGCCGGTGTAGCCCACCATGGTCGGCAGCAGCAGCCACTGCATCTCCCCCGGCTTGTCTTCGAGGGTGTGCACCGCTTCCTGCGACTGGTTGACGAGCTTCACCGTCTTCGGGCGAGCGTGGCTCGCGGGGCCCTGCATCATGCCGACCGACGCCAAGCCATAGCCCGGAGCCACCAGGGAGAACGTTCCCGTGGGTGCGGTGGCGGCCCAGAACGTCTTCTTGTCGTCGTCCATCATGTCGAAGCCCAGGTGGCCATCGGCCTCGGAGCTCGGCATGGCCGAGCCGAACGCCAGGCTGTCGGCAGCAAACTCCTTGAGGTGGACTCGGAACTCGGACACGGCCAGGTTGGGGTAGTCTTTGCCCTCGTAGACCTCGAGGACCGTGATCAGGACCGTAGCCGACAGATACTGGCCTTCGACCTTCACGTCGGGCAGATCGACAATCTGAAAGCCGCGTTTGTCTTCGAAGGAGACCTCGCCCTCGCCCATCGCGACCGTCTCGCCGCTGATCTTCTTGGCGGTGATCTCCACCTTGGCCTTCTTGACCCGCGCGTGGTCGAAGAAGGTGTTCTCATCGCGATCCCACCCGATGACCGCAGCGAGCTTGTCGACCGTGCCGAGGGGGATGTCGAGCTTGACCCACTGGCCGACGTTCTCGAGCTCGGGATCGACCTGCCAGCAGGTGTCCATCTTCGCGTCGAGCGCTGCCCCCGCGTTCCAGTGGTTCTTGCCGAGCTTCGACTCGCGCTTGAAGGAGCTCGCCTCGAAGCCAGCGAAGGCCGTCGAGGTGAGAGACAGGGCGAGGGCGGCAGACAGGCAACGCAGCATGGGGACTCCAAGGGTCGGTCGCCCCTACTAACCGCCAGAGAGCACGGAGCTTCCCCGCACTCGGCCGACCGGCAGCCTACGGGGTGTGCCCCGCGCCCCTTGGCGACCCGTGCCGCAGGGATCACGCGTAGGGACGCTTCTCCGCCCGTCCCGGTCACCTTGTCCCCCACAGCCCCGTCGCGGCGGGTATCCTGAGAGAGATGTCTCGGGGCTCTCCTCGCCCCGCGCCGAACGGAGGATTGTCATGCCCGCCGAAGACCAGCTCCTCGACCCCTACGGTGCCCACTACTTTGCTCTCGAGCTCAACGGCATCGAGATCGCCCACTTCATGGAGTTCTCCGGGATCAAGACCAGCTCCACCGTCTTCGAGATCGAAGAGGGCGGCGTGAATGGCTACACGCACAAGCGCCCCGGCCAGTCCAAGTGGGAGAACCTGGTGCTCAAGTATGCGTCGAGCGCCAGCACCCAGCTGCTGGAGTTCCGCGACGCGTTCAACCTCGACCAGTTCGAGAGCCGGCCCACCAACTCCGGCGCCGTCATCATGTACGACAACCAGGGCAACGAGGTTCGCCGCTACTCCTTCAAGCGAGCATGGCCCGTGTCATGGGAGGGCCCCTCGCTGAACGCCGGCAGCTCCGAGCTGGCCATCGAGACCCTCGAGCTCGCCCACGAAGGCATCGAAGTCACCGGCCCGATGGGCCCCGTCGACAACACCCCGCCCCCCGCGCCCGCTCCCGAGCAGCCCGGTGCGGTGCTCGAAGACGGCAAGATCGTCATCCTCGACCCCATCCAGTTCGAGTACGACAGCCACGAGGTCAAAGGGGAGTCCCAGAAGACCCTCGACGAAGTCGCGCAGATCTTGCGCGACAACCCCGACATGGAGGTCGAGGTCGCCGGTCACGCCTCGTCCGAGGGCACCGACGCTTACAACCAGGATCTGTCCCAGCGCCGCACCGACGAGGTCGTCCGGCAGCTGGAAGACCGCGGCGTCGAAGGCGATCGCATGACGCCGGTCGGCTACGGCGAGTCGCAGCCGGTGGCCGACAACAGCACCTCGGCGGGCCGCTCGGCCAACCGCCGGGTCGAGTTCAACAACATCTAGTCGCGCGCTCATGGCCCCCTCTCGCGGGAGCCGCAGCGGGTCGACCGAAGCCATCGAGAGGGCCTCCCACGTGGGAGGCCCTCGCTCGTTGGATCAGTCTTGCTCGAGGATGGTGAACTCGACGCGCCGGTTGCGCGCCTTGCCTTCCGTCGTCTCGTTGGTGTCGATCGGGGTGCTCTCGCCGAAGCCCTTCGCCGACAGGCGCCCGCCCTCGACGCTGGCGTTGATCAGGTACTCCACGACCGCCTCTGCGCGACGCTGTGACAGCTTCTCGTTGTAGCTCTCGCTGCCGTCGCTGTCGGTGTGACCCTCGACCTGGATGCGCGTGATGTGCGGGTGGTCGTTGATGACCTGCGCCACTTCGTCGAGCAGCTCGAACGACATGGGCTTGATGATGGCCTTGTTGTAGTCGAAGAAGATCTTCTCGGTGATCACGATCTTCGACTTCTCGACCACGACGCGGCTCGGCGCGGTGTCGGGGCAGCCATCCTCGTCGAGGTAGCCGTTGACCGTCTCGGGGTCGAAGGGGCACTGATCGACGGTGTCGAGGATGCCATCTTGGTCGTTGTCGAGATCCGGGCAGCCATCTTCGTCTTGCCAGCCGTCGAAGTCTTCCGGGTCGAGGGGGCACTGGTCGACTTCGTCTTGGTAGCCGTCGCCATCGGTGTCGATGAACGGCTTGTCGTCGGGGCAGCCATCCTGGTCTTGGAAGCCGTTGAACGTCTCGGCGACCATCGGACACGCATCCTGCGGGTCGAGGATGCCGTCTTGGTCGTTGTCGGGCTCGGGGCAGCCGTCCATGTCTTGGAAGCCGTCGATGTCTTCCGGATCCATCGGGCACGCATCTTGGGCGTCCCAGATGCCATCCTGATCGTTGTCGACGTCGGGGCAGCCGTCTTGATCCTGGAACCCGTCGTAGTCTTCCGGGTCGTTCGGGCAGCTGTCGTTGATGTCGAGGATGCCGTCTTGGTCGTTGTCGTCTTCGGGACAGCCATCCTGATCCTCGAAGCCGTCGTGGTCTTCGGGGATGTTGATGCACACGTCGTACTTGTTGGGGATGCCGTCTTTGTCGCGATCGAGGGACAGCGGGTCGAAGCTGGGCGCGAGGGTAGCGCCACCGAAGACACGCAGGTCGGGCGCGCCCGCCCCAGGATTGAGCCCCACCCCCATCCCGGCATTGATCGTGGCGTAGGAGCCACGGAACTTCAGCCAGGGGAGGACCTCGACGGGTGCGAGGGCCACCCGGTTGCCCGAGACCGCACCGGCGAGATCAGCGCCCACCTCGATGATGTCGTGGGGCTTGGCGCCCAGGCCGGCTCGGTAGAGGAACTCGGTGCCGAAGGGCAGGTCGCGGAAGCGATCCTCCGACTTCACACGTGCGCCGACGTTGACGGCCGCGCGCACCTGGTAGTCGCCTTCGTGGATGGAGCCGTCGGCCCCCTCGAAGATGAACATCGGGGCGGTCGTGAGCGAGCCCTCACCGATAAATGAGCGCCGCGAACCCGAAGGCACCGACACCGTGTTGAGGATGGCGACACCAACGGGCGAAACGCCTCGCTCGGGCTCGATGATCACGAACTTGGGGGTGATCCGCACATCACCCATGCCACTCGCCTGTAGGTCGGCCACGGGCACGGGGCTTCCAGCAGCCGCAGGCTCGAAGCCCGACTGCCAGATGACCAGGGGCGCATCGACATTGAACGAGAAGACATCGCCCAGACCGAAGCCCAGCTGGAAGTCGACCACCGAGCGTTGGTCGAGCAGGCCATCGGGGTTGCGGGGCGGCGGGCCCAAGACCCGGTCGCCCTCCTGGCTGACCAGGACCAGCGAGTCTTGGCTGTAGTTGCCCCAGAAGCCCACGCCCACCTGCAGGTTGTGCAGTGTGCTGCTGGACTCGGTGACGGCGTAGCCGTAGGAGTCGACCATGGGCCGGAACCGCTCGACGTCGATGGGGAACTCGTCGACGATCGGGTCTTCTTGGGCCCACGCGGTGGCGACCAGGCTGAGGATCAAGGCGGTCATGAGCGACGCCTCCACAGCAGCAGCCCGAAGGGCAGGAACAGGAACGCGGTGTTGCCGACGCCGGCGCCCCCGGTGCAGCCCCCACCGCCCCGCAGCGATGCCTGGTAGATGCGCGAGTCGCAGCCTTCATCGAACAGCTTGTCGCAGTCGTTGTCGATGCGATCCTCGCAGACCTCGGGGTTGCCGGGGAACGCCAGCGGCTCATTGTCGTCGCAGTCGCCGTCGGCGGGAGAGAACCCGTCGCCGTCGAGGTCGTCTTCCGACAACACCACGCCCGTGTCGACGGGCCCCGTGTCGGCCGTCTGCGCCCACGCGGCAGGCGACGACAGCGCCCACACCACCAAGACCCCGAGAGGAGCCCCCTTCCCCATGCTCTGCATTACTTCCCCGCGGGTTTGTACTCGATGCCCGTGTGGTGCTCGAGACCCTTCTCGATCTTGTACTTGTTGTCGTGGAACGTGTCGTCGTTGATCATGACCTCGATCTTGCCGTGCTCTTGGGCGGTGTAGACCTTCTCGAGGCCTACGGGCAAGACCGTCTGCACCCCGGAGGTGCTCGTGAACCGCATGATCAGCTGACCAGGGTAGCACCCCTCGGTGGTGCAGGGCAGTGCGCCGCTGGCGGCCGTCGAGGTGTCGCCGTTGACGTTGATCCACGGGCCGTCTTCGGTGATCTGGTACATGTCGCCGTCGGTGCCGTGCACGACGACGCTGTCGCCCTTGCACACCGACACGGGGATGTGCCACTCATCGTTGATCGACAGGTAGTCGTACAGCGTGTAGTCCATCGGCGGAGAGGGGCACTCGCCCGCCGTGAGCTGCGCCGACAGGCCGAATACCCACTGGCCCCACTCCGTGCCGCCCTTGCCGCTCATGGCGGCAGCGCAGCGCGTGTAGTTGTCGCGGGCGACCGTCTCGATGCGATCGGGCTTGGCGAGGAGCGCCGTCTCGGCGTTCTCCACCGCCCGCTCGTCGAAGCTGATGCCGTCGTTGCGCTCGCCGCGCCACTGCGCCACCACCGCGTTGCGGGCGTCTTGCCATGCGATCCGCTTTGGGCCCGACGCCAGAGCGCTGAAGTCGGGCGGGTTGTAGCACCCCCCCATCCAGCCATCGGCCTGGTACCACCCGACCTCGGTCGGCCCATCGCTCTTCTTCTTCTTCTTCTTGCCTGCTTCCGCCGTGGCCGGACCGAGCAGACCCAAGGTGACGATGAGACCGATTGCGACGCGCATACGTGCTCCTGTGCCGTGCATTCATAGCACGAACCCGTCAGCCGCCCGCAGCATCCACGGAAGCCCGCAGACAACGGCCCTGACGCCCTACTCCAGACACACGACGACGCCCCGTGCAGGGCACGAGACGTCGGGGGACGACGGGGGAAACCCCCGCCGACCATCGCGAGACCGCGTCTTCTCAGATGGAGAAGGCGACGACCAGGGCGAACAGGCAGAGCGACTCGATGAACGCCAGGCCGACGTAGAACGGCGCGTTGAGCGCACCGGCAGCCTGCGGGTTGCGAGACACGGCTTCGTACATGCCCTTGGCGGCCATGCCCTGACCGAGTGCGCCACCGAGGACCGCGAGGCCCATGGTGATGCCGGCGCCGACATTGCTGCCGCCGCCATCCTGAGCGAGGGCTTCACCGCTCATCAGGAGCAGGGCTGCCATGACTGCCAGGACGGGAGTCCACTTCTTCATTTCTCCTCCTCTCCCGATGGGAGCGATACCTAAAGGGGATCAGTGCGCGTGCGCTTCATCGCCATGGTCATGGTGAGGAAGCGACAAGTTGATGTAGATGACGGTGAGCAGGCTGAACACGAAGGCCTGGATGACACTGACCATGGTGGCCAGGGCCAGCAGCCCCGTGGGGACCCCGTAGGGCAGCTGCTCGGACAGAAGCACGAAGACCTGATGGTCGCCGAACATGTTCGCCGTGAGGCGAATGGTGAGCGAGATGGGCCGAATCATCAGGGAGATGACCTCGACCGGCAGCATGAACCAAGCGAGGAACAGGACAGGGCCCATCAGGTGCTTGACGTAGCTGACCGCATCACGCGACAGACCGATGTAGTTGAACACCAGGAACGAGCCGAGGGCCATGCCCACGTTCGTGTTGATGTTGTCGGTCGGAGGCAGGAAGCCCGGGAACAGGCCCTGCAGGTTGCAGAACAGGATGTAGGCGAACAGACCTGCGATGTAGGGAAAGAACGTCTGGATGTCTTTCCGGTCGAGGAGGTCTTTCATCATGCCTTGGATGCCCGTGGCGTAGACCTCGGCGGCCGTGCGCGCATCGAGGGACTCGCTGGCAAAGTACTTCTCGAGGCCCTGCCGCTGCGTTGCCTTCGACAGGCTCATGCGCGCGACCATCGCCAGACCGAGCACGATGAAGCACGCCAGCCAGGCGTGGGCGTAGACGTAGCTGTGCGCCACTTCATGGCCCTCGAGCCAGTGCTGCATCAGCCCCATCTGCTCCATGATCGTGTCGCGATCGATGGCGGGGATGAGTCGGAACCAGGAGAAGCCAGCAGCAAACATGTGCTCACACCTCGTGGGGGGTGGCGGTGAGGGCGGTGAGAAGGGCGCCGAACATCAGCGACGACAGCCCGAGGCCGACGCCGAGGGGCGGAAGCACCTCGAGCAGCTCGGTGACCACGCCGACCATGAGCCCCGTCTTGATGATCAGGAGGGGACCCCACAGGCCGCCTCCCTCCGCGCGGGACAGCGACGCGATGAACCGCGAGCCCACGAACGACATCGCCCCCATGTTGGCCACCGCGAGCAAGCCGGCTGCACCAGCTGCCCAGGCCGTGGCCTCGCCGAACGCCGCACCGAGACCGACCGTGAGGGGCCAGGCCAGTGCGCTATTCCGTAGGATCGGCGGGAGGGTCGTCATCGAGGGGGTCGAGCTTCCGAGGTCGGATGTGGGATGCCAGAGCGAGCGCCCATGGCGCCTCGCCAGGTGACGCCGGAGTGAATCTCTCCGGGGCCTCCCTCACGAGGACGGGGCGAATATCGGAGCACCGATCCCCACGCAATGGTGTGCAACCCGGTGTGGCGGCTCGTACGATCCGATCAGTGGAGGTGCGCGGCCACCAGGGCACTCGTCAGCCCGTCGATCACCTGAGCCACCTGGCCCTCGCTGATCGCCGCGTTGAGGAATGCAGCCTCGTACTGGGAGGGGGGCAGGTAGACGCCACCGGACAACGCCGCTCGGAAGTAGCGACCGAAGGCGTCGAGATCGCACTCCTGGACCTCGGAGAAGCGGGTCGGCCGGGTCTCGCGGAAGAACACGGTGAACATCGAGCCCACCCGCTGAAAGGAGCAGCCATGGTAGGCGACCGCCGGGCTGAGACCCTGCTCGATCCGGGCCCCCGCTGCCTCGAGGCGCGCGTAGACCGTCGCGTCGAGCTGGCGAAGGGTCGCCAGGCCCGCGGCGACGGCCACCGGGTTCCCCGACAACGTGCCGGCCTGGTAGACAGAGCCGACGGGCGACAGGTGATCCATCACCTCGGCGCGGCCGCCGAAGGCCGCCAGCGGGTAGCCTCCGCCCACGACCTTCCCCATGCAGGTGAGGTCGGGCATCACGCCGAACAGTTCCTGAGCGCCGCCCCGCGACAGGCGGAAGCCGGTCATGACCTCGTCGAAGATCAGCAGCGCACCCGCCTGGTCGCACAGCGCCCGCAGGTCTTCGAGGTAGCCCTCGCCGGGGGCGATGCAGCCCATGTTGCCAGCCACCGGCTCGAGGATCACCGCGGCGACCTGGCCATCGTGAGCCTTCAGCAGCGTGCTGACCGCGTCGGCATCGTTGTAGGGCGCCACGAGCGTGTGAGCAGCGACCGACGCGGGAACGCCCGGGCTGCCAGGCTGGGTGGTGGCCTCGCCGTCGGAGAACGTAGCGACGCCCGAGCCCGCCTTGACCAGCATGGCGTCGTGGGCCCCGTGGTAGTTGCCCTCGAGCTTGATGATCTTGTCGCGCCCGGTGAAGCCCCGGGCGAGGCGGACCGCGTGCATCGTCGCCTCCGTGCCCGAGCTGCACAGCCGCACCTTGTCGACGCTGGGCACCCGCGACACGATCTCTTCGGCGAGCTCGATCTCGGCCTCTGTCGGCGCGCCGAAGGAGCTTCCCCGCGAGGCAGCCGCCATCGTGGCGCCCAGCACACCGGTGTCGGCGTGGCCGAGGATGAGGGCGCCCCACGACGAGATGAGATCGATGTAGCGATGGCCGTCTTCGTCGATCATCTCGGAGCCTTCGCCACGAGCGATGAACGGCGGATCGCCACCCACAGCCGCGAAGGCCCGCACGGGGCTGTTCACGCCACCAGGAATGACGTCGCGGGCGCGAGCGAGCAGACGGGACGAGCGGGACATCGGACCTCCAGGGAGCGCCGCTCTAACTGGCCAGACCGCACCGCGGCTATCGTTCTGCCGATGGAACCACCGGACGCTGCCGCTGGCGGAGGGTGCCAGCCCGCTCCTCGCGGAGCTCGTCGGTGAGAACCTCCACCTCCTCGAGTTCCTCGAGGGCCGACTCGACGTCGCCCAGCCGCTCCAGACACGTGGCTCGACCGAGGCGTGCCACGGCGGCGACGTCGGGATCGTAGGAGAGCGACAACGTGGCCTCGAACTGCGCTAGCGCGCGCTCGACCTTCCCTCGTCGCAGCAGCAGCCTGGCTCGGCCCAGCGAAGCGTGGCCACTCCAGGCCGGGTGATCCCGCGCGATCCGGCGGTACAGCAGCTCGGCCTGCCGGTCGCGTCGCGCCGCGGCCAGCACCTGCGCGGCCCGCAGCAACCGGGGGGCACGTCGTGCACTGCTCGGATCGGCCATCGCAGCAGCCTCGTACCGGGCCGCGGCGCCTTCCGGCTGTTCCTCCTCGATGAGCAGCTCGGCCACTCGCTCCAGCAGGTCGGCCTCCTCCGCTGGCGACAAGCCCCCCTCCGCCAGCAGATCGTCGAGGGTGCGCCGTGCCCTCACGACATCCCCCAGCTGCGTCGCGTACAGCAGCGCGAGCCGCTCCCGTGCCGCACGTCGGGTAGCCAGGGAAGGAGCCGCGTCGACCAGGCGCTCGTAGCGAGCCGCAGCCGTCACCGGCCGACCCGCCCCGAGGGCCGCATCCGCCCGAGCCAGCGCCCACGGCATCTGCGGGCTCGACAACAGCAGGGGGACTCCGATGGCCGCTGCGACCACCCACAGCGCCGACAGCAGCACCCCGCGCACGCCCACCTCCGCCAGCATGCCGCGCACGGCACTACCCGGAGGGGACGGCGCCACGGCTACTCCTCTCCGTCGCCCTCGGCGGAGCCCTCGGCGGCGCCGTCATCGGCCTCGGCCGCCAGCTCCTCGTCGTCGTCGTCGGCCTCGGGCAGCAGCGCCATGTCGACGATCCGCTCGTCGTCGTCGAGACGCATCACCCGCACGCCCTTCGACCCACGGCTCTGCACCAGGCGCACCTCACCCGCGCTGAACCGGATGACCCGGCCCGTGTCGGTGACCAACATGATCTCGTCGTCGGGGGTGACCTCTCGGGCCCCGACCACGCCACCGACATCCTCGCCGGTCTTGTGGGAGATGACGCCCTTTCCGTTGCGGCCCTGCGACGGGTACTTGTCGATGGGGGTGCGCTTGCCGTAGCCCATCTCGGTGATCGTCAGCAGCGTGGTGTCGGGCTCGAGGCCCTCGCCCTCGGCTTCCTCTCCCTCTTCGTCGATGGGCTCCTCGTCGGTGGCCTCATCATCACTGGCGGGCACGAGCAGCATGTCGACGACGAGGTCGTCATTCGCCAAGGCGATGCCCTTGTTGCCGCGGGCAGACCGGCCGAACACCGGGGCGCCCTTCGGACCCGCCTTCGGGAAGCGGATGCACTGCCCGTGGCGCGTCAGCAGCATCACGTCGACCGCATCGTCGGGGTCGAGCAGCTTGACCACCATCAGCTCGTCGTCGTCCGCCACACCGCAGGCGATCAGACCGCCGGTGCGGATGTTCTTGTAGGCGGACAGCGGCGTGCGCTTCACCAGGCCCTGGCGGGAGACGAACACCAGGTCGCGCGGGTCGTCATCGTCGATCTCACGCACCGTCACGACGGCGGTGATGCGCTCCTCCCGAGGGATGTCGAGCAGGTGCACGATGGGCCGCCCCTTGGCGGTGCGACTCGTCTCGGGCAGCTCGTAGACCGGCAGCGGGAATACCTTGCCGCCGGTGGTGAACACCAGCAGACGCGCGTGGGTGTTGGCGATGAAGATCGACGTGACGAAGTCTTCTTCGCGCGTCGTCATCCCCTTCTTGCCCACGCCACCGCGACGCTGCATCTTCCACTCGTCGGGGGAGACGCGCTTGATGTAGCCGAGGTGGCTGATCGTCACGACCTGGTCTTCTTCGGCGACCAGATCGTGCATGGTGAGCTCGCCACGGGCATCCACGATGCGGGTGCGGCGCTCGTCGGCGTACTTGCCGCGAACCTCGACCAGCTCCTCCGACACCACCTCCATCAGCCGGACCTCGCTGCCGAGGATGGCCTCGAACTCGGAGATCTGAGCAAGCAGGGCGCTGTACTCCTCCTCGATCTTGTCGCGCTCGAGGCCGGTGAGGCGCTGCAGGCGCATCTCGAGGATGGCCGTGGCCTGGATCTCCGACAGCCCGAAGCGCACCTGCAGGCCATCGCGAGCCTCGGCGGTCGTCTGCGAGGCGCGAATGAGGGCGATGACCTCGTCGATGTGGTCGAGGGCAATCCGGTAGCCCTCGAGGATGTGGGCCCGCTCACGGGCCTTGCGCAGCAGGTAGCGGGTGCGGCGAAGCACGACCTCGCGACGGTGCGCGATGTAGTGCTGCAGCATCTCCTTGAGGGAGAGGACCCGAGGGCGCTGGTTGACGATGGCCAGCAGGATGGCCCCGAAGGTGCTCTGCAGCGGCGTCGACTTGTAGAGGTGGTTGAGCACCACCTCGGGGAAGGCATCGTGCTTGAGCTCGATGACGATGCGCATGCCCTGACGGTCGGACTCGTCGCGAAGCGCGTGGATGCCGTCGAGCTTCTTGTCTTTCACCAGGTCGGCCACCTGCTCGATGAGCCGCGCCTTGTTGACCTGGAAGGGGATCTCGCTGATGCAGATGGCGTTGCGACCGTTCGACAACACCTCGATCTCGGCCTCACCGCGCACCACGATGCGGCCGCGCCCGGTGGCGTAGGCCTCGCGGATGCCCTTGCGGCCGTAGATCGTCGCGCCCGTCGGGAAGTCGGGGCCCGGCACGATGTGCATGAGCTCTTCGAACGACAGCGCCGGGTCTTCGATGAGCGCCAGGCAGGCATCGATGATCTCACCGAGGTTGTGCGGCGGGATCTTGGTGGCCATCCCCACGGCGATGCCGTCGGCCCCGTTGACCAGCAGGTTGGGGAAGGCAGCGGGGAGCACGTCGGGCTCTTCGACCGCGCCGTCGAAGTTGGGCGAGAACGACACCGTCTCCTTGTCGATGTCGACGAGGAGCTCCTCGGCCAGCTTCGTCATCCGGCACTCGGTGTAGCGGTAGGCAGCCGCCGGGTCGCCGTCGACCGAGCCGAAGTTCCCCTGCCCGTCGACCAGCGGGTAGCGGAGGTTCCAGGGCTGGGCCATCCGAACCAGCGCGTCGTACACCGCCGAGTCGCCGTGCGGGTGGTACTTCTTGAGGACCTCGCCTACGACGCCTGCACACTTGCTGTACTTCTTGTTCGACTGCAGGCCTTCGCGATCCATCGCGTAGAGGATGCGCCGGTGGACTGGCTTGAGGCCATCCCGTACATCGGGCAGTGCGCGCCCGATGATGACGGACATGGAGTAGTCCATGTAGGAGTTCCGCATCTCGTCTTCGATGCGGATCGGGATCACCTGCTTAGCTACCGGATCCATGGGCCCTCGCGAGTGGACGGGGAACGTGCGCACGTAACGCGAGTCAGGGCCCCGTGCTCGCCGAGCCCGACGGGCCGTTGGGGCTCAGGGCGAGCCCGGGTTTCCAGCCGACGAACCGGCGGGCCCCGGAAGCGCCTAGCGCCCTCCGCGACCGCCGCGACCGCGACCACCACCACCGCCACGACCGCCGCCACCACCGCGACCACCGCGACCGCCGCCACCCATCCGGCGACGACGACGCGCACGCCGCACCCGACGGACCATCTGCTGCTCGCGGTCATCGAGCTGGTTCTGCCGCTTGCGGAGCCGCCGCGCCTTCATGCGCAGCGCGTTCTCCCGCGCCTCGAGCGCGTTGTCGTCGAGGGCGTCGACCTCGTCGTCGACCTCGTCCTCCCACCCCTCGTCGTCTTCGTCGTCGAGCCCCTCGAGCTCCGCGTCGGGGCCACCCTCTTCCGGCGTCGCCGCCTCGGCCTTGCCGCGGACGAGCAGCGACCCGAGGGCGATGCCCCCTGCTGCCCCTGCAGCGACGGCGGCGGCGGTCTTGAACCAGCCCCCACCGCTCCCGGCATCCGCATCGGCCTCGGCCGGCACCTCAGCCACTTCCGGGGCCGGCGCGCCCTCGGCCAGCGAGGCCTGCGCATCGTGCACCAGCACCCGGGCGACCGACTGGATGCCCGTGTGCTCGAAGTAGTTGGTGGACGCATCCACGGTCGCGGCGAGGATGTCGAGGCCCTTCTCGCCCACGTTCATCACGCCGCCCACCGAGTCGGCCAGGCCCTCCTGAGTGAGCCCACGCGCCGCGACGAACTCCTGCACGTAGCTGCTGCCCGACTCCAGGGTCGACAGGATGAAGCCCTTCTGCTCGTCGGGGCTCGAGCCCGGCATCAGGCCCTTCAGCTGGGCGAACAGGGCGTTGTCGGTCACGCGGGAGAAGTCGACCTCCTCCACCACACTCTTGATCTTGCCCACGAACTCGGGGCCGAGGGGCAGCAGCCCGTCGAGGGCCATCCACGCCGCGAGGCGCATCATGTCGGCCCGGGCGTAGGTCGCCAGCGTGGCGGGGAAGGCCTTGGCCGCCGCCAGATCGGTGACCGGCACGCCGCGCAGCAGCGCAAAGGCGACCACCTCGGCAGACAGCTTGAGCGCCGCATCGATGGCCTGCGTCGTCTCCGGCTTGGGCGTGAAGCGGTTGAGCACGTTGAGCAGCTCGAACGACTCGCCCACCTGGTTGGCCATGACGGCCGCCGCCGCGACCTTGTCGACGCTGTCGGCTGCGCTGAAGATGCGCACGGCCCGGCTGTAGTGGGGCTGGCTGGCGTACAGCTGCTCGGCACGTTCCTTGATGCGAGCCACCTCCACGGGGTCGGTGACGCCGAGGTTGCCCTCGATCATCGCTTCGAGGCTGGTGTGGTTGTCCCACTCGCCAGGAACGACGAAGTCGAGGGCGCCCAGGACCGTGGGCGTGATGCGGGCATCACCGAGCTGGTGGAGCAGAATCTGGATGTCGGACAAGCGGCCTCCGCGCGTTGGGTCGGCGACCTTACTACCCGCATGTCGGTGTACGGAAGGTTGCACGTAAGACACGCCTGGCCCGGTGGCTGATAGGGTGTGCCCTGAACGCGTGGAGTCCTCATGAGTTTTTTGACGTTTCTTGCCGACGACGACGGCGCGACCGCGATCGAGTACTCGCTCCTCGCCGCCCTCATCGGCCTGTTCATCGTGAGCGGAGCTGCCCTCATCGGGCAGAGCCTGTCGACGACGTTCAACTCGGTGGCCACCCACCTCGGAACCAACTGACGAGCGAGCGCCCCCTCAGCGACGCGACGGCGCCAGCGGATCGGCCCATGGCGACGGCACCGGCGCCCGCTGCCGAGAAGGGCCGAAGCCGATCCCCAGCCCAGGCAACACCCGCCATCCCGACAGGTCGGGGCGCGCCCACGTAGCCGTCGACAGCACGTTGGCCGACAGCCCGATGCGCACCGGCCCCTGGCGCAGATGCACGCCAGCCAGGCCGCCCCGAGGTAGGCCCATGCGCGTCTGCAGGCCGCCCGTGACCCCGACAGGACCCACGACCCGCCCCTCGACGTACAGCGACTGGGTCGCGGCGCTCACCCCCAGCAGCACCCCCTCCCACGGAAGGCGCACCACGATCTTGAGCTGCTCGGCGAAGCGGATGGACGTGACCGTCGGGCTGGCGCCGAAGCGAGCGACGTGCTCGTCGAGGAAGCTCCCAGGGTCTTCCGACAGCACATCGACCCGGTCGAGGCCGATGGGCCTGGCCAGGGCGAGGCCCACCCACCACCACATCACGGCGCCTCCCCGGGAACGTCTGTGATCAGCACGTCGACGGGCCATCGCCGCGCCAATCGGGCCATCACCGCAGGGTCGTTGGGTGTCCAGAGCATGATGCCGATGCCCTCCCGGTGCGCCGCCACCGCCAGGTGCTTCGAGGCCAGCTCCCAGTTGAGCGCCAGGTTGTCGACCCCCGCCTCGCGAGCCAGCACGACGTAGTCTTCCTTGCCGGAGAGCACCGCGCCCTCCCGCTGCAGCGCCACCCCGCTCACCGACTCACCCACCGGGAACCGAGGCCAGATCAGGGTCGTCTCCACCGACTTCTGACGCGAAGACGCCTCGTCGCGAAAGGCCTCCAGCACGTCGGGGAGATTCGATGACACGTGCATAGGCTGGGGCACTTCCGCCTCGAACCACCGGCCCAGCACCGCAGCGGCGTAGGCCGACGGCGGCAGGGTCATGCCTGGCTCCTGCTTGATGTCGAGCTGGATCCACTGGTCGGCCGGCCCGATGTCACGCAGCAGCCCGAGCATCTCGTCGAGGGTGGCGATCGGCTCCCCCACCACCAGGGCCTGCTCGAACTCCTCCAGGGGGACCCCACCACAGACGTAGCCGTCCTGCAGCTCGTCGAGCGTCAGATCGCGGATCAGCGTGTCGGGAGCCACCGCGCTGCCGTCGGTGCGGCGGCAGTGCTCGACGCTGACGGCCGGGTCGTGGTGGAGCACCGGCACCAGATCGGCCGTGAGCACGACGTCGACCTCGATGCCATCGAAGCCTTCGTGCATCGCCTGACGAAGCCCCGTCGAGCTGTTCTCGGGCCAGTAGGCAGCCCCGGTGCGGTGGGCCACCAGCAGAGGCGAGGCGCTCGACGTGCATGCGGCGAGCAGGAGGACCGGGATCAGGCGAGGCATCGCCGGCTCCTATCCGGTCTGTGCGCCGCAGGCCGTCCGTAGCCGCGTCCCTCCCCGGCGATTAGGCACTGGCGTAGCACGACGGAGACGAAGCCATGCTCGGACTCACCGTGGAGCTCCGCTTGGAGGCCCGCCAGGTCGATCGGGTCACCGTGTCGGTGCGGCTGGCGCCCATCGATGACGCTGGCGAGGTCGAGGGCGTGGCCCTGCAGCTGCTCACCCCCGACGACGAGCCGCTGGGCGCCCGCATGCTGCTCCCCATCGCCGGCAGGGTCACCCAGGCCATCCGCTCCACCGTGGAGCTTCGGTCGGTCCCTACCGACATCCCCCAGGGCAGCCGCATCCTGGGCACGGCCTGGAACGGCCCCGATCAGCTCGACGTCACCATCCCCACCGACCCGGGCACCGACTTCGAGCAGCACGTACGCGGTCGCGTCATCATCTCGGCGCTCACCCGAGGCCGCTACCTCGAGCTGCTGCTTCCCGACGAGCGCGCGGTGATCGCGCACCACCTGCCCTGGATCGACGAGCCGAGACAGCCCCGAGCGTCGGCCGGCGCTCTCGGCGTGGTCGACCACGAGCCGGAGACCGCCGAGGTCGTCGACGACCTCGCCGACGAGCTCGGCCTCGACGACGACTCCGCGGAGTGGCTCAAGAGCTTGCTCGACGAGCCCGAGTGACAGAGCCTGTGTAGGATGGGCGCACCGTGTCCGTTCGGACCCCAGAGGAGAACCCCATGACTTCGCTGCTCGCTGTCTTGCTCGCCTGTGGAAGCCCCGCCTCGTCGGGTGAGACGGAGCCCCAGCCGGAGCCGGCACCTGCGGCCACGGTCACCATCCAGATCGGCACCCAGTGCGTCGAGCCCGCCGAGGGCGAGCCGGCCGACGCCGCCGCCGTGAAAGCCAAGCTCGTCGCCGCGGGCATCCAGGTGTCGGCGATGGAGGCCATGGCCACCTGCGAGGCCTGCAACACCTGCCCCCGAATGGCCTTCCTGATCACCACCGACGCCTCCGAAGAGGAAGTGCAGGCCGCCATCGGAGCGGCCCCCGAGGCTCCCCCCACCAAGGTGAAGGTCGCCGTCGGCCGCAAGTGCCAAGACCCCGTCGACGGCGCACCGACCGACGAAGCGGGGGTGCTGGCTGCCCTCGAGGCTGCGGGCATCGAGGTGGCGTCCCACGAGATGATGATCGTCTGCCAGAGCTGCGGCTGCCCCGACCTCGCCATGATGGTGGAAGTGGCATCCGGCGACGCCGTGCCCGTCAAGGAGCTCAGTCAGTCGTGGGTTCCCGAGCGAGAGAAGAACGACCTCAAGGGCTCGCTGCCCTGAGCTGCAGCGAGGGCGCCTGCGACAACAGCTGGTCGACCAGCTGGTGCACGGGGCGGGTGCCATCCATCACGTGATGCGCGTGGTCGCGCGAAGGCGACACGAACGCCTCGTGCATCGGGCGAACCGTGGCCAGGTATTGGTCGAGGACCTCGGTGACCGTGCGGCCTCGTTCCTCGATGTCGCGGCGGATGCGGCGCACCAGCCGCACATCGTCGGGCGTCTCGACGAAGACGCGTACGTCCATGCGATCCCGCAGCGCGGCGTCGGCCAGCACCAGGATGCCCTCCACGACCACCACGGGCCGCGGGGCCACCTCCACCCAGGCCGACGAAGGCGCCCGGCGATGGTGTGCGAACTCGTAGGTCGGCACGTGCACATGCTCCCCCGCCAGCAGCGAGTCGACGTGCTGCACCAGCAGCTCCGTCTCCAGAGCATCAGGGTGATCGAAGTTCCAGCTGTCGGGAGACCGCTCCGGCGGCAGCGACCGGTAGTAGGCGTCGTGGGGCAACAGGGCCGCGCGGTCACCGAGCATCTCGAGCAGGGCGCGCGCCATCGTCGACTTGCCGGAGGCCGTTCCACCAGCGAGGCCGACAACCAGGGGAGGAGGGCGGTCAGGCATGGCGCCAGCTATCGCGCCACCCGCGACCGATCGAGCGACTCCCGCGCTACCATGCGCTGGGAGGCCGGGTGGCACGCGTGCTGTTGATCGAAGACAATGACGATCTGGCGATGCTCTTCGAGGTGATGCTGGAGCAGGCCGGCCACAGCGTGCAGCGCGCCGACACCCTCGCCTCTGCGAACGAAGCCCTCGCCACGGCCTGGCCCGAGGTCGTGCTGTCCGACCTGCGCCTTCCCGACGGCCATGCTCTGCAGTGGGTCGGCGAGGCCCGCAAGGCGCACCGTGGCGTGCGCTTCTCAGCGATGTCGTCGTCGGACCGCACCGTGGCGCAGCAGGCCACCGAGGCCGGCTTCGACCACTACCTCGACAAGGGCAGCGACCTCGACGTGATCGAGGCCTTCCTGCGTCAGCTCTGAAGGCGATCTAGGGCAACACCAGGCGCCAGCACGTCGCGTCGTCTCCCTCGGTGACCGTGAGCTGGGCGCCAGAGGCCCTTGCGAGCCGCCCGAGCAGCCACCGCTGTGCCTCGCTCTCTTCATCCGTCCACGACGGTACGTCAGCAACAGAGCACAGCCCGCCGCGAACCGTCACCACCGCCTGCTCGCCGTCTTCCGACAGCTCTAGCCGAAGGTCGGCGCCTCCCCCCGCCGCCGCCCCCAGCAGGTAGGCCAGCAGCTGGTCGAGTCGACCCGTGGGAAGGGGGACCCAGCGCTCGCTCAGATCCCCCTGCAGCCGCGTCGACGGATGGGCCTCCGCACAGCGCTCCACCGCCCCCACCAGCTCGGCCCGGCCCTTGACCGGCCCGGGCACCTCCGCCACCTCACGGAGGCGGCGAATCAAGGCGCGCTGCTGATCGAGGGCGGCCGTCGCGCGCCCGAGGGCCGCCGCAGCGGGATGCTCCTCGGGGAGCTGCGCCTCCGCGAGCTGGAGGTAGAGGCTCACCACGTGAAGGGACTGCTTCAGATCGTGTCGAGCCGCCGACGCGATCGACGCGAGGGTCTGATCGGCGCATTCATTCATCGGGACCTCGGGGTCGAGTCGGTCACGGTTGGTAGCTCAGCTCATCGAGCACATCGGCGAGGTCGGCCGCCATGGCATCGGCCGTGGCGTAGCGCTCGCGGAGGCGGTGGCGCGTGGCCCGGTCGACCACGGCGCGCAGCGAACCAGGCAGGCGTCGCAGCGCCTGTCGACGCTTCGACGCCAGCAGCAGCTGCATTCCGCTCGCGCGGCTGATCGCGTTGAACAGCACCACCCCCGCTGCGTACACGTCGGTCTCCGTGCCCACCAGGGAGGCATCCTCGAGCTGCTCGGGGGACATGAACGCCGGCGTGCCGAACACGCTGCCCTGGGCGGTGTGGTTGGAGTTGGGCAGCCGCGCGATGCCCAGGTCGGCGAGCACAGCGCAGCCATCGGCATCGATCAGCAGGTTGTCGGGCTTGATGTCGCGATGAACGATGCCCACGCCATGCAGGTAGGACAGCGCATCGAGCAGCTGGAGCGTCCACTCCACCACCTGCACGGGCTCCGGTCGCTCTTCTCGCAGCAGGATGTCGGCGAGGCTGCCGCGCGCCATGTAGTCGACCGCCATCCACGGACGGGGCTGCTCCCCTGGGACCGAGCGCGCCCGCAACGCCAGCACGCTGGAGTGGTCGAGGGCCTCCAGCAGTGCAGCCTCCCGCTCGAACCGCTCCACCAGGTCGGCGCGCTCGGTGGTGCCGGCATGGGCCACCTTGAGCGCCGCCGCGTCGCCGCGCTCCAGGTCGTCGACCAGCCACACGTTGGCGGCTCCTCCCGTTCCGATCATCCGGAGGGGACGAAAGCGGTCTGTGGCACTGCCGATCATGCTTCCCAACCTACTGACTGAGAGACAGCCTGACCACCGCATGCCGCCGAACCCTCGTGTTGTCGACGGCCCCCACGCCTCCCTATGATCAGATCAGCATCCGACAGAGTGCTTTACCTTCTTGTCGACCCACACCGCCAACCGAGAGACTCACGTTGGCCGCAGCCCAGTGGGCCCATTCCATTGCCCACACTATGGTGCAATACTACCCTGGTCCCCCCCCCCTCACAGGACGCGACGTGACCACCACCCCTGCCACCCGCGTGCTCCTCGTCGACGACCATGCCGCCGTCCGCGAGGGCCTCAAGGCCCTGTTCGCCCTCGTTCCCGATGTCGAGATCGCCGCCGAGGCCGGCAGCGCCGCCGAGGCCTTGGAGCTTCTGGCCGAGGCCTCCTTCGACCTGTTGCTCGTCGATCTGGTGCTCAAGAACGGGCCTGACGGCGTCCAGCTGACGAAGGCCTGCCGGGCCTCCTACCCCTCCATGATGGTGCTGATGCTGTCGGGCCACGAGGAGAGCTTGTTCGCCGAGCGCGCCATGGCGGCCGGTGCCCTCGGCTACGTCATGAAAGACGAGCCCTTCCAGGTCCTCCTCGAGGCCGTGCACCGTGTGCGCGAGGGGAAGGTGTGGCTAAGCGACGAGATGCGGGAACAGCTCGTGCCACCGACCCCCCGCCTCGCGGGCACGGCCCTGCAGGTGCGACTCGCGCGGGCGCTCCGCGCGGGGCACCGCACCACGGCCGATCTGGCCTCCGCCAGCGACGCGAACGGGCTGCAGGCCGAGCTGGCCCTCCAGGCACTGCAGGAGCGGCTGGGCGTGAGCTCCCGAGCGAGCCTGTTCCTGTGGCTCGACACGGGCGGCGAGGTCGTGCCCGCCTAGCGATGCATTTCATTGTCTTGCATTCTAATAAAAAGGTACATACATCATCTCCATGACGGGAGCGGCCGATGGTGGCCCTCCCCACCCCGGAGGTTCGATGTTCGCCCTTGCCACCCTGCTCACCCTGACGCTCCCCGCCCTGGCCGACGAGCTGCCCAGCGCGGGTCCGAGCGACACCCGCGAGCTCCTTCAGTCCGTCGATCGTGAGCTCGATCGGGACATCATGGATGTCGTGGTCTCGGAAGAGGGGGTGTACCTCGCCTTCGCCGAGCGCATCACCTTCGACACGAACTCCGCCGTCTTGTCGCCCGATCAGCGCCGCGCAGTCCGTCGCATGGCGCGCACGCTACGGCGGCACCCCGACCTGAAGGTGCAGGTCGAGGGCCACGCCGACGAGCGGCCCGTCATCGACGGCCCCTACGACCACAACCAGGAGCTGTCGCTGGCGCGGGCGCTGGCGGTTCACGACGCGCTGACCCGGCACGGGGTCGCCTCCTGGCGTCTGCAGGCCATCGGTGCAGCGGAAGGCGAGCCCCGTGCCGCCAACGCACCCGTCGCCATGCAGCTCAACCGCCGCGCCGAAGTGCGCATCGTGCCCGCGCTCGACCCCGACGTGCTCGAGATCAGCGCCCAATCCACCCCGACCGACGTGGTCGCCTCGCGGCACTGATCCCCGCGACGCCGACGACCCCACGGTCCCCATTCCACACAGATACGAGAGCTCCCCATGAAGACCCCTACCTACGTACTCACTCCCCTCTTTGCCGCCGCCATCGTCGCCTGTCAGGGCACCCCCGACGACGACAGCCCCCCCGATGACTACGACGTCATGTACACGGGTACCATCGAGGGCGATGTCAGCGAGGCGCGCACGGCCAGCGGCTCGGTCGACCTCGACCAGGCCACGACCGTCGAGGCCTGGTCTGTCGCTGACGACGGCAGCATGGCCCTCATCGGCACCGCCGATGTCCAGGCCGACGGCCAGTTCGCCATCGAGGCCCCCTCCGTCCAGACGACGAGAGGCTTCACCGTCGTGCAGGCCGTCGATGCCCGCGGCGAACTCGTCGTGTCCAACGTGGTCGAAGAGACCGGCCGCGCCGCCGACGCGACCCGAGAGGTTCGCCTCGATCCCGAGGCCACCCTCGAGGTCCTGGTGTGGCTCGACCGCACCCGCTCCGAGGGCAACCCCTACGCAGGCAACCTCACCGACATCCGCTTCTTCATCGATGGTGGCGTCGCCCTGCAGGCCTACGACCGCGTAGCAGCCGACGCCGACGCGGCCCTGATCGCCAGCTTGTCCACCGCCGCCGACGCGGCCATGGAGGCCCGAACCCACAGCCTCCGACTCGCCGGCTGGACGGGCGACGCCTCCAGCTACTACCTGCTCGGGGTCACCGCCTCGCAGCAGCTCAGCGACGACCTGCGCACCCAGGGCCACTCCCTCGACACCTGGGCGACGGCCTACGCCTCGGTCGACACGGCCCTGCAGACCCAGGGCATGACCGCCCAGCAGGTCGCCGACGCCCACAGCAGCGCCGCGCTTGCCTACCAGCTGGCCATCAGCACCGACGACACCCTCGACGCCATGCTCGCCGACGAAGCCCTTCGAGGCTCGATGCGCACCGAGGCGTGGGCGACCTCCAGTGCCCTGTCGCTGACCGCCGACACCATGCAGCGAGGCGGCACCGTCGCGACCGCTGCCGCCGACGTGTGGGCCGACGTGTACTACGCATCGAGCCGCGAGCAGGCCGTCGGCGCCTTCGTCACGCTGTCTGACACCCTCGAGGCCGAGATGATCGCCCTCGCGGAGGTGCAGACGCTCCTGACCACCGACGTCGTGCAGGCCTGGGTCGACGGCGAGGTCGACACCTTGCCCACCGGCGACCTCGGCGTAGAGATCGACGCACTGCTCAGTGCCTTCTCCACCGGCGTCGACACCACCAGCGACGCCCAGATGGTGGCCGAGTTCTGGGCCGATCTGCGCGCCGACATCCGCGCGGCCGTCGAAGCCAGCGCCCTGTTCGACGGTGACGACACCTCGGTCGTGACCGAGCTCGCCCTGCACGCCTCCTTCCACACGCGCTGATCCCTCCCTCCACGGCCTCGGGGCGGGCCGCGCGACGTCGGGGGGGCTATGTGGGCCTTATGTGGTGGACCCTGCTGGCATGCACGCCCACGCCCGAGCCCGTGGGCCCGGGCGCCGACACCGCCGCCCTCGCGCTGCAGGTCGAGCCGAGCGCCCACGTCGACAACGTCTTCGCGGTGAGCTGGGCCCCCGCCGAGCCAGCCACCGTCGAGCTGCTCGCTGGGAGCGAGGTCCACCGCTACCACGACGTGCTGCCTCCCCTCGATGTGGTGGGCCTGGCCCCGGCCACCGACTGGCTGCTGTCGGTGCACACCGACGACGGGCTGGCCACCGACACGCTGCGCACCGCGGAGCCTCCGTCGCTGCTCGCCAGTTTGAGCCTCGCCGAGTCCCACGAGGGATCCGAGGTCGCTGGAGGCTACGTGCTCGCGAACCTCTACGACCACCCCACCCTCACCGGCTACGCCGTGGTCATCGACGGGCAGGGGCGGCCGGTGTGGTGGGTGCCGGCCCACGAGGGTCGCAAGCTGGTGCGAGCTCGGCTGTCCGCCGACGGAGCGGGGGTGCTGTGGGCGGTCACCGGGTGGAACCTGCAGCCCGACCAGGCGAGGGTCGGGATCACCACCTTCGACGGCCGCTCGGCGCAGGTGTGGTCCACCCCCGGGCTGCATCACGAGGTCGTCGAGGTGGGCAGCGAGCTGCACTACCTCGCCCACGAGGTCGACGACGACCTGGTCATCGGGCTGTTCCCCACCGTGCCCACCGCGTCCGACGTCGTGCGCGTCCTCGACCGTGACACCGGCGAGCTGAGCGACGGCTTCGCCTTCTTCGACCACTACCCCTTCACGCCGTACAGCCCGTGCAGCCACGCGCAGCTGCCCAGCTTCCTGCCTGGCGCGGTGGAGTGGACGCACAGCAACTCGCTGGTTCCCTTCGACGACGGCTGGTTGATCCTGCCCCGCTACCTCGACGCACTGGTGCACGTTCGCGACGACCAGTTCGTGTGGCAGGCCGGTGGCCGCGACACCACCCTGACGCCCGCCACCGACGACGCCCTGACCTTCCACGGCCACCTCACCCACGCCTGGGCCGACCGCGCCCTCGTCTTCGACAACCGAAGCCACACCGACGAGGCCTCGCGCCTCGTCGAGCTCCAGTTCCTGCCCGAGGAAGGGCGCTACCAGGTGGTGTGGTCGCAGCCCGAGCCCCGGGGCCGCTACATCGACTTCCTCGGCGACGCCCGCCGGCTGCCCAGCGGCGGCACCCTCGTCGCCTGGAGCCCCCTGGGCGAGATCGAGGAGCTCACCGACGACGGGGCCACTCGCTGGCACGTCGACAGCGACGGCGTGGTGGGCCGGGTCGAGTTCGTGCCGACCCTGCCCGGCGACGGGGCCGGTTAGCCTTCGCCATGCACCCCATCCTCTTCGAGCTCGGCGGCCTGCCGATCCACACCTACGGCTTCCTCGGCGGCGTGGCCTTCCTCGTGGGGGCCGGGATCGTGCTGGTGCGCGCCCGAGCCATCGGCGTGTCTCTCGACCAGATGGCCGACCTCATCTTCTGGCTCGCGGTGCTGTCGCTGCTGGGCGCGCGCCTCGTGTTCGTCGTGCAGAACCCGCAGACCATCCACAGCTTCACCGACCTGTTCAACATCCGTGGCGGCGGGCTGGTGTTCTACGGCGCCTTCGTCGTCGGCTTCCCGCTGGGCTTCGCGCTGATGCGTCGCTGGGGGATGCCCGTCTTTGCGATGTGGGACGTAATGGCCACGGCCTTTCCCCTGGCCCACGGCATCAGCCGCCTGGGCTGCTACGCCGCGGGCTGCTGCTACGGCGAGCCGTCGTCGAGCCCATGGGCCGTGACCTTTCCAGAGAACTCCCTCGCTCCCCACGGCGTGCCGCTCCATCCGGTGCAGCTGTACGAGGCCGGCGCGCTGTTCGCCATCGCCGCGCTGTGCAACCTGTTCTACCGCCACCGGTCGTTCGACGGGCAGGTCATGCTGCTCTACCTGTCGCTGTACGCGGCGGCCCGTGCCGGGCTCGAGTTCTTCCGCGGCGACCTCGACCGTGGCTGGTTCCTCGAGTCGGTTCTGGGGCAGACCCTCACCTTCTCTCAGGGCATGAGCCTGCTGCTCGCGGCGGCGGCGGTGGCCGTCTTCCTCGTCGGCGCTCGCCGGGCGGCGGCGCGCAAGGCCATCGGCGCCCGCATCGAGGGGCCCACCGCCTGACATCGGGATCAGCCGCTGCCAGCCTCGGCCCTGCTGCCATCCCCACCAGCGACGACCCCGACGCACCAGGGTGCCGTGTCGGTCGGTGCGCAGCACGGCGATCCCCGCCCGGGCGTAGCGGGCGAGGACCGCGTCGTGGGGGTGCCCGAAAGGGTTGTGCCGCCCCACCGACACCACGGCCACCGAAGGGCGCGTCGCCGCGAGCAGGCCCGCCGACGAGCTCGACCGACTCCCGTGGTGCGGTACCTTCAGCACCTCGTGGGGACCGACGGTGGCCGCGACCGCCCGCTCGCCGGCTGCCTCGATGTCGCCCGTAAGCAACACGCCGCCCACCGACAGCACCACCGAGCGATCGTTGGGACCCCCTTCGAAGCCGTCCACCGGATGGAGCCCGCCGGCCGACACGACCGGCACCCCGCGTTGACGCGCCGCGTCGCGCAGCACCCCCAGCTTGTCGTGGGACGACACTGCCAGCTGACCCACTCGCAGCGTCTGCACCACCGGCAGCAAGCCCCCCAGGTGGTCGCGCTGGTTGTGCGTGATCACCACCTGGTCGAGGCGACGCACCCCGCGCCGTCGCAGCCACGCCGCGACCGCTCCCCCGGGCGGGCCCCCGTCGACCAGCCACCGTCGCCCGTCGGCGAACTCGACCAGCGTGGCGTCGCCCTGCCCCACCGACAGGAACGTCGTGCTGTGCACCTGCGGCACCCCCCGCACCGCCAGGGCCACCACCGTGAGCGCCGCCGCTGCCCCCGGCCACCGCGGCAGCAGCCCGAGCCCCACCCACAGCGCCCCACAGCCCATCACCCCCACCGCCGGCCGGAACGGCGTCACCGCCATCGGCTCGAGGCAGGCCACCAGCAGGCTCGCCCCCCAGCTCCCCACGACGCCCGCCAGCCCCGCGAGGGGCTCGGGGCCGAAGCTGGCCACTGCGGCGGCGGGCACCAGCACGGCGCTCGTCAGGGGCAGGGCGACGAGGTTGGCCACCGGCGACAGCGGCGCCAGCTCCTGAAACCACCACGCCGCCGCCGGAAAGGTGCCTGCGGTCGCCGAGACGGTCGCCGCGACGCTGGCCGACAGCGGACGGAGGCGCCCGCCTGGCAGCCGCTCCAGGAGAGGCCCTCCGAGCCGCACCAACCCCACCACCGCACCAAAGGACAGCTGGAACGAGGGCGTGGACACCGCCGCGGGGTCGCCGAGGAGCACCGCCACCGCCACCAGCCCCAGCAGCGGCTCCACTGCCACCGTGCGCCCCAGCCCACGCCCCACTGCCCCCAGCAGCAGCAGCCCTGCGGCTCGCTGGGCCGACAGCGGCGCCTGGGCCGCCCACGCGTAGGCCATGGCCGCCGCGACCCCGACCACGAGCTCCCACGGCGGAAGCCCGCTGGGCACCGCCACCGCCGCCGCGCGCCGCACCCGGGCCGCGACGGCGCCCGCCATCATCGCGACCACGCTCACGTGGAACCCGCTGATGGCCAGCAGGTGCGACGTGCCCGTGCGGCGCAGCACCTCCACCGTGTGCTCCGACACCCCGCTTCGGTCGCCGAGGGCCAGGGCGCGCAGCAGACCGGACGGGTCGTGGGTCGGGCCCTGCGGCGACCGCGCAGGACCCAGCGCCCGCCACCCCCGCGCCCGCACCCGCGACCGCACCCCCACCCGGCTCGCCGCCACCAGATCGTCGGGCCCCCCGGGCAGGCCCCGGGGCGTCAGCCGCCGCGCCGGGCCCTCGACCAGCACCCGCGTGCCCAGCGCAGGCGGGCGCTGCCCGAAGTCGACCCGCACCCGCCCCTCCGCCTGGTGCCAGGGGCCGCCGATGGCTCGCCAGCGCGTCACCCGCACATCGCCGACCCGGCCGGTGCCCGCCCCCACCCGAGCCCCCACCACCACCACCTCGTCCGCCAGCAGCGGGCCCGGCGGCTCGCCGTGGGCCACCGCGATGCCTGCCAGCAGCGCGACCAGCGCGCCACGAAGTCCCACCGCTCCTCCCCGGGGAAGCGCTGCCGCCAGCGATGCCAGCACCAGGGGAATCCAGGGCCCGGCGCCCGCCCACGGCGCCACCACCACCCCCACCACGAAGCTCCCGCACAGGCGTGTCACCGGGTGCATGCCACCTCCGCGCCCGCCCCGAGCAAAGGCCGGGCCATCGACCAGCACGGGATCGTGGCCTACCCCGACGGAGGTCGGCGACGGAGGTCCGTCAGCGCAGGTGCTCTCCGAAGAAGCCGAGCACCCGCTCCAGGGCCGCGACCGTGGGGTGACCCGGCTCGTCGACGAAGTCGACACCGAGCACCGAGTGGGCCCAGGGCTTGATGCCCGATCCCAGCGACGAGTCGATCTCGAAGGCCTCGAAGCGGTCGCCCAGCGTGTCGCGCAGGAAGCGGAAGCGGCTGGTCGGCACCATCCGGTCGCCGGTGAACCTCAGCCCCAGCACGCACACGCCACGCTGCCGCACCACATCGAGCTCCTCGGCAGAGCAGTCGATGCTCCGCGCTCGGGCCGGTGTGAGCGCGAACGGGCACGAGGGCTGGCTGAGCACCGGGGCCGCGAGGTGCTCGTCGACCGCCATCGCCAGGGCGAAGCCCCCCGTCAGGCACATCCCGATGGCGCCGACGGGCTGCCCACCCGACACCTCGTGGGCATGGGCGGACAGCGCCCGCAGCCACTGCACGATCGGGCTGGAGCGCCCCAGCGCCCAGGTGGTGAACTCGCGCGACACACACGCCATGCGCAGACTCGACGCGGTGTAGCGCAGACCGACCGGCCGCAGGACCGTCCCGAACAAGGAGGGCATCCACACCTGGAAACCCGCAGCCGTCAGCCGGCGTGCGAAGCTCACCACCCCCGGATGCAGGCCTGGGACCTCGTGAAGGACCACGATCGGCGGCCCCGAGCCGCCGACGAAGACCTCCCGTGTCGTCGAGTGAAAGGTCAGCGCCTGTTTCGAGAAGCCTTCGATCATGGAAGGATGATCGCATGCTCGACGCCACCATCAAGCGACAAGCCTACGCCGCCATGGACGACGCCTCGTCGTTTCGCCTCGAGGTGCTCCCAGCGGGCGTGCAGCCGGCCACCGTCGGCAGCGAGAGCGCCATCCACCTGCTCGCCACCGACGATGTCGACGCCATGCGCGGGCCCGTGAAGCTGCTGGCCCACCTGGCTCGCACCTTCTTCGCCGACAAGCTCACCCGCGTGGCCCCCGCACCCGACACCGACGGGCCCGTGGCGCTGTACGTGGTCAGCGAGCTCGCCGAGCTCGACGATGCCTACGTGGAGCCGCTGTCGGAGGAGGGAGGTGCGCCGCGCCTGGGGGCCGTGCCGAGCGCGGCCCCGACCCTCCGCCCGAGCCAGCAGGCGACCCTACGACTACCCGACGAAGACAGCGACGCAAGCTGACCCGTCTGGCCCCACGTGGCGGAAGCTGCATCATCGGTGACTCAAAATGCAACATGAGTCCGTCGGGATCCCGTGCCGATAGGTGGCACAGCGCTTGCACTTACGAAGGGCAACGCCCCGGAGGCACCATGCGGTCTCGATCCGCACCTGCACCCCGAACTCCTCAGCTCACCTCGTCCTGTTGTGTCGTGCCTGACGCCTCTCGTGCGGTCGACGATACGACCGTAGCAGCGGGGCCCGACCACCACGCCCCAACCGGAGGACTCCGATGACCACGTTCACACCCGTTTCCGCCCTCAGCGGCGGCGCGCTGATCGGTCTCGCAGCGTCCCTGCTGATGATGAGCCATGGCCGTATCGCTGGGATCAGCGGCATCTACAAGGGCCTGCTCCCCGGCGTAGAGGGCGACCGCGACTGGCGCGTCGCCTTCGTCGGCGGCTTGCTGCTCGCCGGTCTGCTCTTCTCCTGGCTCGTGCCCGGCGCCGTCGAGGTCTCGTCTCAGCGTTCGGTCGGCCTCACCGCGATCGCAGGGCTGATCGTCGGCGTCGGCGTCACGATGGGCAACGGCTGCACCAGCGGCCACGGGGTGTGCGGCATCAGCCGACTGTCCCGTCGCTCCCTGGTCGCCACCGCGGCCTTCATGACCACCGGAATGCTCACCGCCACCCTGATCCAGCTGCTCACGGGGGGTGTCCTGTGAAGGCCCTCTTCGCCGCACTGACCGCCGGCCTTCTGTTCGGCACCGGCCTCGCCGTGTCGGGGATGACCCGCGCCGACAAGGTCATCGCCTTCCTCGACCTCGCGGATGGATGGGACCCCTCCCTCGCGCTGGTCATGGTCGGCGCCATCGGGGTCCACTTCATCCTGTTCCGTCTGGTGCTGCAGCGGCCCTCGCCGGTGTTCGCCCACCAATTCGGCGTGCCCTCGCGTCGCGACATCGACGCCCGACTCGTCGTCGGCGCCGGGCTGTTCGGCATCGGCTGGGCCCTGGGCGGCTACTGCCCCGGCCCGGGGATGGTGTCGCTGTCTTCTGCCAGCCCCCACGCCATCGTGTTCATGGTGTCGCTGACCGCCGGCATCCTCCTCTTCCAGGCCGCCGACCGGGCGCTGGCGGCGAGCAAGAGCCCCGCCCCCGCCCAAGACGCCTGACCTCCCGGCTCCTCGGAGCCAAGCATCGGAGCTTCCCATGCGCGCGAATCTCGCACGCTGGATCCCCCTCGTGCGTCAGCACGACGAGGGAGCCATCGACCTACGCCGTGATGTCCCTGCCGGCCTGACCACCGCGGTCATGCTCGTTCCCCAGGCCATGGCCTACGCCCTGCTCGCCGGCCTCGACCCAATCATCGGCCTGTACGCCTCCACCGTGCCGCTGTTCGTCTACGGCCTGATGGGGACCTCCCGACAGCTGGCCGTGGGCCCTGTGGCCATGGTGTCGTTGCTGGTGGCCAGCGGGCTGTCCGAGATGGGCAGCGACCCCGCCCGCGCCGCCGGCCTCGCCGCGATGCTGATGGCGATGGTGGGCCTCATCCAGACCGGCATGGGCATGCTCCGCGTCGGCTTCCTGGTGCGCTTCCTCAGCCACCCGGTCATCGCCGGCTTCACCTCCGCCGCAGCCCTGATCATCGGCAGCAGCCAGCTCGGCCACGTGCTGGGCATCTCGCTGCCTCGCTCCCACCACGTCCACGAGACGCTGTGGAAGGTGGTCGAGCACGCCAGCGAGATCCACGGCCCCACCGTGGCCATCGCGGTGCTGTCCATCGCCGCCCTCGTCGTGCTGAAGCGCTGGGCGCCTCGGGTGCCTCGCTTCCTGATTGTGGTCGTCGGCGCGACGCTGGCCGTGTGGGGCTTCGGCCTCGACGCTCACGGGGTGCGCATCGTGGGTGAGGTCCCCCAGGGGCTGCCTGCCCTGACCCTCCCCTCCTTCGACCAGAGCGCCCTGGTGCAGCTGCTCCCCACCGCCATCACCATCTCGCTGGTCGGGTTCATGGAGAGCATCTCGGTCGCCAAGCGCTTCGCCCGCGAAGAGGGCTACGCCATCGACGCCGACCAGGAGCTGCTGGCCCTCGGCACTGCCAACCTCCTCGGCAGCGTGTTCCGCGGCTACCCGGTGACCGGTGGCTTCAGCCGCACGGCGGTGAACGCCCAGGCCGGCGCCGTGTCGGGGGTGGCGAGCCTCGTGACTGCCGCCGCCGTCACCCTCACCCTGCTGTTCCTCACGCCGCTGTTCACGATGCTGCCCAAGGCCGTGCTCGCCGCGATCATCCTCACCGCCGTCGTCGGGCTCATCGACGTGGCCGAGGCGCGCCACCTGTGGAAGGTCAGCCGCCCCGATCTGGCCGCCATGGCCCTGACCTTCGTGGCCACCCTGGTGCTGGGCATCGAGCCGGGCATCGCCCTGGGTGTCGCTGGCAGCCTGATCTGGTTCATCTGGAGCACCAGCCGCCCCCACGTCGCCCGCCTGGGCCGCCTGCCCGGCGGCGTGTACCGCAACGTGCTGCGGTTCCCCAACGCCGAGACGGTGGAGAACATCGTCGCGCTCCGCATCGACGCGCCGCTGTACTTCGCCAACACGGCCTTCCTCAAGCAGACCGTGCTCGACGCCGTCGAGCCCACCACCGCCCACATGGTCCTCGACGGCTCGGCCATCGGCAGCATGGACGCGCAGGCCCTGTCGACCTTCCAGGAGCTCATCGAAGCGCTCCAGGACCAGGGCGTGCAGACCTGGCTGGCGGCCGCTCCCGGGCCCGTGCGCGACGCCCTCGCCGCGGCCCACGTGCCCCTGCCCAGCGACCACATGGTCGCCACGGTCCACGACGCCGTGCTGGCCATCGAGCGCGACGGCCAGCAGCAGAGCGCCTGAGCCAGTGGCACAGGGGGCGGCTAGGGTGCGTGCGAGAGGCAACGATTGAGATACGCAATCTGGCTGGCCGGGGTGGCATGCTCCACGAACAAGGCCGTGCCGTTCGACCCCGCCGAGCCGTCGACCGAATCGACCGAAGACAGCTCGACCACGCCCGTCACCCCGGTGCCCACCAACCCAACCCCCGCCCCTACGGCGTCGACCGGCGACTCGGGGGGCACGACGAGCCCCACCGTTCCTTGCGAGGTGAGCCACACGGAAGGCGGCATCGACGACCCGGTCGACGTCAGTTTCCCCGCGTCGGTGTGTGGTGAGCTCGAGGCGCGCCACTACCAGTACGAACCGTCGAGCACCTACGGAGGCAGTGGGTACTACGGCGTGAAGGAGGCCTACTTTCCTTCATGGGACCTCGATGTCGTCCGGTTCACGGCCATCGCCGACGGCACCGTGACCGCCACCATCGATACCGACCTCGACGGCCAGCCCTTCGAGCTGGCCTGGTACCGAGTCAGCGCCCCCGAGATCGACACGGGCACCGCGTTCACCGGGCCCGACCGCGGCAGCGCCACCGACGGAACGATGCCCATCGAGGTGCGCGCCGGCGAGAGGTACGAGATCCGCATCGGCACGTGGGGAGAGAGCGGCAGCACCCCCGACCCCGATGCACCCCTGGGCCCGTGGCAGCTCACGCTGGCCTACGACTGATCTGGCCTCAGGGTAGGTCGATGGCACCCGCGTTGCCGTAGGCGTCGACGACCTCGACCCGCACCACGTCGGTCAGGTCGACCTCGAGCCGCGACAGGCCCCCTTCCGGCACCGGCGTCACGGTGGTCGCCTCCGTGGTGCCATCGCCGAGCTCCACGGTGACCTCGACCGCCTCGTGGACAGGGTTGTCGCCCAGCGCCTCGCCGTCGACATCGATGAGCCGCCAGCCCAGCTCGGGACCGGGCAGCGACACCGTCAGCCCCACCTTGTCGACGGCCAGGGCCAGCTCGGCCTCCACCACCTCGAAGGACTCAGTCGTCAGCTCGTAGGGCTCGGTGGTGAAGGGCCAGGTGGTCTCGGTGCCCGTGTAGCGCTGGCCCTCTACCTTCAGCCGGTAGGTGCCCAGCGGCAGGTCGCGCTTGCCGTGCACGTGGCCGACGGCCTGCCACGCCGCCCAGTAGCGGTGCTCCTGCTCGTCGGTCGCCGGGGTCAGCGGGTAGGGCGTGTGGCCCAGCAAGATGTCATGGTCGGCCTCGGTGATCTGCCGCCCCGTGCGCGAGGTGAGGGGGACCCAGCTACCGCCCTCCATGCGCTCCACGGTGATCCGAGGGCTGTCGACCGCCGGGTCGCCGCCCTCCCAGGCCAGCTGCACCACGCCCTGCACCCGCGGCACCTCGCTGGGGATGATCAGCTCTTCGGTGGGCACGTCACCGTTGCGGTGGAAGTGCGACCACAGACGCTCGGGGTCGGTGAGGGCCTCGGTGATCCGCGTGCCCGCGCGGGGCGTGCTGTCGGGGGTGTGCACCTCGAGGGGACGGTCGGGGTAGGTCGTGGGGGTGTACAGCCCCTCGGGATCCGGGTCTTCCCGCACCGAGGTCGACAAGACCTCGCTCGCCGCCTGCAGCACCCCTTCCATGGTGTGCTCCGCCGCCAGCGGGCCCCACAGGCTGATGTCGGGCTCGTAGCCGCCCAGCAGCCAGTCTTCGGGGATCAGCAGGTAGCCCTCGTGGTCTTGGCTGTAGCTGATCATCATCGCCTGGGCGTCGCCCAGCTCGTCGCGCACCCGGCGGCGCCACTGCTCGCCGTACATCGCGGTGGCCTCGCCCGGGAAGAAGCCCAGCAGCAGGTCGTCGGTGACGGTGGTGCCCCCCGGGAGCAGCGTGGGGACCGGACCGAGGCGGGTGACGGTGGTGCCGGCCTTCAGCGACTCGGGCAGCGGCAGCGGCACCGAGTCTTCCTCGAGGCCGAAGGTGTACTCGACCAGCGGGATCAGCGCCTCGACGTCGATGCAGTTGACGTACTCGTCGGCCTCGGAGAACACATCGCCCCCGAGCAGCCCGCCCAGACCCGCGTCGGAGCCGCAGAACAGGGCCCCGTAGGGCACGTTGAACTCGTCGAGGGGCGTGATCAGGTCGCCGTTGCTCTCGTAGACCACGTCGTCGGGGGTCGCGTCGGGATCGTAGGGGGTGTAGCGCCAGTCGACGGTGCCGTTGCGGGTGACCGCGATCTCGTCGTGCACGATGGGGATGTGCCGCGACACCGTCTCGAGGGTGATGGGGTCGGCCGCGGTGGGGGTGCTGTCGATGATCGGGCGAATCTTGTCGACGGCTAGGGCCCCGATGGACTCCATCCGTGCGAAGTCGTCGTCGCCGCGCCCGCGCGGCGAGGCGTCGCCGCCGGAGCCCTGGGCGAACATCACCACCACATCGCGGTCGAAGCTCTCCTCGAGGTAGGTCTCGAGGTGGGCGCCGGAGTCGCCCGACACCATCGGCGACTGCTCGGAGCCGATGATGCCGTGCATGCCGAAGTTCACCACCACCCCGATGGGCTCGCCAGCTGCGTCGTCGAGGCGGATGATGCCGAGGTGGGGGTCTTTGCCCATGCCGGGCTCAGCGTCGGGCCACACCGCCAGCTCGTTGTTCTCCCCGCGCCGGTCGCTGTACACCTCGTCGGCCGGGTCCCAGTCGACCCCCCAGCCCACCCCGATCCGACCCGGCGCGAGCTCGTCGTAGGCCTCCATCGCCACCTCGGCGATCTGGTCGGCCATCCGATCGAAGTTCTCCCGCACCAGCGTGTCGGAGCCCAGGTAGAAGGTGGGCTGGTCGCTGAAGGTGCCGAAGCTGCTGTGGCTGTGGTTGGCGGTGTGGATCACCCGGCCTGCGAGGGGGACCCCACTACTGCGCTCCAGGCGGTCGGTGATGGCCGCCACCAGCCCGTCGAAGGAGTAGATGCTGTCGGTCTTGGTGATCACCAGGTGGTCGTCGCCGTTGGCGATCCACATGACCTTGATCGTCGGGTAGGTCTGCACGCCGGTGCTCACGGCGAAGCCGTTGGCGTAGTGCGAGTCGCGGCTGTCTTGACTGGAGATGCCGGCCATGCACAGGCAGCGAGCCGTGTAGCCGCCCAGGGGCGTGCCGATGGGCAGGATCAGATCGCCCTCGGCGGCGGCCACCAGCGGTGCCCCAGCCACCAGATCGGCGGGCGGCAGCGTGAAGGAGGTGGTGGTCTCCGCGGTGTCGCGCGGAGGCGGCGGCGGGGTGTCGGTGGACGTGCCCTGGGGCGTCTGGCAAGCGAGCAAGGCGAGGGTGAGCAGCATCGGGCCTCCGATCGGGGCCGGATAACCCGCTGCTCGGCGACTACCGCACCACCTGCCCCACCGGCCGGTCCGAGGGATCGCGGTGGGCCAGACGCCCATCGACCTCCGCGACGTGCTGCACGACGGGAAGCGGCTGGCCCAGGAAGCGCTCCCCATGCTCGGCGAAGCGCACCGGGTCGCCGCTGCACAGCACCCGCAGCTGCCCGGTACCGCCGGCATCGAAGGAGGGGTGGCGGGCCAGCCAGGAGGCGGTCGCCTCGGCCACGTGAGGAGCGGGGTCCAACACCCTCACCCCTGGGGGCACGGCGGCCTCGAAGGCCTCCCCCAGCAGCGGGAAGTGGGTGCAGGCCAGCAGCAGGGTGTCGATGCCCGACAGCGCCTCCAGGTAGCGGCGGACCGCGGCGTGGGCGACATCGGTGGCCTCCCAGCCCTCCTCGACGATGGGCGGCAGCACCGGCGCCGCCACGGCACTCAAGCGGTGGGGGCCGAGCTTGGCCAGCTCGACACCATAGGTGCCCGAGCGCACCGTGGCCTCGGTGCCGATGAGCCCGATATGGCCCGCACTCGCCGCGACCGCCGCCTCGGCGCCCGGGATGGAGACGCCGAGCACCCGCACGTCGCTGTCGACGCCCGCGTAGCGCCGCTGCAGATGCCGCAGGGCCACGCACGACACCGAGTGGCAGGCCACGATGACCAGGCGGCAGCCTTCCTCGAACAGCCGCTCCACGCACTGCTCGGAGAAGTCGAGGATGGTGTGGATGTCGCGGCCGCCGTAGGGCGCGCGACCGGAGTCGCCCAGGTAGACGTAGTCGCGGTCGGGCAGGCGCTGCCGCAGCTGCCGCAGCACGGTGAGGCCGCCGTAGCCCGAGTCGTACACCCCGATCATCCTGCCTCCGCTCCCCACCGATATCCCGAAGCAGGGTCGCGCTCGCTACTCGGCGAACCGCAGCGCCATCATCGCCGCCATCCGCGCGTCTTCGGCGGCGCGATGGGCGGCACCATGCCAGGGAATGGGGGCGCCGTGGCGGTTGGCGTGCTCCACGGCCTTCTGAAGCTTGGGCCCCTTCGCGCACTGCATCGCCCGCCGCGCCGTCTCCATGATGTCTTCGCCAGCGGCGAGCCCCGTGCGCTCGAAGAAGTCCCACGGGGACTGCTCGAGGAACCAGAAGTCGAAGGACTGGTTGTAGGCGCGCACCTCCTCGACGCCGAAGCGCTCCCTCACCCGCTCGACCCAGCGTGCCAGGCGAGGGGCGGCAGCCTGCTCGTCGAGGCCCTGCTCCAGCACCGTACGCGCCGCGATGCCGTGCACCTTCATGGCCCGCTTCGCCTGCCAGCTGTCGAGGTGGGCCCGTGGCTGCCGGACGAACACCGAGATGGGCGACACGACCCGGCGATCTTCGGTGACCACCACCGCGCCGAGCTCGATGATGCGCGCGCGGAAGCGGCCCCCCTTGCCGGGGAAGCCCGTGGTTTCGGTGTCGATCACGACGCAGGGCACCATCTGCGTGGTCTAAGGGCCCCTGTGCGTCGAGGCAAAAGGCCGTCCTTCGCGGGGCCGACGCAGACGTTACGCAGGCTGGCACGAGGTCCCCATGAGCCACGACGCCCTCACCCGCCGCCTCACCGACGCCTGGGCACGCACCGACCTGCTCTTCGAGCGCCTGCCCGACCTGCAGCACCGCCCCATCCAGCTGCGCCATCCCTTCGTCTTCTACCTGGGCCACCTGCCCGCCTTCGCCTGGAACCAGCTGGCGGTGGCGGTGCTCGGCCAGCCCCCCACCGGCCCGTGGGACGACCTGTTCGCCTTCGGCATCGACCCCGACTCGGCCGCTGCGGCGGAGGCTTCGAGCGTGTCGGCCTACCCTCCCGTGGCCGACATCGAGGCCTACCGCGACGAGGTGCGCCAGCGGCTGCTACAGCTGCTTGTCCTCCTCGACCAAGGCGACAGCGTGCTCCACCAGGGCCGCCGAGCCGTCCACCTGGTGATCGAGCACGAGCTGATGCACCACGAGACCCTGCTCTACATGATCGCCCACGCCGCCATCGACCTCGGCGGGCCCTGGGTCGGTGGCGAGGGGGAGGAGGCGGTGGAGGTCGAGGTGCCCGCCGGGCGAGCGGTGCTGGGCGCATCGTTCGATGCCATCCCCTTCGGCTGGGACAACGAGTTCCCAGCGCTGCCGGTCGACGTCGCTGCGTTCCGCATCGACAGCCTGCCCGTGCGGGTGAGGGACTGGCTCGACTACGTGGCCGCCGGGGGCGAGGTCCCCACCAACTGGATGACCCACGAGGGCGCCCGCTGCGTGCGGTCGGCCTGCGGCCCCATCCCCCTCGAGGCCGTCTTGGGCTGGCCCGTGCAGGTGTCGCAGGAGCAGGCCGCCGCCTACGCCGCCTGGCGTGGTCGACGCCTGCCCACCGAGGCCGAGCTCGCCCGGGTGCGCCACCTCCCCAACGGAGCCAACGTGGGGTTCCGCCACCATGCCCCGGTGCCCGTCGGTCGCGCCGGCCCCAGCCCCTCGGGGGTTCGGGAGGTGGTCGGCAATGGCTGGGAGCACACCAGCAGCGTCTTTGGTCCCCTGCCCGGCTTCCACGCCTACGTCGACAGCTACGCCGGCTACTCCGCCGACTTCTTCGACGACGCCCACCAGATCGTGGTCGGGGGCTCGTGGGCCACCGACGATGCGCTGCTCCGGCCCAGCTTCCGCAACTGGTACCGCGCCGACTACCCGTACGTGTTCAGCAAGTTCCGCACCGTCGCGGAGTAACCGGCATCCTGCGCCGGCATACGGCTCCGCCTGGGGTAGCCTGGGCACCGCAACCGAGGAACACTGCACGTGAAGTTCGTCATCATCGGAAACGGCGTCGCTGGAATGGAAGCGGCGCTGGTGTTGAGGGACCGCGACGAGCGCGCCGACATCACCGTCATCAGCGAGGAGTCCGACCACTTCTTCAGCCGCACCGCGCTGATGTACGTGGTGTGTGGCCAGCTCGCCCACAAAGACATCGAGCCCCTCGAGCGCGACGTCTACCAGCGGCTTCGGCTCACCCGGGTGCGGGGGCGCGCCATCGGTCTCGATGTCGAGGCGAAGACGGTCACCATGGCGGGCTCGCTGCCCCCGGTCCCCTACGACAAGCTGCTCATCTGCGCCGGGTCGTCGCCTCGTCGAGCCCCCTTCTGGAAGGGCTACGACAGCCTCAAGGGCGTAGGCCACCTGGTCACGATGCAAGACCTCGCCTGGCTGCACACCGAGCTGCACGGCCGCGACCCCTACGACCAGCCCGAGCGCGCCGAGGCACACCTCGCTCACACCGTGCCCAGCTCGCCCTACCTGCCCCGCGACACCGCCTTCGCCGCCCGAGGCCACACCAGCCGCCGGCCCGCAGTGGTCGGGGGAGGGCTCATCGGCATCGAGAGCATCGAGGTGATGCTCGCTGCGGGGCTGAAGCCGACCTTCCTGATCCGCGACACGTGGTTCTGGCCCATCGCCCTCGACGAGCGCGAGGCCACCTGGATCGGCCAGGAGATGAGCCACCACGGCGTCGACGTGCGCACCCAGCACAACGTCGAGTCGCTTTCCGGCGACGACAAGGGCTGCCTGTCGGCCATCCACACCGACCAGGGTGAGCTCGAGGCCGATCTGCTGGTGGTCGCCATCGGCGTGGTCCCCCAGACGAGCTGGCTGGAGGGGTCCCCCATCGAGCGTCAGGAACGCGGAGGCGGCATCGTCGTCGACGAGGCCTTCCGCACCAACGTCGACAGCGTCTACGCCGCGGGCGACTGCGCCGCCGTGCGCTGGCACAACGGCGTCGTGCGCCCCGAGCAGCTGTGGTACACGGGCCGCGACCAGGGCCGGCGCGCCGCCGCGAGCCTTCTCGGCGACACCGTCGCCTACGAGCGAGGCAGCCTCTACAACTCCGCCAAGCTGATGGACATCGAGTACACCACCGCCGGGCTGGTCGGGTGGGGCCTCGACGATGAGCGCGATGTCTTCATCGAGGAGAAGGGCAAGGTGAAGTCCACCACCCGGTTCGTGCTGCAGGGCGACACCGTGGTGGGCTTCAACGCCCTCGGCCGCCGCTGGGACCACTCCATCATCAACCGGTGGATCGAGCAGCGCCGCTCGCTGGCCTGGGTGCTCGACCACCTGCAGCAGGCGAGCTTCGACACCGAGTTCGTGCCTCCCCTCGCCATCCCCGCCTCCGTGCGTCCTACCCCCTGAGGAGCCTCCATGGATCTGCAAGCCCAGCAGGGCCTGATGAGCACCTACCGGGAGGCCTGGCGCACCCGAGGCTGGCCCGCGTGGGTCTGGACGTTCGCCCTCGTGGGCTTCTACTGCGTGCTGTACTGGACTGATGTGTTCGAGGGGCCGAGCCAAGCGCTGGGCCTGCGGAACAAGTGGTACCTGTACGGGCTGATCTACTGCTTCGCGATGAGCGGCGGCGCGATCTACTACCTGCGCCACCACGGCAACAGCCGCTACAACCAGCTGCGCATCGCCACCAACGTGTTCGTGCAGGTCGTGCTGGCCTGGACGCTCCCCTTCGTGATGCCGCTGCTGGGCCAGCCCGAGTTCTACTTCAGCTACTTCTGGCCGCTCAAGTACGACTACCTCTACCCCCACACCCTGCAGTCGCTGCCGGTCTACATGGCGGTGTACACCGTCGTCGGCTCGTTCCTCGTCGCCCCCTTCCTAGCGGTGGTGTTCGGCAAGCGCTGGTACTGCAGCTGGATCTGCGGCTGCGGCGGCCTCGCCAACACCTTCGGCGACCCGTGGCGCCACCTCACCGCGTCGTCGACGAGCTCGTGGCGCTTCGAGAAGGCGGCCATCCACTCGGTGCTCGCCTTCGCGCTGATCTGCACCGGCATCGTCATCGGCGGGCAGCTGCTGTCGTTCAAGTCCGACGGCTTCTACCAGTTCTCCAACACCGTGAAGGGCTTCTACAGCTTCGGCATCAGCAGCATCCTGGCCGGGGTGGTCGGGACTGGGCTGTACCCCATCCTCGGCCCGCGCTTCTGGTGCCGCAACTTCTGCCCGATGGCCGCCGTGCTCGGCATCGTGCAGAAGGCCGGCCGCTTCCGCATCCGGGTCAAGCCCGACATGTGCATCAGCTGCGGCAACTGCACCACCTACTGCGAGATGGGCATCGACGTGCGCAGCTACGCGCAGTCCAACCAGAGCTTCACCCGGGCGGCCTGCGTGGGCTGCGGCATGTGCGCCCACGTGTGCCCGCGCGGGGTGCTGCGGCTGGAGAACGACTTCTCCGAGCCCAGCGACAAGGCCCGTCAGGGCCTCGCCACCATCGACTTCTAGCCGACTACTCGGTCGGGGTGTCTTCCCACAGCTCGACGAAGAAGTCGACGCGGCGGTTCTTGGTGTAGGCCTCCTGGTTCTTGGCCGGGTCGAGGGGCTTCTCCTCGCCGAACCCGACCGCCGTGAGGCGACTGGCATCCACGCCCTTGTCGATGAAGTAGGTCATCACGCTGTCGGCGCGGCGCTGGGACAGGTCTTTGTTGAAGCTGTCGGAGCCGCGGCTGTCGGTGTGGCCCTCGATGCGCAGCTTCTTGATCTCGGGGTAGTCGACCAGGATCTGCACCGCGTCGTCGAGCAGCTCGAAGGAACGAGACTGGATCGAGGCCTTGCCAGTGTCGAAGTAGATCTTGTCTTTCAGATCGATGCGCTCGCGGCTGACCACGACCTTGGTGGGCACCGGCTCGAGGGTCATGACGTGCTCGAAGGCCGCCTCGCCCACGGTGACGGTGGCATCGGCCATCTTGTAGCCGGGCGCCTGCACCAGCACGGTGTAGCTGCCTGGCACCAGGCCCCCCTCGAAGCCGCCAACGAAGGCCGTGGAGGCCTTGTCGGAGTCGATGGTTCCCTTGGCCAAGGTGAGCGCGGTGCCGTCGACGGCCTGCACGCGAACCACCGCCGGCACCTCGGGCTCGGGGCAGCCGTCGGCATCGGCGAAGCCGTCCGCGTCTTCCGCCTCATCAGGGCAGGCGTCGCTGCCGTCGGCCAGGCCGTCCTGGTCGTTGTCGGGGTCGGGGCAGCCGTTGTCGTCTTCGAAGCCGTCGAGGTCTTCGGGGTCGCTGACGCACTGATCGGCCACGTCGAGGATGGTGTCGCCGTCGTTGTCGGGATCCGGGCAGCCCTCGAGATCCTCGAAGCCGTCGAGGTCTTCGGGCTCGGTCGGGCAGGCGTCGTCTTTGTCGACGATGCCGTCCCCGTCGCGGTCGCGCACCACCGGCGGCTCCCAGCCCACGCCGAGCACCAGCCGATAGTCGGGGGTGCCGAGGCCGCTGGTGATGCCGGTGCCAGCGCCGGCGCGGATCACCGCGTTGCTCTGCGCGATGCGGCCATGACCGCCGAGCAGCCACTCCAGCGCCGTACCGGCCCCCGCGCCGTCACCGGGCAGGGCGGAGCGCGCCGAGAACTCCAGGGAGGTCCCGATGTCGTTGTCGGGGTCGAGCAGCACGTGGGGGCCCGCGCGGGCCACGAAGTAGTCGTTGACCGTGACGTTCTCGAGAGAGGTCGAGGGACCGCCCTGCAGCCCGAGGTTGGCGGCCAGCAGCACCCGATCACCCAGATCGGCGTCGGCCACCGCGGCGATCTCCCAGCCCACGTTGGGGTCACCGAGGGGGGCGGTGACGGTGGCGGTCGGCAGCTCGAGTCGGCCCTGAAGCGCCAGCCCGACCGGCACATCGCCAGGGTCGAGGGCAGTCAGCTTGGCGTCGAGAGCGACATCGCCCAGCCCGGTCTCGTTGCCATCTACGGCCACGCCCGTGCTGAGCAGGTAGACCGGCAGCACGGCGCCGACACGGAGCCGATCGTAGGCGAAGCCACCGATGAGGTCGGCCTGGGTGACCGACTCCACGAGCGCCAGCTTGTCGCCGTCGTCGACCTGGTACACCAGCGGCTCGCGGGTGTAGTGCCCCAGCAGCCTCCCGGTGAACTCATTGTGGACCCCGCGACGCGCCACGTCGGTGAGCAGCATGCCGTGCCCATCGACCGTAGGCCGGAAGAGCTGGGCGTTGAGGTCTGGCGAGACGCCGGAAGAGACAGTCTGGGCGTAAGCCGCCGCGACGAGGGTCAAGATCATGCACTACCTCGGTCAGCGGCCACGAAGGCCGCTGGCAGATGGTGATTCAGGAGATGCGGCGACGACGAACGAGACCGAGCAGGCCGAGCAGGAGCCAGGCTGCGCCGGGGCTCCCTCCCGTGCTGCTGCAGCCATCGGCGCAGCCGCCCAGGTAGTTGCCCTTGAGGGCCGGCTCTTCGGTCGTGGGGGTCGTCGTCGTCGGGAAGTCGTCGGACGCGTCGAGGGGGTCTTTGCCCTGCAGCACCTCGTCGCCGTCGCTCAGCCCGCCACCATCGGTGTCGGGGTCGAGGGGGTCGGTGCCGAGATCGCGCTCGTCGCCGTCGGACAGGCCGTCGCCGTCGCTGTCGGGGTCGAGGGGGTTGGTGCCGTCGTCGACTTCGTCGCCGTCGTTGACGCCGTCGCCGTCGGTGTCGGGGTCGAGGGGGTCGGTGCCCAGGTCGAGCTCCTCACCGTCTTCGAGCCCATCGTCGTCGGAGTCGGGGTCGTTGGGATCGGTGCCCAGCGCCTCCTCCTCGTCGTCGGGGATGCCGTCGCCGTCGGTGTCGGTCAGGTCGGGCACATCGTCGACATCGTTGAGGGGGTCGCTGCCGTCACCGACCTCCACCCCGTCGGTCACGCCGCCACCGTCGGTGTCGGCATCGAGGGGATCCGTGCGGTAGTCGCCGGTCTCCACGCCATCGAGCAGCCCGTCGTCGTCGCTGTCGGCGTCGTCGGGGTCGGTGCCGTGGGCGTAGACCTCCTCGCCGTCGGTGAGCCCGTCGCCGTCGCTGTCGCGAACGGTCGGGTCGGTGCCCACCGCGCCCTCGTCGCCATCGGACAGGCCGTCGAGGTCGGTGTCGCCGGCGCGCGGGTCGGTGCCGTCGTCGAGCTCGTCACCGTCGAGCAGCCCGTCGCCGTCGGTGTCGTCGAGGGTCGGGTCGGTGCTGTAGTCGCGCACCTCCTCGCCGTCGTCGAGGCCGTCGCCGTCGGTGTCTGCCAGGGCCGGGTCGGAGCCGAGGAGCCCCTCGAGGGTGTCCGACAAGCCGTCGCCATCGATGTCGGAGCCCTGCTGGTCGTCGAAGGGGCTGAGGGGGCTGAGCCCTTCCGCCACTTCTTCGCCGTCGGCCATGCCACCCTCGTCGGAGTCGGGGTCGTTCGGGTCGGTGCCGTGCACGTCGACCTCGTCGCCGTCGGTCAGGCCGTCGTCGTCGCTGTCGGCGTCGGCGGGGTCGGTGCCATGGGTCGCCACCTCGTCGCCGTCGAGCAGGCCGTCGCCGTCGGTGTCAGCCACCAGCGGGTCGGTGCCGAACACGCGCTCCTCACCGTCGGTCAGGCCGTCCGCATCGGTGTCGACGGTCCACGGCTCGGTGCCCTCGGCGAGCTCGAGGCCGTCGGTGACGCCATCACCGTCGGTGTCGGGGCGCAGGGGATCGGTGCCCAGAAGCACCTCGTCGCCGTCGCTCTGCCCGTCGCCGTCGGTGTCGAAGGCCTGCGGGTCGGTGCCCTGGGCGACCTCCTCGCCGTCGGTCAGGCCGTCGCCGTCGTGGTCGGCCACGGCCGGGTCGGTGCCCAGCGCCGCCTCGGCCACGTCGTTGACGCCGTCGCCGTCGGTGTCGACCGCGCCCGGCACGTCGTCGCTGCCGTCGGTGGGGTCGGTGCCCAGCACCGCTTCTTCGCCGTCGTTGGCGCCGCCGTCGTCGGAGTCGGCGTCGAGCGGGTCGGTGAGGGTCTCAGCGCCGTCGAGCAGGCCGTCGTCGTCGCTGTCGTTGTCGAGGGGATCGGTGCCCAGCGCCAGCTCTTCGTCGTCGTCGAGCCCGTCGAAGTCGGTGTCGACATCGAGGGGGCTGGTTCCGTCGGCGAGCTCCTGGTCGTCGGTGAGGCCGTCGCCGTCGGTGTCGGCGAACTGCGGATCGGTGCCGAGCCAGGTCTCCAGCCCGTCGCCGAGCCCGTCGCCGTCGGTGTCGACCAGCAGAGGATCGGTCCCAAGATCGACCTCGACGCCATCGGACAGGCCGTCGTCATCGGTGTCGGGATCGTTCGGATCCGTGCCGTCCACGTTGACCTCGATGCCGTCGGACAGGCCGTCGTTGTCAGAGTCGGCGTCGAAGGGATCGGTGCCGAGCCCGGGCTCCTCGCGGTCGAACAGGCCGTCGCCGTCGGTGTCGACATCGTCAGGAGGCAGGTCGTCGGAGGGATCGAGAGGATCGGTGCCCTGGTCGACCTCTTCCCCATCAGGGACCCCACCGTCATCGGTGTCGGCGTCGTTGGGATCGGTGTTGTACACCCGACGCTCCTCGCCGTCGGCCAGGCCGTCGTCGTCGCTGTCGGGGTCGTTGGGGTCGGTGTCATCGCCAGTGCCCTCGACGCCGTCGGGGCCCTCGACCTCCTCGAGGTCGGTGAGGCCATCGTCGTCGCTGTCGGGATCGACCGGGTCGGTGCCCGTGTCGAGGACCTCCCGCCCGTCGGACAGGCCGTCGCCGTCGGTGTCGGGGTTGAGCGGGTCGGTGCCGATGTCGATGACTTCCTCGCCGTCGGTCAGGCCGTCGTCGTCGCTGTCGGGGTCGAGAGGATCGGTGCCGATCGCGTCTTCTTCGTCGTCGGTCAGGCCGTCGCCGTCGGAGTCGGTGCTGGAGGGCACGTCGTCGCTGGGGTCGAGGGGGTCGGTGCCCTGGCTCACTTCGACGCCGTCGCCCACGCCACCGTCATCGGTGTCGAAGTCGTTGGGGTCGGTCTCGTCGCCGGTGCTGGGCAGGCCGTCGGCCCCCACCACCTCTTCAGCGTCGGTCAGCCCATCGTTGTCGCTGTCGGGGCGCAGCGGGTCAGTGCCCGTGATCAGCGCCTCTTCGCCGTCGCTCAGGCCCTCGCCGTCGGTGTCGGGGTCGAGGGGATCGGTGTCCCACAGCGTCGCCTCGTCGCCGTCGGACAGGCCGTCGCCGTCGGTGTCGGGGTCGAGGGGGTCGGTGCCGTACAGCTCGATCTCCTCGCCGTCGCTCAGCCCGTCGCCGTCGGTGTCGGGGTTGTTCGGGTCGGTCTCGTCACCGGTCGAGCGCACGCCGTCGGGCCCGTCGATCTCCTCACCGTCGAGCAGCCCGTCGCCGTCGGAGTCGGGCACGAGGGGATCGGTGTCGTAGACCAGCACCTCATCGCCATCGGACAGGCCGTCGTCGTCGGTGTCGGGGTCGAAGGGATCGGTGCCGAGCACCAGCTCCTGGGTGTCGGGCAGGCCGTCGCCGTCGCTGTCGAAGGGCCCCACGTCGTCGGTGGGGTCGAGGGGGTCGGTTCCCTGGTCGACCTCGACGCCGTCGGGCACGCCGCCGTCATCGGTGTCTTCGTCGTTGGGGTCGGACCCCACGGTGAGCACTTCCTCGCCGTCGCTCAGGCCGTCGTTGTCGGAGTCGGGATCCGTCGGATCGGTCTCGTCGCCGGTGCCGGGCGTTGTGTCGGGCCCACCCACTTCCTCGCCATCCGACAGGCCATCGCCGTCGGTGTCGGGGTCGAGGGGATCGGTGTCGAAGGTGTTGACCTCCTCGCCGTCGAGCAGCCCGTCGTCGTCGCTGTCGGGATCGAGGGGATCGGTGCCCAGCACCGCCTCTTCCTCGTCGGTCAGCCCATCCTTGTCGGAGTCGGTGGGAGGCACGACGATGTCGTCGCTCGGGTCGAGGGGGTCGGTGCCGCCGATCAGCACCTCAGAGCCGTCCGGCACGCCGCCGTCGTCGGTGTCGGGGTCGGTCGGGTCGGTGCCGTAGGTGAGGACTTCCTCGCCGTCGGTCAAGCCGTCGTTGTCGGTGTCAGCGTCGGTCGGGTCGGTCTCGTCACCGGTGAACGGCGTACCATCGGCGCCGACGAGCTCGTCGCCGTCTTCCAGGCCATCGCCGTCGGTGTCGGGGTCGAGGGGATCGGTGTCGTGGGTCTGCACTTCTTCGCCGTCGAGCAGGCCGTCGTCGTCGGTGTCGGGGTCGAGGGGATCGGTGCCGATGACCGCCTCTTCGTCGTCGGTGAGCCCGTCGCCGTCGGTGTCGACCGGGCCGGTGGGCATGTCGTCGCTGGGATCGAGGGGGTCGGTGCCGTCGAGGAGCACCTCCTGACCGTCGGGGACGCCGCCGTCATCGGTGTCGGTGTCGAGGGGATCGGTCGTGTAGACGTTGACCTCGTCGCCGTCGGACAGGCCGTCGGCGTCGGTGTCGGCGACGTTGGGATCGGTGCCCGTGGTGTCGACCTCTTCGCTGTCGGACAGGCCGTCGTCGTCGCTGTCCGCGTCGTTCGGGTCGGTGTCGGTGACCAACACCTCCACGTCGTCGGTCAGGCCGTCGTCGTCGCTGTCGGGGTCGAGGGGGTCGGTGCCATAGGTGCGCACTTCCTGGCCGTCGGTCAGGCCGTCGCCGTCGGTGTCGACGACGTTCGGGTCGGTGCCCTCGTCGAGCACTTCCTCTCCGTCATCGAGGCCGTCACCGTCGGTATCGGGGGCCAGCGGGTCGGTGCCGTCGGGGGTACCGGGCAGGCCGTCGGCGCCTGCGACCTCTTCGCCGTCGAGGAGGCGGTCGTTGTCGGAGTCGGGGTCGAGGGGATCGGTGCCGACCGTCAGCACCTCTTCGCCGTCGCTCAGGCCGTCGTCGTCGCTGTCGGGATCGAGGGGGTCGGTGCCGTGGATGGTGGTCTCGACGAAGTCGGACAGGCCGTCGCCGTCGCTGTCGACCAGGTCGTCGCTGGGCACCAGCGGGTCGGTGCCGTCGATCAGCACCTCGGCGCCGTCGGTCGCGCCGCCGTCGTCGGTGTCGGTGTCGAGGGGGCTCGTCTCGTCGCCGCTGCCGGGAATGCCGTCGGCGCCAAGCACCTCTGCCCCATCGGACAGGCCGTCGCCGTCGGTGTCGGCCACCGCCGCGTCGCTCTCGCCGCTGCCGCCCGTGCCGGTGCCACCGATGACCGCGCCCGAGGCGCCGTCGCCGTCGAGGTCTTCCTCGCCGTCGAGCAGGCCGTCGCCGTCGCTGTCGGTGTCGTTGGGGTCGGTGGTGGTGTTCGGGTCGGCGTCGGGCACGAACACGCCCGCGTCGGTGCCATCGAAGGGCACACCGCCGTCGGAGGCGCCACCGGCCACGCCGCTGGTCACGCCCAGCTCGGTGCCGTCGTCGACCCCGTCACCGTCGGTGTCGGACACCAGCGGACCGGTCTCGTCGCCCGTGCCGGGCACGCCGTCAGCGCCAGCGATGAGCTCATCGCCGTCGGACAGGCCGTCGTCGTCGGTGTCGGCGTCGAGGGGATCGCTCTCGTCACCGTTGGCGAGCACGCCATCAGGGCCCAGCGCCTCGTCGAGGTCGGTCAGGCCGTCGTTGTCGCTGTCGGGATCGGTCGGGTCGGTGCCCAGCGCGCCCTCGTCTTCGTCGGACAGCCCGTCGCCGTCGCGATCGAGGAACACGTCGAGCTCAGCCGCCGTCGCGTCGACGGTGGTGTTGCCGGCCGCGTCGAAGGCCTCGGCATCCACGTCGTACAGCGCCGTCGGCAGCGGGGTGCTCAGCCCGGTGAGGTCGAGGGACCACCCTCCGAGCCCGTCGAGGGACAGCTCGGGGTCGACCCCCTGCACGTAGGTGACGCCATCGACGGTGACCTCGAGGCGACCGTGATCGCTGTCGTCGTAGGTGCCGGTGAGCACCGGCAGGCCATCGTTGCTGACCTGCGCATCCACCGTGGGGGCGCCGGGAGCCGTGAGGTCGATCTCGACCTCGTCGAGGGTGGTGTCGGAGGTGGCGTTGGACGCCGCGTCGCTCTGGGTGACGCTCACGTCGTTGAGGCCCTCGGGGAGCGCCTGGCCGGCCGCGTCGAGGTCGAGCTGCCAGCTGCCGCTGCCGTCGACGGTGAGCTCGGGATCGACGCCGAGCACATACGTGGTCCCATCCACCGAGACCTGCAGCAGGACCGGCGCCTCGGTGTCGTCGTAGGAGCCGGTGAGCACCGGGGTGTCGTCGTTGGTGAGCAGGGCGTCGACGGTGGGCGCCGCGGGGGCGGCCGTGTCGATGACCAGCTCGCCCGAGGTGGTGTCGGGGGCGGAGTTGCCGCTGCCGTCGGTCTGCACCACGTCGACATCGTAGGTGGCGTCGGCGAGGGGGCTACCCGTCAGGTCGAGGGCCCAGGTGCCACCGACCGGATCGATGGTCAGTGCGGCATCCGAGGTGTCGTAGGTGGTGCCGTCGACGGTCACCTCGAGCTCGGAGAAGTCGCTGGGGGTGTAGGTGCCGGTCAGGGTAGGCTCGGCGTTGTTGGTGACCAGGCTGTCGACGGTGGGCGCCGGGGGCAGCGTGGTGTCGATGACCAGCTCGTCGAGGCTGGCGTCGACGCTGGTGTTGCCCACGGCATCGGTGGTGGTGACCGTCACGTCGTAGGTGCCATCGGGCAGGTCGCCAGTGCCGTCGAGGTCGAGGGACCAGGTGCCCGCGCCCGCGTTGGCCGTGAGCTCGGGATCGGTGCCCAGGGTGTAGGAGGTGCCGTCGACCTCGACCACCAGCGTGGCGCTGTCGGAGCTGTCGTAGCTGCCCTGCACCGTCGGCGTCGCGTCGGCGGTGACCAGCGGTGTGACGGTGGGGATGCTCGGGGCCGTCAGGTCGATCTCGACCTCACCTGCGGAGCCGTCGAGGGTGATGTTGCCCGCGGTGTCGGACTGGATGGCGTCGACATCGTAGACCGCCTCGGCCAGCACCTGGCCCGACACGGACAGGTCGACAGACCAGCCGCCGCCGCCGTCGATGGTGAGCGCAGCGTCGGTGCCCAGCACGTAGGTGGTGCCGTCGATGGTGACCGACAGGCCGTCGGCCGGGAGGTCGGAGGGGTCGTAGGTGCCGGTGACCACCGGCGAGGTGTTCGCCGTGAGCAGCGGGTCGACGGTGACGAGGGCCACGTCGGGGGGCGTCGTGTCGACCTCGAGCTCGTTGCTGGTGGCGTCGGGGGCGGGGTTGCCCTCGGCATCGGTGGCCGTCGCGGTCACGTCGTACAGGCCGTCGGCCAGCGTCTGTGCCGTGAGGGACAGGTCGAGGGACCACGCTCCCGAGCCGTCGACCGTCAGGGCTGCGTCGGCCAGGCTGTAGGTGACGCCGTCGACCTCGACACTCAGCTGGTCGAACTGCGTCGGGTCGTAGGTGCCCGTCAGGGTCGGCTGATCGAGGTTGGTGAGCTGGGCGTCGACCGTCGGCGTGCCAGGCAGCACGTCGATGACGATCTCGTCGGCGCTGGTATCGGAGGCGAAGCTGCCGTTGCCGTCGCCCTGGGTGACGGCCACGTCGTAGGTGCCGTCGGCCAGGCTCTGGCCCGCAGCGGCGAGGTCGAGGGACCAGCCCCCGCTGCCGTCTGCCGTGAGGGCCGCATCGGTGCCGAGGGTGTAGGTGGACCCATCCACGACCACCACGAGGCTGTCGAGCTGGTCGGCGTCGTAGGTGCCCGTGATGGTCGGCTGATCCGTGCCGAAGCTCGCGGCCGCCACGGTGACGAGCGCGCCGTTCACCGGCAGGTCGACCGTGACCTCGTCGGTGCTGGCGTCGCTGACCGCGTTGCCCTCTGCGTCGGTCTGGGTCGCTGCCACGTCGTAGGTGCCGTCGGCCAGCGTCTGCGCCGTCACCGACAGGTCGAGGGACCACGCCCCCGAGCCGTCGACCGTCAGTGCCGCGTCGGCCAGACTGTAGGTGGTGCCGTCGACCGCTACCGTCAGCTGGTCGAGCTGCGACGGGTCGTAGGTGCCCGTGATCGTGGGCTGGTCGACCGTGAAGCTCTGAGCGGGGTCGACCGTGACCAGCGCTGCATCCGGTGCCACATCGATGGTCACCTCATCCGTGGAGCCATCGCTGACCGCGTTGCCTTCGGCATCGGTCTGGGTCGCTGCCACGTCGTAGGTGCCGTCGGCCAGCGTCTGCGCCGTCACCGACAGATCGAGGGACCACGCCCCCGAGCCGTCGACCGTCAGCGCCGCGTCGGCCAGGCTGTAAGTGACGCCGTCGACCGTCACCGTCAGCTGATCGAGCTGCGATGCGTCGTAGGTGCCCGTGATCGTGGGCTGATCGACCGAGAAGCTCTGAGCGGGGTCGACCGTGACCAGCGCCGCATCCGGCGCCACATCGATGGTCACCTCGTTGGTCGAGCCGTCGCTGGCCGCGTTGCCCTCCGCGTCAGTCTGGGTGGCCGCCACGTCGTAGACGCCGTCGGCCAGCGTCTGCGAGGTGGCCGACAGGTCGAGGGCCCAGTTGCCCGAGCCATCCACTGTCAGCGCCGCGTCGGCCAGGGTGTAGGTGCTGCCGTCGACGCTGACTACCAGCTGATCGAGCTGCGACGCGTCGTAGGTGCCCGTGATCGTCGGCTGATCGACCGAGAAGCTCTGCGCGGGCGTGACCGTGACGAGCGCCCCGTTGGGGAGCACGTCGATGGTGACCTCGTTGGTCGAGCCATCACTGACGGCGTTGCCCTCGGCATCGGTCTGCGTGGCAGCGACATCGTAGGTGCCGTCGGCCAGCGACTGGCCGGCCACCGAAAGAGCGAGGGACCAGTTGCCCGAGCCGTCGACCGTCAGCGCGGCATCGGCCAGGGTGTAGGTGCTGCCGTCGACGGTGACCGTCAGCTGGTCGAGCTGGGTGGGATCGTAGGTGCCGGTGATCGTCGGCTGGGCCGTCGAGAAGCTCTGGGCCGGGTCGACCGTCACCAAGGAGCCGTTGGGAAGCACGTCGACGGTGACCTCGTTGGTCGAGCCATCGCTGACGGCGTTGCCCTCGAGGTCGGTCTGTGTGGCAGCGACATCGTAGGTGCCGTCGGCGAGGGACTGGCCCGCCACCGACAGATCGAGAGACCAGCCCCCCGAGCCGTCGACCGTCAGCGCGGCGTCAGCCAGCGTGTAGGTGCTGCCGTCGACGGTGACCGTCAGCTGATCGAGCTGCGCCGGGTCGTAGGTGCCCGTGATGGTGGGCTGGGCCGTCGAGAAGCTCTGAGCCGGATCGACGGTGACCAACGAGGCATTGGGGAGCACATCGATGGTCAGCTCGTAGGTGGTGGCGTCGCTGGCGCTGCCGGCCACGTTCGTCTGGGTCACGTCGACGTCGTAGGTGCCATCGGCGAGGCTCTGGGCACTGCCCGACAGGTCGAGGGACCACGCCCCCAGCCCGTCGATGGTCAGCTCGGCGTCGGTCAGGTCGTAGGTGACCCCGTCGACCGTCACCACCAGGGTGTCGACGTCGGTGGTGGCATCGTAGGTGCCGGTGATCGTCGGCTGCGCCGTGGCGTAGGCCTGGGGCGTGTCGACCGTCACCGCGCTCGCGCTAGGCGGGCTGACCTCCGACACGCAGACATCGTCGCAGCCGTCGCCGTTGATCAGGTTGCCGTCGTCGCAGTCTTCGTCGGAGGCGAGGTCGCCGTCGCCGCAGACGCTCGAGCACACGCTCGCACCGCCGAGGGGCGACAGCCACTCGAAGTAGGCATCGGGCTGGCTCAGCGAGTAGAAGCCGACCTTGCCCTCGGGGAAGCTGGCCAGCCCCAGATCGGCAGGCGTCACATCGAACTGCACCACCCCATCGACCGACACGATCAGGCGGTTGGCGGTGTAGTCGACATCCCAGGTGTACACCTGGTTGCGGTTCCAGCCCGTCGAGCCCAGCGTGGCCGCACGCCCCAGCTCGGTCACGTCGCCGACATGGCCCCAGATCTCACCGGTCGAGATGGCCCCAGGGCTCACGTGGCTGATCGCCATGCCCTCCGAGGCGAACTCTCCGAACGCGGTCTGATCCTCCTGCTTCCAGTCGACCATCAGGAAGTCGGTGGTGGCCGACTCGAACTCACCCCCCTCGATGCCGAGCACGAAGCCGACGAAGTCGTTGTCGTTGTCGGTGCTCTCCGTGGTGAAGGAGAAGGGCCCCGCGAAGGTCTCGAACAGCGTGACGAGGACCGTGCCCTCGGAGTTGTTCGTGATGTGGGCCTCGGTGTCGGAGTCGATCACCCAGTTGGCGGCTGCGCCGATCTCGTCGATGGGGCCCTTGGAGAACTCCGGCGGGCCGGAGCACACGAAGCCGAACTCGACGGCGCAGGTGTCGTCGCAGCCGTCGCCGTTGGCCAGCGCACCGTCGTCGCACTCCTCGCCCGCCTCGACGATCCCGTTGCCACAGACGGGAACCGACACGTCCATGTCGAAGCCGACGCGCGCCGTGTCGTTGGGGAAGTCGATCACCAGGGTGGTGACCGGGTCGACGCTGTCGACGAAGGTGTGCGTCGCGTTGTTGTTTCCGGGCGTTCCCCCACTGCCGGCGTTGCAGAAGATCGTGCCGGAGCTCGCCGTGCACGACTCGAAGTCGATGGCCATGTCGAAGGTGTCGTCCCATGAGCCGACGTCGACGTCATGGAGCACCAGCGAGTTGATCTGCACCGCCGTGGAGAAGGTGTAGGTCACCGTCGTGGGCGCCTCGTTGATGAGGAACTCCCAGTCACCCACCGTGCCGTCAGCCGGCGCCGACACCTCATCGACGGAGCCGTTGCTGTCGACGTCGACGGTGACCGTTCCGCCAGGGAACGACCCGGTGATCTGCTGCGGGTTGGTGCAGTTCGGGTCGCCACCGCTGACGCCACAGGAAAAGGCGTCCATCACCACGGGAGCAGCCTGCGCCTCGACCGGAGCCACCAGCGCCAACCCTACGACGCCCACCAAGCCCACTGCGGCGCGGGAAAGGCTGATTTGGCGGGCAGCCGGACGCCGCCACCGCAGCTGTGGCATGCCCGAAGAACGAACGAAGCGGAGGGCACGGCGGACGAGGGCACGACGACGAGAGCTGGCCAAGGGGCACTCCTGCGGGAGGGGCCGGTGGCCTAACGATGGGCGTGCGTCCTAGCGATGGCGATGTTCCCCTGTTGTAACCGTGACTTCGGCTGCAGGTTCTCCTACTTGTTCGGGTTCCTCCTGCGGTGTGCACCTCCGCGGCACGCCGGGCTGCGTCGCCGTGCCGGCGAACCGGTACCCCCGAGGCCCGCAACAACACCCCTCCCATGCTCGGCTTCCCAAGGTAGACTCGGCGGCATGAGCCTCCTCCTCGCCCTATCCCTGCCGGCCCTCGGGCAAGACCTCGTGGTCAACAGCGCCTTCACCCTGTCGGCGGATGCCACCTACGAGACGGTGCATGTCGGCCCAGCGGGCGTGCTGACCATCGACGCCACCCAGCCGGTGGTGCTCACCGCCGACCGCGTCCTCGTCTCCGCCGGAGGGCGGATCTCCGCCACCGGCAACGGCTACGCCGGCAGCGCCGCAGACGGGCTGGGCCCCGGTGGGGGCGTGGCAGGCGGTGGGGGCGGCGGCGGCGTGGGGGCGGGCGAGCCCAACCGGGTCGGCAACTGCCTCGCGGATGCACCCGGCGGGCCGGGGGTCGTGCCTCTGGGGCCCGACGACATCGACATGGGGAGCTCGGGCGGGGGCAACGGAGGGATCAGCAGCCCCGGCGGTGGCGCCCTGACGATCGTGGCCGGCGACATCGAGGTCTACGGCCTCATCGAGGCCGACGGCCTGCCCGCCAACCCAGGTGGCGGCGCGGGGGGCGGGGGCGGCATCGTCCTGCAGGCCGACCGCCTGGTGTGCCGTGGCCTGCTGTCGGCGCGGGGCGGCGACGGCGAGCTCCACGGGCCCGGCGGCGGAGGCGCCGTCTACCAGCTGTTCGACAGCTATGGCGAGCCCTGCGAGGCCGACGTCCGCGGCGGCGCAGAGCTCGAGTGCGATGCGCCCTGGGGCGGCACCGGGATCGCTCAGGCCTATGCAGCCGACTTCGACGGCGACGGCGCGGGCCCCGACTGCGACCCGCGCGATGCCGCCGTGCCTGGCATCGAGGTGTGCAACGGGGTCGACGACGACTGCAACGGCGCCGTCGACGACGGGGTGGTCTGCGGCACCTGCGAGCGATTCGACGCCGGGGGGGTCACCTACCAGGTGTGCCGCGACGCCGTCGACCACGCCACTGCAGCGGCCGCCTGCGACGCGCTGGCCCCCGGTGCCTACCACCTCGTCACCTTCGACGACGACGACGACCTCGCCGACCTGGCCACCACCATCGGTACGTTCTGGACCGGCTTGATCGACACGGGCACCGACGACTACCAGTGGATCACCGGTCAAGACAGCTGGCACCGGCCATGGCTCGACGCCACAGCGTGCGGCGTGGCGGAGCCCGACGGCAACGGCGAGTGCGGGCTGGTCACCGACAGCTACGCCTGCAACACGGGGCTCACCGACGCCGACTGCAACACCCTCGCCGAGTATGTCTGCGAGGCCTGCGAGGTCCGCACCTTCTTCATCGACGAAGACGGCGACGGCTGGGGCGACGTGGCTCAGCCCATGGTCGGCTGCTACGCCGAGGCCATCGGCAAGCCCGTCGCCGACCGAGCCGGCGACTGCAACGACGCCGACCCAGGTACCCACCCCGGTGCGCCCGACGTGTGCGACGGGGTCGACAACGACTGCGACGGTCGCATCGACGCGACAGGGCTCGGCTTCGCCGACGGCGACAACGACGGCTTCGGCGACCCCTCGGTCGTGCTCAGCGGCGAGTCGTGCGCCGATGTGCCCACGGCCCGCCCCGGGGGCGACTGCGACGACGCCGCGGTGTTTCGGTTCCCAGGAGCCACCGAGTTCTGCAACGCCGACTTGGTAGGCACCGACGACGACTGCGACGGGTTGATCGACGAGGGCGCCTGCGCCTCGTGCACCCACCTGGTCTACGGCTCCCACCAGTACCAGGTGTGCACGAACCCCAACAACTGGTACGGCGCGCAGAGCCTGTGCAGCCTCACGGGCATGACCCTCGCAACCCTCGAGTCCCACGACGAGAACCAGCGCATCGCCGACCAGCTGGTCGATCTCGGAGCCAGTCGGAGCTGGATCGGCCTCGAAGAGGTGGTCGGCGTGTGGACATGGGACGACGGCACCCCCTTCGGTACGCCGTTGTGGGCCCTCGGCGAGCCTAGCGGCGACGGCACCTTTGGAGAGCTGTGGGCGTCGACCGGCTCCTTCGGCGTGTGGAACGACGAGCCCTTCGTCAACGCCCACCCCTACACCTGCGAGCGCCCGTGCCGGGAGGAGCTGCTGTTCGCCGACCTCGACGGCGACGGCTTCGGCGCGGGAGCGAGCCAGCTGCTGTGCCCCGCCGAGGGCTGGGTCCCCAATGATGCCGACTGTGACGACGCCGATCCATCGGTGCATCCCGGGGCCTACGACGTGCCCGGTGACAGCATCGACGACAACTGCTCCATCCTGCTGTCCTGCTACATCGACGCCGACCTCGACGGCGTCGGGGGCGATGCCATCGGCTACGCCGGCGCCTGCACCGATGCAGGGTTCAGCGCGACCACCGGAGACTGCGACGACGGCGATGCCCTCGTGTTCCCTGGCGCCGTCGAGGTGCCCGGAGACGACATCGATCAAGACTGCGACTTTCGCGACCTGTGCTACGAAGACCTCGACGAAGACGGCTTCGGCTCGAGCCTCGTGCTCGGCGACCACGACCGCTGCGACGGGGTGCAGCTCGCCCGCACAGGCGGCGACTGCGACGACGGCGACGACACCGTGGGGCCGGGCGCCCTCGAAGTGGCGTTCGATGGGGTCGACAACGACTGCGACGGCTTCGACCTGTGCTACGAAGACCTCGACGACGACGGCTACGGGGAGCTGCTGGTCGCAGCACCCGTCACCTACGTCCCCTGTGCCGCGCCGGGGGTCACCGCCACCGTCGGTGACTGCAACGAAGCCGACCCCGCCATCCACGTGGGCGCCCCCGAGCTCCCCGCCACGGGCATCGACGAAGACTGCGACGGGCTCGAGAGCTGCTTCGTCGACGGCGACCTCGACGGCTTCGGCGACACCACCACCCTCATCGCCGATCTCACGTGCAGCACCCAGGGCACCACCACCCAAGGCGGCGACTGCAACGACGCCGACCTCACCATCTACCCGGGGGCCATCGAGGCCCTCGCGGATGGGGTCGACTCCGACTGCAACGGCACCGAGCTGTGCTTCCGCGACCTCGACGGCGACGGCGAGACCGCTCCGTCGAACCAGACCGTCGCCTCCCCCGACCTCAGCTGCACCGGCGCCGGCCTCGACACCTTCCCTGGCAGCGACTGCGACGACAACGACGACGATGTCTACCCAGGGGCCCCCGAGATCATCGCCGATCAGATCGACCAGAACTGCGACGGCCTCGACGCCTGCTATGTCGACGGCGACCTCGACACCTTCGGCTCGACGTCCATCGTGGCTGGCGACGACTGCTCGCAGTCGGGCTGGTCGCCCACCAGCGACGACTGCAACGACAGCGACCCGACGATCTACCCGGGCGCCGAGGAGATCCCCGACGGCCTGGTCGACCAGGACTGCGATGGCTTCGAGCTGTGCCCAGAAGACCGCGACAACGACACCTACGTCGGCCTGCACATCGGAGCGCTTGGCTGCGACGCCCTCGACGGCCGCGAGCTCGACTGCGACGACGACGACGACCAGGTGTTCCCCGGCGCCCCCGAGGTCGCCATCGACGGCATCGACCAAGACTGCGATGGCCTGGAGGCGTGCCTGCCCGACGAAGACGGCGACGTGTTCGGCAGCGACGACGGCACCACGGTGCCGGGCAACCTCGACGACGAAGACACCTTCTGCACCGATCCAGGCACGTCGGCCCTCGAGGGCGACTGCGACGACACCCTCATCGAGGTGAACCCAGGCGTCCCCGAGGTGCCCTGCGATGGGCGCGACGACGACTGCGACCCCTCCAACGACTGCCCCATCGACACGGCCTCCACCGCAACCACCGGGTGGGTCGACACGGCCACGCCTGTCGACACGGGGCCCGACACCGCCGCCGACACAGGGCCCACTTCTCCCGGCACCACCCCGACCGATGGCGACGGTCCGCCCGCGGTGGGCGCCGACGCCGGCAAGGCCGGAGAGGGCTGCAGCTGTAGCGAAGGGGCCGCGCCCGGCTCACTGTTCGTCGGCGTTCTCGCGCTGTTCGGCCTTCGGCGCAGGCCTACCCCGCCCGCCGCCAAGACCTCCGACGTGGATGGGTGAACCGGTGCGCCAGGCTGGGCCGAGCGCGCCCCCTGGCAGGAAGGCTGATGGCCACCGTCGCGACCAGCCAGCTGCCGTCGCTGTCGAGGCGCTGCAGCACCCGGAGGCCCGACCAAGCGCCCTCATACAGACGCAGCGGGCCTGCCGCGGTCGACACCGACCCCAGGTAGGTCGTGTGCTGGCCCCACACCCAAGAGGGCATGTCAGACACCCGTGACCAGGTCACCCCTGAGCGTTCCAGCGCGCGGTACGCGAGATGTAGCTTGGTGACGTCCACAGGTTCCTCCTCTCCTGTGCGTATGGTCGAGCCCCACGGGCGACGGATACATGGCGGTTGCGCCACCACCACGCCGACACAGGAGACACATGCGCGTCATCTTCATGGGGACCCCTGACTTCGCGGTTCCCACCCTCGACGCCCTCGTCGACGCCGGGCACGAGATCGTGCTCGTCGTCGCCCAGCCCTCCCGCCCCGCGGGCCGCGGCAAGCACCTCCGCATGCCCCCCGTCGCCGTCCGCGCCGAGGCCCTCGGGCTCCCCCTGGCCCAGCCCAAGGCGCTCCGCAGCGGCCCCTTCCCGGAGCGCTACGTCGGGCTCGAGGCCGACGTGGCCGTGGTGGTCGCCTACGGCCGCATCCTGCCCCAGCGGCTCCTCGACGCACCGCAGCACGGCTGCGTCAACGTGCACGCCAGCCTGCTGCCTCGGTGGCGCGGCGCGGCACCCATCCAGGCCGCCGTCCTCGCCGGCGACGAGCACACCGGCGTGTGCACCCAGCAGATGGAGGCCGACCTCGACACCGGCCCGGTCTACGATCAGGTCAGCCTCGCCCTCGAACCGCGGGAGACCGCCGGCACCCTGCACGACAAGCTGTCGCTGCTCGCCGCCGAGGTCGCCGTGGCTACCCTCTCCGACCTCGGCACCCGGGAGCCGGTCCCGCAGCAGGGCGAGATCACCTGGGCCGGCAAGATCGACAAGGCCATGGGGCAGATCGACTGGGCGCAGCCGGTCGAGGCCATCGACCGTCGGATCCGCGCCATGACCCCCTGGCCCGGCGGCTTCCTTCCGTGGAAGGGCGGCCCGCTCAAGCTCAAGGAGGCGCACCCCGTCGAGGGCTCTGGCCCCCCCGGCACCGTGATCAGCACCGATCCGCTGGTCGTCGCCTGTCAGCAAGGCGCGCTGCGGCTCGACCGCGTGCAAGCCCCCGGGCGCAAGGCCGTGGCAGGGGCCGACTTCGCCCGCGGGCTCCGACTCGAAGCCGGTGCCTTGCTTCAGCCCCCCGGCTGACGGCTACTTGGGAGGCCAGGGCAGCGCCTCGAGGGCCTCGAGGCTGGGTCGCAGCGCATTCGCGAGGGCAGCCGCGCTGTCGGGGGACCACCCCTGAGCCGACACATGCACGTAGGTGCCTCCACGGCGTGCGGTGAGCGCGAAGCACTCGGTGCCCACCACGAGGGTGCCCGCCTCCACCACATCGGGCAGCGGCAGCGGCTCGGTCGCGCACCCGCCGAGCCAGCGCACGTCGCCCTCACCGAAGCGCTCCACCGCGGTGCGCGCCAGCTCCACGTCGTCGTAGCGAAGCAGGTGACTGCGCACCTGCACCTCCCCGGTGCCCCCCTGGCGGAAGTTCAGCCACAGCATGGGCATCGACGGGAACACTCGCACCAGCTCGTCGGGGCTGCCTCCCTCGGCGCTGCCCAGCAGGTCGGCCTTCGTGACCATCGCCTCGGCTTCCGCTGGCGTCGGGGGCCGCTCGATCACCCGTGTCTGCGCCCACAGGAACCCACCGACCAGCATCACGAAGAACAGCGCGATGCCCACGCCGAGAGCCAGCCCAGGGCGCTTCACGCGGCCTTCAGCGCCGCGATGGCCGCCGCCCGGTCGTCGGCCCGGTAGATGCCCGAGCCCGCCACGAGGGCGTGGGCGCCCGCGCTCGTGAACCGCTTCGCGTTGTGCGGCTTCACCCCCCCGTCGACCTCGATCAGCGTCGACAGACCGCGCTCGTCGATGCGGCGCCGCAGCGCCTCGATCTTGGGGAACACGCTCTCGATGAGCGACTGCCCGCCGAAGCCCGGGTTGACGCTCATCACCAGCACCAGGTCGAGCTCGTCGAGCACGTAGTCGAGCACCTCGGGCCGCGTGTGCGGGTTGAGGCTCACCCCCGCCCGCGCGCCGGTCTCCTTGATCTGCTGCACCAGCCGGTGCAGATGCGACGTCGCCTCGGCATGCACGGTGATCTGGTCGCTGCCGGCATCACGGAACGCCTGCACGTAGCGCTCGGGCTCGACGATCATCAGGTGCGTGTCGACGAAGGTGCCCTGGGCCGCCTTCGCCACCGCCTTCACCACCGGCGGGCCGATGGTCAGGTTGGGAACGAAGCGACCGTCCATCACGTCGACGTGGATCCAGTCGGCGCCCTTGTCGATCACGTCGCGAACCTCGTCGTGGAGCCGCCCGAAGTCGGCGGACAGGATGGACGGGGAGACGATGGCCATGAACCCTCCGGGGTCGGGGCTCGGAGCTATCGAGAGGCGCAGGGGTGGTCCACCCATAGGTTCTCGCTATCGATGCCATCCACAGCCGGTGTTGGCATCCTGGGGCTCCCCATGCCATTGAGGGGATACCGCACCACACGAGGAGACCTCCCATGGGTGAGACGCCCCGCATCGACATCGGCATCCCAGAGCACCAGCGCCAGGCCATCGCCGACGGCCTCGCCAAGCTGCTGGCCGACAACGCCACGCTGTACTTCAAGACCCACAGCTTCCACTGGAACGTGACTGGGCCGATGTTTCAGACGCTGCACCTGATGTTCATGGAGCAGTACAACGAGATGTGGCTGGCCCTCGACGAGATCGCCGAGCGGATCCGCGCCCTGGGCAGCTACGCCGCCATCTCCTGGGCCGAGATCGACCAGCACGCCACCGTGAAGGAAGCCTCGTCGGTTCCGTCCGCCGAAGACATGATCCGCCAGCTCGTCGACGGCCACGAGACGCTGATCCGCACCGCGCGCAGCCTGCTTCCCCTCGCCGAAGAAGCCGGCGACGAGGTCACCGCCGACCTGATCATCGGCCGGCTGCAGATCCACGAGAAGACCGCCTGGATGCTGCGCAGCCTGCTCGCCTGATCAGGCCTCTACACCGCCCGAAGCGTGGGCCATCAGCTCCTCGAGGGGGACGACCCTCAGAGCGCTCGCATGGGTGCTCTCGAGGTCGACGGGGCAGGCCTTGCCGCGCCGCATGGCCTCTCGCCAGCTGCCGGCACACACGCACCAGCTGTCGCCGGGCCGTAGCCCGGCAAAGCCATACTCCGGCATCGGCGTGATCAGGTCGTTGCCCATCTGCTGCAGGCAGTCGAGGAAGTCGTCGGTGACCTGCGCACAGACAGTATGCGAGCCACGGTCGCCCGCGTCGGTGTTGCAGCAGCCATCACGAAACCAGCCGGTGAGCGGGTCGTGACTGCAGGCCTTGAGCGGGGTGCCGAGCACGTTGAGAGAAGCATCCATGGGGCACGGCTAACCTCCTTGGGAGGCTGCCGGCGCCAGCCGCTCCACCGTGAAGCGCACCCGCCGTGCCTCGGCGTTGGTCTCCGCCGACACGACCCCCTGACCCACCGGCTCGAGTCGATCGGGAGCGATCCCCCGCTCGATCAGCCAGGCCACCACCGCCTCGGCCCGTCGCTCCGACAGACGCTGGTTGGCGGTCGCCTCCCCCTGCCCATCGGCACTGCCCACGACCTGCAGCCGCACCACCTCGGGATGCGCCTCCAACCAGCGGAGCAGCGACGCGAGAGCCGGATCGTCGGCCCCTAGCGATGCCGAGCCCGTGGGGAAGCGCACCTGCCAGGGAGGGTCGGCGAGGGGTGATGGGGCAGGCCGCGGCTCGGGCTCGGGAGCGGGGACAGGGGCTGCCGGCACGGGTGGCGGCGGGAGCTCGAGGGGGGCTGGGGGCGGCGGGTCGGGATCGGGGCAGCCATCGTCGTCGCGCACGCCATCGCGGTCTTCCGGACGCGTGGGACAGCGATCCGCGAGGTCCTCCACCCCGTCGTGATCCCGATCGCGGCGGGGGCGAGAGCGCACGTCGAGGCTGCCCAGCGCCCGCCAGGCCGGCGCCCCGATCCCCATGCCCAGGCCCGCTCCCCCCGCACCGGTGAGGGTGGCCCACGACGACAGGCGCAGGCCGACGGTGGCCAGCGCCTCGGCGGGGGTCGTCGCCGGTGCCACGTCGATCCGGCGAAGGGGCCGCCGCCCTTGCATCTCCGCGCCCAGCACCAGGGGCCCCCACGGGGTGAGGTGGACGCCGATCCCGCCCACCCACGCCGAGCCCCAGTGGCCCCGGGGAAGCTCGACCCGCCGCCGCCAGCGCCACCCGCCGCTCGCCGCCACCGCCCAGGGCCCCGGCAGCGCCAGCTCCGTCGCGGCCAGGGTCTCCACCGCCGCCGGGTCGCCCAGCCACAGGCTGTTCAGGCCGTTGCCGAGGTCGGCGGCCGCTGCCAGCGCCACGCGCACCCCGCCCGCGTCGACCGCCGGCACCGTGGCCCACATCCCTACGTCGCCGAGGTGGCCATCCGGCCGCTGCGTACCCACCACCAGGCTGCCGTGGTGAGGCAGCGACAGACCGACCTCCATCACCTCGCCCAGCACGATGGAGGCGCCCAGCTCACGGGTCGTCACCCTCCACAGCCGCGGCCCGGCCACGGCCGGAACCGACCGCACGAGCCCTTCGGCGTGGCTCACCGACAGCGTGCCCGCCCCCGTCCAGGGGGCGCCGATGGCCGCGTCGTGGAGCAGCAGCCAGTCACCCCCGTCACGTAGGACCCGCTGGGCGTCTACCTGCGCCCGAGCCGACCCTGCCAGCGCCAGGCCGATCAGCGACGCATAGCGAAGGTGGGACGGGGCCATACCTGCAAGCTAGCCGACCGACCGCGCTAGTCGGCCGACAGCGGCAGCTCCAGCAGCTTCCCCATGGCCGGGAGCAGCTCGGCCACCGGCGCGTGGCCGAACAGCTGCGGCTCCTTGCCCTCCATGATCACCAGATAGCCCTGAGCGAAGGGCTCCAGGGCCTCGGCCGGCACGGCCACCTTGTGCACGGGGCGCCCGTTGCGCATCACCTGCAGCTCCTGCTGACCCCACTGCAGGTAGCCGGTGCCGACGGCGTGCTCCTTGACCGCCTCCTGCACATCGCCGACGAAGAAGCCCCAGTCTTCGCTGGTGTCGTAGAGCTGGGCAAACGCGACGATCACTCGCCACGGCGCCGTAGCCACATCGACCTCCAGAGGCGGCTTGTCGGCGAGATCGGCCTGCAGCCCGGCCCAAGCCTCCGCCACCTCTTCGTCGGCGTGAGCGTGGAGGCGGTCGACCAGCAGCGCCCGGTGGGCCACCACCTCTGGGTTGTCGGTGACCCAGGCGGCCACGATGTCGATGCGCTCGGCGAGCTCCTCCGGCTCCACCTCGGGCACCGGCTCGTCGGAGAAGGGCGCGGGCTGCCGCTCCGCGGTCGCCAGCTCCTCGGCCATGACCAGCGCGACCAGGGAGATGTCGGAGGCCGGCACGTCGGTGTCGATATCGGCCGAGCCCTCGGCTTCCTCGGGAGCGGATGCCTCCTCCTCCTCCGCCTCGGCCGCCGGCGCAGGGATGCTGAGCGGCAGATCGTCGAGGGGCAGATCGTCGAGGGGCAGCACACCGCCGCAGGCCAGGCAGGTCAGCAGCACGGTGGTGAGGGTCAAGGATCGCATCCGGCCTCCGCGGCCCCGCTATCGCAAACCCACCCGATGGGCTGAATCGGACGACGACCCATGACGCCACCGACTCGCCAGATGGCCTCCGCACGAATACGGTCCCCCATGCGCCGCGACTCCATCGTGAGCATCGCCACCATCTTGTTCCTGCTCGCGGCCTGGCCCGCGCAGGCTTCTTGAGCGGGTTGAGCGGATGCCAACCTCCCGGTCGGGAGGTCTGAGACCGATACCCCCCTCCGCCCCGGCTCGGGCGCGGTACAGCTAGGTGCGCTCGGCATCTTCGGCTCGTCGGGCACGGCAGCGCAGCTCGGCCTGCGCGGTGAGATCAGCCTCACCGAGCGCCTGCTGCCCACGCTGAATGCTGGGATCTTGCGCACCCTGCGGGGCGATGTGCTCCCGCGCGACGTGCAGGCGGGTCTGCGGTGGCTGCCGGTGCGCACCGACACGTGGGTGCTGGCCGTCGAGCCCGGGCTGTCCTTCCCCGTCGGCAGCATCGGCGCCGACGCAGGCCCCCTCCCTACGACCTCCGGCTCGGTCGATCCGACCCTCAAGGCCGACGTCATCGCCGGGGCGAAGTGGCTGGCCCTGGCCGGCGTGCAGGCGCGCTTGCCCGTCGTCGCGGGCCGCGACGACCTGCTCCAGGGCCCGTTCGCCCGCGCCGACCTGCGCGGGGCGGTCCGCCAAGGCCGCGTGGTGCCTTGGGTCGGCACCTCCCTGCTGCGCCAGGCCCCCCACGCCAACGGGGCGGGCGCGCTGTGGGAGCTGTCGGCCATCGGCGGCGCCAGCATCGAGCTCGGGGAGACGACCGGCCTCGGCGTCACCCTGCGCGTGCCCGTGTGGACCGACGCCAGCGAGCCCTACGTGATCGCTCCGGGCCTCAGCCTGCGCCAGGTGTTGCGCGGCGGAGCGACCGACACCCACTGACTCAGATGGGTAGCCGCGGCACCACGTCGGGGTTCGCCTTCCCGATGGCCACCCGCTCGGCCAGCACCCAGTCTCGGTCGACCCGCAGCATGGCGTCGAGGACCGGCCCCGCTCGGCCTTCCGTCAGCAGCTCCTGCCGCAGCAGCAGCCGCAGGCCCATGTGGATGCCCGCCCAGCGATCGGCCGCCACGCGCCCGAGCTCGGAGGCGAGGTCCCATGAGGTTCGTGGAATGTGGACTCCCCTCAGCGCCGGGCCCCGCTCGTGAAACACCTCCACCAGCGCGCCCCGGTCGGAGGCGCGGCGGTAGCGCCGAAACCAGCCCACGGCCTCGATCACCTCGTCGAGATCGTCGGATCGCAGCGCGTCGCGCGCCCTCGCCTCCAGCTGACGACGCGCGTCGCCGGCGACCTCATCCCATGCTTGCAGTGGTTTCGACACCGTCCCCCCCCTCCACGATACCCGACCGGATGATCACGCTGACGCCCGCCGAAGCTCGCTCCTGGATGCTGACCGCGACGGGCCTGGGCCCCCGTCGGCCTCTGCCGGCCGACGAGCTGCTCCAGCGGCGTCGCTGCATTCAGCTCGACCCTCTCGATCCCGTAGGAGCAAACGCCGACCTCGTAGCGCTGGCGCGCACCCGGCTCCGTGAGGGCGAGCTGGAGACCGGCGTGCTGCCGGGGCGGGCGTTCGAGCACTTCGCCAAGGAACGCTGCCTGCTGCCCGCTTCGGCCTTTCCTGCCTACCGAGACCAGGCCCGCGAGACCCCGTGGTGGCGTCACAGCGAGCGGATGAAGCGCCTCGACGAGGGGCTACTGGCCGACGTGCTGGCGGAGGTTCGGTCCCGAGGGCCCGTGGCGGTGCGCGACCTGACCGGCCGGGGCGCCGTGAAGCCCATCGACTGGAGCGGCTGGAAGGGCACGGCGCGCGCCACGACCCTCGCCATCGAGGTGCTGTGGCTGCGCTGCGAGGTCGTGGTGACCGGTCGGGGCCCGCGGGTCGTCGACGTGCCCGAGCGTGCGCTTCCCGAGCACTACGATGCCCCCGCCCCCCCCGACTTCGGGCGATGGGCGCTGCAGGAGCGCGTCGAGGCCATGGGGCTGCTACCCAGCGCCAAGGGCCCTTGTTGGGGCCAGCTGCACCGTGAGCGGGCCACGCTCCCCCAGCAGCTGGTCGAGGAGGGCGTGCTCACCTGGGTCACGTTGCCTGGCACCCGCAAGCGCTGGCTGGCCCCGGCCGACCTGATGGAGCGCCCCCGGGTCGCCCCTGACGACGACATGCGGGTGCTAGGTCCCCTCGATCCGCTCTTGTGGGACCGCGATCTGGTGCGCCGCGCCTTCGGCTTCTCGTACGTTTGGGAGGTCTACAAGCCCGCCGCCAAGAGGGCCTACGGCTGGTACGTCTGCCCCCTGCTGCACCGGGGCGAGCTCGTCGGTCGGTTCGAGGGCCGCCGGCAGCCCGACGGCTCCATCGAGGTCGTCGGCCTGTGGCCCGAGGAGGGCTTCGAGCCCGACGCCTTCGATGCGGCCCTCGCCCGCCACGCTGCGGCGCTGCGTCAGCGAGGGGCGAACGAGCCGTCTTGACCGATCACCGGTGCGCGCTCCCCGAAGTCTTCGTTCGACAGGCTGCGCATCAGGTCGACCGCCGTGCGCTCGGCATCGGGGGCCGGCACCCCCTCCCCCTGCAGCTTGACCGGCAAGATCTGGCCGCGCACCAGCTTCCCCTCGTGGTCCAACACCACCTCGAGGACGAGGGAGGTCGCCAGATGCCCTGACAGGTTGAAGCGCCCATAGGTGGCGAAGTTCCCCAGGGAGTACGCAACCAGCCGCCCGTCGACGATCTCGAGCCCACGCGGCACATGGGGACCGTGCCCCAGCACGACATCGGCCCCCGCTGCCACCACCGCCCGGGCGAAGGCGCGCAGGTGCCCGCGCTGCTCGCCGTAGAAGGTCTCCATCCGGTCGGGCACGTGGAGGTTCTTGCTGCCCTCGGCCCCCCCGTGGAAGCTCACGATCACCAGGTCGTGGGACGCCGCCAGCGCCTCGACCAGCTTGGCCGCCATCCCGTGGTCGTTGACGTAGTGGGAGTTCGGCGACGTGTGGAAGCCGATCATCGCCACCTTCATGCCGTCGACCTCGACGCTGGCCACGTCACCGGGCCGGCCCGAGTGCGCGATGCCGAGGGCATCGAGGGTGGCCTCGGTGGCCTGCCGACAGGCCACGCCGAAGTCTTCCGCGTGGTTGTTCGCGGTCGACAGCAGGTCGAAGCCCGCCTCGTCGAACCAGCGCCCGTAGCGCGTGGGGCTGCGGAACGCGTAGCAGTTGCCCCCTTCGCTGCACTTGCTCGTCTCTCCGGTGTCGCACAGCGGGCCCTCGAGGTTGCCGAAGGTCAGATCGGCATCCCGCAGCCAGTCACTCACCGCAGCGAAGGCCCCCGCGCCGTCGTCGGGGGGCAGGTAGGCGCCGTCGTCGGGGAAGTCGGTGCCCAGCATGAGGTCGCCCACGGCGCGCAGGCGCAGCGTCTTGCCTTCGGGAAGGGGCGGACGCACGGCGGCAGGGGCCCCCGCGCCGGCCGCTCGGATCGCCGCGAGGCTGGCGAGATGGCCCTCCGCTGTCGGCAGGTGCTTGGCGACCTCGGTGTGGCTGGGATCGAGCCGCTGCACCTCCTTCCAGTGGGTGACTACCTTCTCCCAGTCATTGCCCTTCCAGTGGGCCCAGCCGAGCTCCCAGTGGCAGCCCACGTGGTCGGGCTCTGCCTCCAGGCATGCCTCATAGGCTGCGCGGGCGGAGGCGACGTTTCCCGCCCGCATCGCCGCCATGCCGTCAGCAAGAAGGCTTTCGGCTGGGGCGCCCAGCGCCACACCTACCAAGAGAACGTTCAGCAAAACCACTCCCGCAATGGTAACCAATAAGCATACGGCCCACGATGAGTCTGGCCTGAACGACCACGGAAGGAGCCCGTGCCCGCCCCTCCCCCCACGCTCCACGACTTGTTGAGGCAACAGAGTCAGCGTTGGCCGAACCGAGGATACCGCTTCCTTGGCTCCGACGGGAATGTCGAGCGCTCCCTCGACTACCCCGAGCTCCTCTCACGGGCGCACGGGATCGGTAGCTTGCTCCAAGACGGCCTGGCACGCCCTGGCGACCGTGCCCTGCTGCTCTATGACGACATCCCGTCGTTCGTGGAAGCCTTCTACGCCTGTGCGGCGACCGGCGTGGTGGCCGTGCCCGTGCCGGCTCCCCACCCTGCTCGGTTCGCTCGGCAGCTGCCTCGCCTACAGGCCATCGTGCGCGATGCCGGCCCCGCCCTCGTCCTCACGACGGAGAGCATCGCGAGGTCGGCCCGGCCCCTGCTGGGTCGAGCCCCCGACCTCGGCGAGCTGCGGTGGCTGGCCACCGACACGGCACCCGTCGAGCCCGACAGCTGGGTCGATCCGGAGCTCGGCGGCGACGACCTGGCGCTGCTCCAGTACACATCAGGGTCCACCGGCACCCCCAAAGGCGTGGTGATCCGCCACCGGCACCTGCTCTACAACCTGCAGCTGATCTCGACCGGCCTCGTCGGGCTCGGCGACGCCCATCGGATGGTGAGCTGGCTGCCCGTCTTCCACGACATGGGGTTGATCGGCGGGATGATGTCGCCGCTGTACGACGGCGGCGAGTGCTTCATGATGTCGCCGGTCCAGTTCCTGCGCGACCCCAGCTTGTGGATGAGGGCCGTGTCGCGCCATGGCGCCACCGTCACCGGCGGGCCCAACTTCGCCTACGAGCTGTGCGCCAGCCGGGTCACCGATCGAGAGCTGGCCAGCCTCGACCTCCGCCGGCTCTCGACCGCCTACTGTGGCGCGGAGCCGATCCGCTCCGACACCGTGGAGCGCTTCACCCGCCGCTTCGGCATCGCCGGCTTCGCACCCACCTCCTTCCGCCCCTGCTACGGCATGGCCGAGACGACCCTCATCGTCTCGGGGGAGGGGCCCCTCGGCTCCCAGGTGCTGCGGGTCGACGCCGAAGCCCTCGCCGAGGGGCGCGCCACCCCCAGCGACGCACCCGACGCGACCCCGCTGGTGCACTGCGGGCCCATCCTGGGCGACTACGAGCTGGCCATCGTCGACGGCACGGGCAGCCGCCTGCTGGGCGACCGGGTGGGCGAGATCTGGCTGAGAGGGTCGAGTGTAGGCGACGGCTACTGGCATCGAGGCGAGCAGTCCGCCGAGGCGTTCGACGCGCAGCTCGACGACGGCTCGCGAGGGTGGCTGCGAACCGGCGACCTCGGCTTCGTGGCTCCCGACGGCGGGCTGTGCATCACCGGCCGCTGCAAGGATCTGTTGATCCTCCGTGGCCGCAACGTCTACCCACACGACCTGGAGCACACGGCCGAGGCCGCCGGGCTCTATGTGCGCGCGGGAGGAAGTGCCGCAGTAGGCACCGCGGTCGGCGGGGAAGAACGCCTGGTGTTCGTCGCCGAGCTCGACCAGAAGCGCGCCCCCGAAGGCTTCGACCTCGACCAGGCCACGCGCAGCCTGCGCGCCGTGCTGGCCGAGGTGCACGACGTCGCGGCGGTCGGCGTGGTGTGGATTGCCCCTGGGGCGATGCCGAAGACGCCGTCGGGCAAGGTCATGAGGGCGAACGTGGCCGCTTGGTACGAGGCTGGCGCTGCGTCGGCCCTGCACCGGTGGCAGGCTGCCGAACAGGGCGGCCTCCGACTGTCCACCAAGCCCGATGGAGCGTCCCTCGTGCAGGCCATGGCGACGTGGCTGGCCTCCCACGTCGGCGTCACCGCGCAGGCCGACAGCAGCCTGCGGGCCCTGGGCCTCGACAGCCTGCAGGTCGTGCAGCTCACCGACGCCCTGCGAGAGGCCCTGGTGCAGCCAGCCCTGTCCCCCGGCGCCGTCCTCGACGCACCGACGCTGCAGGCCCTCGCCGAGATGCTGGTAGCCATGCCGCCCCACGTGCCGCGTGGCACCACCCCGCCCCCTCTGCGACGAGCCCGCACCGCGCCGAGCCGGCAGGTGTTGTCGCTGTGGCAGCAGGCCGTGCTGGCCTGGGAGATCCGTCGCCCACCGAACAGCACGTGGGTCGACCTGTACCGCGTCTACCTGACCGGCCCGCTGTTCCGCGCCGACCTGCGACGGGCGCTCACAGCGCTGTGTCGTCGTCAGTCGGCCCTGCTGCTGCACGTCACCCGCGGCGGGCTCGCCCAAGGGCCGAAGCCCCCAGAAGACATCGTTCTGCGCTTCCTCGACCTGCGCAATGCAAGTGTCGCCGAGCTGGATGCGCGCATCGAGGCCCTGGCGTCGGAGCCGATGTCACTCGATGGCCAGCCCCTGCTCGAAGTCCACCTGTGGCAGCACGCCGACGAGGAACACACCCTGCTCCTGCGGTGGCACCAGCTGGTGCAAGACGGAACCGGCGGCTCGCAGCTCGCCAACGAGCTGCTCGAGCTGTACGCCGCACGACGCCAGGGTCGCGACGACACGCTCCCGACGCTGTCGATTCACTACCACGACTACGCGTCGTGGGAGCGAGCCCACTACCGCGAGAAGGGAGCCGCGCGGGTGGAGGCCGAGCGCGCCCGCCTCCGCGACCTTCCCGCCACCGAGCTGCCCGGCGAGGCTCCCGCCGCACCCGCCACCTATGGCGTGGGAGGCGATGCTGTCCTCGACCCGCTGTCCACCGAAGCACTCCGGCGACGCATCGATACGGCATCGGTCACCTTCTACGACGCTATGGCCTGCGTCACCGCCCTGCTGCTCGCCTCGTTCACCGGCTCGGCCCACGTGAGCTTCCTGTCGCCCACCAGCGTGCGCACCCGACGGGAGCTGCTTCCGGTCATCGGCCGCTTCGGTGCGTGGGCGCCCATCCACCTGCAGGTGCGCCCCGAGGAGACCCTCGCCGACCTGCTCGCGCAGCTGCAGTCCCAACACGAGCTCCTCGACGACCCCATTCCTGGCGCCCTGCTGTTCGACACCGACGATCCGTTCGACCATCCCGTGGGCCAGGTCATCCTCAACACGCCCAATCCCGACGGCGCCACCGCCCTGCAGCGCACCGCGGCCGAGCTCGTGGTCGATGGGGAGCCGCTCTACAAGCCCTACACCAGCCGCTCCCAGCTCTCGCTGGTGTTCTTCGAGTCCCGCGGGCACCTGCTCATTCGCATCACCGGTGCCCCGGGCCGCTTCGACACCGACACCCTGCGAAGCCTTCGGAGGGCCGCTGCGGCCCTGATCACGCGATTCGACGCCGGCGAGCGTATCGGCGATCTGCTCTCCCACGACCTCGACGGGCTCGCGCTGGCACAGGGAGCCTTCGTCACCGAGCCGCCGAACCACGTTGTTCGCACGCCGTCGTTCCTCCGCGGCGACCCTCTTCAGCAGCACCCCAAGACCACTCAGAAGCTGGTGGCTACCGAGGAGGCCTTCCTCAGCCCCGACGTGCTGCGCGCGCTGTACGACCGCGACCGCCGACCCATCGATCAGCTCGACAACGAGCTCATCGACCTCGTGTTCTCCGGGGTGCCCTATGGCCGCTACCTGGTCGATCAACTCCTGGCCGACGACGACCGACGCCTTCAGGCGATGGACGCCGCAGGCATCGATCACGCCGTGCTCAGCGTGGTCTCCCCCGGGGTGCAGCTGCTGCCTACCGCCCAGGCTACCGAGCTCGCGGCGAAGACCAACGACTGGCTCGCCGAGCGCTGCAGGCGCCACCCCGACCGGTTCTCGGGCCTGGCGACGATCGACCCGAGCGACCCGGTGGCGGCGGCGGCCGAGTTCCGGCGCGCCGTCGTCGAGCTCGGCTTGTGCGGCGCCCTCATCAACAGCCACACGCAGGGTGTCTACCTCGACGATCCCCGCTGCCGGCCGATCCTGACGACGGCCAACGAACTGCACGCTCCGATCTACCTGCACCCTCGGAATCCTCCGGCCTCCGCTCGCGCCGGCCTGCTCCTCCATGGAGGCGACCGCCTCACCGAGGTGATGTGGGGATTCCACGCCGACGCGGGGCTGCACGTCGCCCGGCTCCTCGTCAGCGGCGTGCTCGACGCCTACCCCCACGTTCGCATCCTCCTGGGGCACCTGGGCGAAGGCGTGCCAGGCCTGTTGTTCCGGATGGACTGGGCGGCGCGCGTGAACTACCGCCTCCGGCGCACACCCAGCGAGACCTTCCGCCATCACTTCTTCGTCACGACCAGCGGCATCTACGACGACCCGGTCAGTCACGAGGCACTCATGCTATGCCACCGCTTGCTCGGCCCAGAGCGCATCCTCTTCGCCGCAGACCACCCCTTCGCGCGGGGCGCCGAGGCCACGGCTGCGCTGATGGCTGCGCCCCTCAGCGACGAAGACCGAGAGCGGATCGCCTGGCAGAACGCCCATCACCTGTTCGGGCTGCGGAGCTTCTGACCGCGCCGCTCGTGCTATCCTCGTGGTGTACCCACCCAGGAGTCCCTCATGCCTGCTGCGTACCGCGTGACCGACATGACCGGCGGCCATCCCCACTGCTACCCGCCCACGCCGGCGCAGATGGGCTCGCCCACGGTCTTCACCAACAACCTCATGCAGATGCGGGTCGGCGACCCGTGCATCGTGCACGGTGCCTGCTGCAACCCGTGCCCGCCGCACCCGCCGATGATGGCGAAGGGCTCGGGCACCGTCTTCGTCAACGGCATGCCTGCGTGTCGTATCGGCGACGCCACCAACTGCGGCGACAAAGCGGCGGCAGGCTCCCCCACCGTGTTCATCGGCGGCTAGCCCGGCCCGCTACGGCGGGGCCCCGGCCACGATCCACTGCTCGACCAGGTCGATGTCGCCGCTGGGTAGCATGCCGCTGGGCGGCATGAATCCTCCTGCGCCGCCAGCGGCCTGGTGGGCGTTGGTGAGCTTCAAGTACAGGTAGCTGTTGGCCGGGTCGGCGCCGGTCGCGTCGATCCGGGGCATGCCGGGCACGTCGTTGGAAGGCGCCGTCACCGACGCGTAGTCGACCAGGGCAAAGCCGCCGCTGTTGCCGCCGCCTACGTGGCACGGCGCGCACGCTGCCTGCAGCATCGGCAGCACATCGACCGCGAAGGTCGGGGGGGCCCCCGTGTCGCTGGTGTCGGCCGTGGTCACGGTGGAGGTGCCGGTGTCGGCCGTCGCGGCCGTAGCCCCCGTGTCTGCACCCGTCTCCGTTCCCGTGTCACCCACGCACGGGGTGCCATCGTCGAACGGAAGGCAGGCCGACCCGATGAGGATGTTCGACGCGTCGCCATCCACATCGACGATCTGCAGCGCGACCTCGACCGGTGCCCCCAGACCGCTCACCATGCCGACGGAGAACGTCAGGTTCACATCGGTCACGCTGCAGGCAGCCTCTCCGGTCGTTGCCAGGGACTCCAGGGGTGCCGCGTTGGTGTCGACAACCCCGTCGACCACTTCGTCGAACCAGAACCGGATGCCGACGTCGTGCAGCCCACCATCGTCGTCGTGGGCCTCCGCGAGCAGGATCACGGACACGTCGGTGCCGTCGAAGGAGCCTTCGACCGACAGCGTCTCCAGCACCGGCACGTCTGCACCGCAACCCACGGGCACGTCGGTGTCGGTGTCGGTGTCGGTGTCGGTGTCGGCATCCGTGTCGGTGTCGG
>CBDUIC010000019.1:0-82047 GCA_965367245.1 uncultured bacterium | reverse complement strand
GAGCCTAGCCAGCCCACCGCGTCGTGAAGATCTTGGTGAAGTCCAACTTCAACTGCGCCCCGACCCAGAACGGCGGGTTCACCGACAGGTAGGTCAGCAACCACTGCGTCGGCGACGCCTGCCAGCACCGATGCGGCGGAAACCACCGGAAGCCCACCCCGATGCTCACGGTAGGATTGCTCACCTTGTGCCACCAAAAAGGCGGGTTGTACAACACATCTCCCGCAGTAAGTTCCGCTTGCATAGCCGGCAGCCGACACGCCTCGGGAAAGGCCTCGGGGTCGGGCGCGTCGGGGTCGAAGCGCGACGCGAAGTACATCGCCCGCTCCATGGGCGGCCGGAACAGCGGCGAGGCGCTGGGGGGGTAGAGCACCCACTTCTTGCGGCCGTGCACCTGGGTGAACAGGTTGGCCGGCACCGCCGAGTGCAGCCCGGTGTCGGTGCCCGCGCCTCCGATGAACAGGTGCAGGTTGCCCGGCGGCGACAGCGGGCCGCGACGGGCCTTGAGCCAGGCCACGTCGAGCTGCGCCTGCAGGTCGGGGTAGTTCATCAGCGCCGGGATGAACCGCAGGTAGGCCGCATTGCCCTCCTCCAGCCGCGCCAGGGCCTCCCCCATCGTCGTGTCGACCCCGTCGTAGTGGCCCGCGCCGGCATCCTCGGGGTTCATGTGCAACAGGCGCACGGGCTCGTGGCCCAGTCGGTCCATGAAGAACGAGGGGGACCACGCCTTCATCGCAGGCCAGTCAGACGCCGCACCGCGCAACACCACCGGCTCGCCCGCCGGCAGCACCTCCGCCACGAACTGCTCCGCCGACCCCGACCACTCCGGCACAGGACGCCGCTCCCCGGTCAGGCCCACGGTGGCCTGCGCGAGACGCTCCTCCACCCCTGCCCTCGCGCGCCCCAGCGGCCCCCGCAGCGCGCGCTGGCCCAGCAGGTGCTCGGCCACCCACAGCGCGTTGCGCCCTCGGCGGTCACGCGGCGAAAACGGCGGATCGAGCGACGTGGAGCGCATGGCTCACATAGTCGTGGAGGGGCAGTTGGCGGCCGCCTCCGACGGGCTGATGGTGTCGACATCGATGTCGACCCGGGCCGCGCTCATGCCCGCTAGCTCCAGGTCGACGCAGGTGGCCGAGCCATCGCCGCAGTCGGCGCACGACAGCCCCAGCTCGCCGAAGGTGCTGCACAAGCCGTCGGCATCGTCGAAGCCGGCGAAGCCGATGGCCTGGCGCAGGTCGACCCGGCCCATCAGCTGCAGGCCGGTGAAGGTCTCGCCGTCGTCGCTGACGGTGCCAGTGCCCATCAGGTCGAGCACCTCGAAGCTCGTGGTGGTCGTGTAGAAGGTGGTGTCGCCGGGGCCGAAGTCGAACACCGAGCCGGTGAAGCTCGCCGATGGGAACTCGCTGGTCGGCGCGCACAGGCTCTGGCCGCCCGCGTCGTCGCCGAAGGCCATGCGCACGTTCATGCCGCTGGCATCCTGGCCGTGGGTGTGCAGCAGCACCGGCGCCGAGAAGAACAGCTTCACGACGGTGGCGAGGTCGGGGTCGGCGTTGGGGGTGGAGAGCCCGGCGATGTTCAGCTCGTAGGTGTTGCCGTCGATGGCAGCGACCTCGTCGGCGGTGGAGCCGGTGCCGTCGCCATCGCCTCCGGAGCAGGCGAGCAACAGGGCAGGAACGAGGGCGAAGAGTCGGCGCATGGGGAGTCCTCCAGCAGGGGCGCAGCCTACCACCGTCACATCAGCTCGAGGAACGCCCGTGTCGCCGGGCTGGGGCGCCGGTCGGCTCGCCGCACCACCCCGAGCTGCCGCCGCAGCTGCCCTGCCCCCTGGGTAGGCACCAGCCCGTCGGAGGGCTCGTGCAGGGCGAAGCGACTCACGAAGGCGGCGCCGATGCCCTGAGCGACCATCTGCTGGATCGACTCCAGGCTGCGCAGCTCCATCACGATCTGGGGGACCACCCCCGCGCGCTCCAGCGCTCCGTCGATCCTCCGACGCACCGCCGAGCCCGCCTCGAACAGCACCAGCTGCTGGCCCGCCAGGTCGCTCCAGCGAAAGCGCTCCTTGCCGCGCAGGTCGTGACCCGGCGGCACGATGAGCACGAGCTCGTCGTCGACCCACGGCTTGACCACCAGCCTCGCCGGCAGCGGCTCCTCTGGGACCGTGATCACGCCCAGGTCGAGCTCACCGGCCTGCACCGCCTCGATGACCGCCCGCGACCCCGCCTCCCGCACGTACAGCCGCACGCCCGGAAAGCGCTCGTGGAAGGTGCGCAGCAGCGGGGGCAGCAGGTAGGTGGTGGCGGTCGCTCCGCCCCCCAGCGACAGCGTGCCCAGCTGCACCCCCTGCAGCGCCGCAACCGCCGACACGCCGTCGTCGAGGTCGACCAGGGCCCGCTCCACGTGATCGAGGAAGGCGGCGCCGGCCGCCGTCAGCTCCATGCCCTTCGGCGTGCGGTGGAACAAGGCGGTGCCCAGCTCCTCCTCGAGCCGCGCCACCTGCCCCGACACCGCGGGCTGGGTGAGCCCCAGCGACCGGGCGGCGCGGGTCATGTGGCCCTCGCGGGCAACCGCCACGAAGCTGCGAAGGGGGGTGAGCTCCATGGGGCAGTCTATCCGCCGTGCGCGGAACCGCCCCCAGCACGCCAGGGTTGACAACCGCGGATCTCCACGCCACGTTCTGAGCATGCGTCCCCTCCCGTCCCAGCTCCCGATCCCGTCCGCGCTCGATGCGCGTTGGTGGTGGTGCAGCTCGGCGGGGGCGGGGTTGCGCTGACGCACCAACCCATTCCCCGCATGGCGGGGAGTGGGTGAGCCTTCGGATCACAGCCTTCTCGTCGCGCACGAGGAGTCCTGATGAATCCGCCCTTCGACATCCCCGCAGACCTCGACACCCCAGTGTCTGCGTTCCTCAAGCTGGCCCCCCTGGCCCCCCGCTTCCTGCTGGAGAGCGTGGTCGGCGGCGACACCGTCGGCCGCTTCTCCTTCCTCGGCCTCGGCGACGGCATCGAGGTCCTCCTCGACGACCACGCCACCCGCATCGGCGACGAGCTGCTGCCCGCCGCCCGCACCGCCGCAGAGGTCAAGGGCCACCTGCGACGCGCCCTGGCCGCGGCACCACGGCTGTCGCCCGAGCTCCCCGGGGTGCCGTTCACCGGCGGCCTCGTGGGCCAGGTCGACCACGACCTCGTGCGGCGCTTCGAGCCGGTGGGGGCCCGCCCCGACGCCCCGCCGCGGGCCGCCTTCTTCGCCCCCCGCAGCGTGCTCGTGTTCGACCACGTGCAGCGCCGGGTCGCCCTGCTCCACGAAGGCACCGAGGCACAGCGCGCCGACCTGCGACGGCGGGTGCTGGCCTGCCTGCGCCGACCCGTGCCCGACGGCCTGGGTGGCGGCCCGTCCACGTCGCCGACCCCGAGCCTGTCGCGTGCGGCCTTCTGTGACGCAGTCCACCAGACCCAGCGGCTGATCCGCGACGGCGAGGTGTTCCAGCTGGTGCTGTCGACCCGGTTCACGGGCACCACGACCGCCCATCCGTTCGCGGTGTACCGCGCGCTGCGCCTCCTCAATCCGTCGCCCTACATGGTCTACCTGCAGGTCGGCGGGCGCACCCTCGTGGGGTCATCCCCCGAGGCCCTCGTGACCCTGCGGGGCACGGAGGCACGGCTGCGACCCATCGCCGGCACCCGACCCCGCTCCCCCGATGCGACCGAAGACCAGCGGCTGGAAGACGAGCTGCGCGCCGATCCCAAGGAGGGCGCCGAGCACGTGATGTTGGTGGACCTCGCCCGCAACGACCTCGGGCGGGTGGCCGCGCCGGGCACCGTGGAGGTCCGCCCCTTCCGCGAGGTGGAGCGCTACAGCCACGTGATGCACCTGGTGTCGGGGGTGCACGGCCAGCTGCGCCCCGACATCGACGCCTTCGACCTGTTCGAGGCCTGCTTCCCTGCCGGCACGGTGAGCGGCGCGCCCAAGGTGAGGGCCCTGCAGCACATCGACCGACTCGAGCCCGTGGCCCGCGGCTTCTATGCCGGCACCATGGGCTACTTCGGCCACGGCGGCACCCTCGACCACGCCCTCGCCATCCGCACGTTGTGCTTCGAGGGCGACCGCTACGCGTTCCAGGCCGGTGCGGGCATCGTGGCCGACAGCCGCCCCGACGCCGAGTACGACGAGGTCCTCGCGAAGAGCGAGGCCATGCGCCGTGCCCTCGATCTGGCGGCCCAGCTGGGCGCCCGGGAGGCGTCATGAGCCGCGTCCTGCTGATCGACAACATCGACAGCTTCGTGTTCAACGTCGCGCAGGCCCTGCAGGTGCTGGGCGCCGAGGTCCGCGTGGTGCGCAACGACGCGCTGACGGTCGCCGAGGCCCTCGCCGACGACCCCACCCACGTCGTGCTCAGCCCCGGCCCGGGCCGCCCCGAGCAAGCCGGCATCAGCACCGCTCTCGTCGCAGCGTGCGTCGCGCAGCGCCGTCCCCTGCTGGGCATCTGCCTGGGCCATCAGGCGCTGGTGCACACCCTCGGCGGCGAGGTGGTGCCCGCCGCGCGCCTGGTGCACGGCAAGGCCGAGGCCATCGCCCACGACGAGCGGGGCCTGTTCGAGGGCCTCCCCAACCCGCTGCCCGTGGGGCGCTACCACTCCCTGGCGGTGCGCGAGGCGACCCTGCCGCCCGCCCTGGAGGTGTGCGCCCGAAGCGACGACGGCGAGGTGATGGCCGTCCGCCACCGCCACCTGCCCGTCGTGGGACTGCAGTTCCACCCCGAGAGCGTGCTCACGCCCCTCGGTCCGCGCCTCCTCGCCCGCTTCCTCACCCTCGAGCAGGGCGACACCTCCCTGTCCGCTCGCACCCGGAGGGCCTCGTGACCCTGACCCACACCCCGCTGTTCCAGCGACTGCTGGCCCTCGACGCCCTCGGCGAGGACGACAGCCTGCAGCTGCTGCAGCAGCTGACCGACCCCGACGTCGACCCCCACCGAAAGGCTGCCATGCTGGCGCTGATGGAGGCCCGCGGGGTCACGGCCCAGGAGGTCCGAGGCGTCGCTCGGGGCCTGCTCGCCGCCTGTCGCCCCGTGGCCACCGACCAGCCCATCGTGGTCGACACCTGCGGCACGGGCGGCGACGGAGCCCACAGCCTGAACCTGTCGACGGCGACCGCGCTGCTGGTGGCGGCCCTGGGGCTGCCGGTGGCCAAGCACGGCAACCGGTCGGTGTCGTCACGGTCGGGGAGCGCGGATGTGCTCGAGGCCCTCGGGCTGCGCATCGCCGACAGCCCCGAGCAGGCCCATGAGCAGCTCCGCGCCGGCTTCTCCTTCCTGTACGCTCCCGCATTCCACCCGGCGATGAAGCAGGTTGCTCCGGTACGACGGGCGCTGGGCGTGCGCACGGTGTTCAACCTGGTCGGCCCGCTGGTCAACCCCGCCCGGCCCACCCATCAGCTCCTCGGCGCCTACTCGGAGCCCGCCGCCGAGCTGCTCGCCGAGGCTTCCCGGGAGCTCGGCGCCCAGCGCGTGTTCGTGGTGCATGGCGCGCCCCACTGGGACGAAGCGACCCCGATGGGACCCTTCGTGTGCTTCGACGTGTACGAGGGCCGGATGCAGCGACGGGTGCTCGACCCCCTCGACTACGGCATCCCTCGCTGCGAGGCCGCCACCCTCGCCGGGGGCGACGCCGCCTACAACGCGCGGCGCATGGCGCAGGTGCTGGCCGGCGACGACCGGGGTCCCCACGAGGACGCGGTCGTTCTCAACGCTGCCCTGGTGCTGCAGCTGGTCGGGCGACACCGCGATCCGCGGCAGGCCGCTCGGCACGCCCGGGCCGCCCTGCACGACGGTCGGGCCGCCCGGCTGCTGGAGGCCCTGCGATGAGCGACTTCCTGCAGCAGATGGCCGCCGCCTCCGCCCGCCGCGTTCGACCCACCGCGGTGGTGCGTGCCCCGACCCACTGCCCGCCACGCCACGGCCTCATCGCCGAGGTCAAGCAGGCCAGCCCGTCCGACGGGCCCCTCGCTCAGGTCGACGTCGTCGCCCAGGCCCGCGCCTACGAGGCCGGAGGCGCCGCCGCCATCTCCGTGCTCACCGAGCCCACCGCCTTCGGAGGCAGCCTGGACGACCTGCGCCGGGTCGCCGAGGCCGTCGACCTGCCCGTGATGCGCAAGGACTTCATCGTGCACCCCCACCAGGTGTGCGAGGCCGCCGCCCATGGGGCCTCCATGGTGCTGCTGGTGGTGCGCCTCCTCGACGACGACACCCTCGACCGCTGCCTCGCCGCGGCCGAGGCGTGTGGCCTCACCGTCTTGCTCGAGGCCTTCGACGCCGCCGACCTGGCGCGACTGACCCACCGCCACCAGGGCCACCTCGTCGGCGTGAACACCCGCGATCTGGCCACCCTGAAGGTGTGCCCCGAGCGCCTCGGGCAGCTCGCTGACCACCTGCCCACCGGGTGCACGGCGGTCGCGGAGAGCGGTCTTCGTTCGCCCGAAGACGCCCGGCGCGCTCGCCGCCTCGGCTACCCGCTCGCCCTGGTCGGCACCGCCCTCATGCGCTCGCCGGAGCCTTCGCACGCGGCCGCCCTATTCTCCAGCAGCTACCCATCGTTTCGCGTCAAAGTGTGCGGGCTGTCGACCCCGGATGCCGTCGACGCCGCCCTGGACGCGGGGGCCGATGCCATCGGGCTGGTGCTCTGCGACAGCCCGCGCCGCGTCGCCCCGGCACGGGCCCGGCAGCTGCTCCGCCACGTGGGCGGCCGCGCCTCCGTCGTAGGCGTGACCCGGCAGCTGCGAGCCGCCGAGATCGACGACCTGCTCGCAGAGGGCTTCGATGCGCTTCAGGGCAGGGTCCCCATCCCCCACCCGCGCGTGCTCTCGGTGGTGGGGGTGGACCACCCCTTCGACGGCACCGCACTCCTCGACCTGTCCGAGGGCCGAGGCCAGCCGCTGCCCCGTGACCAGGCGGCCGCCTGGGTGGCGCGGGGGCAGGGCCCTCGCATGGTCGCGGGGGGGCTCACCCCCGACAACGTCGCCGACGTCATCGCCGCCGTTCGCCCTCACGGCGTCGACGTCAGCTCCGGGGTCGAAGACCGGCCCGGCCACAAGAACCTCGCTCGCATCCACACCTTCGTGCAGCGCGCCCGCCGCGCCCTCGACGCCCTTCCCGCAGGAGACCCTCATGTCTGCCCTCGCCGTTGACCCCTACACCGCCCGCTTCGGCACCTTCGGAGGCCGGTTCGTCCCCGAGACCCTCGTCGGTGCCCTGCAGCAGCTCACCCGCAGCGCCGAGGAAGCGCTCGCCGACCCCCGGTTCCTGGCCACCCTCGAGGAGCAGCTGGCCCACTTCGCCGGTCGCCCCACCCCTCTCACCCATGCCCCAGCGCTGTCCGAGGCCTGGGGGGCCGATGTCTACATCAAGCGGGAAGACCTCGCCCACACCGGCGCCCACAAGATCAACAACGCCATCGGCCAGGCCTTGCTCGCCAAGCGCATGGGCGCCCGTCGGGTGCTGGCTGAGACCGGGGCCGGGCAGCACGGCGTCGCCACCGCGGCGGCCTGCGCCCGCCTCGGCATGCCCTGCACCGTGTTCATGGGGGCCGTCGACGTCGCGCGGCAGCACGCCAACGTGCGGCGCATGAAGCTGTTCGGGGCCGAGGTCGTCGCGGTCCACACCGGCGACGCCACCCTGCGCGCCGCTATCGACGAGGCGCTCAGGCACTGGGTCGCCGACCCCGTCGGCAGCTTCTACCTGCTGGGCTCGGCGGTGGGGCCCGCGCCCTATCCGTGGCTGGTGCGGCACCTGCAGTCGGTCATCGGCATCGAGGCCCGTGAGCAGCTCGGCCGGCACCTCGGCGGCCTGCCCGACGTGGCGGTCGCCTGCGTGGGGGGAGGCTCGAACGCCATCGGTCTGTTTCACCCGTTCCGAGCGGATCCTGTGGAGCTCGTGGGCGTAGAGGCCGCCGGCGCGGCGACCGTCGCGGGAGGGCGTCCCGGGGTGCTGCACGGCAGCCTGTCGCTGCTGCTGCAAGACGACCACGGGCAGGTCGGCGACACCCACTCGGTGTCCGCCGGCCTCGACTACCCCGGCATCGGGCCCGACCACGCCGCCCTCGCAGCCTCCGGGCGGGCCCGCTACGTGTCGGTCACCGACGACGAGGCCCTCGACGCCCTCGAGCAGCTGTGCCGCCTCGAGGGCATCCTGCCCGCGCTGGAGTCGGCCCATGCCTTCGCTGGCGCACGGCGCATCGCGACGGAGCGCCCCGGCGCCCGCCTTGTCGTGTGCTGCTCCGGTCGCGGCGACAAAGACCTCGACATCCTCGCCGACCACGGGAGGGGCGCATGAGCCTCGCAGCCATCGACCATCTGGAGCCCAGGGAGCGCATCGAGCGCGCCCTGCGACGCGACGACCGCGCTGCTGTCGTCAGCTACCTCACCGGCGGCTTCCCCGACCCCGCGCGCTTCGAGACCACCCTGCGCCAGGTCATGGCGGCCTCCGACGTCGTCGAGATCGGGGTCCCCTTCTCAGACCCGATGGCCGACGGGGTGACCCTGCAAGCAGCCGCGTCGCAGGCCCTCCGCCACGGCGCCACGCTGCCCTCGCTGCTGCGCACGGTGGCGGCGGTGGCGGGCGACGTGCCGGTGCTGCTGATGTCGTACCTCAACCCGCTGCTCGCCTACGGGCTGGAGGCGCTGGTGGTCGACGCGCGGCGCGCCGGCGTGTGCGGCTTCATCGTGCCCGATCTGCCGCTGGAGGAGTCCCACCTGCTGCAGGGTCTATGCGACGCACAGGGGCTGGCCTTGGTCCCCCTGGTGACCCCGCTCACCCCCGACGCACGGCTGCGGGCCATCGGCGAGGGAGCCCGCGGCTTCGTCTACGCGGTCACCCGCACGGGCATCACCGGCGGCGGCACCGACACGTCGGACCTCGGCGCCTACCTGGACCGGGTGCGGAGCGCGGTGTCGGTCCCGGTGTGTGCCGGCTTCGGCATCCGCGGGCCCGAGCAGGTGCGGCCCATCGCAGGCCACGTCGACGGCGTCATCATCGGCAGCGCGCTGGTGCAGTCCATCGGAGAGGGGCGCGACCCGACCGCCCTGCTGCGCTCGCTTCAGGTGCCGCGGCCCTCGGGCTGGGCCGGGCGCTCCGGCTGACGCGGCGGGCGCTCGGTCGCGGTGGCCTGCCCACCAGCCACGGCGATGGCCTGCCTCGCCTCGGCGAGCTCCCCCACCCACTTCGGCAGGTCACGCACCTGAAAGGCCACCGAGTCGGCCTCGTCGCCAGCGCCCCAGTGCACCTGCAGCAGCGACGAGCCCTTCGTCTTGCCCAGGTGCGACCGCGGGGTGGCGACCTCGCGCACGGCGGTCAGGGGCACCCGAACGGTCTGCCGGGGCACCCACTGCACGAACAGCAGCTCCCGGTCGGACAGGGCGAGACAGCCGTTGCCTCGCACCTGCCTCATCCCCCTCGAGGCCACCCCAAAGCAGTTGGCGGACTCGCTCAGCAGCCGCGGCACGCCGTCGAGCTCGGCGAGCAGCTCCCCCATTGCCGCCATCCGCAGCGAGCGGATCCACCACGCGGCCCCGAGCACCAGCCCGGCGACCAGGAGCACGACCATCCCACCGATGAGCACCGCGAGGTTCATGAGGCCACGTAGCTGGTCGGCCGCCTACAGACAGTCGGGAGGGGTGGGCGGCTCGTCGCAGCTCACGAAGCGATGGGCCGCAGCGAACAGCCCGTCGGGGTTGATGCGCTCCCCTGCCCACGCCCGGAGCACGTAGTTGCCATCGGCGTCGGGGCCCGCGAAGGTCTGCTGGAACAGGGTCGGCGCCTCGTCGACGGTGGATGACTCCGGCACCGTCCACTGGGTGCCAAGGAAGGCTCCGTTGACGTCATAGAACAGGGTGTCGGGCAAGAACGGGTCGAGGGCGCCGGTCATGCTGTCGTTGACCCAGCGCACGCCAGCCTCGTCTACGCAACCGACCTCGACGTAGCCCAGATCCGAGGCGATGGGTGCGTAGGTGAACTTCAAGGAATCGTAGAGCACCGGCTCGTAGTCGTAGTAGAAGTCGGGGGTCTCCATCGCCTCGTTGAATGGGTTGAAGTAGCCGAACTCGTTGTCGGGCGAGGTGAGGTAGACCCACGCGTGCAGGTCGTAGTGCACCGACTGCAGCCCCGGCACGTGGGGCTCCATCAGCCCGTCCATGGGCACCCCGAACAGGGTGGGCTGAACCTCGAGGGGTTGGTGGTCGGGCGGCTCGAAGTACCACTCGAGGCCGGCGAGCACGTAGTGGCCGTCGTCGTCGAGGTGGTAGTCGATGGAGCGCGGGCGAGACGCCTCGACCTGGTCGACCGGGTACGACAGGTCGATCATGTGGACACCTTGACCGAGCGCCGTCTGCGCATTGTAGAAGTAGGGCGACAGGTGCCACCAGCGAGGCACGCTGCAGCCGTTCTCGTCATCGAAGCGCTCCCCGGTGAGCAGCTCCAGGTCGGCCAGCGGCTCCCACTCCGCCGCCACCTGCTCCAGCAGCGCGAAGTCGACGGGGGTGGTGGTCGTGCTCGTGCTCGTGCTCGTGCCGGTCGGTGTGGACGCGGAGGTCGGGTAGGTGGTGCTCTCCCAGCTCGAGGTGGGGGTCGTCGTGCCCTTGTCGCCAGCCGTCGTGCAGCCCACCGCCCCCAGCCAGCACACCATCATCCACAGTCTGCCCATGCCGTCCCCCGATACGGCAGCGTACCGCACCGCGACGAGCACGCAGCAGACGCGGGCGTTCTGCGCAGAAGTCGTGCAGACCGCCCTTCTCGCTCTCTCGGTCCGCTACGGAACCGACATGCGTACCATCGGCTCCCTCGCCTGCCTGCTCTTCGCCACCTGGCTCGCCTCCTGGCACCTCGCCCTGGGCACGGCCTGGTTCGTCGCCACCGCGGTGCTGCTGCGCTCGCCGCGGTCCACCATCACCTGGATGGGGTGGACCCCCCTCGGAGCCCTGCTCGTTCCCTGGTGCGTGTGGGGCTACACCGTCCGCCACGACGCGCTGGCGGCGGCGGTGCTGTCGCGAGGTCCCACGGCCCTTTCGGTACCCGACCTGTTCGCGGTCTGGGGGCTCAACCTGCTCATGGCCGCCGCCGGCGCCGTGCTGGGCTTTCCGGAGGTCGCGGCGGAGACCGCCCTGCTGGCGGTGCCCCGGTCTGAGGCGATCACCGTGCACACCAGCCGGTTCCCTGCCTGCGTGCCCGAGGTCGCCGAGCAGGTTCGTCGCGCCCGGCGCACCGGCGCGGGCACCGGGCCCCACACCCTCACCTGGCGCTACACCGCCGACGTGAACGCCCGGGGGGCGCTGGCGCTCAACCCCGTCGAGGTCGAGGTCGTCCGCCGCGACGACGGCCTGCTCCTCCACGCGACGGTGCCCGTCGACTACCCGCCCAGCTACCGCCTGGTGTTCGCCGACCTGGGCGTGGCGCAGCTCGCGGTGGAAGAGGGCCTGTTCCACGCCCTCGAGGAGCGGGGCTGGCTGCACCCCTACCGCCTGACCTACGCCACCCACCTCGCCGACGGGGCGCCGCTGCCGAGCACCTGCGAGGCGTGGTCGGTCGACGCTGCTCGGGCGCTGGTCACCACCGCGCGGCCGCTGGCCTACAGCTCCACGGGGAGCTTGAGGTGGTCTCGGTAGATGGCGTCACGGTGTGCGATGAGGGCATCGCTGGCCCCCGCCCGCGCGACCGGATCGGTGAGGGTGTAGTTGGTGCGGAACCAGTCGTTCATCGCGCACTGCTCGTGGGGAAGCGGCTGCACCAGCGCACAGAACGACGCCCAGTAGATGTCGAGGGCCGACAGGGCATCGCCCACCAGGTAGCGCTTGCCCTTCGCCTGCTGCGAGGCCAGCTGACGGCTGAGGGCCGACAGGATGTCGGCACAGCGCGCCGGGGCGGCCTTGGCCTTGGCTTCCGTGTAGCCGTACTTTCCCGCCATGCGCTCGGTGAACGACAGCTCCCCTTCCGTGGCGTTCGGATCGTTGTAGACGTCGTGGAGGATCATCAGGCGCCGGCACCAGCCAAAGCCGTCTTCGGCGCACAGCTCCGCGGCCAGCCCGAACAGGATGGCGCGGTCGGCGCTCGCCGTGGGCACCAGCCGGGGCTCGGGGGCGAGGCGCTCGAACAGGAACAGCTGCTCGATCCAGCTGGTCTTGGGCGTCTCGTCGTTGAAGGCCACCACCGGGGCAGCGGTCTGCAGCGTCCAGTCCTTCAGGGGCAGGTTGTCGCTGTTGACCTCCTGCGCGGCGGCCACGAAGGTCAGCCCCTTCACGTGACACAGGTTCTTCGCCGACTCCGTCCAGCCGCCCGGTCGACCTGGGGACAGCACGAGCCGCAGGCCCGACGCCTCGCGGACCACTTCCATGGGTAGGTACTCGATCACAGCACGGTCCTCTCAGTGGGGCGCACCAGCGTAGCAGAGTTCGCCCTCTGCCCTGCCCCATCATGGGGCTACGCCGTTTACGACCGACGCGGGGCGACCACCGTGGTCTACGATGCGACGTTCGCGGACAACCGAGACGCGCCGGGGCAGGGTCCCCTGTACCAACCGATGGAGCTCTGAATGTGGTGGACCGTCCTCGCAGCCCTCGCACAGCCCGAGCCCGAGCCCGCGCCCACGGCGGAGCCCGCCCCCAGCGAAGACATCATCGTGTGGGGGGACCGCTTCGCGCGATGGGAGCGACGCTGGCTGGTCCAGACCGAGGTGGGCTTCGCCCCTCAGCACGTGCTGTACGGCGTCACCAACCTCGAGACGCGCCTGAACCGCCTGCAGATGCGCGTGGTGCTCGACTGTGACAAAGACATCAAGCTGCTCGGCGCCAACTGGGAAGTGAACTGCACCATCGAAGACATCGGGCTGGTGGGCATCGTGCAGCGCCGGGGCCGAGACGACGACGCCGTGCTCCAGCAGACCGATGCGGCCCTCACCGGGGCGCGGCTGCAGCTGCAGGTGACCGCGGAAGGTGGGGTCGCCAACGTCGACGTCGAGGGCATGGTGCCCCGCAACGAGCGTGACCGGATGCGCATCGAGGCCTACCGGCAGATCCTGGCGCGGGTGATCTTGCCGTTTCACCTCGGGCTCCCGCCGGTGATTCACGACGGCGCCAAGTGGTACGAGTACAACTCGCAGCTGCTCACGATGCCCGCGTCCGAGAGCTCCGGGGGCTCGACGACCATCGCCCACTACCTCGACGAGCACGCCGGCTACCTGATGGTGCAGTCCATCGGCGAGGGCACGATGCGACCCGTGGTGGGCATCGACTGCCTCGGCGTCGACTCCGACGGAATGGTAAGCATCTGCGACCAGCCCGTCGACAGCTACCGCATCGACATGCATGGCGTAGCGATCTTCGAGCGCGACACCGGCATCATGGCCGAGCGGGTGTGGGCCTTCGAGGGGGGGCTCACCGCGGGCTCTCCCAACGTCCTGCGCGGCTTCCGGTACAGCCACCAGGGCCACCTGCGCATGCTCGGCCAGAAGGAAGGCCCCCACGTCGGGACGACCTACGTCGCCAGGGTCAAGGAAGACGACCCTGGTGACGCCCCCCTGTACGTGCCTCTGGCTCTGCCCCAGTGAGTAGCCCCCGACGGTAGCCCGCTGGCCGGCGGTGGGCGGGCTATTCGGCGCAGGCGGGGCTACATACCGGCAGCCAGGGGCCGTTCATGAGTGCAGACAACGTCGCGGAGCGCCTGCAGGCCCTCCAACAGCGCTTCGCCGAGCGCCTGCCAGACCGCCTCGCAGAGCTCCAGCGCGCCGCCACGGCTGCGGCCAGCTCGTCGCGTAGCAGCGCGGAGCGTGCGGAGCTGCATCGGCTGCTGCACACCCTCGCGGGCTCGTCGGGAAGCTTCGGGTTCGTCTCCCTCGGTGCCTGTGCGCGTCGGGGGGAGGAGCTGATGCGCCATCCAGGGGCCGACCCGGCCTCCCTCGATGCATCCGTGAAGGCCATCGTCGCCGAGCTGCAGAACCTCGCCGCGCACGGGCCCGACCAGACTCGCGAAGCACCACGCACCACGCCCCCCGAGCCCGAGCCCACCATCTTCTTCCTGGTCGACGACGACGAGGTCGTTCAGGAGCAGATCACCCAGCTCGCCTTCTTCGACTACCGAGGCGAGGCCTTCCCGGGGCCACAAGCGCTGACCGAAGCGCTGCAGACGCGACGCCCGGCCGCGCTGGTGATCGACCTGCACCTGTCGGGAGGCCGCTGCGCCGGCGCCGAGGTCGTCGAGTCGCTGCATGGCAGCCAGAGCGCCGACATCCCAGTCGCCTTCGTGTCGTCCCAGCCCGACTGGGACGCTCGCCTTCGCGCGGTGCGAGCGGGTGGGCAGTCCTACCTGGTGAAGCCCGTCGACACCACGCGCCTCGTCGAGACCCTCGACCTGCTCACCGGTCGGCGGCAGGAGTCGGCCTACCGCGTGCTGGTCGTCGACGACACCGAGGAACTGGCCGAGCACTACGTCGCAGTCCTCGACGGCGCGGGGATGAAGGCGAAGCACCTGACCGACCCCTCCAGGCTGCTCCGCTGCCTCGACAGCTTCCGGCCCGACCTGGTCGTGATGGACCTCTACATGCCGAGGTGCACGGGCACCGAGGTCGTCCAGGTGCTCCGCCAGCACCCGGTCCACGGGCACACCCCGGTGGTGTACCTGTCGACCGAGTCCGCCATCGACACTCAGCTCGCCGCGCTCCGGGTCGGCGGCGACGACTTCCTGACCAAGCCCATCGACGACACGCACCTGGTCGAAGCGGTGCGGATCCGGGCCGCCCGCTTCCGCGCCCTCAACGAGCTGGTGAGCCGCGACAGCCTCACCGGGCTGCTCAACCACATCCACTTCAAGCTGGCGCTGGAGCGAGAGGTCGCGCTGGCCCACCGCCGGCGGGCCACCGTGGCGGTGGTCATGCTCGACATCGACCACTTCAAGGCCGTCAACGACACCTACGGGCACCCTGTCGGCGACCGGGTGATCTCCGGTCTCGCGCGCCTGCTGGCTCAGCGCCTCCGCACGACCGACATCGCCGCGCGCTACGGCGGCGAAGAGTTCGCCATCATCCTGCCCGACACCACCGCCGCACAGGCTCGGCAAGTGGTCGACGAGCTTCGGGTGCAGTTCGCCGCCGTCCAGCACGTGAGCACACAGGGGCCCTTCCGGGCCACCTTCAGCGCTGGCGTGGCCTCCGTCCCCCCCAGCGACGACATGCAGAAGGTGCTCGACGACGCCGATCGCGCGCTCTACCAGGCGAAACGAGCCGGTCGCAACCAGGTGGCGCTGGCGCAGGGTCCTGCAGCCTGATCATCACGGCACATGATGCAGACAATAACGTGAATCCATTTCCGTTATCGCGATCGGCGCCATAGCCTGACCTCCTGACAGGAGGTTCCCATGGCCAACCCGTTCGACGCCGTCACCACCCTCGAAGCCAACGGCGAGACCTACGCCGTGCATCGTCTCGGCGCTCTCACCGACGCTGGCATCGGCCACGTCGACAAGCTCCCCTACAGCATCCGCGTGCTGCTGGAGAGCTGTCTGCGCAACTGCGACGACTTCATCGTCACCCGCGAGCACGTCGAGGCCCTGGCCAACTACGACGCCAAGAACGTCGGTGAGCAGGAGATCGCGTTCAACGTCGGCCGCGTCGTGCTGCAAGACTTCACGGGCGTGCCCGCCGTGGTCGACTTCGCGGCGCTCCGCTCCGCCATGCAGCGCTGGGGCGGCGACATCAGCAAGGTCAACCCGCTCATCCGCGCCGACCTGGTCATCGACCACTCCGTGCAGATCGACTCCTACGGCGGTGCGCTGTCGATGGGCAAGAACGTCGAGCGTGAGTTCGAGCGCAACGAGGAGCGCTACAAGTTCCTCAAGTGGGGCAAGCAGGCCTTCACCAACTTCGGCGTGGTGCCCCCCAGCACCGGCATCGTCCACCAGGTCAACCTCGAGTACCTCGCCGGCGTCGTGCTCACCGAAGACCGCAACGGCACCAAGACCCTGCTGCCCGACAGCCTCGTCGGCACCGACTCCCACACCACGATGATCAACGGTCTGGGTGTCGTGGGCTGGGGTGTCGGCGGCATCGAGGCCGAGGCGTGCATGCTCGGCCAGCCGATCTACATGCTCATCCCCGAGGTCGTGGGCTTCGAGCTCACCGGCGAGATGATGGAGGGCATCACCGCCACCGACCTGGTGCTCACCGTCACCGAGATGCTCCGCAACCACGGCGTGGTCAGCAAGTTCGTCGAGTTCTACGGCGACGGCCTCGACCACCTCACCCTCGCCGACCGGGCCACCATCGCGAACATGGCTCCCGAGTACGGCGCCACGATGGGCTTCTTCCCCGTCGACCAGGCCACCCTCGACTACCTGCAGCTGTCCGGCCGCTCCGACAGCCAGATCGCGCTGGTGGAGAAGTACTGCAAGCTCAACGGCCTGTGGCGCGACCCCAACGCCGACATCACCTACAGCAGCAGCCTGTCCCTCGACATGGGCACCGTGGTGCCGTCCCTCGCCGGTCCGAAGCGCCCGCAAGACCGCATCCTGCTCACCGACATGAAGAGCGGCTGGCACCAGACGATGGAGAGCTTCGGCAAGAGCGCCAAGAGCCCCGGCGTGACGACCGAGTACAAGGGCGAGAGCTTCGACCTCGACGACGGCGACGTGGTCATCGCCGCCATCACCAGCTGCACCAACACGTCGAACCCGGCCGTCATGGTCGCGGCGGGCCTCGTGGCCCAGAAGGCCGTGGCGCGCGGCGTGACAGCCAAGCCCTGGGTCAAGACCAGCCTCGCCCCGGGCTCGCGGGTCGTCACCGACTACCTCGACGGCGCCGGGCTCACCAAGCCCCTGGAAGACGTGGGCTTCTTCACCGTCGGCTACGGCTGCACCACCTGCATCGGCAACAGCGGGCCGCTGTCGCCGCCCATCGTCGACAGCATCGACAAGGGCAAGCTGCTCGTCACCAGCGTGCTGTCGGGCAACCGCAACTTCGAGGGTCGCGTCAGCCCCCACACCCGCGGCAACTACCTGGCCAGCCCCCCGCTGGTCGTGGCCTACGCCATCGCCGGCACCGTCGACATCGACCTGCAGACCGACGCGCTGGCCACCGACAGCGACGGCAACCCGGTCTACCTGCGCGATCTGTGGCCCTCCAACCTCGAGGTCCACGAGGCGATGAAGGCCGTGCATCGGGAAGACTTCATCAAGCGCTACGCCAGCATGGAGGGCCCCCCCGAGTGGCAGGCCCTCGATGCCCCCACCGGCCAGGCCTACGCGTGGGATGCCGACTCCACCTACATCCAGGAGCCGCCGTTCTTCCACATGAGCAAGGAGGTCTCGCCGATCCAGCCCATCACGGGCGCCAAGTGCATCGCCAAGCTGGGCGTGTCGGTCACCACCGACCACATCTCCCCGGCCGGGGCCATCCCCAAGGGCAGCCCCGCCGCGCGCTACCTCGAGGCCCATGGTGTCGAGCGTCGCGACTGGAACAGCTTCGGCAGCCGTCGTGGCAACGACCAGGTGATGTGCCGCGGCACCTTCGGCAACATCCGCATCCGCAACGAGCTCGCCCCGGGCACCGAGGGCGGCGTCACCACCTACATGGGCCCCGACGACGTGCCCGCCGACGCGCCGACGCTGCACTACACCAGCGATGTCGACCCGAAGAACGGCGACGTGGTGAGCATCTACGACGCCAGCGTGAAGTACCAGCTCAACTCCATCCCCCTCGTCGTGCTCACCGGCAACGACTACGGCATGGGCTCGAGCCGTGACTGGGCTGCCAAGGGCACCTACCTGCTGGGCATCAAGGCGGTCATCGCCAAGAGCTACGAGCGCATCCACCGCTCCAACCTGATCGGCATGGGCGTGCTGCCCCTGCAGTTCCGCGCGGGCGAGGGCGCCGACGAGCTCGGCCTCGATGGCACCGAGTCGTTCGACATCGCCATCGGCGACGACGTGCGCCCGATGGACGACATCACCGTCACGGCCACCAAGGCCGACGGCAGCAAGGTCACCTTCACCACGACGGTGCGGATCGATACCCCGGTGGAGGTCGACTACTACCGCAACGGCGGCATCCTCCACACCGTGCTGCGGCGCCTCGCCAACGACTAGTGGGTGGACATCGGCAGCGTCTCCTGGGCAGCCCGTCGCGGCGAGGTCACGAACCGCGCTGACCGTGGCGCGACCGGGAGACGCACGCGCACCGCTTGTGGTCGGGTGCTCCGGGTCGACGCGAGAGCCCGCAATGAGCGCTCCCTGGCCTCGGCGGACCGGACGTCCCGGCGGCTGATCGAGCCGAGCTCGTCTCGCGTCAGTGGCCCCGCCCAACGACCGCTAGCGCTCCGATGGAGCGGGCCCGGGCCACCACGCCGGAAGCATCGCCCCGTGAACCTGGAGGTAGACCTCGGGGTCGCGGGGAGCCTCGTGCATCAACCAGGCGGTCATGGAGCTCCGGAGCACATCTGCGAGCAGCGCGGCGGGCGAGGTATGGACTACTCAGGGATGCGCTCCCCCTCCCCGGGAGGCACCCCCACCAAGGAGAGCCACATGGACATCCGCTTCGACAACAAGACCGCCATCGTCACCGGCGCCGCCTCCGGCATCGGCGCAGCCATCGCTGACGAGCTCTCCGACTCGGGGGCCGCCGTGGTCGTCGTTGATCTGAAGATCGAGGACGCCGAGCGCAAGGCCGCCGAGCTCCGTGAACGTGGGGGCAAGGCCTGGGGCTTCGTCGCCGACGTCAGCGACCCCGTCGCCGTCGAGGCGATGGTCGCCTTCGCTCGCGAGCAGACCGGCGCGCTGCACCTGCTGGTCAACAACGCCGGCATCGGCGGTGCCCAGGCACCGACCGGGGCCTACCCCCTCGACAGCTGGCAGAAGGTCATCGACGTGAATCTCAGCGGCGTGTTCTACGGGATGCGCTTCGGCATCCCCGCGATCGCCGAGGCCGGCGGTGGCGCCATCGTGAACATCTCCTCCATCCTGGGCTCGGTGGGCTTCGCCAACTCCGCCGCGTATGTGGCGGCCAAGCACGGCGTGGTCGGTCTGACCAAGAGCGCCGCTCTGGAGCACGCCGCCGAGGGCGTACGCGTGAACGCCATCGGCCCCGCCTTCATCAAGACGCCGCTGCTGAGCGACAACCTCGACCAACAGACGATGGATGCCCTCGCCGGCATGCACGCGGTCAACCGCATGGGCGAGCCGAAGGAAGTCGCCGCGCTGACCGCGTTCCTGCTCTCTGACAAGGCGAGCTTCATCACCGGCTCCTACCACTTGGTCGACGGCGGCTACACCGCCCGGTAGGCCCGCTGACGAGCGCAGGTCCCACGACGAAGTCTCGATGCGGGTCGCACTCGAGGTCCTGCTGATGGCGGTCCTGAGCCTTGCGTTCGCCTCGACAGCGTCGTGTGGTCCGGGGCGACAAGGTCCAAGCTGGGTGCGGATGTCGCCACGATCCGTCGGGTCGTGATGCACGCACACAGCCCGGCTAGAAACCACCTTAAAAACAAGCTAACCCACGTTTCGCAGGGGATCTGGGAGGGATGTTTCGACCGGGGCGCGCCCCTACTTGGCTCGTGTCGCAATCAAGCGCCGCAAAGGAGTGCCCCATGAAGTCCCTCGCCACCATGTTCTCGTCGGCTGCCTGTCTGTCCCTCTCCCTGATGCTGGCCTGCTCGCCCGAGGCGGCCTCCGTCTCCAGCTCCCCTGACGCTCAGCAGGCCCGGGGCCTGGACACCAACCCCCAGGAGGGGGTGGGCATCGCACACAACGACCTGCTGGCGTGTCTGGGGACGTTCGAACCCTCCACGCCGAAGGTCTTGCTCCAACGGGAGGTGGAGAGCTGCGGCTTCAAGATGGAGGGCGAGCTCGACGAACTCGTCGACACCTACGCGCCCCATGTTCCGGTCGAGGACGGCACGGTTCGGGAGCACGTGGAGCGCTCCACGCTGGCGCGGGCCTTCGACGAGCAGCACTACGGCATCATCGACGCCATCGACGAGATCTTGGCTGAGGGCACCGACACCGAGCGCACGCTGGCGCAGCTGGAGGCGCTCGAGGCCGAGGCCCTCCAGGACCTGGGCAGCACGACCGCCGACCAGGCGGTGCTCGCAGGGCTGGCGACGGCTCGGTACTCGGTGGAGTTCTGGTCGACCGACACGCGGGCTGCCCATCCCACGGTCGAGGCCGCCGACATCGCAGGAGCCAAGCTCGGCTACCAGCTGGGTGGCTTCGAAGGCGCGGTGTACCTGGGCACGGCGGCGTCGGACTACGTCCGCAACCGCTGACCCGAGGGCACCCTCGCCCCCCATGTCAACAGACGGTCCACACCGGAACCCCTGCGCGCGCCCGTGGTCCCACTCCACACCCCACGGAGCTGCCCATGTCCCGCCGTCTCAGTCCACCCCAGCTCGACCTCGTGCCCGTGCTGGGACTCACGGCTGTGCTCATCCCCATGCTGCTGCTGGGCCAGGTCGAGGCCATCGCGGTCGTCGAGAGCGACCTGCCCGGCCTTTGAGCGGGTCACCACGAGGGCCAGGTCGTGGTCCCTACCATCCTGCTCACCACCTCCGCCATCCATCTGCTCGTGCCAGGCGATGACGACGTCGACCTGCGCCGAGACGACGTGGCCGGCCTCAGCGCAGCCCTCGCTCGCGTGTCCGCCACCCACCAGGTGAGCGGCCGGGTCATGCTCGTACCCGACAGCGATGTGCCCCACGCGAAGGTCATCGCCGCCATGGATGCCGCGCGGGCACCAGGCTTCCCCTACGTCACCGTGGCCGGTGGGGCGAGCTGAGGAAGCCCTCGACCCGCTCCGCAAACGCATCGGGCTCGTCGAGCATCGCCAGGTGACCCGCCGGCAGCACGTGCTGCTCCGCCGGCCGTAGCCCCCACGCCACCGCCGCCATTCGGCTGACCGGCAGCACCCGGTTGCGCGACCCCCACAGCAGCATCGTCGGCATTGACACCGCGGCCTCGGGCTCGTCCAGCACGCCGAAGCTGTCGAAGTGATGCAGCAGGCGATGGAGGCTGTCGAGGTGGTCGGGCCGGGCATGGCAGTGGTCGATGTGGGACCTCGCTCCCCCCCGCACCCGGGTCTGGCTGCGCACCACCGCCCAGCGCGTCGCAGAAAAGCCCAGCACGGCACGGGCCGCCGCCAAGGCCAGTCGGTCGCGGCGCGGATGCCCCGGGAGGTTGCGCTGCAGCACGCCATAGGGCCCCGCCTGCATCGTCGCGAGGGTCGCCGGGGCGGAGAGCACCAGGCGGGGCACGAGCTCGGGCCGGCGCCGAGCGAGGTCCCAACAGGCCGCTCCTCCCACGCAGTGGCCCACCAGCGCGTCGACCCCACCCACCCGGCCCACCACCCACGCCACCGCGTCGGCATGGGCCCGCAGGGTCGGCTCCTCCACCGGCGGCGACGCCCCGAAGCCCGGCAGGTCGAGGGACACGCAGCGAAACCGCGACGCCAGCCGGTCCACCACGGGCCCCCACAGGTGCCGGTCGGTGCCGGCGTTGTGCACGAAGAGCAGGGTGGGCCCGACCCCCCTCTCCTCGAAGGCCACCCGCGGAGGGGCGCTGGACGCAATGGACATGCCGTCTGGTAGCGCCACCATGGGGCTGAGACCAGTTGTGATGGGTCTGTGACTATTCCTGGGAGACGGCCCTCGTACCTTGGATGTCGAGGGGGTCAGCCGTGAAGGACCATCGCACCGAGCTCATCGAGATCCAGCAAGAGACCCAGGCCCAGAGCGCCGCATCGCAGTCGCAGGGCCCTGGCAACCAGGAGCAAGCCGAGAGCCTGGGGCTCGACCAGGGAGGCGCCCTCAAGGGCCTGGAGGCCGTCGCTGAGCACGACCCCGCCCTCGCCAACGAGCTCTCCGGCGTCGCCTACCTCGCCGACACGGTCCTCGACGAGCAGGGGCCACTGCTGAAGGGGCTGGCCGCGGAAGCCGACGTGCTCGGGTGCCACGACCTGCTGGGGTGGATGGACGACGACATCGCCGAGCTCGAGTCGCTGGGCGCCGACGGAGACCAGGCCTCTGTCGACGTGCTGATCGACCGACTACGCCAGTACGCCGGCAACCTGGCGGACGGCCTCACGGTGGTCGAGTCCGAAGGCGACGTACAGCAACAGCTCCGTGCCTACGAGGTGCAGCGCGGCATCACCGCCGTCGGTGCGGTCGGCCTCGCCATGCAGTCGGTGGAGACCCCGGTGCGTCGCATGGACGCCCTCGAGGAGGCCCTGAAGAAGCAGCAGGAGTCCCTGATCGACATCCTCGGCCGGATGGAGGACAGCATGACGAAGGAGGCCGCCGACGAGATCGCAGGGCTCGCTGCCACCATCCTCAAGGAAATCTCCGGAGGAGCCTCGTTCCTCGCCAAGCTGTGCGGCGCGGTGATCGATGGCGCCGCGTCGGTGGCCAGTGACGCCCTCGCCGCAGCGTTTCGCGGAGACGGCGAGGGGCTCGATGCCGTGGAGGAGCTCGCCGGCGCCGGAGAGAAGGTGCACGAGTCCGGCAAGAAGGCCCTCGTGGAGGCCGCCGGCTACGGCATCGTGGTCGAGGCGATGGACCTGTTCAGCGACGCCTACAGCGACTGGCAGACCATGGAGGAGTGGAACGACATGAGCGAGGAGCTGCGCGAGGTGGTCGAGGCCACCTGGGACACCTGCCGCGACCTGCTCGACGACTCGGTGGAGCCCATTCGGGCGACCTTCACCGACGACCTGGCACCGAAGCTCAAAGACCTCGACACCTACCTCGTCGATGGTGGCCGGCACGTCGTGGAGACCTGCGAAGCCCACTGGGAGCAGGCCGACAGCATTCGCAGCGAGAACCCCAGCCGCTACGACCAGCTTTGAGCTCACCCGTCGAGTAGTGCCGCGTGCAGCGCCCGCGCTTCCTCTTCCAGCCCCTCCGGGCAGGGCCCCAGCGGCGAGCGACACGGCCCCGCTGGCTGCCCCAGCACCCGCATCATCGCCTTGGTCGGCACGGGGTTGGGCGCCGCCAGGGTGCTCTCGAAGGCGAAGCTGGGCAGCAGCCGCTGGTGCAGGGCCCGCGCGAGGGTCAGGTCGCCTTCGTCGACGGCCTCGATCATGTCGCGGAACATCGCGCCGGCCCAGTGGGTGGCCACCCCGATCACGCCCACCGCACCCACCGACAGCAGCGGCAGCGTGAGCCCGTCGTCGCCCGAGTACACCGCGAAGTTCTCCGGCGCCTCGGCGATGACCCGGGCCGTCTCGCCCGGGCTGCCGGCCGCATCCTTGAGGGCCACGATGGTGGGGACCTCGTGGGCGAGCTTCACGATCAGCTCGCTGTCGATCTTGCGCCCCGAGCGAGCCGGGATGTCGTAGAGCACCACCGGCTTGTCGGTGGCCTCGGCCACCATGCGGAAGTGCCGCTCCAGCCCCGCCTGCGACGGCCGGTTGTAGTAGGGCGTGACCACCAGCAGGCCGTCGACGCCGAGCTCCGCCGCCACCTGCGACTGATGCACGGCATGGGCGGTGTTGTTCGACCCTGTGCCCGCGATGAGGGGCACGTCGACCGCCTCCCGCACCGCCGCGAACACCTGCAGCGTCTCTTCGTTGGTGAGGGTCGGGGACTCCCCTGTGGTGCCGTTCACGACGAGGCCGTCGCTGCCATTGGCCACCAGCCACTTCGCCAGCGCACGGGCCCCCTTCAGGTCGAGAGACCCGTCGGGGTGAAAGGGCGTGACCATGGCGGTGAGCACACGGCCGAAGGGGGCGGCAGGCAGATGTCCCATCAACAGCTCCGAGCAGGGAGCCCCTCTATCCCGCACAGCCTAGCGGCACGTCTGCGACACCGAGGTTCGCGAAGACTGGTTCGGCTCGCAGGGCCCGACGGTCGGAATCCAGTAGCAACCGGTGTTGTAGTCGCCCACCTCGCCGCAGTCGGGGGTTCCGCTCTCCCAGCCGCTGTCCCAGCAGCAGTCGGTGTTGAGGAAGCCACACAGGTCGCAGTCCCAGCTGGCGGTGCGGTTGTCGATCTTGGTCTCGAGGAAGTCGCAGTTGTAGTCCCAGCTGCCGTCGCCTCGGTGGTCGAAGTAGTAGCTGCCGCCGGTGTGCGGGTAGGCGTCGTCGTTGAGGTCGTAGCAGTCGTCGTCGTTGAGGGCGCGGTAGTTGCCGTCGGCCGCACAGGCGCAGATCGACAGCCCGGTGCCGTACCCGTCGTTGTCGAAGTCGTAGTAGTAGTCGGTGCAGTCGATGGTGTTGTCTTCGTCGACGCCGTCGTTGCAGTCGTCGTCTTTGCCGTTGCACAGCTCGAGCTGAGTCGGGTTGACGCTGCTGTCGCTGTCGTTGCAGTCGGTGCCGCCCACCGCCGTCGACTCGAAGCCGTCGTTGTCGACGTCGCGCTCGTCGCCGCCGACGCAGTCGTCGTCGATCCCGTTGTAGGGGACCTCGGTGTTGCCCGGGTAGGCGTTGGGCTGGTTGTCGTCGCAGTCCCCATCGCAGGTGCTCACGCCGTCGCCGTCGTCGTCGAGGTTCTCCACCGATGCGTTGCTGTCGTCGCAGTCGCCGTCGCAGCTCGAGGCGCCGTCGCCGTCGACGTCGGCTGGGGTGAGCGAGCTGTCGTTGTCGTCGCAGTCGAGCTCGCAGGTGGTGTAGCCGTCGCTGTCGTCGTCGCGGGCATTGAGCGACGCATCGTTGTCGTTGCAGTCGCCGGTGCAGGTGGTGGCGCCATCGCCGTCGAGGTCGTTGAGGTTGAGCGACACGTTGGCGTCGTTGCAGTCGCCCTCGCAGGTGGTGTAGCCGTCGCTGTCGCCGTCGAGCAGGTTGAGGAAGGGGTCGTTGTCGTCGCAGTCGCCCTGGCAGGTGCTGTCGCCATCCTTGTCGAGGTCGAGGTTCTCGAGGGTGGCATCGCTGTCGTCGCAGTCGCCGTCGCAGGTGCTCACCCCGTCGCCGTCGAGGTCGGCGGGGGTGAGGGAGGCGTCGTCGTCGTCGCAGTCGCCGGGCAGCACCTGCACGCACGCGGGGTTGATGCTGCCGACGCAGTAGGCCGCCGTGCAGTAGCAGTCGCCGTCGTCGTCGAACGACGACAGGCCGTCGTCGATGACCCCGTTGCAGTCGTTGTCGACGCCGTCGGCCTGCTCCTTGGCGCCCACGTAGGTGGTGGCGTCGCTGTCGTCGCAGTCGTCGATGGGCAGCACCCCGACGTACTGGTCGCAGGCTTCGTCGATGTGGTTGTCGGAGTCGAGGTCTTTGTCGTCGATGACCTTGTTGCAGTCGTCGTCGATGCCGTTGCAGGCCTCGTCGGCCCCCGGGTAGATGTCGGCGTTGTTGTCGTCGCAGTCGCCGGCCAGCACCGTGACGCCGTCTCCGTCGGCATCCCCCGCATTGGGGTCGATCACCTCGATGAGCACCGAGGCCTCGGTGGTCTGGCCATCGATGTCGGTGATCATCAGGTGGATGGAGTGCTCGCCGATGGGAGCATCCGCCCACGTGCCCGTCACCGAGCCTGTCAGCGTCGGGTTCGTCGCGCTGATCTCGGTGAGCGCGCCTCCGTCGGTCGACCACATCCACACCGCGAGCAGCGTGTCGGGTGTCTGGTTGGGGTCGGAGGCACCGCCCACCAGGGAGATGGCGCTGCCAGGCTCGTAGCGGTCGAAGGCAGAAGGAACGAGGATCTCCGCGAAGGGCGCGGTCGCGGCCTCGGTCACCGTCACCGAGATGGAGTCCTCGGCCGACAGCCCGTCGATGTCTTCGACGGCCAGGGTGATCACGTGGGTGCCGACCGACAGCGTGGTGGAGTGCCGCGTCAGCCCTTCCTCGTCGGGCTCTGCGCCGCCCTCGATGTCGGCGAGCACGCCGTCGAGGTCGGACGACCAGGTGAGCACCTCGATGTCGTCGAGGCCGTTGCCGTCGGCGACGACCCCCTGCAGCTCCACCACCTGCGCGTTGTTGTAGGTGGACTCGTCGTCGGGCGACTGGATGGTGACCTGCGGCGCCGACTCCAGCTTCCCGGAGATCTTGGTGTCTTGGCTACAAGCGACCACCGTGAGGACGGACAGAGTGACGAGGGGCGTGCGCATGAGGCCTCCAACGACCATGATGCCACGCTTCTACACCCTTCGGCGTCAAGGCGCATTCCACGCCGCGCGATGTCAGTCGCAGAGCGGAACGGTGAACTGCCCGTCGAGCACCGTGTCTTCCGACACGTCGACCACCATCCCACCCACCAGATTGACCCCCGCCGCGTCGAGGGCGATGTCGAGCCCGCCGCCCTGAGTCGACAGCGCAGCCCCCTCGTCGAGCTGGATGCGGTTGCTGGCGCCCTCGCCCCACGGCTGCAGCCCCAGCTCGGTGACCTCCACCGTCAGCACCCCGACCTCGGTGCGCACGGCCTCGTCGCACGCCGTCACCGGATCCGGCGCGAGGTAGAGCGTGAACCCGCTCGCTTCGTCGCCCAGCGCGAAGCTCTGCAGCACGCTCCACGGCTCCCCGACCACCGTTCCCACCAGGGGCCCGGGCGACACCTCGAGCTCGAAGGCGTCGGGGTCTTTCGGCTCCCCCAAGGGGGGCGGACAGGCGGCCATCCCCAGCGGTAGCCCACACAACAACCAGCGCTTCACGTCGTCTCCTCGCGCTCGAGCAGGTCGAGCCCTCGCCGGGCCCACCCGTGGCCCACCTCGGCCCAGCCAAGGACCTCCTCGAGGATATCCGGGTCTTCGCGCAGCGCCATCGCCAGCCGCTCGAGGGTGACCCGCTCCGCCCGGTGGACCACCCCATCCGCCCACGACATCATCGCCGCCTGCATCAGCACGTAGCGACGGACCGGCTGCAGCAGCTCGCCCCACGCGGGCTTCCACTCGGTCTTCACCGGCAGCAGCTCGCGCAGCTCCTTCACGTCGAGCCGGGCGCACAGCTCGTCGAGGAGCGCCTCCTCCCGGGCATCGAGCACCCCATCCACCAACATCACGTAGTGGAGGACCTCGAGAAAGGCGAGCCGCACCGGTGCGGGCTGCGACAGAATGGGATCGTCGAGGACGCGCAGGCGCATGGCCCCTCCAGCAAGGGCGCAATCTACCCGATCCTCAGCCGCCGAGGCCCCACAACCGCCAGAGATCCCAGGTGATGCTCGTCCCGAACAGGATCGCGAGGGCCATGACAGGGGCACCGCCCACCATCTTGAGCCACAGCAGCTGGGGAAACAGGTCGTCGAGGACGGGCTGGTCGTCGACGTGCACGGCCACGGGCAGCAGGGGGTACCACCGCCCGACCACCCGCACGGTGTGGGGCCCTACCTGCACCTGCCGGTCGGCATGCCAGCCCAGGTCGCGCACGCTGGCCACCACCTCGCCGTCGACTCGGTAGGTCTCGCGGCCCGAGAAGTGGTGGGTCTCCACCTCGAGCACGTGGCGACCGATGCGTACGGTGGACCCCATCTGCAGCAGGGTCCACCAGGTGCGCTCGGGGCGACCCATCACGGGGGCGGCAAAGGCGTCGTGCATGCCGGATCGTAGCGCGGTGGCGGCGTCGGGCGAAGTCAGCGATGGTCACGGCATGGTAGCGTCGCCGACCACCACGGAGACGACGACATGCTGTGGATGCTGGCCGCACTGGCCCTGGCCGAGTCCCCCTGGGACGACACCCTCGACACGGTCACCCGAGGCGTCGTGGCCATCAAGATGGACGTGCCCAGGGCCTTCGACGGCAAGGGCCGCGCGAACAGCCAGGCCACCGGCTTCGTCATCGATCACGAGGCGGGCTTGATCCTGACCAACCGCCACGTGGTCACCCCCGGCCCGGTCAAGGCCAAGGCCATCTTCTACGACAAGGAAGAGGTCGACCTCGTCCCCGTCTACCGAGACCCGGTCCACGACTTCGGGCTGTACCGCTACGACCCCGCCGAGCTCGAGCACATGGTGCCGCCCTCCCTGCCCCTGTCCCCCGACCGAGCCCGCGTCGGGCTCGAGATCCGGGTGGTCGGCAACGACGCAGGCCAGCAGCTGCAGATCCTCGACGGCACCCTGGCACGCCTCGACCGGGAGGCGCCCAAGTATGGGTCGGGCTTCAACGACTTCAACACCTTCTACTACCAGGCCGCCTCCGCCACCTCGGGGGGCTCGTCGGGCTCCCCGGTGGTCGACATCGACGGCCACGTCGTCGCCATCAACGCGGGGGGCGGCGGCAAGACCGCCAGCTTCTACCTGCCCCTGCACCGGGTGGTGCGCGCCGTGGAGCTGCTCGAGGAAGGCAGCGAGGTCCCCCGAGGCACCCTGCAGACGACGGTGATCCAGGCCCCCTACGACGAGCTCGAGCGCCTGCAGGTCGACCCGGCCGTGCTCGATGCGGCCCGGAAGCGCGACCCCGAGGCCACCGGGCTGTTGGTGGTGCGGGCCGTGCTCCCGTCGGGCCCCGCCCAGGGCGAGCTGGCGGTGGGCGACGTGGTGCTGTTCGTCGACGGCGCCGCGGTCCACGACCACGTCACCCTGGAGGCCGCCCTCGACAGCCACGTCGGGGAGGAGGTGGCGCTGCAGGTCGCCCGTGGGCCGAAGCTCGTCGACGTGACCCTGCCGGTGCAAGACCTCCACGCCATCACCCCCGACCGGTTCCTCGAGGTCGGCGGCGGGGTCGTCCACCCCCTGAGCTACCACCAGGCCCGGGTGATGCAGACGGCGGTGACGGGCATGTCCATCGCCGAGCAGGGCTACGTGTTCGAGCGGGCAGGCATCCCCCAGAACGCCGTGTTGCTGGAGGTCGACGGGGTGCCCGTGTCGACCCTGGAGGCCCTCGACGAGCAGCTCGGCGCCCTGCAGCACGGTGAGCCCTTCCGCGTTCGCTACTACCGCCGCGGCCGCCCCCAGGAGACCTTCCTCGGCACCGCCCGGATGGACCGCGCCTGGTTCGATCAGCGCTTGTGCGTGCGCGACGATGCGTCGGGCACCTGGCCGTGCACCGACAGCGAGGTCGACACCAGCGACTGGAAGCCCGAGCCGGTGAAGGTCAGCCCCCCCTCCGTCGACGGCAAGCTGGCGGAGCGGGTGCGTGACAGCCTCGTCCGCATCGAGGTCCACCTCCCCTACCAGGTCGCTGGGACGCCGGGGGATGCCTACACAGGCGTCGGGGTGGTGGTCGGCGACGGGCTGCTCCTCACCGACCGCGACACCGTCCCCGAGGCCCTCGCCGACGTCGACCTCGTGGTCGGGGGCGTAGCCCGCTTGCCCGCCACCGTCGTGGCGCTGCATCCGGTGCACAATCTCGCCCTGCTGCGCTTCGATCCATCGCCTATCGAGGGGCTGCAGCTCACGCCGGTCAGCTGGCGCGACCCGTTCGAGGCCGGCGACGACCTGTTCTACGTGGGGCTCGGCCGCGATGGCCGCATCAAGGTCCGCGATGGCAGCGTGCAAGACCTCAACCCCCTGGTCCTGCCCGACGATGGCTCGCCCCGCTTCCGCCAGATCGGCATCGATGCCGTCACGGTGCACCCCTCGCCGCCCGGCCAGCCCGGCCTGCTGGTCGACAAGAAGGGTCGGGTCGGCGCGCTGTGGGCCTCGTTCAGCTACACGCAGGGCCGCGACACGAAGGCCACCTGGCGGGGCATCCCTCGCGCCCCCCTCGACCAGGCCCTCGGGCTCGCCGCGGGGGCGACCTCGGGCCGTGCCCTGCCCTGGGAGCTGGGCCTGGTCGCCCTCGACAAGGTGCTGGAGCTCGGTCTACCCCCCCGGGAAGCCGAGCGGCTGCTGGCGGCCGACCCCGAGCACCGCTTTGCGCTGGCGGTGTTCCGGGTGATGCCCGACTCCGTCCTCGACGGCGCGGTCGAGCCCGGCGACATCGTGCTGTCGGTCGACGGGCAGTCCGTCAGCCGCTTCTCCGCCATCGAGGCGGCGCTGCAGGGTCGCGACACCGTGGCGCTGCGCGTGTGGCGTGACGACGCCGCCGTCGACGTCGAGGTGGCCCCCGAGCCCCTCGATCCCATCGGCGTCGACCGCGTGGTGCTGTGGAGCGGGCTGCGACTGCACGCCGCCCACCGCAGCGCGCGCCTGCAGGGGATGGGCGACTGCCCCTACGTGTCGTACCGGTCCAGCGGTGGGCCGGGCTCACGGGCCGGCATCTACGCGTGGCGCTGCATCGTGGCCCTCGACGGCATGCCAACCCCCGACCTCGACGCCTTCCTGGCCGCCGACGCCAAGCTGAAAGACGGGGAGCCGGTGCGGGTCGACCTGGTCACCCTCGAGGGCCGCAGGGAGGTGCGCAGCCTCGAGCTGCACCGCGCCTTCTGGCCCACGCGCGAGCTCCGCTACGACGACGGCGGCTGGGTGCGGGAGTAGCGAGCTACGGGCACGCCTCGGCGACGCCGAGCACACAGGCCCGCGCCGCGAGCTCCTCGGCAGCCACCTTGTCTTTGTCGGGCCCCCTGCCCTTGCGCCGCTGCCACGCCGCCTCGAAGCAGGCCGGCCCGTGCTCCCCACGACAGGCGAGCTCGCGAGCCTCGTAGGCGCCCAGCCAGTCACGGCCCAGGCGCTTGCCGGAGGCCAGCTCGTCGCCCAGGCGCGCGCAGGCCGCGGGCTCCCCGACGTCGCAGGCGCCTCGGAGCAGCTCGAAGGCCTCGTCGGTGTCGCCCTCGACCACCGCGTCGAGCACAGCCAGAGCCACCCCGCGACAGCCCCGCGCCAGCTTGGCGTCGCAGGCCTGCCGGTAGGCGGTGACGGCGGCCTCGGGGTCGCCCTCGAGCCGCACGTCGCCGAGCCAGGCGCAGGCCGACATCGAGCCCGCGTCGCACCCGGCCGCCAGCTTGGCCTGTCGGCCCTCGGCATCGACCATGCCTGCCTCGTAGAGCCGGTCGAGGTTGTCGCAGGCGGGGGCGAAGCCCTCGGCGCAGGCCGTGCCGTACAGCTCCCAGGCGCGGGCGTGGTCTTTGTCGCCCCCGGTGCCCAGATGCAGCGACAGCGCGAGGGCGTTGCAGCCCTGTGGAAAGCCCGGCACACAGGCTTGCTCGGCACGGGCTCGCACCGCGGCCGCATCGGAGGGCACGCCCAGCCCCAGCTGGTGGGCCTTCGACAGGTGCAGGCAGCCCGAGGGCTCGCCGCGGTCGCAGGCCGCGCGGAAGGCATCGGCAGCAGCGGCCGGGTCGGCCGCGGTGCCGACGCCTCGCTGCACCATGCGAGCGCGGTCGACACAGGCGGGCAGGTGCCCCTTGGCGCAAGCCTGCTCGAGACCATCGAGAGCCGCCGCGGGGTCAGGCGCCTCGGCCGACGGGCGACCATCGACGAAGCCCAGCGCACGCGCCTCAGCGGCGCAGGCTGCGGGTTCCTCGCAGGGCGCCGGCTCGGCAGCGAAGGCCACCAGCAGCCAGACGATCACGGGGCCACCGAGGCCTGCAGCGCGTCGAGGGTGCCGGCGTAGCAGGCCTCCCACGCCGGGTGCACCTTCTTGAAGAAGGGGCCCTTGAAGGGCCACGGCGGGGCGTTGAGGAAGGACACCAGCGTCACCTCGGTGCCGCCCTGCCCCTCCTGGAAGACGAACTGCGTGAAGAAGCCCTTCTTGTCGCCCTCGTGCTCGATGCGCCAGATCCGCCCCGGCTGGTCGTCGACGACCGCGGCGAGGGCCTTCCGCTTCATCGGGCCGATGGTGTAGGTGACCTGGGCACGGGCCCCGCGCCCCGCGGTCGACGAGGTGAACTCCCAGTCCGTCGCGCAGTCACCGGGCAGCAGCTCGGAGAAGCGTCGAAGGTCGGCGACCGCGGCGTGCAGCTCGGTCGGGGTGCTCGCCACGACGCGCTTCACCTCGACGTCGCTGACGGCATCGTCCCACTTCCCTGCCAGGGCCAGGCCCACCATCCACAGCAGCATGTTGCCTCCTGGCTCGCTGTAAAGCGACAGCATGCGCCCGGCCAGCGGCCAGCGGTTAGGTCAGCCCGGGAGGTGTCATGCGCTGGCTGTTGCTTGGGTTCGTCGTGCTGGGAGCGTGCGGAAAGAAGGCGCCAGCGACCGCGGTGCCCGAAGCCACCGAGCAGGTCACGGTCACCGCGGGTCGTGCCTGCCAAGACACGCCCCCGGGCCTCCCCGACACGGTGCCCGCCATGCTCGCCGCCCTCGAGCAGGGCGGCGTCACGGTCCTCGCGTCGGAGGAGATGGTGGTGTGCACCGCCTGCGGCTGCCCCAAGGCGTCGGTGATGGTCACCGTGTCGGCGGCCGATGCCGCGCGGGTCGCCGAGCTGAGCGAGGGCTGGGTCCCCCCCAAGGAAGAGAGCGAGCTGAAGAGCAAGCTGCCCTAGCGAGCTCTAGGTCTCCCACACCGCGACCACGGCGGGCTCGCCCTGGCGCTGCCAGCCCCGGAACATGCCGGCGGTGTTGAAGGGCAGCGCGACCCGGCCGGCCGCGTCGACGGCGATCAGCCCCCCCTGGCCACCGAGCCCGGGCAGGTCGTCGCGGATGACGCGCTCGGTGGCGTCGGCGAGGGACAGGCCCAGCAGCTCCATGTAGGCCGAGACCCTGGCTGCGACGCCCAGGCGCACGAAGGGCTCGCCGTGGCCGGTGCCGGAGATCGCACAGGTGGCGTCCCAGGCGAAGGTGCCCGCGCCGATGATGGGGGAGTCCCCCAGCCGCCCTCGACGCTTGTTGACCATGCCCCCGGTGCTGGTGGCCGCGGCGACATGCCCCCTCGCGTCGCAGGCCACCGCGCCCACGGTGCCGTAGACATCCTTGTCGTCGCTACCGTGGTCGAGGGTGAAGGCGCCCGACGCGGCGGCCTTCTCGTACTGCGCGAGACGCTCGGGCACGACGAACCAGGCCTGGTCGGCCACATCGAGCCCCTGCTCTCGGGCCAGCCGATCCGCCCCCTCCCCCACCAGCAGCACATGAGGCGTGGCCTGCAGCACCGCCCGCGCCAGCCGCACCGGGTTGCGCGGTAGCGACGCCATCCCGACCGCCCCCGCTCGCCGGTCGTGGCCGGTCATCACCGCCGCGTCGAGCTCGATGCGCCCGCCCTCGGCGAGGACCGCCCCCCGGCCTGCGTTGAAGTGCGGGTCGTCTTCGAGGACGAGCACCGCCGCCTCCGCCGCGTCGAGGGCCGTTCCTCCTGCTTGCAGGACGTCGACCCCGGCCTCGATACTCGCAGAGAGCCCCTGACGGCAAGCCGCCTCTCGCTGTGGGGTCAGGCTCTCCCGCCGGATCAGCCCCGCCCCCCCGTGCACCGCCAGCGCCCAGCCCATGGCCACCTCCGGCGGCATCCTACGGCAGGGTCGCCACCTGCTGGTACAGCGCGGCGCGCACGTCGGCCGGGATCTGGTGCTCCACCCCCTCGAACACCTGCAGCTCGACGGTGAACCCCGCCGCCCGCAGCCCGTCGACCGACGCCTGGGTGGGCGCCAGCGGCAGGACCGAGTCGGCGTCGCCGTGCAGGGCCACGATGGGCGGTGCCCCCGGGGGGGCGTGGGACGGCACCAGGCCGGGGGGCAGCCACCCCGCCACCGGCACCGCCTTGGCCACCACGTCGGGGTGGTGCGCCGCCACCGTGAAGCTGAGCATCCCTCCCTGGCTGAACCCTGCGATCACCGGCTTTCCCTTCGTCGGTCGGGCCTGTTGGACCTCCCTGAGCTGCGCCGCCATCGCCTCGGCTCCCACCCGCATCTGCGCCTCGAGCAGCGCCGTGTCGCCGTCGCGCACCCGGGAGGTGAACCAGGCGTAGCCCTTGTCTCCCCATGGCGTGGGCGCCCGCGGCGCGATGACCCGCACCGGCCCAGGCAGACCCGCCATCACCTGCAGCATGCTCTCCGGGCGGTCGCCCAGGCCGTGCACCATCACGACCATCGGCAGCTCGGCGTCGGCCTCCCCTCCCACGACCTGCTCCAGCCAGCCGTCGGGCAGCGTGGGCGCCTCGTCGACGGGCACCGGCTCCACCGGCGCAGGCAGCTCTGCGACGCCCGTCGACGCGCAGGCCAGCAGACCACCCAGCCACCATCCCAGCACCCGCATCCACCCTCCCGCGTCGGGCACGTCGGCCCGGCGCCGCCCGGATACAGCCAGCAGCCGGAGCGCACGTGCTGGCCCCCCTGCATCGACATCACGTGGTGAGCGAGCTCGCCGACCACCCGCTGCACCACCACCTCGAGGCCCTCGCGGAGCAGCAGAGCTGGGCCCTGCTCGACAGCGCCGGGCCCCTCGGTCCCGACGCGCGCTGGTCGGTGCTGGCCTGGCAGCCCCTGGGCTCCTTGCGGGTGCGTAGCGACCGCGCCACGTGGGGTCCCCCCGGGTCGGATGCGACGCCCCTGGCCCTTCCGCCCCTCGACGCTCTCCAGCACCTGGTCGACACCCTCGCTGGCAGCCTCATCCACGGAGATCCGCTCCCGCCGGGGCCCAGCGACGACGCGCTGCTGGGCTACCTCAGCTACGAGCTGCGTCACCGCGCTGAAGGCGTAGACTGCCTCGCCCCGGAGCCCGGCGCCGCGCCTGACGCCGCCTGGGAGCTGTACCAGGTGCGAGCCCTCCGTGACCGCTTCGAGCGACGCACCTGGCTGGTGTGCACGGGATGGGCCGACGACGCGGCGGTCGCCGAGCGCCAGGCGTCGAGGCTGCACCAGGGAGCGCTGCAGGCCCTCAGCCAACCCCGCTCCCCGGCCCTGCGGCGTCCCACCCCGGCTCCCCACCGCCCTACCCTGGCGTCGCTGGCAGCAGCCGGGCTCACGCCTCGGGTGCCGAGGTCCCACTACCTGCAGGCCGTACAGGCCATCCGTGACCACATCGCGAGGGGTCGCGTCTTCGAGGTCTGCCTCACCCAGCCCTTCGACCTCATTGAGCCGGTCGACGTGGTGGCCCTCCACCATGCCCTGCGGCAGGCGAGCCCGGCTCCCTACGCAGCCGCCCTGCACCTCCCAGAGGTCGACGTCGTCAGCAGCTCGCCCGAGCGCTTCCTGCAGGTCACCCCCGCAGGTCAGATCGAGACCCGCCCCATCAAGGGCACCCGCCCGCGGGGCGCCACCCCCGAGGCCGACGCCGCCCTCGCCCACGACCTCGCCACCCACGACAAAGACCGTGCCGAGCTCGCGATGATCACCGACCTCGCCCGCAACGACCTGGGCCGGGTCTGCGCCTTCGGCACCGTGGAGGTCGTCGCCGACGGCGAGGTGGAGGCGCACCCCGTCACCTTTCAGCGGGTCTCCACCGTGCGCGGGCAGCTGCGGCCCGACGCCACCCTGAGCGCTGTCCTGAGCGCCACCTTCCCGGGAGGGTCGATGACCGGGGCCCCCAAGAACGAGGCCCTGCGCGTCATCTCCGAGCTGGAGCCTCACCGCAGGGGGGTCTACAGCGGGGCCCTGGGGCGCCTCGGGCTCGACGGCTCCATCGACCTGTCGATCGTCATCCGCACCGTCGTCGCGACCCCCGACGGTGCCGAGCTGCATGTCGGCGGCGCGGTCGTCAGTGACTCCTCGCCCGAAGAGGAGTACCAGGAGGCCCTCGACAAGGCCGCGGGGATCGCACGGGCGCTGCGGCAGCTGGCGGAGCCACCATGAGCTGGCCCGAGCGCATCCTGCTGGTCGACCACCGCGACTCCTTCGTGTTCAACCTGTTCCAGGCCATCGGCACCCTCACCGGGGTCGAGGCTCGGGTGGTGCGCCACGACGCCGTCGACCTCGACGCTCTCGGAGCGTGGTCCCCCCAGCGTGTCGTGCTGTCGCCCGGGCCTGGAGACCCCACCGAGCCGCGATGGTTTGGCGCGGGGGCGGAGCTCGTGCGGCGCTGGGGGCCCACCACGCCCATCCTCGGCGTGTGCCTGGGCCATCAGGGCATCGCCGCGGCCTATGGGGCGAGGGTGGAGCGCGCGCCGTCCGCGGTGTTCGGCAAGACCAGCGAGGTCCACCACGAGGGGCTCGGGCTGTTCGAGAGCCTGCCGTCACCCTTCGTGGCGATGCGGTACCACGCGTTGATGGTCACCGAGCTTCCGCCGTGCCTGCAGGCCACCGCGTGGGCAGACGATGGCGTGCTGATGGGCCTGCAGCACCGAGACCACCCCGTGCACGGCGTGCAGTTTCACCCCGAGTCGTATGCCACCCCCGTGGGGCAGGCCCTGCTCGCCCGCTTCCTCCGAGGCTGAGCTCAGCCCTCCTGGCGACTCTCCAGCGCCTCGAGAGCGCCCTTGCGAGCCTTGCCGTCGCGCTCGGCCGCCAGCAGCGCGTCGAGATGCTCATCGTGATCACCCGAGGCGAGCGCCTTGCGCAGCGCGCCGATGCTGCCCTCCAGCACGCTGAGGTCGGCCTCGGCCGCAGAGAGGGACTCACCGCGCAACAAGGTGCGGATCTCGTCGGGCGACTTGCCTTCCTTGAGCTGGTAGTCGACCCACGCGAGGAGCGGGGCGGCCTGATCGTGGGACTCCATGACTACGACGGGCTCCCCGTCGACCACGACCGCCACGCCCCCGTCGACCCGTGCCACTTCCGCCGGCATCCTGCCTCCAGGGCCCCACCGTAGCAGATGGCTACTTGGGGCGAACGCCGAGGACCGCGGGAAGCCCCCACAAGCGCCGGTTGCTGTTGCCGAAGAAGCCCGTCTCGTAGGACCCCACCGCGAACCACTCGAGCCCCTCTACTCGAACGACCAGGCTCGCCTCGGGGCCCCCCTCTCCGTGCAGCAGGTCGCGAATGCCGAGCCCCAGGGCCGCCACCCTCGCGCCGAGCTCCCGCATCTCGTAGGGACGACGGGAGAACACGACGACGAGCCGCCCCTGGTCGTCGACACCGTAGGCCAGCTCGCTCCATTGGTTCTTGCGAGGCGGGTAGGCCGGCGCGCCATCGCGCAGGATCGACAGGGACTGCGCCACGAAGTCGGCGCCCTCGAGGCGACTCCGCAGGGCCGCTGGCAGCTCGGTGACCGGGGCGTACTTCCCGCTGCCGGAGGGAGGCCGGATGTCGAGCATGTCGACCTTGCCGCCCTCCACCACGAAGAACGAGCGGTACAGGCTCTGGCGGCGAACCGCCGGCTGGCTCACGAAGGTCGAGGTGCGGGTGTAGCCGGTCGCCTCGGCCCCCGGCTCGAACATGCCAGGGTTGAACGCCACGACGAGCCCATGCTCCCGCGCCCAGCTGTCGGCCGTGCCCACTCCAGCGTCGCCCGCCAGCTTCGACCGGTACACGACCTCGAAGCGAGCGGGGTCGACGGTGACGACGAACAGCCGCTCGTCGGCCCCGGCCCACACCTCGGGCGACGGACGGGCGTAGCCGATGTCGTCGATCTCCGGCGGCAGGTAGGCGGCCACGACGAGGCCCGGCAGAAGCTCACGGCGAAAGGGCCCCTCCGCCGGGAAGGGCTCCACCACCGGCTCCGGCGCGGGCGCTACGGGCGGCGCCTCCTCCACTACCGGCTCCGGAGCCACCGGCTCCACCCCTTCGGCGGGGATCCCACAGGCCCAGATCCACACGAGCATACGAGGCCTCCCACGCCAGAACGACCCCGAGCATACCGTCTCGGTTCCCACGCTCCGCAGCACGGATGTCGTACACGCCGGGCCCGGTGTGCCTAGCTAGGAGCCGGGCGGCGGCTGACACACGAAGTCGAGGCAGGCTGGCTCGAGCCGCTCGCCCAGCCAAGCCATGATCCGGGCCTCGAGATCGGGGCCGAGCTCCTGACGGTTGGCCCCCACCTTGCCGGAACGGAAGAACTGGCCCTTGGTGAAGTGGCTGTTCGGAAGGATCGAGGCCCTCTCCGTCTGCTGCATGTGCCCGAAGTCGCACAGGGCCACGGCCTTGCCGATCTCGTCGTCGGTGCGCTCCCATCCCAGGAAGTCGACGATCCGCCGCGCCTGCCCGGCGAGGTCGGCCACCATGTCTTCGTAGCGGAGCCACAGGAAGCCGGGGGCGTCGCGGTGGGCCCAGTAGCCCGCCACATACGTCGGGTAGAGCGCCAGCTGCATCCACCGGTCGACCACGTAGTCGTGAAACGACGGAGCGCCATCGGCGAAGGGGCCGCGACTCATGGCGCACAGGTGGCGGTACATCGAGTACGGCACGTCGCGAGGGTCTCGGGTGACCGTGAGGATCTTGGCGGTGGACCCCACCGGACGCGGCACCTCGTCGAAGGCCACGTGCATCTTGAAGATGCGCGGCGAGGGCATCGCGTCGAGGTAGGCGAGCCGCTCGTCGACGTCGTAGTCGGGCCCTGGTCCCGGTGGGCTGGGCAGCTCGAGCCACGGCACCCGCCCCCCGAGCCCGACCCCGCCAAAGGTGGGGTCGTCACCGCGGGTGGCCAGGTGCCACAGCAGGGCGGTGAGCCAGGTCTGGCCGCACTTGGCCACCGTCGTGGTGAACACGTCGGTGTCGCGGCAGGTGGGCTCGAAGCGCGCCAGGATCTCTCCTGAGCACATGGCGGTCGTCGGGTAGGTGCGGGGCATGGCCCATGCTACGGGTCGGTGGCGCCTCCTGCCAGGCGCGGGAGGCGAGCATGGTGGTGCTGATCATCGGTCTGGTGATGTTCCTGGGCGTGCACGCCATCGCGGTGGCCGGCCTCCGCGAGACCGCGATTCAGCGCCTCGGTGAGGGGCCCTACAAGGGGCTGTACAGCCTGGTGAGCGCCGCAGGGTTGGCCGCCATCGTGTGGGGCTACGGCCTGGCGCGAGCGGAGCCCACGGTGGCGTGGCTCCCTCCCGTGTGGGCCCGTCACCTGTCGCTGACGCTGATGTTGCCGGTGTTTCCGCTGCTGCTGGCCGCCTACCTGCCCGGGCGCATCCAGCGGGCCACGAAGCACCCGATGCTCCTGGCGACCAAGATCTGGGCCACGGCCCACCTGCTCGCCAACGGCATGGTGCATGACCTGCTGCTGTTCGGCGGCTTTCTCGCCTGGGCCGTCGCGGTGCGGGTGTCACTGAAGCGCCGTGCGCCCCGAGCCATCGCCATGGCCCCGGCCACCCCCGCGAACGACGCCATCGCGGTGGTAGCCGGCCTCGCGCTGTACCTGGCCACCCTGTGGCGCGTGCACCTATGGCTCATCGGCGTCGCGCCGATGTAGCTCAGCGCGTTAGGAAGCTGGCCGGCGGCCGAGCCGGGCAAGGAGCTCGTCATGCTGCTCGTCGTCGACGGAGGCGCTGCCCTCCCCCCCTTCCGCCGCCGCAAGGCCCTGGCTGCCGTGCAAGCCGTCGCGCCGAGTGTGCGCGATCTCGACGCGCGCTGGGTCTACGCCAGCTGGTGGCGCACGTCCCCCGATGAGGAGGACCGCGCCACGCTGCGACAGCTCCTCGACGACGGCTCGCCGGCGTTCAGCGGGCTGCAGGGCCAGCAGGTCGTCCTCGGCCCCCGCCCCGGGACCCGCTCGCCGTGGTCGTCGAAGGCCACCGACATCGCCCGGGCCGTCGGGCTCGAGGAGCTCGTCAGGCTGGAGCGCGCGCGCCGCTGGGTGGTGCAGGCCAACGCCCCCGTGCCGGAGACGGCCCTCGCTGTCTTGTACGACCGGATGACCGAGGCGGTGCTGCCCGAGCTCGAGGCGCTGTTCCAGCAGCACGACCCCGCGCCGGGCCGACGGATCCCGGTGCTCAGCGACGGAGCTGCCGGCCTGCACGCAGCCAACACCGAGCTGGGCCTCGCGCTGTCCGACGACGAGATCGACTACCTCGTCGACGCCTTCCAGCAGCTCGGCCGCGACCCCACGGCGACCGAGCTGATGATGTTCGCCCAGGCCAACAGCGAGCACTGCCGGCACAAGATCTTCAACGCCAGCTGGGCCATCGACGGCGAGGAGCAGCCCCACACCTTGTTCGGGATGGTGCGGCACACCCACGCCACCCACCCCGGCGGGGTGTTGTCGGCCTACCACGACAACGCGTCGGTCACGGCGGGCTTCCCAGGGCAGCGCTTTCACCCCGCGCCGTCCACCGGCGTCTACGCGCCCCGGGCCACCGAGCTGCACCTGCTCACCAAGGTCGAGACCCACAACCACCCCACGGGGATCAGCCCCGATCCGGGTGCGGCCACGGGCTCCGGCGGGGAGATCCGCGACGAGGGAGCCACGGGCCGCGGCGGCAAGCCCAAGGCCGGTCTGGTGGGCTTCTGCGTGTCCGATCTCCGCCTCCCTGGCGCGATCCGGCCCTGGGAGGTCGACCACGGGCACCCCGAGCGCATGGCGACCCCCCTGCAGATCATGCTCGAGGGCCCCATCGGTGCCGCCGCGTTCAACAACGAGTTCGGCCGCCCTGCCCTGACAGGCTTCTTCCGCAGCTTCGAGCTCGACGTGCCGACCGCGCAGGGAAGCGAGGTCCGCGGCTACCACAAGCCCCTGATGCTCGCCGGGGGCATGGGGCACGTCGAGCCCCAGCACGTCGACAAGCAGCCCATCCCCGACGGAGCCCACCTCATCGTGCTCGGCGGCCCCGCCATGCGCATCGGCCTCGGCGGGGGGGCGGCAAGCTCCGTCAGCAGCGGCCAGTCGTCGGCCTCTCTCGACTTCGCCAGCGTGCAACGCGCCAACCCCGAGATGCAGCGGCGCTGCCAAGAAGTCATCGACACCTGCTGGGCGCTGGGCCCCGACAACCCCATCGTGTCGATCCACGACGTGGGGGCCGGGGGGCTGTCCAACGCCATGCCCGAGCTCGTGCACGACAGCGACCGGGGCGCGCGGCTGCAGCTGCGGTCCATCCCGAACGACGAGCCGGGGATGAGCCCCCTCGAGGTGTGGTGCAACGAGTCGCAGGAGCGCTACGTGCTGGCGATCTCCGCGGAAGACCTGCCCCGCTTCGAGAGCATCTGCCGCCGCGAGCGCTGCCCGTACGCGGTGCTGGGGAACGCCACCGTGGAGGAGCACCTGCTCGTCGATGATCGGCACCTGGGAGAGCCGGCGGTCGACCTGCCCCTCGACGTGCTGTTCGGCAAGCCCCCGAAGATGCACCGCGACGTGGCCCGCACCGACGCCCCGCGGCTGCCCTTCGCCCCCGACGTGCCCGTTCACGATGCCCTGGAGCGCGTGCTGCGGCTCCCCGCGGTCGCCGACAAGTCGTTCCTGGTGACCATCGGCGACCGCTCGATCACCGGGCAGGTCGTGCGCGACCAGATGGTGGGGCCCTGGCAGGTGCCGGTGGCCGATGTGGCGGTCACGGCGTCCGACTACAGCGGCTTTCGCGGCGAGGCGATGGCCACGGGCGAGCGGCCCCCCGTCGCTCTGCTGTCGGGGCCAGCCTCGGCGCGGCTCGCCACGGGGGAGGCCCTGCTCAACCTGGCCGCGGCCCCTGTCGCCCTCGACGAGGTCGTCCTGTCGGCCAACTGGATGGTGGCTGCGGGGCACCCCGGCGAGGATGCGGTGCTCTACGACACCGTCGAGGCCCTGGCCCTGGAGCTGTGCCCCGCGCTGGAGGTGCGCATCCCGGTGGGCAAAGACAGCATGTCGATGCGAGCGCGCTGGCGCGACGAGGAGGGCGTGGAGCGGCAGGTCACCTCCCCGCTGTCGCTGGTGATCTCGGCCTTCGCGCGATGCCACGACGTGCGCCGAGTCCTCACCCCGCAGCTCGACACGACCGAGCGCTCCACGCTGCTGCTGGTCGACCTCGGCCGCGGTCGCAACCGCCTGGGTGGCTCGGCCCTCGCCCAGTGCTACGGCGAGCTGGGCGACGAAGCCCCCGACCTCGACGAGCCTGGGCTGCTGTCGGGCCTGTTCCATGCCGTGCAGCAGCTCAACGAGACCGGCCAGCTGCTCGCCTACCACGACCGCTCCGACGGCGGGGTCGCGGTGACCCTCCTGGAGATGGCCTTCGCGGCCAACTGCGGCATCGAGGTGCACCTGCCGGGAGCCGATCCGCTCGCGACGCTGTTCAGCGAGGAGCTCGGCGCCGTCCTGCAGGTGCGGTCCATCGACGTCGAGGCGGTCGAGGCCACCCTCGCCGACCACGGCCTGGCCGGGTGCACCCACCGGGTCGGCCACCCTCGCGGCGACGACCAGGTGCGCTTCTCCCAGAACGGCACGCTGCTGTACGAGGGGCGCCGGGTCGATCTGCGGCGTGCCTGGTCCGAGCTGAGCTGGCGCATGAGCCGCCTGCGCGACGAGCCCACGTGCGCCGACGAGGCCTATGATGCCCTCCTCGACGTGAGCGATCCGGGCGTGTCGCCCAAGGTCGGCTTCGACCCGCGCCACGACCCCGCCCCGCCCCTCGTCGGTCGTCGGCCGAGGGTCGCCATCCTGCGCGAGCAGGGCGTCAACGGGCAGGTGGAGATGGCCGCTGCCTTCCATGCGGCTGGCTTCGAGGCCGTCGACGTGCACATGTCCGACCTGGCCAGCGGGCGTCGCAGCCTCGAGGGGATGGTGGGCCTCGCCGCGTGTGGGGGCTTCTCCTACGGCGATGTGCTCGGGGCCGGCTCCGGCTGGGCCAAGGGCATCCTGCACCAGCCTGCCCTGCGGGATGCGTTCGCCGCGTTCTTCCAGCGCGACGACACGTTCAGCCTCGGTGTGTGCAATGGCTGCCAGATGATGTCGCAGCTCGCGGAGCTGATCCCCGGGGCCGACGGCTGGCCGCGCTTCGTGCGCAACCGGTCGGAGCAGTTCGAGGCGAGGCTGTCGGTGGTTCGCATCGAGCCGAGCCCCTCGCTGTTGCTGCAGGGCATGGAGGGCTCGGAGCTTCCCATCGCCGTCGCCCACGGGGAGGGCCGGGCGCAGTGGCGCGACGAGGCCCATCAGGCCCAGGCCCTCGTGGCGGCACGCTACCTCGACCCGCGGGGCCAGATCGCGGTCCGCTACCCCCACAACCCCAACGGGAGCCCCGGGGGGGCCACCGCGCTGACCACCACCGACGGGCGGGCGACCATCCTGATGCCCCACCCCGAGCGCGTGTTCCGCACCGTGACCACCAGCTGGCACCCGCCGAGCTGGGGCGACGAGGGCCCTTGGCTGCGGCTGTTCCGCAACGCGCGGGCGGCGGTGTCGTGAGCCATCCCACCGCCCTGATCACCGCGGGGGGTACCTCCGAGCCCATCGACGACGTTCGGGTGGTGACCAACCTGTCCACCGGTCGCATGGGGGCCGCCCTGGCGGGGGCGCTGGCCACCCGCGGCGTCGCCGTCACCCTGCTCGCTTCGCGGGCCCTGGCGAGCCACCCTGCCTGGATCGACCCGCGGGTGCGGGTCGTGCCCTTCGGCAGCTTCCGCGAGCTACGCGACGCTCTCTGGCAGGCCACCGAGACGCCTCCCGACCTGCTGTTCATGGCGGCCGCTGTGTCCGACTACGCCCCGGTGCCCGCGAGCGGCAAGCTGTCGAGCGACGCCGACGAGCTCGTGGTTCGCATGGTCCGCAACCCCAAGCTCCTGCCCACACTGCGTGAGCGCTGCGGACCCGACACGCTGATCTGCGGCTTCAAGCTGCTGTCGTCGGTCTCCGAGGAGCGCCTGCTGAGCGTGGCCAGGCGCCAGATCGCCAAGGGCTCCCTCGATCTGTGCTTCGCCAACGATCTCGCCGAGCTGGGGTCGGGCCAGCACCCCGGCTGGATCGTGCCGGCCCAGGAGCCGCAGCGGCGGGTCAGCGGCACCAAGGCACAGGTGGCCGGTCAGCTGGTGGGCCACGCCCTCGCGCTGCGCAACCTGCGCCCGCATCCGCGCCCGCTGTCGGTGACCACCATAGACCCAGGCCCCGACGCCGACGACGCCCTGGTCGACGCCCTGAGCGACCAGCTGTCCGAGGCCGGTCGCTCGGTCCGCACCTCCCAGCCCGAGCCGTTCCTCGCCAGGGGCTGGCGCCGCGACGGCGACGGCTCCCTCGCCTGGCTCACCCCGCCTTCCCTGCGCGACGATCTGCTCCCCGCCGCCAGCGTGTGCCTGTGGCACCGGGCGAGCGACCAGATCCTCCTGGGGCGGCGCACGGCCGGCGCTTACCCCGATCATTGGGCCTTTCCCGGAGGCGGCGTGGAGGCCGATGATGCCTCCCTGCACGCCGCAGCCCTCCGCGAGCTGGAGGAGGAGACCGGGGTGCACGTGGCGCCTAGCGCCCCCGAGCGGCTGCGCACCGCCCTGGTGGTCGGCACGCCCACCCGCGCGTGGGCCCTCACCAACCTCGTCATCGAGGTCGACCACCGAGCAGCGCCGACCGACAGCTCCGAGCTCGCCGCGCGCTGGGTCCCCCGGGAGGAGGCACGACAGCTTCGCCCCATGGCTGTCGGTACCCGTCGCGTGCTACGCCGCCTCGACCGCTGGGTACGCGCCACGGCCGGGTAGGTGTGCGCCACGGTGCGGTAGGATGACGGGCCGGAGAACCGATCATGACTCGCGCCCTCAGCCGTGACGCCAACGCCCGCCTCGCCGCCGCTTCCAAGCGCTACCGAGAAGCCTTCGACACCGTCCAGCAGCTACTGAAAGGCCACGAGGAGGGGCACATCCCAGGGTGGGTGTTCGCCATCGACCGCCACAGCCTCGAGGAAGTACAGACGATGACGCCCGAGGTGTACGCCGCCGAGCTGCACCGGCGGCGGTGCCGGCGCGCGCTGCACGCCCTCGTCGAGCTCATCGCCCTGGAAGACCCCGGTGCTGGCCTGCCCAACGCCGTGGCCGAGGCGGAAGACCCATCCGCCGAGCTCGACAACCCCGACACGGCCGACCTGTCGAAGCTCGATCGGTTCATCAGCGTGATCCATGCGGCCCGCGCCGGAGGCGCGATCTACCTCAACGGCACCTTCGACCCGGTCTCGCATCCGCCGGAGCGGCGGGGCGACAACGACACCTTCGACCTGGCGCCCGAGCGCGGATGAGCGACCGCCTCGCGCCCTGGGCGCGGCGCCTGGAGGCGATCCGGGCCGGCGAGGTCGCTGCGCGCAGGCTCGACCGCGGGGTATTCGCCCTGCGATCCGCTAGCCGACGGTGCCCCGGGGCCAAGAGCGACTCCGGCTGACCGTGCGTCCTGCCCACATCGACGAACAGATCCACCGCATCCTCGATGCCCTGGGAGCCCCATGAGACCCCTCGCCCTGGTGACCGGCGCCTCCCGCGGCCTCGGTGCCGCCATCGCCGACCGACTCGCTCACGACGGCTACGAGGTGCTGCGCGTCAGCCGCTCCGGCCCCCTGGTGGCCGACATCTCCCAGCCCTCTGGCCGCGACCACGTCGTCGAGGCCGTCGCCGCCCGCGGGCGCCTCGACGTGCTGGTCAACAACGTCGGCACGAACATCCGCCGCCCCACGACCGAGATGCTGTTCGGCGACTACCGGCACATCATGGCCACCAACACCGATGCGGCGTTCGACCTGTGCCGCCGCCTCCAGCCTGCGCTGCTGCGGGGCACCCACCCGTGCATCGTGCAGGTCTCCAGCGTCGCCGCCACCCGCACCGTGCGCACCAGCAGCGCCGCCTACGCGATGAGCAAGGGTGCTCTCGAGGCCCTCACCCGGTTCCTCGCCGTCGAGTGGGGGCCCCAGGGGATCCGGGTCAACGCCGTCGCTCCCTGGTACGTGACGACCGAGCTGGTAGAAGAGGTGCTGTCCGACCCCGCACGTCGCGAGGCCATCCTCGAAGCCACGCCGCTGGGGCGGGTGGGCACCCCGGAGGAGCTCGCCGACGCCGTGGCCTTCCTGGTCGGCAACCGCTGGGTCTCCGGCGTCGTGCTGCCCGTCGACGGTGGCTTCTCGGCGCGGGGCTCCTGAGCGACAAAGGCCGCCGCCCCAAGGGGGCGACGGCCTTCGCTCACTGCGGAGCAGCGATCAGGGGACGGCTTCGCCGGCCTGCTCGACCGCACCCTCGACGGCACCCTCGACGGCATCGCCGGCCATGTCCATCGCGCCGTTGCCGGCGGCACCGGCCAGGGGCCCGATGGCGGCGAGCGCGTTGGGCAGGTCGGTGGCGAGCTGCGGCAGCTGGCCCGCGGCGGAGGTGAGGCTACCCAGAGCCTTCGGCACCTTCATCGCGTCGGCGGGGCTCTCGACGAGCTCCGTCGGAGGCGTGGAGATCACCTTCTCGGCGGCCGACTGGATGTCCTTGACGGCATCCTTGAGGCTCTGGAGGACTTCGATGGTGGGGATGGCCAGCTCGGCGGCCTTGTCCTTCTCGCCGGACTTGTTCAGCTCACCCACGTAGGACGCCATGGTGACGGCAGCCTGGACGCGCATGACCTGCACCACGACCTCGTCGATCGGGGCGATGCCCGACTCGGAGACGCCGACGTAGTACTTGTCCATGTTGAACGGGTTCACGTCGTCGCCATCGAGCTCGGCGAACTTCGGCGAGAGCTTGGACGGCTTGAAGGGCGTGGTCTTCGCACGCACCTTCTCGAGCTGCTTGCGCTTCTTGTCTTCGCACTTGTCGAGCTTCTTGCCCTCGAGGCCGGCGCACAGGTCGTCGGACTCCTGAGCGAAGGCGATGGACGGGGCCACCGAGGTGGCAAGGGCGAAAGCGACGATGGAAAGGATCTGGGCTCGCATGGTTCCTCCTGTCCGGACTCATGGGCTCCGGAGCGCGGCCCCCTCATCACCCCCTCACGCACGGTTGTCGAGGAAAGTCACGCAATCTGCTGCACCCCAGGGGCTGAAGATCGGCTTTCTACCGATGCCAGCGAACCACTGCATGCAACGTCCTGATACATCTTCGCAGCCGCCCATCCGGGGCAGAAGGCCGATCCGAAGGCGCTTCGAGCGACGTCCGGCTAACGGGCGAGGCATGGCCCCCTGTCCCCACTGCCGTGCCGAGCTGCCCGAGCGAGCCACCCGCTGCCCGGCCTGCGGGGTTCCAGCACCTGGTGTCACGGCGCTGGGTCACACCGAAGAGCTGCCTGCACGAGGCGAAGGGCACACTGCCGTGATGGCTCAGCTCGGAGCACCTCCCCCGCCACGCCTTCTCGCCCCAGGCACCCAGGTCGGGGTCTACCGGGTCGACCGGGTGCTCGGGGAAGGTGGCATGAGCGCGGTCTACGCGGCGACCGACCTCGAGCTGGGCCGCTCGGTGGCCCTCAAGGCGCTGCATCCCTTCCTGCTGGGTGATGCAGGGATCTCCGCCCGGTTCCGACGCGAGGCACGCATAGGGTCGGGGTGGCTGCACCCTCACATCGGGCTGGTCTACGACCTGGTCGACACCGGCGACGTGCTCGCGATCGTGATGGAGCGGATCGAGGGGTCCACCCTCACCCAGGTGCTGCGACGCTGGCAGGGCGGCCTGCCCATCCCCGAGCTGATGGCCATCGCCCACGGTGTGGTCGATGCCCTGCGGGAGGCCCACGCCCGCGGCATCGTTCATCGCGACGTGAAGCCGGGCAACATCATGGTGGAGCAGATCGACGGCCGCCTCCACCCACGGGTGATCGACTTCGGCATCGCCCGCGTGCTGGAGGGCACGACCTACACGCTGTCCGGCGCGGTGATGGGCACCTGCCGGTACATGAGCCCCGAGCAGGTGCGCGGCGAGGCCGTGGGCCCCGAGAGCGACGTCTACGCGCTGGGGGCGGTGCTCTACGAGCTCGCCACCGGGTCCCCCCCCTTCGACGAGGGAAGCCCCTACGCGCTGATGATGGCCCACACCACTCAGCCCGTGCCGCCTCTCGTCGAGCGCCGGGCCGACGTGCCCATCGTGCTCGAGCAGCTGATCATCGCGATGCTGGCCAAGGCTCCGAAGGAGCGGCCCGCCCTCGACGAGGTGCAGCAGCGCCTCGAGGCCTTCCAGCCGCGGCATCGGCCAACGCGGGAAGAAGGGGGAGGCCCCGGCCCCAATCGCCACACCCTCCAGCCGGTCCCCTCTGGGCCCTTCCTGTACGGGCCCGGCCGGCGCGAGGTCTACCTCGACGCCTTCGCCATCGACCGCTACCCCGTGACCAACCGGCAGTTCGCCGCCTTCCTCAAGGCCACCGGCTACCGGCCCGAGGTGCGCCGGAGCTTCCTCCGGCACTGGGGCACCGGCGGCCCGCCCACCGGCTTGCTCGATCACCCCGTCGTGTTCGTGAGCCACCAAGATGCCTCCGCCTACGCAGCCTGGCTGGGCCTGCGCCTGCCCACCGAGGCAGAGTGGGAGAAGGCTGCCCGGGGGGCCACGGGGCGTCGCTACCCCTGGGGTCGGCGCAATCCAACCCCCGAGCGTGCCAACTATGGGCGCCGCGGCGGCACGACGCAGCCCGTGCACGCCCACCCCGACGGCCGCAGCCCCTACGGCGTAGAAGACCTCGCCGGCAACGTATGGGAGTGGACCCTCGACGCCGACGCCGACGGCTTCGTGCCATCGGGGCCCGCCGTGAACCCGCGCCGGCCCGTGGCGATCCACGAGGGGCTGGCGGTCGCCAAGGGCGGCTGCTGGTGGTTCGACGACCCGAAGGCCCTCCTGGCCAGCTCACGCTCCGCCTGGCCCACGACCCACCGAAGCGACACCCTGGGCTTCCGGTGCGCCCGCTGAGCTAATGCTCCACGGCCTTTGATCCGATGAGGCCTCCATGCAGGTACTCTCCCCCAGACCCTTGTGGCTCATCGCGTTGGCGGCCGGCGCTGTCGGGCTCGTCGCCGGGCGCGCGTGGGCTCCGTCCGACCCCCTGACCGGCCAAGTCCTTGAGGCGCTGGTCCTCCAGGCGCCGGAGGCCGAGCGCGACGCGCGGCGACTGCGTTGGCTGGCGCACACCGCCGACGAGCCGCTGGCGAGCTGGGCCCGGGAGGAGCTGGCCCACCTGAGCCCAGCAGCCTCCGTCGCACCCGCCCCCCCCGCCGAGCCGCCGCCGCCTCCAGCCGCGTCGGTCAGCCCTACCTTGTTCTCGATGGTGCGCGCGCCCGTGCCCTCCGCCGCACCGCGCCCCCTGTCGCCGGCACCGGTCGAGCCTCAGGCTGCGGGGTTCCGCATGCCGAGTCCCCCCGAGCCTGCGGCCGAGCGGCCCACCCCGCCGGCCCCTCGCGCCGCCGCCAAGCGCACTGCACCGGCCCCGGCCGCCCCCAAGGCCCCCGCCCCGGCGCCTGACAAAGCAGCGAGCGAGCCTCGTCCCGAAGCGGTGGAGCCCACCGTGGCGCCAGTGCCGCCTCCTGCTCCGGAGCCCGAGCCCGAGCCCGTCGCGCCCCCGCCCCCACCTACCGGCAGCGTCACGCCGGGCACACCCACCCTGTACGGCGACCTCGACCCCGTCGACGTCGCCGAGGCCCTCGCTACCCGGATGCGCCGGTGGAAGGTGTGCTACGACGACGCGCTGACCCGAGACGCCGACGCGACGGGGGTGGTCGAGCTCGCCTTCTCGGTCACCTCCGGCCACGTCACGGGGCTCGAGGTGGGCACCGACGAGGTCGGCGACCGCAAGCTCACCCGGTGCCTGTCGCAGGTCGCGCGGATGCTGCACTTCGAGGGGGAGGGCGAGGTCGTGTTGCCGCTGCAGATGGCACGCGACGACCAGGGCGGGACCGACCAGGGGTGAGCCGCGCGCCGGCGACGCTCAGGGTAGCCAGCAGCTGATCCACACCTCAGCGAGGTGCCGCTCGTCGTCGGTGACGCCCCCCTGGGGAGGCATGGTGCCGTCGTCGACCACCCGAGTGAGCACGCGCTGGCTCCACAGGGCCACATCGGCCTCAGTGTCGAACACCACCTCGTCGGGGGCACCGTTGCGCTCCATCGCGCCGCTCGCATGGCAGGCCTGGCAGTGCTGCGTCACGAAGCCCGCGCCGAAGTTCTCCCAGGTCGTGATCGGGTTGTCGGCACACAGGTCGTAGCTGCTCCCGACGGGTGTCCCGGTGTCGATGACCGAGGTGTCGACGAGGGCCGTGCCGGTGTCGCTCTGGGGCTCGGAGGACGACGGATCAGCCTCCGACCCGCCCCCGCACGCACCGAGCAGGAGGAGCAGTGGGACGAGCCGGTTCATGACAGCACCCCGGTCAGCGGCAGCACGCCCGACACGTAGGGCTCGGGGTCGATGTCGGCCATGGCCAGCAGGGTGGCGCCGACCGACTCCGCCGACAGCACCTCACCAGACTCCGCCACCTCGCCGGTGTAGGGGTCGACCAGCTTGCCGTAGTAGGCGTCGTCGTAGCCGCCCACCACGCGCCCGCCGGTCACCCCGCCGCCGATCATCAGCACGGAGGTGTAGGGCCAGTGGTCTTTGCCGTTGGTCTGGTTGAGCAGCGGGGTGCGCCCCATCTCCGACAACACCACCACCGTCGTCTCGTCGGCGAGGGTCGGGGCCGAGGTGCCCGGCGTCGACTGCAGCGAGGCCATCAGCGACAGCAAGCCCGAGAACAGCGTCTCCCACAGGGGGGACTGCCCGTTGTCGTTGTCAGCGTGGGTGTCCCAGCCAAAGGCAGCGCCGCCGTTGCCGTGGGCCAACGTGACGGTGCGACTCACCCCCAGCGACAGCGCCTGCACGGCCACCTGAGCTTGCTGCTCCAGAGTGCCGTCGGCCGAGAAGTCCATCGTGTACCGAAGGTCTTTGAGGCTCATCACCTCGTTCATGGCTGCCGACAGGTCGGCCGTGAGCTCGGCCTCCCGTGCCGACCTAGGCTGCATCGCCCGGGCCTCGGCCCGACGCTGTAGGTAGCGGTCGACCACGTTCTCCGCCGGCCGCGACGGCTCGCGAACCGGCAGGTCGCTCATGTCGAGGGCCTGGCCCGACAGCAGCGACTCCAGCTGCCCCGACGTGCCCGTACGAGCCACCGCGACCCCCAGATCGCCGGGGAAGCTCGGCCCCCCCAGCACGAGGTGCGGCAGCGTCGTGTCGGCGCGACCGGCGTGGCCGAGGATGGCCGGCCAGTCGGGCGACAACCCCGAGCTGCTACCCGTCATCATGATCATCGAGCAGATCTCGTGGGCGATGGAGCGGACCATCACCCCGTTGAGCACGAGGGACTGGCTGCCATAGTTCTCGAAGAAGGCGCGCACGCTGGGTCGCGAGGCGTGGTCGACGAACGGGATGCCGCCCGCCGTGGCTCGCTGAGCGGCCGGCTCCATCGACACGTTGGGGTTGTCGAACTCCGGGGCGAACACCCGGGTCGGGTCCCACCCGCCAGGGTTGAAGATGAACAGGAACTTGCGGTCGGTGCCGGTGGTGGCAGCGCGCGCCGAGAGAGGGAGGCCGAGGGCCGCGAGGGCCGCACCGGCACTCGCGAGAAACTGTCGTCGATGCATGGTGAGGTCCTAGTAGAGGAGGAAGTCGGGATCGCGGAGGAGGGCGGTGAGCACGCCTGTCCAGGCGGCCACGGGGTCGGCTTCGATGGCATACAGGTCGTGCCACAGCTCGAGGTTGGCCTCCACCTCGGGCCCATCGGCCGCGATGGTGGTGCCGAAGATGCGGCGATGGAGCACCTGAAGCTGGGCCGCTGCTCCGGCCGGGTCGTCGTCGACGTGCACCTCGGGCGACAGCACATCGAACAGCCGCGGGCTGTCGGACAGCAGGTCTTGGTCGACCACGTGGGAGGAGGCGGCCTCGGCCAGTCGCTCCTGCACCAACAGCAGGGTGACATTGGGACCTCGCGCGTGCTTGGTCACGAAGGAGCCGTCGGCCCCCCCCGCGAGGGTGAGGAAGCCCACCAGATCCGAGCCGAGGAGGTTCCAGCCACTGGCCGTCCAGGTGAAGCCCGTGAGGCCCTCTACCTGGGAGCCGAGCAGATCCGGCGTCACCATCTTCAGGGGAACCTGAGTGCCCGGCAGCCCCTCATCGGTCGCTGCCATGTACTCGGGGCTCGTCACCACGCTCTTGAACAGGGGCCGTAGGGCCAGCCCCCCCTGCAGCAGCGCCTCCCGATGCGCTGTGAGGCGCTCGAAGTCGAGCAGCTCGGCGTCGCGGCGCAGCAGCAGCTCGGTGACCTGCTCGGAGATGCACTGCGGGAAGCGGTGGTCGGCAGCGATCTGCCAGCCGAGGTCGGCCAGGGAGCTGCCCGGGTCGCCGTAGAAGCCAGGGCTGACGCCCAGCACATCCTCGCCGTCGCGCTCCCGTGCGGGGTGGTAGCGGCCCGCATCGGTGGAGTCGTCGTTGTAGCTGGTGAACCCGAAGAAGTAGGCCGCGAGGGGGTCGAGGCTCACGTGGCAGTTCACGCAGCCGGGGTTCGTCTTGAGCGCGTCGGCGATGGCCTCTTCATCGAGGAGGTTCACGTTGCGGTCGAAGTCGATGGGCCGCACCAGGTAGTCGTTGCACAGCAGGATGCGGCTGGCCTGGTTGGCGCGCTTGCGGTTGGCGTTGGAGTCGGTGCTTCGGTAGCGCCACCAGATCCCGCTGCCCGCGAGGATGCCGGCAGCAGGCCGCCCGTCAGTGTAGTGCGCCCGCTGCCAGCCCGTCGCCCCCTCGGGGTAGTCGAGGGGCCACAACCGAGCGGTGACCTCGTTGGCCATCGTCCAGTCGGCGGTCACCAGCTCGGTGATGGGCAGGTCGTTGCGCGCGACTTCGCCGAGCACCTGCAGCGCCTCCGAGCCGATGGCGCTGTACAGCTCGGGGGTCGGCACGTCTTCTACGCCATAGGCGGTGAGGTTGATGAAGTACTGCTCGGTGCGAGTGAGGTAGACCTCGGCGAACAGGTCCATCACGCGATCGGCGAAGCGGTCGTCGGCGAGGAACTCGTCGACCAGGGCCTCGTAGGCACCCGGGTCGGCCTCGATGCGGCTCAGCTCGGCCTCGCTGGGCCGAACCCCTCGCAGGTCGAGGCTCACGCGCACCAACAGCTCGTGCGGTGCCAGCTCCTCGATGCCCTCGACGGCGACCACCGGTGCCGTCGTGGCAGGGGGCACCACCGCGGGGGCGGCGGGCTCGGTCGGCTGGGACTCTGTCGGCCCTTCATCGGGCGCACAGGCCAGCAGCGACAGCAGTGCGACTACCATGGGGACTCTCCCCACCCGACGAGGCCCGTCGGGTCGACACACAAGGTGCCGACTAGCTCGCCCTGCACGAAGGCGTCGCCGCAGCCGTCGCAGCCACCGGCGGGCACGAAGCCGCCGGCGGCGTCGCCCTGGAAGATCACGTCGACCCACTGACCCTCGGGGCTGCGAACGCCCACAGTGCCGGACAGCTCATCGGGGCACGCGACCCCGAGCTCCGCCTCCGCGATCTGGTTCTCGTCGAAGGCCACGGCCCAGCCGTCGCCGATGCCGCCGAAGCCGCCGTCGACGTACATCAGGCGGGCGGCATCGTCGCCCTCGCCAGCTCGGTAGCCATACAGGATGAAGTCGGGGTCGATCCCCTCGCCCATCCAGGTTCCGTCGCCCTCGGGGCCGTCGAAGGCGAAGGTGCCCTGCACCACGCTGGTGTAGGTGGTGAACCCGAAGCCGTAGCCGGTGGTGTGGTAGGCCTGCCCGCCCATCTCGAGCAGGTGGCCGCTCGGGTCGACGACCGTGGCGGCCCCGAAGGCCTGCCAGTAGTCGAAGGTGCCGCCGTAGCCGTCGGAGACGCCGCTCTCGCCATAGGCGAACACGTAGCCGTTGAACTCCGCGCCCGACTCCGCCGTGCAGTTGTCGAACCAGTACGTGCCGTCGGCGGTGGTGTAGTAGTAGGGGCACTGGCTGCCCTGAGTGCTCATCGCCGCGTTGTACGACGACTCGACAGGCAGCGCGTGCACCGTCAGGGCGAGGTCGAGGGCATCCTGCAGGGCCCCCTCGGCCTCGGCGAGGTCGACCGTGACATCGGGGAGGTCGTCTTCCTCCACGATGTAGGGAGCGGGCTCGTCGACCTCGCTGGTGCCCGTATCGATCACCGGCCCAGGCACCGTCGGCGCCGGAGAGGTGGCCGCGGGCGGGTCGGACGACGAGGTGTCGTCGGGGGGCTCGGCGGTACACGCCAGTGCGACCAAGGGTAGCAACCAGTGGTTCTTCATCGATGTTCTCCCTGCGCTTGCCGAGTGAGACCCGCGACGCCCCTGGTGGGGAAAAAAGCCATCGAGGGTGGCCCGACATCCACCCTTGTGGTGGGCAGGCCTGCTCCCCTGTTCACGTCGAGGGAGCCCATTTATTGTACCGCGCCCCCGACCCGCTCAGCGCCGAGGTCTTGATCCCCAACGCACGACGCGCGCCCCCGAGGGAGCGCGCGTCAGGAACCGACCCGGTTCAGGCTACAGCGAGCGCAGGTAGGCCTCGAGGGCATCCATCTCGCGGTCGTCGAGGGACGAGGTGTCACCCATGCTGCCATCGCGCACGCGCTCCAGCAGGTCGCGCAGCGTCTCTTCCGAGCCGTCGTGCAGGTAGGGCGCGGTCGCCGAGATGCCCTTCAGGGTCGGCGTCTGGGTGGCCAGCGTGCTGTACAGCGAGTGGCTCTGGTTGTCGGTGAAGTGCTCCCCGCTGTGGCAGGTGGCGCAGCCGACCTCGGCCCGCTCGAAGATCTCCTTGCCCTCGGCCACCAGGGGGTTGGAGGACCCCGCCAGCTCCGTGTCAGGCAGTCGGCTCCAGCTCACGTAGGCCTCGATCAGCGCGGCGTCGCTCTCGTCGAGGCCGTTGCCGCCCATCCGCAGCGAGCTGGTGAGCATCGCCTCGTCGGCTACCGACGCCACCCCGTTCGACCAGGTCACCGGGGCCGTCTCGTTGACCGGACCGGCCAGCGACAGCGTCTGGCGCGGAAGCCCGTCGAGCATCCAGGTGAGCCCGTCGTTGCGCCCGTCGAAGTGGCAGGTGGCACAGGACACGCCCGCCCCGGAGCCGGCCATCCGCTCGTCGACTGCCGAGAAGAACAGCTTGCGGCCTTCCTCGACCTCCGGCGACAGCGCCGACTCCGTCAGCCGACGCCCAGTGTAGGCCACGGCCGTGTTGACGAACTCACGGTCCATGTGGCGGCCATCGAGCTCGTCGTGGACCTCGCTGTAGGGCAGCTTCGACACGGAACGGTCGAGCCAGCTGTGCAGGTAGGCCGTCTCCTCGCCGAGGAAGGCCACCGACCGCGGGCCCGTCTGCGCGAGCACGAAGCGCATGTCGTGCACCACGAAGCCCCCCTGCTCGGGGCTGGTGAACGGCTCGCGGGAGCCCCCACCCCCCTCGGGAACCATGCCCGCCTCCGTGGCCGCCTGGTCGAAGGCTACTGCGCCCCGGCCCTGACCCTGGGAGGCGCCCTTCCGGGCGACGGCCGCCACGGCCGCCGAGCCCTCGAAGGTGACCATCCACTCCGTGCCGTTGGGGCTGGGCGTGACCGAGGACGGGTAGCTGCGGAGGGTGTCTTGGACCCTGCCGTCGCCCTTGATGACGGTGTTGGCCAGGAAGATCATCTCGTGGTCGTCACGGTCGACCTCGGGAATGCCCGACTCGGCGTCGGTCTCGATGACCACCACCGCGGGGTTCAGCCGCGACACGCCGGTGCCCGACGACCCGTAGCCACCCGTGGGCCGGTCATCGGGCTCGTCGATGGTCTCGACGCCGGTCTCGTTGTCGACGTAGAGCGTGGGCACGGCCAGCTCGCCCCCGTCGACCGACAGGGTGAGGTCGCCCGTGATGCGGGGAGTCAGCTCCACCTCGCCGCGCTCCGTGTCGCGGCTTCCCTCGGGCAGCTGCAGCGGGAACACGTTGCCCTCGACCAGGTCGATCCAGGCCAGCGAGCCGTTGTAGGGGGACCCCACGAACAGCACTCGGTCGGAGGGATGCAGGGCCAGGAAGCGGGGGTCGTCTTGCACCTGGAAGCGCCGCAGCTCCTGCTTGGACTTGCCGTCATACTCCACCACGATGTCGGCCTGCGACATGGCCACGTAGACCCGCTTGCCGTTCTCGGAGGCCACCACGCCGAAGGGCTCCGCCGAGACCGACATCACCGAGTCGACCTGCAGGCTGCCTTCGTCGTCGCGCAGGATCGCGACGCCGCGCTCCCCGCGCAGGGTGACCCACAGCTCGTCGCCGACCCGGGCGATGCGGGTGGGCTCGATGCCGACATCGACCTCCGACAGGTCGCCCGAGTCGGCGTCGAGGCGCGACACCGTTCCCTCGTCGACGTTGACGGCGTAGAGCACCGGGCCTTCCTCCGCCACCACCATGGTGGTGCTGCCGGTGGCGAAGCGTGGATCGTCGAGGCCCTGAGAGCCGCAGCCGACGAGGGCGAGCAGAGCCGTGAGCGTGGTGAAGCGAGTCATGTGATCCCCTGTGGTGATGAAGGTGAGGGCCCCGTGCGGCCGACGACCTGGCGAGAAGAACTAATGCAGTCTCCGTGCCAGCTCCGAACAACCGCTGCTATGGCCGATCACCCTCCAAGTGCCCCGGCCCACTATGCCCGAACCGCGACACCAGTGTCAGCGCAACATTCGAGGTAGGTGGGCGTAGGCTGCGGCGAGAGGTCATGTCGTGACGAATGGATGGGCGAGGGTGCCTCGGCTGGCGCTGATCGACTTCCTGGATGCCTGGGAGCACGGCCGTCAGGATGCCGACGCTGCACGCGCCATCCACGACGTCTTCGGGGCCAGCGCTGTTCCCGTCGCCGTGGGCGTCGGCCTGTTCTGCGGCGCGGTCACTGCGACGCTGTCGCCCGTGGAGCCCGGCACCTGGTTCACGTGGGGGCAGACGCTGTTCGCCCTGCTGGTCGGCTCCCGGGGCTGGCGCGCGCTCCAGCGGGCGCCCGCTCCCGAGGAGGTCGTCGCGCCGCTGCTCGCGAGTGCGATCCCGGGCATCGTGGCGATGGTCGGCCTGCAGCTGGCCGCGGCGATCGTGGCCGACCCGACGACCTGGCTGTCGCTGGGGCAAGTGCCCGAGCTGGGGCTGCATGCCCTGGGGCAAGGCACGTGGTCGATGGTGCTGCTGGGCGCGCTGATGGCCTCCAAGCGCTGGCTGCAGACCCTCGTCGATCTGTTCGTGGCGTGGTTCGTGCTCTACGTCAGCATCGGCGTCGGCTTCTGGATTGTCGACATCGTCGGCGACCTGTTCCTGGGCGCTCTGGCCTACGTGCTGGGCTGGGTAGGCCTGGGTGCCCTGGGCAGCCTGTTCCAGCTCCTCGACGAGGTGGCCGACCTGGCCTTCGTGGCCAGCGCTCTGGCGTGGGTAGCGGGGGCGGCGTGGATCACGGCGAGCGAGGTCCTCCCCCAGCGGGTGCAGGGGGCGCGACACTCCTATGTGCGGGCGCTGCAAGACTTCCTGAACAGCACCCGCAGGTAGGCGCCGCTACTTGCGCTTGCCCTTCGTCTTGGCCCGCTCCTGCACCGGCTCGGGGGCCGGCATGTCGACCGATGCGTTCTCGAGGGTCTGGTCGTAGCCGGCCACCATGGCGGTGCCGACGTAGCCGACCACCGGCACCAGGCACCCCAGCACGAACGCGACAATGACCGTGCCGATGCCGATGCCCCCGCCCGACTCCATCGGACGCGGTGGCGGCACCCAGCCAGCCTGCTGCACGGCTTGGGCCGCCGCCGTGGGCTGTGCGGGGTCTCCCGCGACCCGGTGAGCCTTTCCGTGCTCGCTGGGGGGGACCTCCCTCACCGCCTCGTGAAGCCCTTGCTCGTCGACCACGTTGACGATCATCTGCGTGACCTGCGCCACCGACGGCCCCGTCATCACCCTCGCCACGGGCACGTCGACGCCGTGGTCCATGATGCGGTTCTTCAGCTCGACGGCCAGCAGCGAGTCGAGGCCTACGTCGAGCAGGGGCTTGTCGAGGTCGAGCTGACGGTCACGAGGCAACCCGAGCACCGACAGCGCCAGCCCCTGCACCACCTCGGCAATGGCCTCGTGCCACGCCTCCCGCGGCTGATTCGCCACGATGTCGATCAGCGGTGGCAGCCCCGAGGCGGCCACCGGCGCCGGGGCCGCCTCCGCCACGGCCGGCGACGCCACGCCACCGCCCGTCGCCGGCACGAGCTCCTCGAGGAGCGCGGGGGCCTGGCCCTTGTGCACCGTGGCCACGAAGGTGCGCCAGTCGACGTTCAGCACCCCTATGACGGGCTCGGGGTGACCCAGAAGCCGCCCCATGGCCTTCATCCCACCGCGGAGGGGGAGCCGATGGATGCCTTCCTTGGCCTGCCGCTCACGGTGCGCGTCACCGAGGCTGGCAGCCATGCCCACATCGGCCCACGCGCCCCACTGCAGGGCGGTAGCCGGGAGACCTTGCCCACGCCGCCACGACGCGAAGGCATCGAGGAAGGCGTTGGCCGCGCTGTAGTTGGCCTGCCCGGGCGAGCCGAGCAGCGACGCACCCCCGCTGAACAGCACGAAGAAGTCGAGAGCGAGATCGCGGGTCGCCTCGTGCAGGTGGCGGGTGCCGTCGATCTTGGGGCGAGCCACCTTGCGGATGCCCTCCACCGTCTGCCGGGGCAGGGCGGCGTCGGCCAGCACACCCGCGGCATGGACCACCCCGCGCAGCGGCACCTGGAGCTCGGCGACGATGCGATGCACATCGTCGCCCTCGCCCACGTCTCCCCGGGCGACCGTCACCTCGCAGCCCTGAGCCACCAGCTCGGCGATGACTTCCTCGGCGTGGGCCTTGGGCGCCGAGCGCCCGGTGAGGACCACATGACGCGCCCCTGCCCCGGCGAGCCACCGGGCCACCTCGAGGCCCAGCCCGCCCAGACCGCCCGTCACCAGGTAGCAGCCGTCGTCGCGCACCGGCACCGGGTCACCCTCGACCCGGCCCGGCGCGAGCCGCCGCACGTAGCGCTGCCCGCCGTCGCGCAGCGCCACCTCGAGCTCGTCTTCGTCGTCGGAGGCCATGAGCACCCGCGCCAGCGCGGCCACCTCGCCCTCTCCCGGAGCAACGTCGAGATCGATGCGCAGTGGGCGGCTGTCGGGCTGCTCCAGGGCAACCACCCGCCCGAAGCCGAGCAGCGTGCCGTGGGCCGGATGCACCACCTCGTCGCCGCAGCGCTGGGCACCACGGGTCAGCAGCACCAGCGTGCCCCCTGAGTCGGCGAGGGCCTGCGTGACCTCGAGGGCCACCTCGAGGTTGCGGACCGCGTCGGGCCCTGCGACCACCACCGCGCCGGTGGCACCGGCCAGGTCGCCGTCGGCCTCCACCGTCGCACCTGCCTCTCGCAGCGCAGCCGCAGCCAGCTCCGCATCGGGCCCGTCGCCGCGGACCACCCAGTAGCCGACCAGGGGCACCGGCTGGAGGACCTCGCTCGGCCGCCAGACCTCCTGCACCAGCCAGTCACGCATGCTGTCGGCGCGCTGCGGCCACTCGGGCCGGTCGAGCCAGGTGACCTGCCGCTGCCACGGGTAGGTCGGCAGCGCCAGGCGATGCCGCTGCCAGTGCGCGTCGTAGCCGCGCCAGTCGATGGCCACCCCGCGGGTGAACAGGGCGCCGAGGCTGGGCAGGATCATCCCCCAGGCCTCTTCCCCTCGCTTGAGCGACGGCAGCCAGGTCGCCGACCGGTCGCTGATCGTGCGCCGCCCCATGCCCAGCAACGCCGTGTGGGGCCCCACCTCGAGGAACACGTCGTAGCCTTCCTCCTCCAGGGTGCGCAGCCCATCGGCGAACATCACGCCCTCGCGCACCAGCGACCGCCAGTAGGCCGGGCTCGCCAGGGTCTCCGCCGACGCGGCTTTCCCGGTGCGGTTGCAGATCACATCGACCCGCGGCGGGTGGAAGGCCACCGTCGCCGCCACCGCCTCGAAGGCATCGAGCATCGGCTCCATCAGCGGGCTGTGGAAGGCATGGCTGACCTTCAGCATCCGCCCCTCGACCCCCGCCTCGGCCAGCGCCGCCACCACGGCCTCCACGGCCTCGGTCTTGCCGCTGATCACCGTCTCGCCGGGGTTGTTCCGGGCAGCGACTGCGACGTCGTCGCCGTGGGGGGCGAGGGCGGAGTCCACCTGCTCCCCCTCTGCGAACAGCGCGGCCATCGCGCCATCCCGAGGCAGGGCCCCCATGAGCCGGCCACGCTCCGCCACCAGACGCAGCCCGTCTTCCAGGGAGAACACGCCGGCCACGCAGGCCGCCGACAGCTGCCCGATGCTGTGCCCGAGCACCACCGCGGGCTCGACACCCCAGCCCTTCCACAGCTCGGCCAGGGCCACCTCGAGGACGAACAGGCACGGCTGCGTGTAGGTCGTGTCGTGGATGGTGGCGTCGCCCTCGTCGGCGAACATCACCTCGCGCAGCGGGCGCTCGAGGAGCGGATCGAGCACCTCGGCGCAGCGATCGACGACGTCGCGGAACACCGGGTGGTGGTCGTAGAGATCCGCGCCCATCCCGGGATACTGACTGCCCTGGCCGCTGAACAGGAAGGCCACCTTGGGCGGCCGGCCCTGGGCCACGCCCGTCACCACCTTGGGCGCCTCGCCATGGGCCACGAAGGAGCCCAGGCGTCGCACGACACCCTCGCGGGTCTCCGCCGCCACCGCCAGGCGATGCTCGAAGGTGTTGCGCGTGGTGTGCGCCGAGAAGGCCACGTCGGGCAGGCGCGCGCCGTCACCGAGCAGCTCGCCGTACTTCAGCGCCAGCGCCCGCAGCGCCTCGGGGCTGCGAGCCGAGATGCACAGCACGTGGCCCGGGCGGTCGTCGGCGACCGTGTAGGGCTCCTGGGCCGGCGGCGGCGCCTCTTCCATCACCACGTGCACGTTGGTGCCCGCCAGACCGAAGGCCGACACCCCTGCCAGGCGCCTGCCCGACGGAGGCGCCCAGGGCACCGGCTCGGTGAGAACCTGCAGCCGACCGCCGAGCTCGAGGTCGGGGTTGGGCTCGTGGAAGTGGGCCTGGGGCGGCAGCTCGCCGTGCTGGAAGGCCAGCGCCATCTTCACCATGCTGGCGGCGCCGGCGGCGACCTCCATGTGACCCACGTTGGCCTTCACCGCGCCGAGGTACAGCGGCCGCTCTTCCGTGCGGCCCTGGGCGTAGACTTCCTCGATGGCGTGCACCTCGATGGGGTCACCGAGGACGGTGCCCGTGCCGTGGCACTCGATGTAGCTCACGTCGAGGGGATCGATGCCCGAGCGAGCCACCGCCTTGCCCAGCACCTGCTGCTGAGCGGGGCCATGAGGCACTGTCAGCCCGCTGCTCGGCCCGTCGTGGTTCACCGCCGTGCCACGGATCAGCGCCACGATGGGGTCGCCGTCACGCTGCGCGTCGGACAGCCGCTTGAGCACGAGCATCCCGCAGCCCTCGGCGCGGCCGTAGCCGTCGGCCGACGCATCGAAGGTCTTGCAGCGGCCGTCGGGAGCCAGCGCCTTGAGCTGGCTGACGTAGACGAAGTTCTCCGGAGACAGCATCAGGTGGACCCCACCTGCGAGGGCGACATCGGCGTCGCCCGTGCGCAGGGCCTGGCAGGCCAGGTGGGTCGCCACCAGCGAGGAGCTGCACGCCGTGTTCAGCGCCAGGTTCGGCCCGTGCACACCGAGCACGTAGGCCACCCGCCCGCTCACGAAGGCCGACAGGTTGCCCGTGCCCGCGTAGGTGTCGCTGTACAGCTCACCGCCCGCTTCCTGGAAGCGCTGCAGGTAGCCGGAGTCGCCCACCCCCACGAACACCCCGGTCTGGGACTCGGTCAGATCGGCGGTCGCCACCCCCGCTCGCTCCAGCGCCTCGTACGACACCTCCAGCAGCATGCGCTGTTGGGGGTCCATGCTGGCGGCCTCCCGCGGGGAGATGCCGAAGAACTCCGGGTCGAAGCCGTGCACCTGGTCCCAGTCGACGAAGCCGGCTTCGCGCACGTACATCTTGCCGGGCACGCCCATCGTCGGGTCGTAGACCTCGTCGATGTCCCACCGCTCCGGCGGCACGACCTCCATCGGGTCGACCCCCGAGCGCAGCAGCTTCCAGAACGACTCCGGGTCGTTGGCCCCACCGGGCATCCGACACGACACCCCGATGATCGCGATGGGCTCGTCGAGCTCGATGGGTTGCTGGACCACCTGGCGCGGCGCGGCCACCGGGGCGGCGCCGAGGGCGAGCACGCCCAGCAGGTGGTCGCGCAGCTCGTTCACCGTGGGGTGATCGAAGGCCACGGTGGCGGGCAGCTTGGCCCCGGTGACCGCCTTGAGGCGGTTGGCCACCTCGACGGCCATCAGGCTGTCGAGGCCGATGTCGAAGAAGCCGGTGTCGGGGTCGATGTCGACGGCCGACAGGCCCAGCACGGCCCCGATCACCTCCGCGATGCCGTCGGCGACGACATCACCACGGCGGGCCTCGGTCGCGTCGCGCGCCGCCTGCAGCAGCGGAGGCGCCGCGTCGCTGACCGCTGCGCGCACCACGAGGTGCTGCACCAGCGAGGGCACCCGCGGCAGGCTCCGCGGCCAGGCCTCCCACTCGAGGTCAGCCACCGCCACGACCCCATCGGGGGACCCCAGCAGCTGCCCGAGCACGGCCATTCCCTGGTGCGGAGCCAGCGGCGTCACGCCCCCGGCCACCCACTGGCGCTTGGCCTCGGTCGCCAGGCCGTGATCGGCCCACGGGCCCCAGGCCAGGCTGACCGCCGCCTGCCCCTCGGCGCGCCGCGCCACGGCGAGGGCATCCATGAACCGGTTGCCTGCGGCGTAGTTCGCCTGGCCCGCACTCCCGACGTAGCCAGCCGCCGAGCTGAACAGCACGAACAGCTCCAGGCCATCCGTCTGCTGGTGCAGGTGCCATGCACCCGCCACCTTCGGCGACCACACCTTCGCGAAGCGCGACCAGTCGAGGTTGCGCAGCGCACCGTCGTCGAGCACGCCCGCAGCGTGCAGCACGCCGGCCAGGGGTGGCAGGCCCGCGTCACGGATGCCCTGCAGCAAGGCAGCGACGCTCTCAGCCTGCCCCACATCGCTGGCGATCACGGTCGCGCCGATGCGCTCCACCACCTCGGCCGCAGCCTCGCTGGGCGCCGACCGACCGGTGAGCACGATCCCGCCAGCCCCTTGCTCGGCGAGCCACTGTGCGGTGCGCAGGCCCAGGGCGCCGAGCCCACCGGTGACCAGGTAGGTGGCGTCGGCGCGGATGGCCGGGGCGCCGCCCGGATCCGCCTCCGTGCGCACCAGCCGGCGCCCGAGGGGCTGCTGGTCGCGGAAGGCGAGCTGCTCTTCTGCCAGCCCCGCGTTGAGCACCAGCTCGAGGGCCATCAGGTCGTCGCCGCCGAGATCGAGATCGACCCCGACCACCGGCGTGTCCGGCAGCTCCATCGCGGCGACCGTGAGCAAGCCGGTGACCGGCGTCTGCGCGAGGGCCGGCGCCTTGCCGTCGGTGGACACCGCGTGCCGGGTGACCACCACCACGGTGGCCTCGCCCGCTGCCTGGAGCGCCGCCAGCGCCCCCTGCACCCCGCGGGACGCCGCCTCGATGGGGTCGACGCCGTCGCGTAGCCCGGGCGCGTCGAGGGCCCACAGGCTCACCACCGTGGCCGGCTCGGCCTCGCGGATCCGAGCGGCGAGGGCCTCGGTGTCGGCCGGGTCGACCTCACCGGCGCGGATCACCACCGTGGGCCGCTCCTGGCGGGCGACGAGCTTGTCGCCCAGCCCGCCCTCGTCGGCGAGCACCACCAGGGTGCCGGACGCTCGTGCCCCGAAGGCATCGACGTTGAGCCGCACCGGCTCCCAGGCCTCGGTGTACACCCAGTCGCGGCCGACGACGCGGGTGGACGCCGCGTCGTGGCGCTCCACCCAGTGGCGGGAGCGCTCGAAGACCGTCGTAGGCAGGCCGATGCGCTGGCCGGGAGCCTCCGCGTGCAGCCCGTCGACATCGAGGACCACGCCGGCCGCGTGCAGCCGCCCGACGCCCTCGAGCAGCTGCAGCCACTCCGGCGCCTTGCGACGGATCGACGGCACGAACAGCGTGTCGTCGAGGTCTTCGAGGGTGCGTGCCCCCGCGCCGGACAGGATCGGGTGGTTGCCGATCTCCAGGAAGTGCCGGTAGCCCAGGTCGGCCAGGGTGCGCATGCCCTTGGCGAACTGCACCCCGTGCCGCATGTGGTCGCGCCAGTAGGCGGTGGTGAGCAGCTCCTCGCCGGCCACCTCGCCCCGCACGTTCTCGACCATCGGGATGCGCGGCAGGCTCAGCTCGGCCTCGCCCACGACCCGCTCGAGGTCGTCGAGCACCGGCTCCATCAGCGGGCTGTGGGCCGCGTGGCTGATCCGCAGACGGCGGATCTCGATGCCATCCGCCTCGATGCGGTCGGCGATGGCGTTCACCGGCTCAGACAAGCCGCTGATCACTGCCTCGGCGGGGCCGTTCACCGCCGCGATGTCGACGTGCTCCTCGTGGCCGGCGACGTAGCCGCGCACGACCTCCTCCGAGGCCATCACCGCGACCATGTTGCCGATCTTGGGCTGCTCCGACATCAGCCGTGCCCGGGTCGCCATCAGCTTCAGGCCGGTGGCCAGGTCGTAGACCCCGGCGAGGCAGGCCGCGATGTACTGCCCTGTGCTGTGGCCGATCACCGCGTCGGGCTCGACGCCCCAGCTCTTCCACAGCTGCGCCATCGCCCACTCGATGGCGAACATCGCGGGCTGGGTGTAGGCCAGCTCGTTGATCGGCGAGGCGTCTTCCTGCCCCGCCGGCGGGTAGATCACGTCGAGGAGCGGCTGGTCGAGGTGGGGCTGCAGCAGCCGAGCACACTCGTCGAGGGCGTCGCGGAACACCTCCGAGCCCTCGTAGAGCTCTCGCGCCATGCCCACGCACTGGGGGCCGGCGCCGGTGCACAGGAACACCAGCTTTGGCGGGTCGCCGGCACGGGCCGACACGAGGGCCTCACCCCGCGCGGCCTTGTCGAGCTGAGCCCGGGCGTCGTCGAGGTCGGTGGCGAGCAGCGCCAGGCGGTGCGGCAGGTGCGCGCGCTTGGCCAGGGTGTAGGCCACGTCGCCCAGCCGCTGATCGGTCAGCGCGTCGCGGAAGGCGGCGGCCTGGGCCTGCGCGGCCGACGCCGTGCGACCGGAGACGAGGAGCAGGTGCGCGGGACGGGCGGTGGCCACGTCGACGACGGGGGCCTCGGGGGCCTCCTCGAGCACGAGGTGGGCGTTGGTGCCGCTGATGCCGAAGCTCGACACCCCCGCGATGCGAGGCGTATCGCTCACCCAGTCGATCAGGGCGTCGTTGATACGCACCGCGGGGTAGCGGTCGAGGGGCAGGTCGGGGTTGGCCGACTCGAACAGGGCCAGCGGCGGCACGGCCTTGTGCTTGAGGCTGGCGATGGCCTTGAGCACGCCGGCGATGCCGGCCCCCGCCTCGAGGTGGCCGATGTTGGCCTTGATGGACCCGATGTACAGCGGCGCATCGCTGGCGCGACCGTCGGCGAGCACCCTGCCCAGGGCACCGACCTCGATGGGGTCGCCGAGCTTGGTGCCGGTGCCGTGACACTCGAGCATGCCCACCTGGTGGGGCTGCACCCCAGCGTCGGCCAGGGCGGCCCGGATGACCTGCTGCTGGGCCGTCCCATTGGGCACCGTGAGCCCGCTGCTGGGGCCGTCGTGGTTGACGGCGGCGCCGCGGATGACGGCGTGGATTCGGTCGCCGTCGCGCTGCGCGTCGGAGAGCCGCTTGAGGGCGAGCATCCCACAGCCCTCGGACCGCACGTAGCCGTTGGCCCGCGCGTCGAAGGTCTTGCAGTGGCCGTCTTCGGCGAGGGCCTGCAGCATGCTCATCCACAGCGTCGTCTCGGGCCCGACGATGGCGTTGACGCCACCCGCCAGGGCCACGTCGCAGGCGCCACCACGCAGGGCCTCCACGGCCATCTGCAGCGACACGAGGGACGAGCTGCACGCCGTGTTGACCGCCATCGCGGGGCCGCGCAGGCCCAGCACGTAGCTGACCCGGCCTGCCGCGAAGCTCGTCTCGTTGCCGGTGCCGCTGTAGGCATCCACGACATCGCCGGGATCGGTGGGGTCGAAGCGGTGCCAGTACTCGGACTGACCGATGCCGACGTAGACCCCGGTCAGCGTCTCCCGCAGCCCGGTCGGCGCGATGCCAGCGTCGTCGAGGGCGTGCCAGCTGCACTCGAGGAGCAGGCGCTGCTGCGGATCGAGGGAGGCGGCCTCACGGGGGGAGATGCCGAAGAAGGTGGGGTCGAACTGGTCGATGCCGTCGACGAAGCCGCCGTGGCGGCAGTAGGTGCGCCCGGGGGTTCCAGGCTCCGGATCGTAGTAGCGATCGATGTCGAACCGGTCTTTGGGGACCTCGCGGATGCCGTCGCCACCGCGGGCGAGCAGCTCCCACAGGGTGTCGAGATCGACCACGCCACCGGGCAGCCGACAGGCAGCACCGACCACCGCGACGGCCTCGCCCTCGTGGCGGGTAGCCACTGCCGCAGAGGCCTGGCTCGCGCCGAGCTGCAGCTCCTCGAGCAGGTGCTGGGCCATGCTGGCGACGTCGGGGTAGTCGAAGGCCACGGTGGCCGACAGCGCCGCGCCGGTGGAGCGCTGCAGCCGGTTGCGCAGGTCGACGGCCATCAGCGAGTCGAGGCCCGCGTCGGCGAAGCCCTCGGTGAGCCCCAGCGAGCGACCGGCGCCAAAGCCGAGGACCACGCTCACCACGTGCTGCACGTGATCACGGAGCATGGCCAGGCGGGCGCCCTCGGGGGCCGAGCGCAGCTGCTCCACCAGGGCAGGGCCCGCCGCCGGACCGACCTCGACCTCGCGCACCGCGGGGAGCAGCTCGTCGTACAGATGGGTGGGGACCGGGCGACTCGCGGCGTAGGCGCCCCAGTCGAAGTCGGCGGCGAGCACGGTGGCCGCCTTGCCGTTCAGGGTGCGACCGAGCAGCGCCAGGGCCTCGTCGGCATCGAGGGTGCGGATGCCCTCCCGCGCCCACAGCGCCTCGACGTCGGCCGACAGCGCGTCGACCATCGCGGAGTCGGCCCACGGGCCGTAGGCCAGCGACAGGGCGTGCTGACCGTGCTCCCGGCGATGGCGGGCGAGGGCGTCGAGCCAAGCATTGGCGGCGGCGTAGGTGGCCTGACCTGGCACACCCAGGGTGCCGCTGGCGCTGCTGAACAGCACCAGCTGGGCATCGGGCAGGGCCAGATGCAGGTTCCACGCTCCAACGGCCTTGGGGTGCATCACCGCGTGCAAGCGCTCGGCGCTCTGCTCCGCCAGAGGCCCGTCGTCGTTGAGCCCCGCGCAGTGCACGGCGCCGACGATCGGTTGCTCGAGGGCGTCGAGCATCCGCTGCAGCGCGTCGGCATCGGCCACATCGCCGCGCCCCTCCACCACCGCCACGCCGCGACCTTCGAGCTCGGCCACCAGGGCCTTGGCTTCGTCGCTCGCCGCCCCGGAGCGCCCGGTGAGCAGCAGGGTAGTCGCGCCCTCGTCGACCAGCCAGCGCGCGACCCGCCGCCCCAGCGAGCCGAAGCCCCCGGTGACGACCCACGCCCCGTGCACCTCTGCCTGGGGACCGAAGGCCTTGCGGCTGGGTGCGAGCCTCGCCACGCGACGCCGGCCCTGACGCACGAGCACCTGGGCCTCGCCGTCGTCGGTGAGCACCGCGTCGAGCACCGCCTCCACGCCGGACTCATCGACCTCGACCGTCGCGACGAGCTGCTCCGGGCGCTCCAGGCCCACCACCCGCGCCAGCCCCAGCGCAGCGGAGGCGTCGAGCTGCTGCTGCAGGTCGTCGCCGGCGGCCACCACCCACAAGCGCTGGCCATCGCCGAGGCCCTGGGCCACCGCGAGAACCGACGCAGGCGCGTGGCCCACGAACAGCACCTGCTCGGCATCGGCGTCGACGACATGGGCGCCGCGGGCCCTCAACGCGTCGGCATAGGCCGGGTCGCCCACCACCTGCCAGCTTCCGGTCGGCGGCTGCGGATGGGACGGAGCGGGCCGCCACACCACCTCGAGAGCCAGGGCGGCGTAGGGGTCGGCTGGCCCGGCCAAGGGTGCCGGCTCGAGCCAGTAGCGCTCTTCCTGCCAGGCGTAGGTCGGCAGACCGACCCTGGTGCCGGTGGACCGGACCGACAGGTCGACATCCGCCCCGTTGGCCCACAGGCCCCCCAGGGCCTCCACCACCTGCTCCGCATCGTCGCGGTCGGGGTGCAGGCTGGGCAGGAAGGTAGCGTCGACGTCGGCCAGGCACCGAGCCCCCATGCCCGACAGCACGGGCCGCGGACCCATCTCCACGAACAGGCGATGGCCCTGCTGGGCGAGGGTGGCCATGCCATCGGCGAAGCGCACCGCCTGCCGCACGTGCCGCCGCCAGTAGGTGGGGTCGGCCAGCTCGGCGGTGACCTCGCGGCCGTCGAGGTTGCTGACCACCGGCTGCTGGGCGGGCTTCAGCTCGATGCCCTGCGCGACGGCCTCCCTCAGCGAGCAGTGGCAGGCGTGGCTCACCCGCAGGCGCCGCACCGTGACCCCGGTGGACTCGAAGTGCTGCTGCAGCGCGGCGATGCCCTCGGTGCGGCCGCTCACCACCGTCTCGGTGGGGTTGTTCACACCGGCGATATCGACGCCGTCGACCTCTGCTACCTGTGGCGCGACCTCGGCCTCGGGGGCGAACACTGCGAGCATCGCCCCATCGCGGGGCAGCTCGCTCATCAGCCGGCCCCGGGCGCACACCAGCGCCATGCCATCGGACAGCGAGAACACCCCCGCAGCCCAGGCAGCTGCGTACTCCCCGATGCTGTGGCCGATGAGCGCGTCGGGCTGCACGCCCCAGCTGCGCCACAGCGCCACCAGCGCCGTCTGCAGGGCGAACAGCGCGGGCTGGGTGTAGCGCGTGTCGTGCAGGCGCTCGTCGTCGCCCCACATGACGTCGCGTAGGGGGACCTCGAGGTGCGCATCCGCCGCGGCGAAGGCCTCGTCGAGGGCCGCCGCGAAGACCGGCTCGGCGCCGTAGAGCCCCTGGCCCATGCCGTTCGACTGAGCGCCCTGGCCGGTGAACAGCCAGGTCACCGAGGGCGCCACCGAGCCCCGCGCCGAGCCGAGCACCACGCCCGTCGGCTCCTCGCCCCGAGCGAAGGCCGCCAGCTTGTCGCGGGCCTCCTCCGTCGACCGCGCCGCGACGGCCAGGCGCTCTGGCAGCTGCGCGCGCCCCACCGCGGCGGTGTGCGCCAGATCGCCGAGGGAGCCCTGCAGCTGCTCCGACCATCGCTGCGCCAGCGCCGCCCGGGCCGCCTCGCCTCGTGCCGACATCGGCAGAAGCTCGACCGCGCGGGCCTCAGCCGACGCCGCCTCGCGAGCCGGCGGTGGCCCCAGCACCAGGTGTGCGTTCGTGCCCGACAGCCCGAAGCTCGACACCCCACCGAAGCGCTCCTCGCCTTCCCACGACACCGTCTGGGTGTTGATCTCGATGGGCGTGCCATCGAGCTGGATGCGGGGATTGAGCTGCTGCAGGTGCAGGTGCGGCGGCACCGATCCGTCGCGGATCGCCAGCGCCAGCTTCAGCAGGCCCGTGACCCCGGCGGCGGTCTCGGTGTGCCCCACATTCGTCTTGGCGGACCCCACCCGCAGCGGCGCGTCGCCCTCGCGCTGCCCGAAGACCGCCTTGAGGGCGTCGAGCTCGATGGGATCACCCAGGGGCGTGCCCGTGCCGTGGGCTTCGATGTAGCCGATCTGTTCGGGGGACAGCCCCGCGTCGGCGAGGGCGTCGCGGATGACCTGCTGCTGGGCACGCCCGCTCGGCGCTGTCAGGCCGTTGGAGCGCCCGTCTTGGTTGACCGCCGTGCCGCGGATCACCGCAACGATGTCGTCGCCGGCCGCCACCGCGTCGTCGAGACGCTTGAGCACGACCATGCCCGCGCCCTCGCCGCGCACGTAGCCGTCGGCGGAGGCGTCGAAGGTCTTGCAGCGGCCGTCGGCAGCCATCGCATCGAGCTGGCTGAAGTAGACCGTCGGCTCGGGGGCCAAGATCAGGTTGGCCCCACCGGCAAGTGCGAGGTCGGTCTCGCCCGTGCGCAGCGACTGCACCGCGAGGTGGATGCTGACCAGGCTGGAGCTGCACGCCGTGTCGACCGTGACGGCCGGGCCCTGCAGGCCCAGGCTGTAGCTGATGCGGCCTGCTGCCACCGACAGGAAGGCACCTGTGCCCGAGTAGGCCGTCAGGCGCGTGGCATCGGGGCCGAGGAAGTGCCGCCGCGCGTAGTCGGACAGCCCGAGGCCCACGTAGACCCCCGTGCGGCTGCGCGACAGGCTGTCGGGGGCGATGCCGGCGTGCTCGAGGGCCTCCCAAGCCGTCACCAGGAGCAGGCGCTGGGAGGGGTCCATCTCCAGCGCCTCGCGGGGGCTGATGCCGAAGAAGGACGCGTCGAAGTGGGCCACGTCGTCGAGGAAGCCGGCCTCGCGCGTGATCATGGTGCCAGGGGCCCCATCGGCGTCGTACCACTCCTCGAGGTCCCAACGATCCGAGGGGACCTCGCTCACCGCGTCGACCCCACCGTGGAGCAGCTGCCGGTAGCTGTGGAGATCCACGACGCCGCCGGGCAGTCGCAGGCCCGCCCCCACCACCGCAATGGGCCCGTGGGACAGCTGGTGGACTCTGCTCTTGAGCTTCTGGACGGCGACCAGCGCCTTCTTCAGGGGGGAGAGCTCGTCGGTGCTCACTGCTCGGCTCCATGACAAGGCCGTCACCCTATCCGAAGCGACCCTGTCGGGCTGGCCTCCCTCGGGCCCGAGAACGGGGAGTTCCACGACGGTTGCACCCGACGTGGTGCCCTTCCCACACATGGTAATCTTCCGAAATGGCAAGCTCCGTGAGCTAAAGCTCGGCGCACTCGCTGCCGATACCCAGCCATATCGGAGGTTGATGTGGAGATCGCACAGCGCACCTGGAAGGCCGGACGCGGATGGTCGGAGGCCTTGCCTGCCATGGACAGCGCCCAGACCCTGGTGATGGCCTTCGCGGCCCCCGAGATGACCGAGGACCGACGGGCCCTCACCGAGCTCGCCGCGGCCTACCCGGGCAGCGTGGTGGTGGGCTGCTCGTCGAGTGGCGAGATCTCGCAAGACCAGGTCAGCGACGCGACGGTCTCCGTCGGGATCGCGCGCTTCGCCTCCACGGCGGTCCGGTCTGTCGTCGAGACCGTCGACGAGGCTGGCAGCTCCGAAGCGGTCGGGAAGGCCTTGGGCGAGCAGCTCAGCGGAGAGGGCCTGCGGGCCGTGCTGGTGTTGTCCGACGGCCTGAACGTCAACGGAACGGCCCTGTCGGCCGGGCTGCAGGCCGCCGTGGGGAACCACGTCGTGGTCACTGGCGGCCTGGCCGGCGACGGTGCTCGCTTCGGCGCTACGTGGGTCTACGCCCACGGCGAGCTCGGCGACCACCGGGTGGTAGCGGTCGGGCTGTACGGCGACAAGCTGCAGGTCGGCCACGGGTCGCGAGGCGGCTGGGACGTGTTCGGCCCCCCTCGCACGGTGACGAAGTCAGAGGGCAACGTGCTGTTCAGCCTCGATGGCCGCCCCGCCCTGGAGCTGTACAAGGAATACCTGGGTGAGCGAGCGTCCGGGCTTCCCGCCACCGCCCTGCTCTTCCCACTGGCGCTGCGCGACCCCGCGGCGCCCGAGCGCGAGCTGGTGCGCACCATCCTCGCCGTCGACGAAGACACCCAGTCGATGACCTTCGCCGGCGACGTGCCCCAAGGGGCCCAGGTGCAGCTGATGCGCGCCAACATGGAGCGCCTGGTCGATGGGGCCGCATCCGCCGCCGACCTCAGCCTGGGCGGCCTCGGCAGCAGCGGTCCGGTGTTCGCGGTCGCCATCTCCTGCGTCGGTCGGCGCCTCGTGCTCGGCGAGGCCACCGAAGAGGAGGTCGAGGCCACGCTGGAGACCTTCCCCGACGGCTCGGTGCAGGTCGGCTTCTACAGCTACGGCGAGCTGTCGCCCACGGCCGGCGGCACCTGCGAGCTGCACAACCAGACCATGACCCTCACGGCACTTCGAGAGGCGTAGCCTGAGCGACGACGCGCCAGACCTGCACCGCACGTTGCGACGCCAGCTGAAAAAGGCGGGCGCGAGCGCCGAGGTAGTTCCCGACTTCGCCGGGTGGCAGCTGCTGCTCACGCGTATCAATCGGCACTACCGAGCCGCCGACGAAGACCGCTACACGCTGGAGCGCAGCCTCGACGTGTCGGGGCGCGAGATGGCTGGGCTGCACGAGCGGGTGTCGGCGGAGCGAGCCCAGCTCGAGGCCCTGGTGGCCTCCTTGCCCCAGGGCGTGCTCGTGGTCGACGCCGAAGGTGTGGTCCACATGACCAATCGGGCCCTACGGCAGATGGTGGGGGGCGACCCGCCCCGTCTCGACGCTCTGGTGCTGTTCAACGGGGAGGGAGAGCCCTGCACCATCGGCCGCTGTGGAACGAGCGACGAGGTGTGGCTGCTGGGGAGCAGCGGGCGTCGGGCGGTGGAGCTCGACCAGGTGCCGCTGGCCGACGGGCGGGTGCTGTGGACGGTCACCGATCTCACCGAGCGGCTCGTCCAGCGCAACGCGCTGAAGAAAGCACGGCTGGAAGCGGTCGTCGCCCAGCGAGCCGAGAAGGCGCGGGCCGACTTCCTGGCGCGGATGAGCCACGAGCTGCGCACCCCGCTCAACGCCATCCTCGGCTACTCCGAGCTGCTGGGCGACGACATCGACGATCCCCAGAGCCTGTCCGACCTCGACCGCATCCACAAGGCGGGAGAGCACCTGCTCGGGCTGATCAACGACGTGCTCGACCTGTCGAAGGTCGACGCGGGCCGCATGGAGGCGCGGATGGCGACGGTGAACGTCGACGAGCTGATCGCCTCCACCCTCGACGACCTGCGGCCGCTGTGTCGCGAGGGGGTCCTGCTGAGGCGCGTGGGGCCACCGGTCGGCCCCCTGAGCACCGACAGCACGCGCCTGCGGCAGATCCTGTACAACCTGCTGTCGAATGCGGTGCGGTACACCGACGAGGGCTCGGTGGAGCTCGAGGTGCGCCGCGAGGGCCATCGCCTGCACCTGATCGTGCGCGACACCGGCTGCGGCATCGCGGCCGACGAGCTGCCGGGCCTGTTCGAGCCCTTCCAGCAGGCCAGCGGGGCGCGGGGCGGCACCGGGCTGGGGCTGGCGCTGGTGCAGTCACTGGCGGAGCTGCTCGGCGGGCGCTGCCTGGCGAAGAGCGAGGTGGGGGTCGGGTCGGAGTTCACCCTCGACATCCCCTACCGGCCGGTGCAGGTCAACAGCCAGGTGGGCTGAGCCAGGGGGGCTGAGCACGACGGCCCGCGTGCCGAAGCACACGGGCCGTGGTCGGGGACCCCGTGGGAGCGACTACTGCATCGGCAGGATGTAGTGCATGTGAGGCGCCACGCTCTCGAGGACGAAGTTGCCCCCGTCTTCCAGGAAGATCACGGCGTCGAGCTGCTGGTCGCCGTTCACGTCTTGCAGGAAGCCACCGGCGATGTCGCGGCCCTGGGTGTCGACGGTGCCGGTGGGGCCCATCTCTTCGGTGCGCATCTCCGTGGTGAACGGATCGAGCTCGTCGATGATGATGGGCGGGAACTTGGGCGGGCGGCGGGACACCGTTCCCTCGGCGCCGAACCCGGCGAGTCCGTCGACAAAATCGTCCACGTAGTCGCTGTCATTGTCTGAGGTGAGCACGTGGTAGCCATAGGAGTGCAGGCCGGCGCCCGTCTCGGCGAACCCCACCAAGGCCTCGACGTAGCCGTTGCGCACGTCCATCGTGGTAGACGTGGTGATGTGCTCGATGAGGTCGAAGCAGCTGTCGTTGGCGCGCCCCACCGGCGTAGACGCCGACGTGTTCACACCGCTCACCGAGCGCAGGCCGCCGTCGAAGGTGAAGCCACTCCACCACGACGTGTAGTCGGGGTCGGCGCCGGTCTTCGCCGCGACCGACTCCGCAGCGGTGGCCTTCTTGGCACAGATGCAGGCCACGTCGTCGGCGGCGGTGCGCACGGTGGGGTCACACACATCCTTGAACACAGCGCCGGACGGGCCTCCGCCCCCACCAGAGGCGGCCTGTGCGGCGGGGGAGAGCAGCAGGAGGGATGCAGCGAGAAGGGGGGTCATGAAGTCCTCACACGTTGTGGTCACACCAAGCATCACGAGCAACCCAGCCCCAGTGTCTCAAAAAACCTTCACCACCCGAAACGATGTCGTCGCATAGCGCATCTGCTCGGGACGATTCTCCGCCATCGAGAACGCGCTCCGACAGCCACCCGGCCCCGCCCCGACAAAGCCCCCGCGGCGCTCCACGCGCCTGTCGGGGCCGCGCGCCCAGTCCCCCACGTTGCCGGCGAGATCCCGCACCCCGAAGGGCGACACATCTTGAGGGTGGTGCCCCACCGGAACGACGCGAAGGTAGGGCTCGGTGGCCCGCATCCGACACCAGGTCGGATCGAAGGCCGAGCCCCACGGATAGAGGCGACGATCCGCGCCACGAGCCGCATGCACCCACTGATCCGGCGTGGGCATGCCCCCTCCAGAGCTAGCCGCGAAGGCCGTAGCGTCGGCAACCCGCACCAAGAAAACGGGAGCTGCCGGCCCCGTCGGCATGGCCTCCCATCCCGGCTTGTCATTCCGCATAAAGCCGAACCGCCCCTCTGCACTCCGATGAAGGACCGCCTGATTCGCATCCTCCATCAGCCGGGGCTGCCGCCGCTCCGCCTCCTCCCTCTCTCCGGCATCCCACAGTGCGTTGAGCCAGCCGCTGTACTCCCCCACCGTCACCGGGAACCGCGAGATCGCGAAGGCCTCGCACCAGCGCCGCTCGAAGGGCGGCAGCCCGGGAATCGAGCCGTCGTCGCCCCACCAGAACCACCCCGCCGGCACGTACACCATGCCTTCAGGGATCTCGCCCGCCTCGGGCAGCCAGATCGGCGTCGGCTCTGACGCCCCCGGCGCCACTCCGTGCCAGTGCTCCTGCCGCTCGATGAACACCGGGTAGCGCACCACCTCGCGCCCCTCGCGTTGCAGCGTGATCAGGTAGCTACCCATCTCCAGGGGGACCTCGATCAGCGGCGTGGTCCCCATCACCCGCTCGAAGACAGGCTGCAGGCGGCGCTCCTTCAGCACGTAGCGATGCAGCCGCACCTCGGCGCCCGGCGGGTCGGTGATCAGCGTCAGCGCCCCCGTGCCCTTGAGATAGGCCGCGTAGCGCTCGGAGCGGTCGTGCAGCCGTAGGTCGGCCGCCACCTGCCGTGCCTCGGCCTCCCGGCCGCCCGCCTCCAGCCGCGCATGAGTGCGATGGAGGTGATCGGCCAGGGCGTCGTGAGCCTCCACCAGATCGGGGAAGTGGCTCAGCGCCGAGCGCAGCAGCTGAACCCCCTCGGTCCGCGCCGAGCGCGAGGCCTCCTGCAGCTGTACCGCCTCGTCTTCCAGGCCCCAGCCCGCGAGCTTGTCGGCCACCGGGGCGTTCTCCGCCACGCCCTCCAGCGCCTCCGCCGCCTGCTTCGCCCGCTGGCCCGCCCGCGCCTCGGCCTCCTCGGCATCCCGCATCCGCCGCTGCGACTGCTCCACGAAGGCCATGGCCTGCTCACGCTTGCGCGCATCGTCGAGCCACTGGGCGAGGTCGGCCGCCATCGCCGCCGCGTCGGGGTAGCGGTCGACGACCTCCGTGTGAAGCGCCTTGAGGCAGATGCGCTCGAGCTCCTCGTCGACGGGGGGCCCCTCGGCCACCTGCCTCGGCGGCGGGAAGCTCTTGCCCACCGCCACCTGCATCACCAGCTTGCGCGGCGAGCTCGCCAGCCGGGGCGGCCGCTCGCACAGCAGGTCGTACAGGGTGGCGCCCAGGGCATACACATCAGCCGCGGGCCCCGCTTCCGCAGAGTCTCCCCGTGCCTGCTCTGGTGACATGTAGGCGGGGGTTCCGGTGATCGCGCCCACCCGGGTCGCGAGGTTGCCGCTGTCGGCGTCGAGGTCGACGGTGGGCAGCTCGAGGTCGATGCCGCCCATGACCTTGGCCAGCCCCCAGTCGAGGACCAGCACCTCGCCATAGCCACCGAGCATGATGTTGCTGGGCTTGATGTCGCGGTGGACCACGCCCCGGCTGTGGCTGTAGGCCATCGTCTCGACCACCCGCAGGAAGCTCTCCAGCAGCCGCCGAAAGGAGAACCCCGAGTCGCTCACGTCGCGCCCCAGCCGCCACGCCCTGTGCACCTCGGTGAGGAGCTCCTCGAGGGTGCGACCCCGCACCTCCTTCATGGTGAACCACACCCGCCCGTCGTCGAGCTGGCCATAGTCGTGCACGGGGATGATGCCGGGGTGCTGCAGCTGCGCCGAGACCTGCGCCTCTTCCCGGAAGCGCACCAGCATCCGCTCCCCGACCAGCTTGGACCGGATCACCTTGAGGGCCACGGTGCGCCGCAGCAGCCGATCGTGCACCCGCCACACCTCGCCCATCCCGCCGCTGCCCAGCGGGGATCGCCGCTCGTAGCGGTCGGCCACGACCTCGGGAGGCGCGTCTTCCAGCTCCAGGGGGCCGTCGACGGTGGGCTCGTCGACCTCGCCCAGCGACTCCGACAGCGTGCCCAGCACGGTCTCGAGCTCGTCGAGGTCGTTGGCCGCCACCGTGCAGAAGGTGGCCGCCGTGCCGCCATCCCCCCGCCTCGGGTTGGGGTCGCCCCAGGTGACACGCGGGTCGCCGCTCACGGGGTGAGACCTCGCTTTCGCAGGGCGCCGCGGAGGTCATCGAGCCCTCGGTAGACGAGGTTCGACGCACGCTTGCGATCGCAGTGCATCCGCTCGGCGATCTCCGGGACCGGGTGATCCTGCAGGTAGAGCGTGACCGCTCGCCGACGGTCTTCCTTGAGGCTCGCCACACACTCGAGGAGGACCTCACCTACCTGCTGGCCACGAGCGATGGTCTCGGGGTTCAGATCGGCCGAGTTCATGATCCGCTCGGGCATCGACGGTGACATGCCGACCTCGTTGCGGCGCCGCTTGCGCCGGATCTCGTCGATCACGACGCTGTAGGCCACCCGAGACAGGAAGCCGTCGGTCCACTCCTTGTCGGAGGCGGTACGCAACAGCTTGATGGCCGCCATCTGCACCAGGTCTTCCTTCTGGGGAGCCAGCCAGGCAGGGCACACGCGCCGCACGTACCGAACCAGCTTCGCGCGGACCTCGGCGTCGACTTCGTTCACGCCACCTCCGCGCGACAGGGTACCAGCTGCAAGGCCTCCCGACAGCCCCACCCAGCCCATCGATGGGGCACCCTAGTGAGCGTGGAACCGCCGCCACTGCTCGGCTGCCGTCAAGCTGAGCAGCGCGGGCACGACCACCTTCTCTTCCGCGTCGAGGTGTTGCTGCAGCAGATCGACGAAGGTGACGATGGCGTTACGCGCCGGGCCGTCGCCCGCAGCGAAGCCGCGCTCGATGGCGCCGAGGCTGGCGTGCAGGGCATCGTGCTCACCCCGCTCGTCGGACATCGGCTGGCCGATCACGCCCTCCACCACCGGAAAGATCTTGTGGTTCTCGGCGGCACTGTGGGCGTTGAGCATCCCCGCGAGCCGCTGCAGCACCGACACCGTCTCCTGGGAACGCGGTGCCCCCACGGAGAGCACCCGCAAGCGCTCGGCGAACTGCCGGTAGTTGTCGTGGTGCTCCAGCAGCAGCTGCACGATGCTGCCCGCGTAGTTCGGATGTGAGTCCCATTCCCGTCGCACCGACACTCCCGAGAGGCCTCACTCTACCCCAACACCACCACCTGGCCTGGCCTGAGCCCAGCCAGGAACCCATCGACAGCCGCCTCGCCATCGAAGGGCCCCGCGACCACTGCGGCGTCGTGCCGACGGGCGATCTGCACCACCGCAGGGCCGACCACCGCCGTCCATCCGGATCCCTCGTGCGGATCGAGGCCTTCTGTGGGCAGCCACACCATGCGATGCGGCGCCAGCCCCAACAGGTCGTCGATGGGCTCGAGCACGCGCACCTCGTCGCGACCCACCTCGTCGGGCGCTCCGAGCACCGGCCCCTCGGACAGCGCGAGCCGAACCACCACGCCAGAGACACTGCCGTGCCCGGAGATGCGCGACTTGACGTGGTCGCGCTCCTCTTGCTCCCGCAGGTCGGCGCGGAGCATCGTGACCTTCACGCCCTGGCGCTGCAGGCCGAGCACCTCCATCATCACCTTGCCCGTCGGGGTCTCGGACGAGACCAGCAGCAGCTGCGACGCCCCCTTGCCCACGAGCCGCTTCGCCAGCACCAGCATCGTCGGGTCGATGGCCCCTACCAGCACCCAGACACCCTCCATGTCGAGGGTCGGCTCCTCACCGAGGCCTGGCTCGGGCCGCAGCCGTCGTGCCAGCCGCTCCCCGCCGCGGAAGGCCACCTCGGTGGGCGCGGCTCGCTCCAGCAGGTGGGCGAGCAAAGCCTCGGCGTCTTCCTCGTCGTCGAGGTCGATGGCGCCACCCCACTGGGCGGGGGACTCCACCTGCAGCTGACGACCGGCTCCCCACAACAGCGCCGCGGGCACGCTCGGCTCATCGCCGAACAGCCCGCGGGTCACCACGTAGGTGGGCACATTCAGCCCGCGGAAGCGGAAGGTCGCCAGCAGCCTGAGCAGAGCCAGCCACGGCTCGGTGTGGGCTTCCGAGTCGAGGGCCCACAGGTGCAGTACCCGCAGGGGATTGTTCACGGTGCCGAGGAAGTCGAGGACGTGGTCCCACGCACCCTCCGCTGCGGGATCGGGCACGAACAGCGTGTCGTCGCCGCGGGGGTAGGGCTGCGACTCCAGCACCCGCACCCCCTCGTGGCCCGCCGAGGTGAGCAAGGCCAGCAGGTAGTCGCCGAGCCCTTCTTCGTCGGCGAGCACGATCCATGTGCAGGGCTCGGTGTCGGCCGGGGCCAGGGGCTGCGGCACCCACACCTCGTGCAGGGGGCCCTCGCCGAGGAGGGGCTCGTCATCGAGCTCGGCGTCGGGGGCCTCTTCGACAGGGGATGGGGCTGCCGCCGCCGCTTCCTCCGCCGCCTTTCGGAGCTCCTCGATGTCGAAGCGCTCGGTGGCGTGGTTGGCCGGGTCGTAGCCGTCGTCTTCGTCGGGGCGAGCCTGGAGCTGCTCCCGGCGGAAGAAGCTGGTGACCACGTCGTCGTCGTCGTCGTCGTCGGAGAACGACACGATGGTGTCTTCGTCGAGCTCGACCGCCGATGCCACATCTTCGGTCGCAGGCTCGTCGGGCACCAGGGTCTCGCCGTCGCCCTCCACGTAGTCTTCGATCGCCTCGTCGACCGGTCGACGCAGGAGCGGCGTCGGCGGCAGCGCCGCGCCTGCGCCACGCACCGCATCGTCGACCACCCGACCAGCGCCCCGCACCCACACCGAGGCGACGGCGGCCAGCATCGACTGCCGATCATCTACGCCACTGTCGGGGCCTTGCAGCGAAGACACCCACGACACGGGCAGATGCGACAGCGTGCGCTGCCCCGCTCGGCTCATCACCGGGCGCGGTGCCAGCTCGACGAAGGTGCGACACCCGCCGAAGTAGGCCTCCTCACAGGCGCCCGCGAAGCGCATGGGCTGCCGCAGCGCAGCGACCCAGTGGTCGGCCGATACCGCCGAGGTGATCGCATGACCGGTGACCGTGCTCACCCAGCGCATCCCCTCGGGGGCACGGGCCGTCACCGACGCGGCGACCTCACGGAGGTCGTCGAGCAGCGGGTCGACCAGGCGACTGTGCCCCGGGTGCCCTGGCAGGCGCTCGAACGGAACCGCCCCCTGGTCGAGCCTCGACAGCAGGTCGTCGATCGCCTCGCCCGTTCCACCGACCACCGTGCGATGGGGAACGGGAAGGGCGACGATGTCGATGTCGTGGATCTGGAAGGCCTCGAGGGTGCCGCGCACCTCGGTCTCCGTGGCCCGCAAGACCGCGCGGGCCCCACGGTCGGTGACCGTGCGAAGCAGCCGCCCACGCTCGGCGGCGAGCCACAGGCCATCCTCCACCGACAGCACGCCGGCCACCACGGCCGCCGTGATCTCCCCCACGCCGCAGCCCAGCACGACCTCGGCCTCGACCCCCCACGCCCGGACCAGCTCGGCGAGGGCGTAGCCGATCACGAAGGACACCGGGCTGGCGAACAGCGGATCCTCCAGGGGGACCTCGCGACCCGCCTGAGGGAACAAGACCGACAGCAGCGGCCGCCGAAGCCTGCGACGCAGCCCGCGCTCGCACCGCATGATCGCCGCACGGAACGCTGGCTCCTGGTCGTACAGGGAAGCGGCCATGTGGTGGTACTGCGACCCCGACGGCGCGAAGACGAGGCCAGCCCCGCGCGTGCCAGCCCGATCGGAGGACACGCCCTCGGGCACGTCGCCGCTGAGCCACCCATCGAGGTGCGCACGCACCTCGGCGACCGGGCCCGTGGGCAGCGCCACCCGGTACTCCATGGGCACGCGACGCAGCGCATCGCAGGCCACCGAGCGCACGTCGTCGTCGCCCTCCAGCCGCGGGACGGTGGCCGTGACCAGCGCCTCGAGGGCCACCTTGGACCGAGCGGAGAGCAGCAACAACCGGGGGGGGCTCCCCTCCGCCGGCTCGACGGTCGCTGCAGACAGCACGACCGCAACCGCTCGGCCGCCGCCCTCCGCCTGCACGACCCTGGCTTCCGGGCTCGCGAGAGCCTCCGCCAGCCCGGCCAGGCCAGGGGACTCCACCACCGGCACGTCGACGCGCCCCGAGCGGGCGACGGCCCGCCCCATCACCAGGTCGAGATGCTCCTCTCCGCCCGCACGCTCGGCGCATGCGGCCTCGAGCCACCCCACCAGCCCGCGTCGAGCGAGCTGGTCGCGGCCGAGCACCAGAGCCAGCACGCCGCCCCCCGCGTAGCCACAGACCACCGCGGCATCGACATCGCCAGCGAGCAGCGCAGCCCGGGCGGCCACGAGGGCCTCCAGCCCCCCAACGTCGGCGTCGAAGCTCGTCACGAGGCCTACGAGACCGAGCAGGTCGGCGATGGAGTCCCCCGCCAGCCGCCCCTCACACCACAGCCCGACCGTCGCGGTGCCGAGGGAGGCCACATCGAGCCCCGAGCGCTCCAGCGCCTGCCACACCAGCTCCAGCGTGTGCAGGCTCGGCACGTCGACCGAGCGCACCTCCTCCGCACTCAGCCCGAACAGGGTGCGATCGAACACCGCATGGAGATCGGCCGTGATGTCGGATCGATGCACAGCAGACAACACGGCGACCCGCGCGCCGTGGACAGCGCTCGCGGCCACGGGGGCCTGGAGGAGGGCACGGAGGGGCTTCACAACGTTCTCCGGGGCATGAAGGGGTGCAGCCTATCGCGCCCGGAGCACCAGCGACCGCCTCGCTCGTCTCCCTTCGGGTACGGTGCAAAGAGGAGCACGACGCACCGTGATGAGCCAACCGTCGACCCACGCGTCCGAGGGGCGTAGGTACCGCATCCTCGGGGTGTTGGGCCGGGGCGGTTTCGGCACGGTCTATCGAGCCACCCTCGAGGGCTCCGACGGCTTCGTGAAGGAGGTGGCGATCAAGCTCCTGAGCGACGCCGATCCCCCCCGTGACGTCCTCACCCGATTCCGCGACGAGGCCAGGATCCTCGGTCAGATCCGCGATCCGCACATCGTGGGCATCGACGCGCCGACCCGACTGGGAGGTCGGTGGGCGGTGGTGATGGAGTACGTCGACGGCCGCTCCTGCGGGCACCTGCTGCGCCATCACGGCCCGCTGCCTCCCACCGTGGCCCTGGAGATCACCGAGCAGGTCTGCGACACCCTCAACAACCTGTGGAGCCACCCGGGCAGCGACGGCAAGCCCCTGCGCCTGCTGCACCGTGACCTCAAGCCCGCGAACCTGCAGATCACCCCCACCGGGCACCTCAAGATCCTCGACTTCGGCATCGCCAAGGCCAGCTTCGCGCAGCGAGAGACGACCACCACCAACCACATCGGCGGCACCCTGGGCTACATCGCCCCCGAGCGGCTCGACGGGGTCGAGGAGCCGTCCGGCGACATCTACAGCATGGGGGTCGTGCTGCACCAGCTGGTGACCGGCCGACGCCCCGCGCTGGAGAAAGACGAGCCGCCTCCTACCGACGACGGGGCACGTCGAGCGCTGGAGCTCGCCACGTGGATGCGGAGCATCCGCCCCGAGGAACGTCCCGGCGGAGAAGAGGTCGAGCGCGTGGCGCGGCACCTTCGCCGGGAGCTGGCGGGGCCGACCCTCAAGGAATGGGCGCGGCACGCGGTGACCGACCCCACCGTCGTGACCGACGACGAGATGGTGGGCCAGACCTTCCAAGAGGCCACCGGCAGCCTGCGTCTGCCGTTGAACACCGAGTCCGTGCGGCAGGCTCGCCCCCGCCGCTGGCGGTCCGTAGGCCTCGTGGCGCTCCTGATGATCCCGCTGGCGATCGGAGCCCTTGCCGGCATCGGCAGCGCCGGCGTGGGCCTGTTCTGGTTCGCGACCCAGCGCCCCGAGCCCCTCGACGAGGCCCCGCGGCCCGTAGAGGCCGTCGCCCCCATACCGGTCACGGAGCCCGAGCCCGCGCCCGAGCCTGCAGCCGCCGTTCCCGCCCCACAGCCTGCTGCGCCC
>CBDUIC010000018.1:0-85426 GCA_965367245.1 uncultured bacterium | reverse complement strand
CTGACCCCCGATTCGAGACCGATCCAGATCTAACACCTAGCGTCCTGACCCCGAAAACGAGACCCCGAAAACGGGACCGGCTAGAGGGCCTCGAGGACGCTGCGGATCTCGGCCAGCTCGGCGTCGCCGGGGTACCAGGCGTCGGCGATGAGCAGGTAGTTCAGGGCGTTCTCGATGGCCTCGGGCGTCTGCTCCTCGAGGGCGACGGCGTACTCGTAGATGGCCCGCCCCCGATGCAGACGCACGTTGTCGGCACCGAGCACCTCGCCGAAGGTCTTGGTGACCTGCTTGCTCTGCGGCAGGAAGCTGTCTTCGTCTTGCCAGTGCACGGTGACCTCGACCTCGGACAGGTCGGACACGTCCTCGGGCGCGCAGGTGCGGATCTGCTGGTAGAACACCATGGCGTCGTTGGGCGCGAGGTGCTGCGGGTCGACCTCGTCCCGGTTGGTGGAGACCTCCTCGCCGCTGAAGGTCACCAGCTCGAAGCCCGGCGGCAGGGTGAGCTGCACCTCGACGTTGCGCACGGCTACGTCCATGGTGTTGACGAAGCGCTCCTCGAACATCTTGCTCGCCTCGGCCTCGTCGGGGATGAACACCGCCGCGCCCTTGCCCAGGTCGGTGACCTGGTCCATCAGCTTGTCGTTGTAGGCACCCGGCTCGCCGACCCCCACGCCGACCATGTACATGCCGTCGGCCTCGGCAGCACCGGCCTTGTCGTCGATGAGGTCGGCACTGGTGACCCCGAGGTTCGCTCCGCCGTCCGACAGCAGCAGCACCCGGTTGATCTTCTCCGGGTCGTAGCCCGCCTCGAGCAGCTGGTAGGCGACGACCAGGCCACCGTTCAGGTCGGTGCCGCCGCCGGGGGCCAGCCCGTCGCAGATGGTGGTGACCGCCGGGTCGTTGTTCATCGTCACCGGGTGGGTGTCGAGGAGCGTGGACTGGCTCGAAGACCACGTGACCATGCTCACCGTGTCGCCGGCGCGCAGCATGCTCGCGACGCTACGGCACACATCCTTGGCCCGCTCGATGGGGGTCCCAGACATCGAGCAGGAGGTGTCGAGAGACATCGCCAGGTTGAGGGGCGAGCGCTCGGTGTTGGTGCGGGCCTCGCTGCTCACGCCGATCTGCAGCAGGTAGTCGCCCTCGGGGAGGGTGGGGTCTTGCACCATCTCGACGGTCACCTCGACATCGTCGGGGGCGGCGACGGGGTAGTCGAAGGTGTAGTAGTTGAGGAACTCGTAGCCACGCACCGTGCCGGGGGAGAAGCCGCTCAGCACCCGGTCGCGAGCCTGCACCGCCGACGACATGCTGTTGGAGTCGTCGGCCGACAACCACAGCTCCACCGACTCGCTGGTGTCGCAGGTGATCAGGCCGGTGTCGCCGGTGCTCCCCGTGTCTCCCGTCTCGACTGGCGGCTCGGCCGTGTCGCCACCACCGGTGTCGGCATCCGCGTCGGTGTCGGTGTCGGTGTCGCTGTCGGTGTCGGTGTCGGCATCGCCGTCGGCATCCGTGTCGGTGTCGGTGTCGGTGTCGGTGTCGGCGTCGGCGTCGGCATCCGTGTCGGCGTCGCCGTCGCCGCTCGGGTTCGACGCGTCGGTAGCCGAAGTGGTGTCGAGAGCAGAGGCCTCGTCCTTGCCATCGTCGCTCCCCGCGCAGGCGGCGAGGAACACGAGCAGCACAGTGGTCGGGAACGGAAGGCTACGCATGGGGGGGCTCCTGGGTGGTGGACCCAACGTGCCGCGCGTCCCCGCCACCCGCTACGTCGAGAATGCACATACCGTGCGCCGCTTCTGCGATGCCGTGCGCAGTATTGCTGTAGTGTGGCCAGCGAGCCGGCACGATACGGCGCCAGCAACGGGTGGAGGGGCGCATGGAGACGGTCGCGGTGCTGGGCATGGGGCTGCTGGGGCGTGGATTCGCGGAGGGGCTCCGCGATCGCGGCGCTCAGGTGCGGGTCTGGAATCGAACGCGGTCGAAGGCCGAGGCCATCGCCGGCGACACCGTCACGGTCGCCGACACCCCCGCCGAGGCGGTGCGCGGCGCCGACAGAGTCCACCTGATTCTGTCGGCTGACGAGGCCGTCGATGCGGTGATCCTGCAGCTGCGAGAAGGCCTGCGCGATGGCGTGCCGATCATCGACCACAGCACCTGTCTGCCGGCCCGGGTGGCCGTGCGCGCCGAGGTGCTCCGCAGCCAGGGCCTCCGCTACCTGCACGCCCCCGTGTTCATGGGTCCGGCCAACGCGCGGGAGGCCACCGGCCTGATGCTGTTGTCGGGCCCGGCGGCCGACCACACCGCTCTTCGCCCGGCCCTCGAGGCGATGACGGGCACGTTGCTGTACCAGGGCGAGGCCCCCGACCAAGGCGCCAAGCTGAAGCTGACGGGCAACGGGTTGATGTTCCTGATGCTGGGCGCGATGGGCGACCTGTTTCAGCTCGGCCGCGGGATGGGGCTGGCCCCCGAGGAGGTCCTCGCCCTGTTGGAGCAGTTCGGCCCGAGCCCCGCCCACATGGCGCGGCGCGCCCTGGGGGCCACCAGCCACGAGCCGACCTTCGAGATGTCGATGGCCCACAAAGACGCCTCGCTGATGCTGCAGGCCGCGGGCGGCCGCGACCGGCTCCGGCTGTTGCCGGTTCTCACCGATGCGATGGCGCAGGCGATGGCCAGCGGTCGCAGCGACGCCGACTTCACCAGCCTGGCGCACCCCGATCACCTCGACTGACCATGGGCCGACGCCGGTTGCCGGCTACTCACCGACCGCGTACAATCCGGGTCCCCCCCCGCCCCCCCTCCCTCGTGCTCCCTCCGTGCGCCTGCACCCGGAGACCCCGATGACCCGAAGCTTCCTGCTGGCCAGCGTCCTGCTCGGTCTACCCCACGTCTCCGCCGCGGCGGACTGCGACGAGGCACTGTCGACGCGGTCGTTGCAGTCGTCGCTCGATGCCGCCGAGGCTGCGTTTGGGCGAGCCGATCTCGATGGCTTCTCTACGGCCGTCGACTCGATCCGCGAGGCCCTGCCCTGCCTCGACGAGCGAGCCCCGGCCCCGATGGCGGCGCAGCTGCACCGCGTCGAGGGCTTGTCGGCCTTCGTCGACCAGGCCAACGAGCGCGCAGCCCAGGCCTTCGCCGCTGCCCGATCCATCGAGCCCACCTACACCTTCCCCTCGTCGGTGGTGCCGCCCGGCAACCCCGTGCACGAGCGCTACCTCGAGCTCGAGCCCTCCGTGGCTGCCGAGCCCCTGCCGCTGCCGACCCACGGGGGCGAGGTGCTGATCGATGGCCGCTCCCGCACGACCCGGCCCACCGAGCTGCCTACGCTGCTGCAGGTATTGGCGGAAGGGTCGCCGACCACATCGGCCTACCTGTGGCCCGCCGACCCCCTTCCCTACGAGGCGAGCGCGCGCGCGGCCTCGGGCGGTGTCGACACCCGCACCATCGTGCTCGCCAGCGGGGTGGGTGTGGCCGCCATCGGGCTGGGCACGCTGGTCGCCGGGCTGGCCACCAGCCCCTCGGCCGACGACACCCTCGACCAAGCCTTTGCCAAGTCCACCCGAGACGACACCCTGACGGGCATCGGCGGCGCCCTGGCGGCCGTCGGTGGCGCCGGGATCGGGCTGTCGTTCGCTCTGCCCAGCCGAGGTCGCTGATGCGCTCCCTTCCCCTGCTCCTGGTGCTCGCTGCCTGCGTCTCCGACAAAGAAGCCGACGTGCTGCAGGGCATCCTCGACGCGAGCTTCGGCGTGGAGGCCCCCGAGGGCATCGGCATCTGCCACGACGGCTCGGTGCCGCTCACCGGCACCATCGACGCGCGCTACGCCGGGCAAGAGCTCGGCACCACCGTCACCGTCGGCGAGGCCACCCTGCAAGAGGCGGTGGCCATCGGGGGCGACGGCAGCTGGTCGATCGACATCGGCGAGCAGGCGGTGTGCGCTGGCAGCGGTGGCTGCACCCTCGACATCACCGTAGTGATGGAGACCACCGACGAGCTCGACGACGGGCTGCTCAGCACCTCGGGGTCCACGACCCTCACCCTGGTCGACGACGGCACCCAGTGGCTGGTCGACGCCGATGGCGACGGCTTCGGCGGCACCGACACGGTCAGCTCCTGCACCGGCTCGGCCCCCCCCGGGGCCACCGATGTGCCAGGCGACTGCGACGACACCGCGGCCACCCGCAACCCCGACGCCACCGAGCAGTGCAACGGCCTCGACGACGACTGCGACACGGTGATCGACAACGATCTGGCCTTCGTCGACTACTTCCCCGATCGCGACGGCGACGGCTACGGCGACGAGTTCGCGAAGCCCTCCTCGACCTGCGACGGCCCCCCCGCCGACGGGGCGTGGGTGACCGACGCGACCGACTGCAACGACGACCCGAAGACGGGGTCCAATAGCTACCCCGGCGCCGACGAGGTCTGCGACGGTGGCGAAGACAACAACTGCGATGGCTTCGCCGACGACCTCGATCAAGACGACCTCATCGGCACGCCGACCTACTACCTCGACGAAGACGGCGACAGCTACTTCACGACCGACGGCGTCAGCGCCTGCACGCCGCCCAACGCGAACTACACCGAGAAGGCCCCGGCCCAGGGAGACGCCGACTGCGACGACACCGACGCCGACGTGAACCCGGGCGAGCTCGAGGTGTGCGACGGCATCGACAACGACTGCGACACCTTCGTCGACGACGATGACCCCTCGACCGCGGGGGCGCCGGTGTGGCACACCGACGCCGACGACGACGGCATCGCGCCCGCCAACTACTCGGTGCTGCAGGCCTGCGTGGAGCCCGACGGCTTCTCCGCGCCCACCGGGCTGGTCGACTGCGACGACAGCGACGCGAGTCTCAACCCCCTCGATGTCGACCAAGACGGCGCCGACACCTGCTACTCCGTGCGGCTCGACTGCGACGACAACAACCCCGACCTCAACCAGATCGACGTCGACGGCGACGGCTGGTCGACCTGCGACGACGACTGCGACGACACGGTAGCTGCGCTGAACCCCGCTGACGCCGACAATGACAGCGTCAGCACCTGCGACGGCGACTGCGACGACAACGCCAACGGCGTCAGCCCCCTGGCCGTCGAGATCGCCGGCGACCTCATCGACCAAGACTGCGACACCTTCCTCGACTGCTTCGTCGACGGCGACGGTGACAGCTTCGGCGGCACCCAGGTGCGGGAAGACGCGGCCATCGACGGCATCGACACGTGCGCCACCGTGCCCGGCGTGTCGTCGACCAGCGACGACTGCGACGACACCGACCCGACCATCTCGCCCACCGGCACAGAGCTGGTCGGTAACAACGTCGACGAAGACTGCGACACCCGGCTCGCCTGCTACGAAGACGGCGACAACGATGGTCGCGGCAGCACCACCACCGCCTCGATCACCGCCGACGTGTTCGACGGCTGCGACAACACCCTCGGGCTGTCGCTCAGCAGCGACGACTGCGACGACAGCGACGACAGCATCTACCCGGGGGCGACGGAGTTGGTGGCCGACAGCACCGACCAGAGCTGCAACGGCTTCGACGCCTGCTACGACGACGGCGACAACGACGGAGAGGGCGGCACCACCACGGTCCAGCTCGGAGCCGACCTGGGAGCGGGCGAGTCCTGCGCCACCGTGTCGGGGGTCGCCGACAACAGCGACGACTGCGACGACGCCGACCCGAACATCAACACCTCCGAGACCGATCTGGTCGCCAACGGTATCGACGAGAACTGCAACGGCTTCGACGCCTGCTACGACGACGGCGACACCGACGGCTACGGCGGCACTGGCTTCGTCGAGCTCGGCGCACCGCTCCCCGGGGCCACCTGTGCCTCCCAGACCGGCGTCTCCGCCACCAACGACGACTGCAACGACGGCGATGACAGCATCAACCCCGCGGCGACCGAGATCGTCGTGAACGGCGTCGACGAGAACTGCGATGGCCTGGAGGGCTGCTACGTCGACAACGACGGCGACACCTTCGGAGCCGGCGTCGACTTCACCGCCGTGCCGATCGGAGACAGCTGCGCCACCACGGGCTTCGCGGTCGTCGACGGCGACTGCGACGACGTGCTGGCCAACCGCTACCCCGGGGCCGACGAGCTGTTCTGCGACGGCATCGTGCAGGACTGCGACCAGACCGTCGACGGCCTGGTGCAGAACCTGAACTCCGCCACGGTCTACACGGGCAGCGCAGCGAACCAGCTGCAGCAGGCAGCCTTCGAGGCCAGCAGCTCCGACGTGCTGGAGGTCTGCGGGCCCGACCTCGGCGGCTCGTTCGACGAGCCGGTGGGCATCGCCCTGGCCAAGTCCCTCACCATCGAGGGCCACGGGGCCACCCTGCGTCCCACCGGGGGGGCTCGCGTGCTCGAGGTCACCGGGGCCTTCGCCAACGTCACCCTGCGCGACCTCACCCTCGACGGCTCCCTCGCCGCCGCCTACGTCGGCGACGGTGGGCTGGTCTACGTGTCGGCGTCGGGCGCCAACCTGGTCCTCGACAACGTCGACCTGGTGGGTGGGCTCGCCGACAACGGGGGCAGCGCCGCCGTCGACCAGGGCACCCTCACGTGGCTGTCGGGCGCCTGCCTCGACAGCGAGGCCATCAACGACGGCGGCTGCCTGCACGTGTCCGACGCGGCCGTCCTCGGCGACGTCGGCGTGAGCTCGGTCGACCTCACCCGAAGCCTCGCTGGCAACGCCGGCGGCGCGGTCAAGGTCGCCAGCGGGGGCTCCTTGACCTGGAACGAAGGCACCTGCGACGGCGGGAGCGTCGGCCGCAACGCCACCTCGGGGGGCTGCCTGTCCAACGACGGCACGAGCACCCTCGACGACGTGGTGCTGGCCAACGCCAACGCGATCAACGGCGGCGCGGTCTACACCACCAATGTGGTGACCTGGCTGCAGGGCGCATGCAACGACAACGTCGCCACCGGCGGCCTGCCCACCAGCAACGGAGGCTGCGCCTACCTCGGGCTCGGCGGCGCGGTGCAGCTGGGCGAAGACATCGCCTTCCAGGTGTGGGACGGCCCCGACTCCTCCGGCAACGTCGCCGACGGCGCCTCCGACTTCGCCTTCGTGCAGCCCTCGGCGGCCCTGCTGGTGGTCGGCGGCACCCACACCTCGTCGGGCGGCACCCACATCACTGCGACCTCGACCGGCAGCGTCTGCTGGACGAGCATCGCGCGCTTCGCTCCCCTCAACAACTACACCATCCAGTCGGATCTGGCGGTCGCCGACCTCACCACGCACTTCAGCTGCACCAGCGGCACGTGCTCTGCCGACGCCGGTGCCTGCACCGCCTTCTTCGACTGATGCTGGAGCCCGGCGACCGCGTAGACCGCTACATCGTCGAGGGCGAGCTCGGAGAGGGCGCCCTGGCGACGGTCTACCGTGTTCGCCACGCCACGCTGTCGACGCTGCACGCCCTCAAGGTCGTCAAGGTGGCCCACCGCGAGTCGCGGGAGCGCCTGGTGCGCGAGGGCCAGGTGCAGGCCCAGCTGTCCCACGACAACATCGTGGGCGTCACCGACGTGCTGGAGATCCAGGGTTCCCCCGGCACGCTGATGGAGTGGGTGCAGGGGGTCGACCTCGAGCTGTTCTTGATGCAGCACCAGCTCGACCTCGACGATGCCCTCACCCTGTTCCGGGCCATCGCCTCGGGCGTGGGCCATGCTCACGCCAAGGGCCTGGTGCACCGAGATCTGAAGCCGGCGAACGTGCTGCTGGCGGTGGGCGAGGGTCGGGTGACGCCCAAGGTCTCCGACTTCGGGCTGGTCAAGGCGCTGTCGGGCGAAGCCCCCATGGGCAGCACCCGCACCGGCGTGACCCTCGGCACCCCCGGCTACATGGCCCCCGAGCAGGTGCGCGATGCCGCGACGGTCGATCGGCGCGCCGACATGTGGTCGCTGGGCTGCCTGCTCTACCGCATGGTCTGCCACTACCCGGCCTTCGCCCAGGCCGACATCATCGAGCTGTTCACCGCGGTCGGCAAGGGCGACTACCCCGCCCCCACCGTCTACGTGCACGACCTGCCCGCGCGGGTCACCGACGCCATCGCCGGCCTGCTTCAGGTCGACCTCGACCAGCGCTTCCACAGCTGTGAAGAGCTGGTGGCCTTCCTCGACGGCGTCGGGCCCGTCCCGTCGACATGTGCTGGCCCGCTGCCCCCCATCGGCACCCCGCAGCCCACCTTGCCTCGCTGGGTCGCCGAGACCGGGCCCGTGGGCGTGAAGGCCCGCGCGATGATGCGGGAGGCCGAGGAGCTGATGAAGCCGCAGGTGACCGGAGCTCCCGCCGGCACCTGGAACAACCAGGCTCCGCGGGAGACGATCGCGCCGCCGATGGATGGCACGTCCAGCGACCGCGAGCCCATCGGGTGGCCGCTGATCGCTGCCGGCGTCGTCCTCCTGCTCCTCGGCGCCGTGGGCTCGGTGAGCATCCTCGCCCTCGGCATCGGCGCCGCCTGGACGACCCAGGAGACCCAGCCGGAGGAGGTGGCCGCGGTTCCCCGCCCGGAGCCCACCGTCGAGCCCGCGCCCACGCCGGTCCCCACGGCGCCGCGCCCCAAGCCCGAGGCGGCCCCGTCGCCCGCCCCGCCGAGCCCCGTCGCCCCGCAGCCCGCGCCCGCGACGAAGCCAGCGCCCAGTCCCGCCCCCCCGCCACGCCCGGCCCCCGCCACCGACCCCGCTCCGGCCCCGGCGGCGTCGGGGCCCAGCGGGCGGGTCGACTGTGTCGGCTGCGACGACATCGCCTCGTTCTGGGTGACCGACCGGATGGGCAATCGCGCGGCCAATGGCACGCTGACCGCCGGCACCTACGTGGTGTGGATCAAGGTTCCCGGCGACCCCACGTCGCATCGCACCTCGGAGATCGTGCTCACCGCCGACGACGAGCGCGTCGAGGTGGGGTGCAACGCCAAGATGATGCACTGCGGCCGACGCTGACGGTTCCGACACGGCTGTGAAGGTTGCGTAAGGGCAGGTCTCGGCCGCTGCGGTCGGGTCCCCAGCATGCGAAGGTCTCAGACCATCCTCACCCCTCGGAGGGTTCGATGACCTCGTTGTTGTTCGGTGTAGCTCTGGCGTTCCAGCCCCCTTCCACCGATCAGGGCATCGAGCCTCACCGGGTGCTGCAAGCGAATCCGCAGGTGCAGGCCCAGCTACACTTCGCGCCCGCCTTCCAGGCATGGCAGCGCGACGCCGGCCCGTGGAACGCCCAGTTCGACGAGGTCACCGGCCAGCCCCTCGCGATGTGGGGCCGCGGCGTGCCGATGCCGAGCCAGCAGGGAGAGCTCACCGTCGCCCTCGCCTCGCTCCTCGAGCGGCACCCGGGCCTGTTCGGCACCGACGCGGGCGACCTCACCCTCCGCAGCGCCAACTACGTCGATCGCCTCGACACCTGGTACGTCGACTTCGACGTCACGCGCGACGGCCTCGCCACCTACCGCGGCGGCATCAGCGCGCGGATCAAGCACGGCCGCCTCATCCTGCTCAAGGTCGCGACCCACCCCGAAGCCCCCGTCACCGGTTCGCTGGCGCTAGGAGCCGATGCCGCCCTGCGCTCCGCCATCGCCGGCGGCCTCGCTCCCTGGGCCGCGCACACCGAGCCCGAGGTGGAGCCCATGCTCCTGGAGCGCTCCGGCCAGCACGGCCTGGAGCTGCGCAAGGTCTACCAGGTCACCACCCGCACGGCGGAGCCCGCCGGGATCTGGGTCGCCTTCGTCGACGGCGCGACCGGCGAGGTCCTCCATGTGCACAACGAGGTGCGCTTCATCTCCGGCACGGTCTCCGCCGAGCACCCGCCTCGCACCCTCGACGGCAGCCCCTACGTCACCTCGCCGCTGCCGTTCGTCTACGTCGATGACGGCAGCGTCGCCGACTACACCGCCGCCGACGGCAGCTACAGCCTCCCCGGCAACGGCCCGGTCAACTCCATCCTCGCCGGCGACTACCTCGAGGTCTACAACGGCGACGGGGGCGAGGGCATCGTGAGCTCGTCGAACGGCTCCTTCACGTGGGACGACGGCGACGCCACCCAGGCCGAGATCAACACCTACGTCTTCCTGCACCACGTCAAGGAGTGGGGCGACGCCACCGCCCCCGAGGTGCAGGTCACCTCGTTCTACGGCCCGCAGCTGGCGTCGATCGTCAACCTCAACGACTACTGCAACGCCTACTACGACGGCAACGTCAACTTCTTCTCGGAAGGCTTCGGCTGCAACAACACCGGCGAGATCGCCGATGTGAACTACCACGAGTGGGGGCACGGCTTTCACGCCTACAGCCTGCAGGCGGGCTTCTTCGACGGCTCCCTGAGCGAGGGCGCTGCCGATGTCGTGAGCTTCCTGCAGACCGGCGACAACCTCATCGCGCCCTTCTTCGGCACCAACGGCACGGCCATCCGCAACGTCGCGCCCAACCAGGTCTACCCGCAAGACTACTCGAGCTCCTACTACGCGGTGCACAGCAACGGGCTGATCTTCGGGGGAGCCATCTGGGACCTCTGGGGCATCCTCGTCGACGCCGAGGGCGACACCGTCGGCACCCAGGTGACCGAAGACATCTTCACCGGGCTGCTGAAGGGGGGTCCCAGCATTCCCGACAGTGTCTACGAGGCGCTGGTCGCCGACGACACCGACGGCAACCTCGACAACGGCACGCCCCACGCCTGCTCGATCATCGAGGCCTTCGGTCAGCACGGCCTCGGCGTGGAGGGCATCGGCACCTCCTTCGTGCCCTTCCACGAGCCCCTCGAGACCATCACCCCCGACACGGTCACCCCGCTGCGACTCGAGGTGCTCGCCAGTGCGGCCGACTGCATCGACCTGTCGAACGCGACGGGCGACCTGTCCTACCGCGTCGACGGGGGCAGCTGGCTGTCGGTGCCAGCGGTGAGCGTCGGCAACGGGGTCGACGGAGAGCTGCCCGCTCTGCCCATGGGCGCCTTCGTCGAGTACTACTTCGACGGCGTCGACGGCGACGGCAACAGCTTCAGCGCCCCCTCGTCGGGCCAGGCGGCACCCTTCAGCGTGTTCGTCGGCGATGTCATCGAGATCGGCTGCTTCGACTTCGAAGCCGACGACGGCGGGTTCACCCACGAGCTGGTTGCCGGCACCCAGTCCGACGGGGCCGACGACTGGCAGTGGGGCACGCCCGCCGGCCAGAGCTTCGACCCCTCCGCGGCGTGGTCGGGCAACAACGTGTGGGCCAACGACCTGGGCCAGGTGGTCAACGGGCAGCCCTTCAACGGCGCCTACCAGCCCGACAAGACCAACCGCCTCACCGCACCCGTCGTCGAGACGGGGCACTACATCGACGTGTTCCTGCAGTACCGTCGCTGGCTGCAGGTGGAAGACGGCCTGTACGACCAGGCGCGCATCTACGCCAACGGCGATGTCGTGTGGTCCAACTGGGTGTCGTCGGGCGGTGAAGAGCACCACCAAGACGCGCTGTGGATGACGCACTCCGTCGACCTCGAAGGCCGCGCCGACCGCGGCGACGTCGAGCTCGCCTGGGAGCTGCAGTCCGACCAGGGCCTGGAGTTCGGCGGCTGGACGATCGACGACGTGTGCATCTACGCCCCGGCCCACGTCGACAACCGCCTGGCCGTCCTCGACTTCGCCGCCGAGGTCGACAGCCAGGGCTACGTGAACTTCTCGTGGACCAACCCCGAGCGGGGTCCGTACACCGAGCTGCGCATCGTGCGCAACGACGCCAACCTGCCCACCAGCGTCGACGACGGGGTCGTGGTCTACAGCGAAGCCAACCCCGCCCTCGGTGCGGCGGCGATGGGCACCGACACCAACGCCACCCTGAGCGCCGGCTACTACGCCATCTACACCACCGACGGCGACGAGTGGCTGTCGTGGACCATCGAGGGCTGGAACGCCCTCGCGACCGACGGGAGCGCCTTCGACAACCTCGACGACCGCCCCGACGAGCCGACGGGCGACGACGACGACGACGACGACGGCAACGACGACAGCACCGACGCCGACGGCGACGGCGGCGTCGACAGCGACGACGCCATCGCCGAGAAGGGCAGCGGCGGCTGCGGCTGCCAGGCCACCAGCCCGCTGAGTGTCGGCTGGATGGCGCTGCTGGCCCTCGTCCCCCTCCGTCGGCGGCGGTGAGCGACACCGCCGAGCTCGATGCCCAGGTGGCCTCAGCGGCCCGCAAGGTCCGCATCCTGGGTGCCCTGAGCTGGGATGCGGAGGTCGAGCAGGCCTTCCTCGCGCACCGGCGAGCCGGTCGGCGGGAGCTGCCCCAGCCCTCACCCGTGGCCGCCGACACGTCCCACGACGCGGCCCTCGCCGACGCCATCGGGCGCTGTGACCCCGCCGACCCGCGGCAGGCGTTCATCGCTCGCACGGCCGAGTCGTATCGGCAGGCCCTGGCCATGCTCGCGTCGGCCCACACCCCCGACTTCCAGCGTCATGGCCTCGCTCTCTACGGCGGTCCCCGCGACCCGATCGGCCTCGACGGCCCCACCCTCCACGCCGAGGCGGAGCACCTGCTGCAGGCCGGGGAGGCCCTCGACCTGCCGGTCCCCGAGGCCACCGTTCCCTCCCAGCAAGCCCGCGACCAGCTTCAGTCGGCCATCGATGCGCACTTCGACGAGCCTCTTCCCGTCGAGCTCGATCCGCACCTGGGGAGCTTGGCGGCCGCGGGGTCCCAGCGGGTGCGGCTGCGCGACGGGATCGCCTACGCTCCGGTGCAGCTCGAGCAGCTGCTGCAGCACGAGGCCCTGGTGCACAGCGCCACCAAGCGCAACGGCCAGGCCTCCGGGCTCGCGACCCTCGGGCTGTCGTCGCCCCGCACCACCCGCGACCAGGAGGGCATCGCCACCCTCGCCGAGATGGTCACCGACACCCTCGACCTGCAGCGGCTACGGCGCATCGCCCTGCGGGTGCGCATGGTCGACCACGCCATGCAAGGCGCCGACTTCCTCCAGGTGTTCGAGGCGCTCCTCGATGCCGGCCAGCCCGAGCGGGAGGCCTTCCGCTCGTCAATGCGGGTGTTCCGCGGTGGCGACGTGCGCGGCGGCATCGCCTTCCCGAAAGACGTGGTCTACCTGGCGGGGCTACGCCGGGTGCACAGCTTCCTGATGGCGGCACTGCGAGCCCACCGCGACGAGCTGATCCCGGTGCTGTTCGCCGGGCGCCTCACCTGTGGTGATGCGGTGGCGATGGCGCCGCTGTGGGCGGAGGGCACGCTGGCTGCCCCGACCGTGGTGCCCCCGTGGGCGCGCCACATCGACCGCCTCGCCGCCTACCTGGTGTGGGCCGCCTTCGGGCAGCGGGTGCCCGCCATGCCCCTCGAGGCCTTCGACTAGGCTCTGCTAGAAGACGTTGCGGCTGTCGCTCAGGGTGTCGTCGAGGGGGATGTCGTCGTCGCGGTTCATGTACAGGTCGGGGTCCATCGCTTCGCCGTGCTGAAACAGGATCCGCGGGTGCCGGAAGATCACGGCGAACTTCAGGTACATCTGCCCCTTCATGTGGTGCTCGTAGGGCTGCCCGAGGAAGAAGTCTCCGAGCTGCTCCTGAAGGCAGGCCTCCACATCGTCGATCCCGGTGGACTCGACCACCTCCCCCCACTCCACGAACCCGTCGCGACGCACCCGCACGTCGCGCAGGCTGAACACCCGGTCGAAGGCCGAGCCTCCGTTCTCCAGGAAGCACTGATCGAGGTCGTAGGCCCACTCCTCACGGGCGAGGGTCTCCAGGTCGATCATGGGCTGCGGGTTGGCGTGGTAGCGCTTGGCGTGCACGACGATCGCCGGCTCGTGATCGATGTGCAGCGGCACCCGCACCTGGATGGGCTCGGGGAGCTCATAGAACTCCCGCTCGAGCACCGACGTGGCCAGGCACTCCCGGTAGGCATCGTCGCCCTCGCTGGTGACCGCAGCGCCCCGGGTGCGGCCCTGCTCGTCGAGCCAGGTGAACACCTCCAGGTCTTCCTCCTGAAAGCGCGGGTTGCGGTCGAGGGCCTCCCGGTAGCAGTCGAAGAAGTACGGGATCATCACGCTGACGACGTACTCGACCTGCAGCGGCACCAGCGAGCCTTCCTTGAAGGCCCGCACATCGCCGCCATAGAACAGGTAGTCGCGCTCGATGCAGGCCTGCGACACGACCTCGCACAGCGCCTCGAGCCGGTCGATCGCTTCGTCGCGCTCGATCTCGTCGTTCTCCACACTCAACAGGATGGCGACGACGCAGCCTTCCTCGTCGCGTAGGTCGCACGCCCGATAGAGCAGCTCGTTCGAAGACAGGGCGTCGACGTCGACCTCGGCGAGTGGGTCGACGACCTCATCCTCGTCGGCCCCTTCCCCGTCGACCTCCTCGGCCTCGCCCTCGCCGTCGTCTTGTTCCGCCGCGGCGAGCTCCTCCACACGGCGTGTCTTGGCGAGCAGCCGGCAGGACGCCCCGTCGCCCGCCGCGCACGCCTCGCTCTGCAGCACCGGCCTCATCTCGTCGCGAACCACCTCCGCGATCAACGCGAGGCCTTCGTCACGGCCGTCGGCCACCGCCTCGCGAGCGATGGCCTCGGCACGCAGCGGCCGCGCCTGAAGCTCGAGGGTGGCGATCACCAGGCAGGCACGGGCGTCGCCCGCAGCACACAGCGGCTCGGCCAGCTGCCGCGCCTTGCGCAGGCTCTTCCACACCCCAATGCCATCGCGATGCACCCGCGCCACGTCGGAACAGGCGGTGGCAAAGCCCTCGTCGCACAGGCGGCGATACTGCGCCGCCGACGCCTCGGGCTTCGTCGCCTCGAGGGCCCAGCCATGAGCCTGGCAGCTGAACGCGTCCCCTTCCTTGCACCCCGCGGCGACGACCTCGGCGACCGTCGCGCCCTCCACCACCTTGCAGGCCGCCTCGGACCCTCGGTCGCAGGCGACCTGCGCCATCGCCGCTTTCTGCAAGGGGGTCGCTCGCACCGACGAGGGGTCGAGCGCATAGGTGACCAGCTCCTCCCACGTTGGAGAAGCCGCCCACACCGATGTCATCAGGATCCACCACATGGTCGACAGGGTAACCGTAGTCGCTTGCGACCGGAGCGCCGACGGGCCATACGGGCCCATGGCAGCCCCCTCCCAAGCCCCCGCGATGCCGCTCCCCACGACGCCCGGAGCCTGGATGCTGTGGGCATGGGGTGTCGGCGGGGTGCTGCTGATCCTGCTCAACCCCGTCGTGCGCCTGTCGGCCAAGCCCATCGAGGCCATCTCGACCGGGCTCACCCCGAGCCAGTGGGCCCTGGCGGCGGCGTGGGTCGCTTTCATGATGTACTCGGAGGCCTACCGCGGCTTCCACAAGCAGTTCGCACCGCGAGTCGTCGTGCGTGCCTTGGCACTCGCCCACGACCCCAAGCCGCTCCCCGCGCTGCTCGCGCCCCTGATGTGCATGGGCCTGCTCCACGCCAACCGCAAGCGCAAGACCGTGGCGTGGTCGCTGCTCACCATGATCGTGCTCCTCGTGCTCGCGGTGCGCCAGCTCGACCAGCCATGGCGCGGCATCATCGACATGGGCGTGGTGCTCGGGCTGATGAGCGGAATGGGCTCGGTGCTGTGGTTTGCCGGCCGTGCGTTGGCCGGCAACCCACCGCGGGTGCCGCCCGATCTGCCCGACGATGTCCCCGTTCCGGGTGCGACCGCGGCCTGAGGTTGCGGACTAGTTGTCGCATCCGCGGCGCTCCCACCGATCTGGCCTACGTCGAGACGTAGGCATGGTCCTTGCTCGGACTCAGAGCATGGTCCCCCTCCTCCTCTCCCTGCTCCTCATCCCGGCACCGGCACTCGCGGCCCGATCGTCCGACGTGCAGCAGTCGGAGTACCACCGGCTGTCGGGGGAGATGCGCAGCCTGTGCCGTCGTCAAGCATGGCAAGGGGTGGACCGCACCTACCGCGCCCTCGTCGCCACCGGCGTAGAGCCCAGCGCCCTCGACCACGTCCGCGGGGCCGAGGCTGCGCGCGCCCTGGGCGACATCGCCTCGGCTCGTGAGCGACTCCTCGCCTCGGTCCGTCTGCAGGTGCACCGCGACGCCATCGAGGAGCTCTACCGCATCGACACCGAGCTCGGCCGAGTCGCCCTGGCGGGAGAAGGGCTGTCGGCCGAGGCGCCGCCCTGGCTGCCCGAGCACCGCGCTGCGGTGGCCTTCGCCGCCGAGCGCCTGGCCGAGGAAGGCCGCTTCGTCGGCTTCCTGCCCCCCGGGGCCTACCGCCTGGGCGACCATCGGATCGAGGTCGTGGCCGGGGAGAGCCTCACGATCGAGGCCGACCCCGACGACCGGCCTCGGCGCAGGCGACGGGCCGCTCCCACGGGGTAGGCTGCCTCATGGAAGAAGAACGCTGGTCCGAAGCGCGCCTCGAGGCCCTGGAGCCCCACGAGCACGACTTTCAGGAGTTCAAGGGCGCGGCATGGGTCATGGCCAAGGGGGAGACGTCGTCCACCTTCGTGTTTGCCCTGTCCAAGCAGGTGTCGGCCTTCGTCAACGGTGCCGGCGGGCGCCTGTTCATCGGCCTCGACGACGACGGCAAGGTCGACGGCGGCGTGCCGACCGATCTGCGGGGCGGCACCCGGGAATGGCTCGAAGACGTCGTGCCTGGCTGCGTCGACCCCCCCGTGCGCTCGTGCAACGTGTTCGAGGTGGCGCCTGACGGGCCCGACAGCGCCATCCTGCCGGGGCATGCCGTCTACGTGGTGGAGCTGCCGAGCAGCGACCATGCCCCCCACCAGGCCAAGGACCACCGCTACTACCTGCGCATCGCCGGCAAGTCACGTCCCATGGGGCATGTGCACGTGCAAGACGTGCTGCGCAGGGTGCGGCACCCGGTGGTGCGCCTGTCGCGGATCGGCCCCTATGGCGAGCCCGAGCTGGTCCCCAGCGACAGCCATGGTCCCCTGGTGTTCGTCCAGTTCCGCGCCTTCCTCGCCAACCAGGGCCGCACCCTCGCCCACCACGTGGGCCTCGAGGTCTCGGTGCCCCGCCCCTTCGTAGGCTCCGAGGTTCGGCTGCGCACGCGGCAGCAGGGCGAGGTGCGCTACACCCAGCGCCCTGGCGAGATCCTGTTCTTTCGCCACCACCCCGACCCCATCTTCCCGAGCCAGGAGGTCTACGCCGCCTCGGTGTGGGTCGCGGTGCATCGCACCAACGTGGGCCTGCTCCAGGGTGGAGCCCCGCTTCGCTGGCGCCTGTTCGCCGACGACGCGCCGCCCCGGGAGGGGGCGCAGGTCATGGCCGACTACCAGGTAGTGCAGCGCGCGATCGCGCTACTCGCCGCTCCCTGACGCCACGCCCAGGGCAAACAACAGCCCGTCGATCCGGCGGCCCAGGCGCGAGGTCGTGTCGTCGGGCGACACCACCACCGACAGCGGGCCCCGCTGCTCGACCCGCGCCGACAGGTTGGTGCTCGCCAGCTGAGCCTGCAGCCCCTCACCGCCGCGAACCACCGCAAGGCAGGGATACTCCGAGCAGTCGGTCCACAGCACCTCGGCCTGCAGCTGCTTCGACGCGTCTTTGAGAGTGCCAACGAAGTTCGCCGGATGCACCTCGCCCATCATGTCGTCTTCGGTGGGCCACGGTGCGGGGGACTCCCCGCGGGCTTCACGGACCTTCGCCAGCTCGTCGGCAAGGCCCTGGCGACCTGCTTCGCTCATCTTGGAGCGCAGCTCGGCGAGTCGGAGGCACTCCGGAGCGGGGGGGGCAGCTGGCGCCGGGGGGGGTGCCACGGCCTCGGTCGGCGCCGAGGGCACCAGCGACCGCGTCTGACCCAGCAGCAGGCCGACCATGAAGGTGACGACGGCGACGATGGCGACCCTCACTGCCACGCCTCCGACAGCTCGTAGCGCATGATCGCCTGGCGCACGGAGTGCTCGGCGAACCTCTGCTCCAGCGGCTCCAGCTTCTTCACGCACTGGTCGGCGGGAGAGACCGCCGGGGCTGCCTGGACCACGGGCACCGGCGGCGCCGGCTCGGGGGCCGCGGCCGACCCACCCCACGCCCAACCGAGGCCCAACCCGAGCAGCAGGGTGCCAATCGGCACGAGGTTCTCCACGATCTCGGAGCTCACGACGCCTCCACCATCAGAATGCTACCCCAGCGCCGCCGAAGGCCCAGAACCCTGGCTCCACCGCGCTGAAGTCGAAGTCGACGAACGACGCCCCCACACCGGCCCGCCCCGAGACCGTGAGGCCCAGGGTGGGCGACAGCCAGTGGACGTAGTTGACCCCGAGGTCGCCACCTACCGATGTGGACCACGATCCTCCGTCGAAAGAGGGAACCACGAGCCCGCCCGGGCCGATGCCGAGGGTGACCAGATCGCGCTCTCCGCACCGAATGCAGAGCGGATCGGGCCGCCAGCGGATCGCCCAGTCGAAGCCGAGCACGTCGTCGGGACCCAGCCCGCCCACGCCCAGCTCGACGCTCGCCTGATCGGCCAGCCACGCCTCCCCACGACCACTGACGAGCCATGGGGTTCCCGCGGCAGCCCACACAAGGGAGTTGGGCGGCTGGAAGTCTTCCGCGAACGCGGGCATCGAGCACATCAACACCAAGCTGAGGGACCAACGACGCATGTTCTCTCCGTACGGCTGTCTACCACAAGGGACACACCCAGCGCCTCGCATGGAGTAGGATGGTGAGCCACCTGACTGCGAACCCAGCGAGACCTGTGCCGCGAGATCGCTCCAAGCCGTGGGGTAGCCCCGCGCAAGACGACGAGCCCACCGAAACGAGTCCCGTCGACGAAGAGCCCACCGAGCCCCCTGCGGGGAGCCGTCGCGGCGTGCGCGGCGGAAAGCGGGTCAACCTCGACGAGACGAACGTTGGAGGCTCCCTGCTGCCCGGCGACTTCGGTGCGCTGGCCAATCCGTTCGAGCAGGCGGTGGCGCCCAGCTTCGCCGACGAGCTGCCGACCGAGCCCCCCGACGTGTTCGCGCCTCCGCCCGAGCCGCCGGAGCCCTCCCTCGAGCTCACCGAGCCGCGCTTCACCCCGCCGCCCCTCCCCACCGAGCTACGCGACGACCGCGAGGAAGACGGCGAGCTCGGTCCGGTGGAGGAGTTCACGATCTCCGGGCTGATGCCCGACGAGCTCGCCGCGATGACCGCAGCCGCCAAGAAGGCCGTCTTGGAGAGCCGCCAGGCGCGCCAGCGCAGTCGGCGAGACGATCCGGATCCCGGCATCACCGGCGTAGCGGGCTTCGGCGCCTTTCCTGCCGCAGCGCCCGACGAAGAGGAGACGGTCGCGGCCCCCGCCGATGCCGACCTGCTGCGTCGACTGGGGCGCCCTGCAGCACCTGCCGCGCGCGACTACAACACCTTCGGAGCCGGCCTGCAGCGGCTCGATCAGCTGCCGAGCGTCGATGCGGAGCCCTCCGACAAGGACAACTCGGTCGGCGGCATCCTCGAGCTCCTCGACCAGTCCGGCGACCTGAGGCTGCCCGGCGAGGCCGCGTCGCCTCCGCCGCCCAGTCCGCCCCCTGTCGACGACGCGGATCGCGATCGCCCGCGGCGGGTGCGCACCAACCGGGCCGGCTCTCGCTCCAGCGACGCGTCGGCGGAGCGTCCGGGGCGCGCACCAACGCCGTCTCCCGCACGGTCTCGCACGTCAGCCCCCAGCTCCCGCGGGGCCACGCCTCGCCCCGCACCGCCGCGGAACAAGCCGCCCCTGCAGCGCAGCGATGGCCGCGCAGGCGCCAGGCCACGCCCCACGCCGCCGCTGCCAGTGAACACGGCATCGTCGGCATCGCGAGCGCAAGACGAAGAGGCCCGCATCCGCGCCGCCCTGTCGGCCGTGAGCGACGACGAGCACACCAGCTGGGTCAAGTTCGACGGCGACCCGGCCGGCCAGCCGGCTTCCGCGCTTCCTGGCACCGCCCCCTCCTCGCCCGCTCCGGTCAAGCGCAGCCAGGAACCCACCCTGACGATGCACCTCGAGCATGTCGGCGAGGCCCCCGCCACCGACATGCAGCGTCCGGGCGCCGACGAGACGACCATGCGGCGCTCCCAGCGGTCCATCGGCGACGAGGAGACGCTCCCGTCCCGCGACATCACGAACCCGCTGGCCGATGAAGAGACGCGACCCGTCCCCGTCCCCAGCGGCAAGCCCCCGCCTGCGGCGGAGCCCACGGCCAAGGCCGAGCCCGCCGACACGAGGCCCGCGAAGCGCACACCCGGCAAGCGACCTCCAGGCCGGCGGCCTCCGAGCAAGAAGCCCGAGAAGGCCAAGAAGGCCGCGGCCGCCCCCCGCAAGAAGGCGCCCGTCGCTATCGGTGCGCTCGACGACAACAGCAGCGACACCTACCGCGACCCAGCCATCGCGTGGCTCCTGTCGATCTTCACGGTGTTGGTGCTGGGCGCCATGCTGATCGGCTTCTTGATCCTGCTGCTCTACCTCATCTGACGCTGGGGCGGGGTACGAGGCTCCCGTGAGCCGACTGACCAACATCCTCCGCGAGCGTGTGGCGCGCGAGCGCGGCAGCACCTACCAGCCAGGGCCGCACCGGGTGGCGATGCTCTACCCGTCGCCCTACCGCGCGGGCATGTCCTCCCTCGGCTACCAGCAGATCCTCGCCGTAGCGCGGGATGCGGGCCTGTCGGTCGAACGAGCCTTCCTCCCAGACGATGTCGACGCATGGCGCGTGGCTCGCCAGCCCCTGGTCACCTACGAGACCCACAGCCCGGTCGGGGGATTCCCCCTGATCGCGGTGTCGCTGGCCTACGAGCTGGAGATCACCGGGCTGATTCAAGCGCTGGAGCTTGCCGGCGTGCCGCCGCTGCGCCGGGATCGAGGTCCCCATGACCCGCTGGTGCTGATCGGAGGCCCCATCTCCATGGCGAGCCCGCTGGTGGCGGCACCCTTCGCAGATGCCATGCTCCTCGGCGAGGCGGAAGACACCGCCCCCACCGGGCTCGCGACCTTCTTCGACAGCGACGACCGCGAGGCGTGGCTCGACACCATCGAGGGGCTGCCGGGCGGCTACGTGCCCGAGCGGCACGGCGCCCAGGTGCCCGCGATCGCGAAGGCCAGCGACACGTGCCTGCCTGCTCACAGCCGCATTCTGTCGCCCGACGCCGAGCTGTCGAACATGTTCCTCATCGAGGGCGAGCGCGGCTGCCACCGCATGTGCAGCTTCTGTGTCATGCGGCGCACGACCAACGGTGGCATGCGCCTCGTCACGCCCGAGCGGATCTTGTCGTACATCCCCGAGCATGCACGAAAGGTCGGGCTGGTCGGCGCAGCCATCTCCGACCATCCCCAGCTGGTCGGCCTGCTCGAGACCCTGGTGGCCTCGGGGCGCTCGGTGTCGCTGTCGTCGCTGCGTGCCGATCGGATCGCCCGCAAGCCTCGGATCGCCGAGCTGCTGCGGGAGAGCGGAGCCCGCACGCTGACGGTCGCGAGCGACGGAGCCAGCGAGCGGCTGCGCAAGACGATGACGAAGAACACCAAGTCCGACCACCTACGAGCCTGCGCAGAGCAGGCCGGAGCCCTGGGCTACAGCGTGTTCAAGGTCTACATGATCGTCGGCCTCCCCACCGAGGAGGATGCCGACATCGACGAGCTGATCGCCTTCACCAACGAGCTGTCGGAGCTGGCCGGCCGCACCCGGGTGGCCCTCGGGGTGGCCCCCTTGGTGGCCAAGCGGAACACCCCCCTCGACGGCGTGCCATTCGCCGGTATCAAGGTGGTGGAGCAGCGCCTGAAGCGGCTGCGCAAGGGCCTCCACCGCGACGTCGAGCTTCGCCCCACCTCCGCCCGGTGGGCCTGGGTCGAGCACGAGCTGTCCCAGGGCGGGGAGGAGGCGGGCGAGGCGATGTACCGAGCCCACCTGGCTGGGGGCCGGTTTGCCGACGTGAAGCGAGAGCTCAAGGCCCTGTCGCCCGCGACCCGGCGCCCGTGGGCCGTGGCGGGATAGACCGGCCCGACACCCTGGAGGGGCCCATGATGTACTTCATCGCCACCAAGCTCACCAAGCCCGCCGACGACCCCGCCTACGAGGGTCTCGTGCTCGCCATCAAGGCCCTCGGCCCCTGGTCGGATCGCCTCGATCACACCTGGCTGGTGCAGAGCCCGCTGCACGCGGGGCAGATCCGCACCCTGATCAAGGCCCATCTCCTCGAGGGCGATCGGGTGTTCGTCGGCCAGTTCACCGGCAACTGGGCTGGGTTCAACATGGGCAAGGGCTTCCCCGACTGGATCAAGCGCCGCGACTTCGAGCGCCAGCTCAGCCGGGCCTAGAAGTACACTGGCGCCCCTTCGGAGGTGCCATGCGAGCCGACCCCCACAGCTACGCCGACCTCGACCAGGGCCGCACCGAGGCCTTGCACCTGAGGTGGGAGGTCGACCTCGCCGCCCGGCGCCTCAGAGGGGAAGCCGAGCTCGTGTTCGACGGCCCTCACCGCGGCCCGCTCGATCTCGACACCCGCGACCTCGAGGTCCACGAGATCACCGACCACGATGGCAGGCCCCTCCCCTTCGCGTGGGGCCCCACCGACCCCGTGCTCGGGCAGCGACTGCGCATCGAGCGCCCCCATCCGGTGCAGCGGGTGCGCATCCGCTACGCGACCTCTCCCACCGCCAGTGGGCTGATGTGGCTCGACGGTGCCCAGACCGCCTCGGGCAAGCCCTTCGTGTTGTCGCAGTGCCAGGCCATCCATGCGCGCAGTCTGGTCCCCCTGCAAGACACCCCACGGGCCCGCATTCGCTACGAGGCGCTGGTGCTGCCGCCCGAGGGGCTCACCGCCGTGATGTCGGCCGCCCCCGGCCAGGCACGTGACGGCGGTCTGTTCTTCACCATGCCCCAGCCGATCCCGCCCTACCTGCTCGCCCTCGCCGTCGGCGACCTCGCCTCCCACGACCTGGGCCCTCGCACGCGTGTGTTCGCCGAGCCGCAGATCATCGAGGCCGCCGCCTGGGAGTTCGCCGACGCGGAGGCGATGCTGGGCGCGGCAGAAGCTCTGTTCGGCCCCTACCAGTGGGACCGCTACGACTTCGTCGTGCTGCCTCCGTCCTTCCCGCTGGGGGGCATGGAGAACCCCCGCATGACCTTCCTCACCCCCACCCTGCTCGCCGGCGACCGCAGCCTCGTCAACGTGCTCGCCCACGAGCTCGCCCACAGCTGGACGGGCAACCTCGTCACCAATGCCGACAACGAGCACTTCTGGCTCAACGAGGGCTGGACGGTCTACGCCGAGCGGCGGATCCTCGAGGTGCTGGAGGGCCCGCAGGTCGCCGCTCAGGCCGCTGCCCTCGCTCGCCGCCGCCTCGACGACACCATCGACGAGCGGTCGGCGCAGGGGAAGTCCACCGCCCTCACCTACCCGCAGGAGGGGCTCGATCCCGATGCCGAGTTCAGCGTGGTCCCCTACGAGAAGGGCTTCCTGCTGCTCCTGGCTCTGGAGCGAGCCGTCGGGCGAGAACGCTTCGACGCCTTCCTGCAGCGCTACATCGAGGCCTTCGCCTTCGACACGGTCACCACCGACCAGTTCGTGGCCTTCCTCGACGAACATCTCCCAGACCACGGGGTGAGTCTGCCGGCCTGGCTGTTTGCCGATGGCCTCCCCGACGACGCCCCCACCTTCGCGACGCCCACCCTCGACCGGCTGGCCCGCGAGGCCGCCGCCTGGAACGAGGGTGCCCGGCCTCGGCCCACCACCACGGTCGAGACCCTCCACGTCCTCGACCACCTCCCTCCCCTCGACGCCGACCGTGCGGCGGCCGTCGCTGACCACCTCGGCCTGTCCGGCACCCGCAACCAGGAGCTGAGGTCGGCGTGGCTCCGTCGCGCCCTGGCCAGCGGCCTCACCGTCGACGAGGAGGTCGAGGCCTTCGTCGCACAGGTCGGGCGAACCAAGCTGGTGCTGCCGCTGTTCAAGGCCATGGTCGCCGCAGGCCGCCGGCAGCAGGCAGCAGCCTTGTACAGCCGCCACCAGGCTCGCTGGCATGTGTCTACGCGGCAGGCCCTGAAGTCCGTCCTTGACAAGTCCGACCCGAGCTCCACAGCCTCGACGTAGGTGAACAGCGGATCGTGATCTGAGGATCCACCGCGCATCTTCGGCGTGCGACGCAACGACACATCTTCTGATATCTTGCCTTGCACCTTATTTATTGGGACCACGAAAAGCGCGCGATCGTCGGATCCTGCGCATTTTTTCGACACGATCGCCTCAGCATGTCATAGGCTGCGCACGGAGGTGACCATGACCCGTATGATTTCTGTGATGGCTCTGATGACTCTCGCCGCTTGCGGCGTTTCCTCGCAGAAGGCCTGCGACCGCGCAGCCGAGTGCTACGAGGAGCTCGGTGGCAACGCCGATGACTTCGACGTGGACGCATGCGTGACCGCGGCCGACCAGGCCGAGGCCGACGCTGACGAGGCTGGCTGTGGCAGCGAGTACAAGTCCTACCAGAAGTGTGCCGTCGGCGCCGAGTGCGACGATGCCACCGCTTGTGATTCCGAGATCACTGCCTACCTGGACTGCGTCCTCGGTGGCAGCGAGACGGGTTCCGAGAGCTGATCAAGTCGAAGGCGAGCATGCTGGCTCGGTAGGCGAATCCTCGTCGACCCGCCCCCACGCTCGCCGACTACTTCGCGCCTAGCGCACAGACCGCCGACCTTCCGTCCCAGCTGGGAACGGTGGGTCGGCGGTTCTGCGTTGGGGCATGCTGTGGACGGCGCTAGGCCATGCTGTGACGCGGTCGCAGCGGAGGATTCTCATGCAGAACGTCCTACGTATTCTCTTGCTGAGCACCTCACTCATCGCCTGCGGCGAAGGTTCCGACGAAGTCGACGACGAGGAGGAGGAGGAGGGCGTGACCTCCAGGCAGGCCTGCGACCGGGCGGTCGAGTGCTACGAGGAGCTCGGTGGCAACCCGCAAGACTTCGACATGAGGGCGTGCGTGAACGCGTCCAACGGGGCCGAGGCCAACGCTGACGAAGCCGACTGTGGCAGCGAGTACGACGCCTACCTGACGTGTGCCGTCGACGCCGACTGCGACGACGCCACCGCATGTGAATCCGAGATCATGGACTACCTGGACTGCATCCCCCAGTTCACCTCGTCGGAGTGAGCTGACGGATCCGTCGAAGGCGAGCATCGCTCCTCGCCGAACGTCGACCATCCGTGCCAGCTGGGAACGGTCGGTCGACGGTTCTACGCGGGCACTTCCCTCGGTCGATCCGGTCGAAGGGGGGCCTGCCAGCGCTATCGACGATACAAACGTCGACCGGAGCCCCAACCGATGCTCGTTGTCCTCTTCGCCCTCGCCGCCCAAGCCGCCGACCTGCAGCACACCCTGGTCTACGACCTGTCCGTGAGCGGTTCCGTGGTGGGCACGCGCAAGCTCACGATCAAGTACGTCCCCGACGACCAGGGCACCCGCCGCATCCTCGAGTCCTTCACCGACATCGACGGCCAGGTGGGGCCCATTCGCGCCCGCTTCCGGCAGCGGATGACAGCGCACATCGGGCCCCGCGAGCCCGCGAGCTTCCACTCCGTCGTGGAAGAGAACGGTCGCCTCATGGAGATCCAGGGTCGGTGGACTCCCTCCGCCTGGATGCTCACCACCACCGCCGACCGTCGCTCTCGCAGCGTCGATCTGCCCCTCAACCGGGTCCACCTGTCGACGGCCGATCTGATGGATCCCTACTCCCAGTTCGGCCTCGACCACCTCTCCGGTGAGGCCCGGGTGCTGTCGGCCGAGAGCGGCGACGTGCTGCAGGGGCCCCTCGAGGCCCTCGGCGTCGAAGAGATCCAGATCGACAACCTCCCGGTGCAGGTCACCGGCTACGAGTGGACGTCGCCTCAGGGCACTCAGAGCTTCTGGTACAGCTCCGACGGGTTCCTGGTGAAGTTCCAGACGCAGCTGCTCGGGGTCACCCTCGACGCCATCCTGCAAGACCCTCCGCCCGGCGGGGTCGACGACTTCCCGGTCGCCGCGGGCGGTGCTCAGGTGGAGCGCGTCGACCTGTAGTAGGGTGCGCGGATGCCGACGCTCCGCGATCACCAGGGGCTACGCCTCACCACCCTCAGCGCGCTCTACTTCGCGCAGGGCGTGCCGTGGGGCTTCATCAGCGTGGGCTACGCCGTGCTGCTGGCCGACCTCGGCCTCGGCGCGGCGGAGCTGGGCAAGGCCATGGGCCTCGCCTACCTGCCGTGGTCGTTCAAGATCTTGTGGGGCCCGCTGCTCGACGCGGTGCCTCCTCTCAAGATCGGCCGGCGCCGGCCGTTCATCCTGTTCGCCGAGCTGATGATGGGGGTGACCCTCCTCGGCCTGTTCTTCACCGATCCGGTGAAGAACCTGCCGATGGTCAGCTTGCTGCTGTTCGCCCACAACACCTTCGCGGCGCTCCAAGACGTCGCGGTCGACGCGATGGCGGTCGACATCCTGCCCGAAGACGAGCGAGGCCGAGCCAACGCCCTGATGTGGGCTGGCAAGTCCTTTGGGGTCGTGGTCGGGGGGTCGGGTGGGCTGCTGCTGGCCCAGGCGATGGGGTGGGGAGCACTGTTCCTCGCCATGACGGTCACCATGTGGCTGATCGCGTTGTTCCCGCTGCTGCTGCCGGAGCGGCCCGTGGAGCCCGACGACCAACCCGTGGATGCCCGCCTGCTGAAGCTCGGCGTGTTCCTCGGCCCCTTCGCTCTGGTGGGGGCGGTGATGTACGGGCTGTCGGTGCTGGAGACGCAGCTCGGCGACCACTGGGCGGTCCCGCTGATCAGCGTCGCCCAGCCCTTCGCCGCGGTCGGCGGTGCGCTGCTCGGCTGGCCGCTGGTCGACCGCGACGGCTTCCGCCAGATGCGGGAGTCGTTCTCGTTCGCGACGCCATGGTGGGCCCTGCTCGCCGGCGTCATGGCCCCCGCGGGCTACGCCATGGTGGGCCCAGCGATGTCGAAGCTGGTGCGGGCCGACCTCGGCTTCTCCGAGGCGGAGATCTCCACCCTGGCCTTCGTCGACGCCTTCGCCGGCGTGATCGGCGCCCTGGTCGGCGGCTGGCTCGCCGACCGCATCGGGGTGAGGAAGGCCATCGGTGCGGCCATGGGCGGCATCTCGGTCTTCCTGATGGTGTGGGCGCTGTCGCAGCCCTACTGGCCGCTGTTCGCCTGGCTCATCGCCTGGACGCTGCTGTTCCAGGGCCTGGTCAATGCCTACAACGCCGGCACCCTCGGCCTGTACATGTCGGTGTCCAACCCCCGCATCGGGGCCACCCACTTCTCGGTGTACATGGCGGCCACCAACCTCACCTACGCCTGGACGGCCCCCGTCGGCGGTCTGGTCGCCGATCACTACGGCTTCGCCACCCTGTTCGGCGTGGCGGCGGTGGTCCAGGTGCTCACCATCGTGCTGCTCGTGCCGATCGATCCGGCCACGGCCCGGGCACGCTGGGCGACGGATCGATAGCAGGGGCCATGCCTTCCCTGCCTGCAGAGCTCGCCCACCTCGGTCTCGCCCCCCACCCCGAGGGGGGCTGGTTCCGGGAGACCCATCGCTCCCCCCACTGCACGGTCATCGACTTCGTGCTCCTCCCTGGGGAGGTGAGTGCCTGGCACCGGGTGACGCATGGCGAGGAGGTGTGGATGCACCACCGCGGCGGCTCCCTCAGGCTGCACCAGTGGCGTCCCCACGAGGCGCCCACGCACACCGTGCTGGGCCCGGAGTGTGCGACGAGCGTCGTCCCCCAGGGCACCTGGCAGGCGGCAGAGCCCACGGGGAAGGCCTGGGTGTGGGTGAGCTGCGTGGTCGCGCCGCCCTTTGCCTTCGAGCACTTCGAGCTGGCCTCCGCCTCCCTCGAGGTCCCACCACAGCTCGTTCATCTGCTGCCCGGAGCCCAGCGTGGCTGATCGCACCGTGTTCAAGGCCCACGGCCTCGGCAACGACTACCTCGTGTGGGAAGGGGGGACTCCCCTCCACGCCGCACAGGCCCGCGCCCTGTGCCATCGCCACACGGGCCCCGGCAGCGACGGCGTGCTCGAGCCGTTCGTGTCGAGCCGCGCCGATGCCGGCATCCGGATCTGGAACCCCGACGGGAGCGTGGCCGAGAAGTCGGGCAACGGGCTGCGCATCGCCAGCTGGTGGCTACACCATCAGCGGGGATGGAGCGCCGAGCACACGGTCGACACAGGGTTCGACGTGGTCACCAGCACGGTCGACGGCGACCAGGTGACGGTGCAGATGGGCCGAGCGACCTTCGACCCGGCCGCCATCCCCACCCGCGAGCCCGTCGTGCATCGCGCCGTGCAGCTGGGAGATGACACCCTCGAGGTCACCGCCGTGGCCACTGGCAACCCCCACGCGGTGGTGTTCCTCGACGACGATCGGTTCGCCCAGCGCCCCTGGCGGCGCTGGGGGGCTGCCCTCGAGAGCCACGATCTGTTCCCCCACCGCACCAACGTGCAGTTCGCCCATGTCGACGGCCCGCACCGTGTGCAGATCCGCATCTGGGAGCGCGGCGCCGGAGAGACCTCGGCCAGCGGAAGCTCGTCGTGTGGGGTGGTGGCCGTCGGGGTGCACACCGGGCGGCTCCAGGTAGGCCGCACCGAGGTCGTGATGCCGGGAGGCACCCTGTACGTGACCTGCTCGGAGGCCTACGAGCTGGTGCTCGAGGGCCCGGTGGCACCCGTGGGGCGAACCACTCTGCACCCGAGCTGGTGGCCTACCAGCTGAACCAGCCGGACTTCTTCGTGTAGGGGGCGAGCATCTCGGCCGCCTCGGCGTGGTCGGGGTCGAGACGGAGGGTCTGCTCCAGCCACTTCACCAGGTACTCGGTGTCTTGGTTGACGGCCGCGATGCGGGCTCGGAGCCAGGTGATGGCGACGTAGTTGTCTTGCTTCTCCTTGGCGAGGGAGCAAGCCCCGAGCGCCTCGGCGAACTGGCCATTGGCGTAGAAACGCTCACCGATCTCGGCCAGCACGGCGACGGCCCGCTGCTCGGTCTCGGGGTCGTGCACCGCCTTGGCCGCCGAGCGCACGGCGCCCGGACGATCATCGAGATGCACCTGGAAGTCGGCGTAGTCGGCCCACCAGTCGGTGCGCTCGGGATCCATCGACAGCCCACGCTCCAGCGCCTTCATCGCCCCCTGCACGTTGCCTGCGCCGGCTTCCAGGGTGGCGAGCACTCCGAACACATCGACGGGCGTGCCGTCGTTCTCCGCCCACTCGTAGGCCTCGTCGAGGGCTTGGTCACCCCGCCCCATCGCCTCCATCACCGCGAGACGCTGGATCTCGCCCATGATCGGGTTGTCGCCCCAGCGGGTCTCCGCGGTGGCCAGCTTGAGCGCCAGCACGTAGCGCCCCATGTCGCCGAGGGCCTCCGACGCAGGGAGGAACGCGCCGTCGGGGTGGAGCTGGGCGTAGCGCACGTGCGTCTCGTGGCAGTCGGCGGCGGTCAGACCACAGCCGCTGCAGAGGATGTTCTGCGGCTGCGGGCCCAGATCTGGATCGACCAACCGGAGATCAGCGGTGCAGTTCACACAGCGATCCTGGTACGGAAACCGCGCGGGGAGCGCGTACTTCTCGGCACGATGAACATGGCCACACGACGCACAGAAGTAGACATCGGCCCACTGATTGTCGATGAGGCGCTGAGTCCACTGGAGGTCGGGAACGGGGCAGCAGTTCGTCTGGCTCATGAGGGGGCAGCTCCAACGGCGCCCATTGTTACATGACGCCCCCGGTCTGCGAGGGCCGGATCCGAGCACACGCCCAAGAGGCCGCTCTACCGCCCACAACACCCGGGTGCCACGGGCCCCTACCGGGGTGCACGGGAGCATCGCGAGCGGTCATGCCAGGGGTCGGGTGCCCGCTTCGGGCTGCAGCCCGGGGGGAAGCAGCTCGGCCACCCCGTGGAAGCTGCCCTCCAGTACGTCCTTGGTCGTGCCGTCGCGCCCCACGCGCAGCGCGGGCCCGAACGACAGGTGCACCCGCCCCGGCGCCAGCTTGCGGTCGGCCAGCGGCATGATGGCTTCGGTACCGACGATGGCGCAGGGCACGACCGACACCGCCTCGCCCACCCCGAGGTAGCGATGCACGCCGCGCAGGAACGAGCCCATCCGGCCGGTGCGGGTGCGCGATCCTTCGGGGTAGAGCAGCATCACCAGGCCCTCCGCGGCTCCCCGCTTCGCGCCATCGAGGCTCGCGCGCACCTGGCGCGCGAGCTCCCGCACCGGGATCTTCTGCGTATGAGCGAGGCTGGTGGACTGTGGCACCGGCAACGTGTGCAAGCACACCGCGGCGATCCGTCGGAAGGTGTCCTCGTAGACCTTCGGGCCTGCGGCGGCGACCAGCCGATCCGCCAGATCTGCATGCCCGGCCCAGGCCAGGGTGGCGTCGGTGGCCGACGTGTCGAAGTAGGACAGGTGGTTGCCCAGCACCACCGTCGGGCCGGCCTCCACCGCCTCACGCAGGTGCTCGACCCCCACCAACTCCGGGGCGAGCACGACATCACGCGTCCATACCCGCGCCAGCTCCCGACAGGCCGGGTGTGCGCGCAGCACCCCATCCCCCGCTCGCAGCGACACCAGGCGCTCCAGCACCTCGGCCGTGGTCGCATCCGACCAGCCATCGACGAGGGCCTGCACCCGGGCGAGGTTGGTCGCCTTCGCTTGCTCGTCGGAGATGTATCCGGCGAGGAAGGCAGGCAACACGGCACGGAGCCCCGTGGGACCCAGCTCCTGCACGGCAGCGGCGAGCGCTTCGGGCGTCACCCGTCGACCTGCACCAGCCGCTCGAAGCCCTCGAACTCCTCCTCGAGGAGCCGCTCGATCCCCACCTTCATCGTGACGATCGACGACGGACAGGTAGAGCAGGCGCCCACCAGGGTCACCCGCACCTCGCCACCGACCACCTCGCGCAGGGTGATGTCGCCGCCATCAGACTGCAGCGCCGGCCGCACCATGTCGTCGAACAGCTCCTGCACCGCCTCGAAGCTCATGCCATCGGCGGGGGGCGCCGCGGCAGGGGCCTCGACCACCGGCGGAGCCGGGGCGGGCGCCGGAGTGACCGGCTGGGCCACGGGGGCGGGCGGCAGCTCGACCTCGGGGGCCTCGCGCGGCTCGACCAGACCGAGGCGATCGAGCACCCGCTCGGCACGCACGCGCAGGCGACGACGAAGGCGGCGCGAAAGGCTGTCCTGAACCATGAGGTCCTCCCGACGACAGCCCTATCCTCCCACGCACGACGGGGCCCGGCGGGAGCATGCCGCAGCAAGCGGTTAGGCCTGCCCCTCCAGGAGGGCCCCATGTCGGACGAAGGGTCGAACTTCCTCGTGCAGATCATCGAAGACGACCTGCGGAGTGGCCGGCACGACCAGGTCGTCACGCGCTTCCCGCCGGAGCCCAACGGCTACCTGCACATCGGTCACGCCAAGGCCATCGTCGCCGACTTCGGGCTGGCGGCCCGCTTCGGCGGCCGCTGCCACCTGCGGTTCGACGACACCAACCCGGTCAAGGAAGACCCCAAGTATGCCGAGGCCATCCAGCACGACATCCGCTGGCTGGGCTTCGACTGGGGGGAGCACCTGTACTGGGCCAGCGACTACTTCCAGCAGCTGTACGACTGGGCATGCCTGCTCATCGGTGAGGGCAAGGCCTACGTCGACGAGTCGAGCGAGGAAGAGATCCGCACCCTGCGCGGCACGGTGGAGACCCCCGGCACCCCGTCGCGCTGGCGGGATCGGCCGGTGGAGGAGTCGCTGCAGCGCCTCGACGAGATGCGCCGCGGAGTGCACCCCGACGGCGCCATGGTGCTGCGGGCCAAGATCGACCTGGCCAACCCCAACATGAAGCTGCGCGACCCGCTGATGTACCGCATCCGCAACGTCGAGCACCCGCGCACCGGCGACGCCTGGCACATCTACCCGTTCTACGACTACGCCCACGGGCTGTCCGACGCCATCGAGGGCATCACCCACAGCATGTGCTCGCTGGAGTTCGACAACAACCGCGCGATCTACGACTGGTTCGTCGACAACCTGCCCACGCCGAGCCGCCCCCACCAGTACGAGTGGGCACGCCTCAACCTGCACTACACGGTGCTGTCGAAGCGCAAGCTCATCCAGCTCGTCGACGACGGCCACGTGTCGGGGTGGGACGACCCCCGCATGCCCACCATCGCCGGTCTCCGCCGTCGCGGCTACACGGCCGCGAGCATCCGGAGTTTCTGCGACCGGGTCGGGGTCTCCAAGGCCCACAGCAGCGTCGACCCGCTGCTGCTCGAGAACGCCATCCGTGACGACCTCAACGACAAGGCCCCGCGCCACATGGCCGTCCTCGACCCCCTCGAGGTCGTGGTGACGAGCTGGCCCGAGGGCACCGTCGACACCCTCGACGCCTCGCTGTGGCCCCACGACGTGCCCCGCGAGGGCACGCGCCCCGTGCCCTTCACCCGCCGCCTGTACATCGATCGCAGCGACTTCTCCGAGGATCCCCCCAAGGGATGGCGGCGGATGGCCCCAGGCATCGAGACGCGGCTCCGCTACGGCTACCTGGTCAAGGTCACCCAGGTAGACCACGACGAAGCCGGCCAGGTGAGCCGCGTCCACGTCACCCACGACCCCGCGTCCCGGGGTGGGGTGAGTCCCGACGGTCGCAAGGTCAAGGGCACCATCCACTGGGTCAGCGCCGAGGAGGGCGTGCCGGTGAAGGTGCGGGTCTTCGACCGGCTGTTCCGGGTCGCCGAGCCCGGCAGCGAGCGCCCCTTCCTCGACGACATCAACCCCGACGGCCTCGTCGAGGTCACCGCCATCGCCGAGCCCGCGGTGGCCGCCCTCGGCGCCGGTGCCCACGTGCAGCTGGAGCGCACCGGCTACTTCTTCGTCGACCCCGTCGACTCCGTGGCCGGAGCGCCGATCCTCCATCGCGTGGTCCCCCTCAAGGACAGCTGGGGCAAGGGGGCCGCCCAGGCCGCCCCTGCTCCCGCTCCCGCCAAGCCGGCGCCTGCGCCCACCGCTGGAGCGCCCAAGGCCGTGCCGCCCGAGGTCGCGGCGCGGGCCGATGCCCTGCAGGCCGCTCACGGCCTCGACCGCAAGGAGGCGGAGCTGGTGGCCGTCGACGAGGGCCGGGTCGCGTTCTTCGCCGCCGCCGCCGAGGCTGGGCCCGCCGACGCCGTGGCCAAGTGGCTGGTCAACGTGCTCGCCGGCGAGGTCGACGACCTGAGCGCGGTGCCCTTCGCGCCCCAGGCCTTCGGCGTGCTCGCCCTGCGCACCACCGACGGCACCCTGTCGTCGCGGCTCGGCAAAGACGTGCTGGCGCGCATGCTCGCCACCGGCAGCGACCCCGACGACATCATCGAGTCCGAGGGCCTCGCCATGATGAGCGACGCTGCGCTGCAGCCCCTCGTCGCCGAGGTCATCGCCGCCCACCCCGACAAGGCCGAGGCCGTTCGCGGAGGCCGCACCAACCTCATGGGCTTCTTCATGGGCCAGGTGATGAAGCGCACCGGCGGCAAGGCCGATCCCGAGCGTGCCAAGGCCCTCCTGGCTGCCGCCCTGTCCTGAACGGAGTCCCCATGCTGTGGATGCTGACGATCGCCCTCGCCGCGGAGCCCGGCGCCTCCCGTGGGGAGCTGCAGCCTGACTGCGCCTGCATGGAGGTGCAGCCCGGGGCCCACGCCGACAAGCACAGCCGCACCTGGCGTGCCTTTCCGCAGGCCACCCACCTCGAGCACCTCGAGCTGGCCAACAAGCCGCTGCTGTCGGCGGTGATGAGCGACCGCTCGCGGGTGTCTCTCGCCGAGCGCGACGCGGTGGTCGACGTGGCCAGCCAAATCGTGACCGTCACCCCCCTCGACCTGCTCGACCAGGGCACCGGCTACGCGTGCAAGCACCTGTCCATTCCCCCCGGCGAGCCCCGCGACCTCGAGATCTACCTGGTCGACACCACCGAGCTCCGGGTCGACGCGGCCGCCGTCGGGCGCGCCCTGCGCGAGCGCGCTGCGGGGCTGCAGCGCTGCCTGGGCACCGCGGGGGCGGCCGAGCTGGCCGTGGCGGTCAAGCCCAGTGGCAAGGTCAGCCTCAAAGACATCGAGGCGACCGCTTCGATCGCCGACTGCGTGGCAGCTGAGCTCAAGGGCCTGAAGGCTGCCGTCGAGCAGAAGGCCGGGGGCGACCAGCGGTGGGGGCTACGCACCCCCTGATTCGGCCTAGAGCTGGTCGATCCGAATCCACCGCTGCTCGGTGAACTGCCAGATCTCCTCGTCGTCGTCGTCACCCTCGACGAAGCAGTGGGTGCCTTCCTCGACGCCTTCGGTCGGCAGGGCGTCGACCGAGTCGACCGGCGGAAGCCACTTCAGCTTCTGGATGAGCACCGTCTTCACGTCATCGGGTTCGTCGCTGCCCATCGGGGCCTCCGGATCAGGCTACCGGCCCGCCCTGGTCGACGAACGGACCAGGAAGCAGACGCAGCAGCACATCGCTGATGTCGGACAGGGTGAGGATGCCAGCCAGGCGACCATGGCGCTCGACCACGGCGCAGTCGGCCCCCGCCGCCGCCATGCGGCGCACAGCGACCTTGAGCGACTCGTCGATGGCCACCCGCACGGGCTCGCGGTGCAGCACGGCCCCGATGGGCATGTCGGGCTGACCCGACAGCTTCTCGGCAAGCTCCAGCTCGGCCTCGGACAACACACCCTTGACCTCACCGTGCTCCACCACCGGCAGGTGACGGATCTCGTGACCCTTCAACATGGCTCGCGCCGCGATGAGCTGCGTCTTCGGGTCGGCTACCACGGGAAACGGAGTCATCGCGCCGAGGACGGTGGGGCTACGCTGCACGCGAACCTCCTGGGCCGAGGGGCGAGGCAGGATAACTCGCCGCGCAAGGAGGGTCCGTGCGTTGGTTCGGCTTCGAAGAGCTCGGCGCGATCACGCTGTACGAGGTGGTGGCGCTGCGCGAGGAGGTGTTCGTCGTGGAGCAGCGCTGCGCCTACCTCGACGCCGACGGCCTCGACCCCCGCGCCCAGCACCTGCTGGCCCACGACGGGGCGGGCCTCGCCGGCTACCTGCGCACGTTCCCACCCGGAGCGCTCCGCGCAGAGGCGGTGATCGGTCGGGTCGTGGTCCGCCAGGATCAGCGCGGCACCCACCTGGGTCGCCGACTGATGAACGAGGCGTGGTCCACCCTGCAAGCCACCCACGGGCCCGTGCCCGTGTTCCTGTCGGCGCAGGCCCACCTGCGAGGCTGGTACGAGAGCCTGGGCTACGCCGTGTCGGGGGCAGGCTACGACGAAGACGGCATCCCTCACCTGCCGATGGTGCGCGCCCCCGGCTGACGCGCCGCCAGCCACTGCCCGCCATCGTCGCCCGTTGCGATCCGCGCAGCCACCAGGGCCTCGACGGCCTCGGGCACCCCCTCCGACTGCAGCGCCGGCCACCAGCGCCGCAGCTCCTCGACCTCACCGTGGGGCAGCAGCACCTCCACCTCCAGCTCCGGCAAGCCCGCGTGGCGCAGCCGCTGGAGGAGCGACCGACGGGCCGCGCGGTCGCTGTGGTCTCCGACGAGCACCGAGGCACGCAGCAGGGTGTCTTCCACCGAGCGCTCGGGCAGGGCGGGGTCGACCTGCAGCAGCACGAGGGGGTCGTGGGCACCCGCCGCGGCCACGACCAGCGGACCCAGCGGTGAGGGGTGCAGGGCCTCGGCGAGCCGGGCTCCCTCGGCGATCAACCCTGCTACAGGCTGTCGCAGCATGCCGGCGCCCAGCGCGAGCACGTCATCTCGGGTCAGCTGCCCTTCCTGCCACAGCCCCACCAGCCAGGCCGACGGCCGCTGCCCCTCGACCACCAACCCACCCACGTCAGCGTCTCGCCCGACCAGCTCGGCCAGCTCGGGGGGCGACGCCAGCGTGTGCGACCCGATGGCCAGCGGGAAGCTCATGGAGAGGCCGGCACGAGCGGTGGGAACGGGCCGAGCACGCCCGTGAACGAGCGCGTATCGGCCTCCCCGATGCCCTCGGGCAGCTTGTCGGTGCCCTCCGACCACGGATGCTGCACGCTCACCGTGAGGTAGCCGAAGCCCCCGAGGTTGGGGATCCAGTGAACCCCGGTCAGCTCCCCATAGGGCGGCGCCACCATCAGTCGCTGCATGGCCCCGCGCTGCACGTCGTAGGACCACAGGAACGCGTTGTCGTGTTTGGACGTATCTTCTGCGATGACCAGCTGACCGTAGCCCGACAGGAACGTGATGTTGTCGGGGTTGGCCATGGAGTCGGCGGCGCAGCCCTTGCCCTCGCTGCGGCCCACCACGGTGGGCTCGAGACGGGTCATCACATGGGACGACCCCATCGGCTTGCCGTCGCTGTCGACCACGCCCGCCGCCACCGGGCCGCTGTAGACGACGCCACAGGGCACCTCATCGAGGTCGAGGTCGCCCTTGCCGTCGCTCATCGTCGCCTTCACCGACGAGATCGCCAGGTAGACGCGCTCGTTGACGGTGTCGTAGGACACCCCCTCGCCCTTCACCAGCTCCATGGTCGCCCCCTTCCAGGCCGCATAGCGCCGCGTCTCCAGGCGCGACGCAGCCAGCGCCGGGTCGGGCACGGCCTCGCTGGGCTTCGCCAGCGCCAGGCACTCCTCGCCGTAGGCATGCCGCACGAAGCGGAAGCCGTCGGGGCACGCATCCCCCTCGAGGGGCTCCGCGACATCGAACAGCGCAGAGAACGGCACCCGCGCCTCGACCAGCGGCAGCAGCTCGGCATCGCTGGCGTGGCCCAGGTCGACCCACTCGATAGCCATCTGGCCACCTCCTTCGCGCTGCTCCTGCTCCAGCCGAGCGGCGTACAGCGTGCCCGCAGACAGGTCGCCCTCGTTGTCGGCGATGAACAGGAACCACCCCACGGCGTAGCCATCATCCGACAGGTAGACCGTCTTCTGGTCGGGCAGCACGTAGGCGATCTCGTGGGAGAAGCGCCCCGGCGACAGGTGCTTCTTCACCGTGTGGGCCCCTGTGGCGTCGGAGATGATCAGCTCGGGGATCCAGCCATAGCGCCAGGGATTCAGCGGCTCGGACTGGTAGCGCTTCATCCGCGTCCACGCGCGATGGGGCCAGTACTGCTCCTTGGTGGGCTCGCGCCGGCCATCGGGCTCGTACTCCTCGGACGCCAGGTGCGTGTTCCAGGGGCTGACCTGGCCCGCACAGGGGTTCCACAGCCCACCGACGCTCGACCAGTCGACCAGCTCGACCTCGCCCAGCGACAGGGTGCCATCGTCGGCCTGCTCCACCCGCCCGATGGTCGCTCCCCCCGGGGTGCACTCGAAGTGCGACACCAGGAACATCGAGCCGTCGACCTCCAACAGGGCGTTGAAGTCTTGCTCGTTGCACAGCCCCTCGATGGGAGCCCCGGCGCGGTCGACCAGGGTGCCGAAGCCCTCACCGGCCCGCCTCAGCACCGTGTAGTCGATGGCATGAGCCTCGCCATCGACCACCACCCGCTGAGTCGCGACCGGCGCCGTCATCCGCTCGGCGCCCTCCGGAAGCGCCACGTCGTCGAACACCATGGTCGGAGCGGCGGGCGAGGCGGCGGGGGCGGGGGCCGGATCCGCCGCCGGAGCCGGCGCATCCGAGGGCGCCCGAGAGGCACAGGCGAGCAGGAACAACAGAGCAGCCATCGGGGCCTCCAGCGCGACCGCCTAACCCGGCGGGAGCCCTCGCTGTGCCCGCACCGTCGTGACCAGCCGGCGCAGCGGGAACGGCTTCTCGAGGATCGCTCCCAGCGGCCGCCCGTCGTGGGTCATCTCTTCCTCGTCGGCGTAGCCGGTGCAGAACACCACCGACACCTCCGGCCACTCGGCCAGCACCCTTCGCGCCAGCTCCACGCCGTTCATCCCCGGCATCCGCACGTCGGTCACCAGCACCTGCAGGTGCTCGTCGACCAGGCCCAGCGCCTCCTCGCCCCCCGAGGCGACCAGCACATCGAGGCCCGCCCGCTTCAGCGTGCGCGCATAGGCGTCGCGAAGGCCCGGGTCGTCTTCCACCAGCAGCACCCGCATCCCCTCCCCCACCCGATGCACGGCAGCCTCCTGCGAGGTCAGCTCCGTCACCAGCGGGAAGCGCAGCTCGAAGGTGGTGCCCACGCCTGGCTCGCTGTGCACCTCCACCGTGCCGCCCAGCCGCCGAACCGTAGAGAACACCATCGCCAGCCCCAGGCCGGTGCCCTCCCCCAGGGCCTTGGTGGTGAAGAACGGATCGAAGGCACGGGCGCGGGTGGTTGCGTCCATCCCGACCCCGGTGTCTCGCACGTCGATGCACACCATGCCCCGCTCTACGCGGGTGGAGACCGTCACCGTGCCCCCATCGGGCATCGCGTCGCGCGCGTTCAGCAGCAGGTTGATGAGGACTTGTCGGATCGCCCCACCGTCACCGCGAACCAGGGCTCCAGGAGCTCCCAGCTGTAGCTCGAACGCCTGCGACGCACCGAGGAGGCGCGACAACAGCTTGCCGCTCTTGTGCAGCTCTACGTCGGGCTGGCAGGCGACCTCCGTGGCCACCGGATGTCGCGCCAGCGTGAGCAGCTGGCGGGTGAGCTGGGCCGCGTCGTCGCAGGTGGCCAGCAGCTCGTCGAGGGCCTCCCGGTCGGCAGGCTCCGTCAGCCGCTCTTGCAGAAGCTCCAGGTGACTCATCATCACCGCGAGGAGGTTGTTGTAGTCGTGGGCGATGCCCCCAGCCATGGTCGCGAGGGCCTCCATGCGCTCCGCGTGCCCGAGGCGCTCCTCCTCTGCGCGGCGCCGAACCCGCTGCCGCTGCACAGCAAAGGCCAGCCAGCCCGCGGCCAGGGCCGCCGCCAGGCCCAGGCCGAGGAGTGCTGGCGTCGTCGACGCGTGGAACGACGAGCGCAATGAGTCGCTCGGCACCCCTACCAACGTCAGCGAGCCGTCACAGAACGGGATCTGCGCCGACCGCGCGTCGCCTCGCAGACCGGCCTGCTGCCCGGTGGGGAACACCCGCTTGCCGCCCAGATGCAGCTCGACGGCCAGGTCGTCGGAGAACGGTGGGGAGGTCAGGCGCTCGAGGAGCGGCTGTATGCGAAGCACCACGTTGACGAAGCCCTTCCTCCCCCCGTGAATCGGCAGGTAGGCGGTGACGCCCACGCCCCCTTGGTACAGCTCCAGCGGCGGAGCGATCGCGACCTTGCCCGTGGCCCTCGCCTCGGCGATCACCGGGCCGACCACCTCGTGCGACGACAGATCGCGCCCCAGCGCCTCACGGTTCGGCTCGAGGGGCACGACCTGCACGATGCGGGCATCGGCATCGACGCGGTTGATGGCCTGGTAGCCAGGCACCCGCCGCTGTAGATCCGCCGCTCGCGTGGCAAAGCCCTCGCCATCGGTGACCACGCCGCGCTCGAGCTCCCCCTGCAGCGACGAGGCCAGCAGCAGGCGAACCTCGAGCTGCTCGGCGAGCCGCGCCGACAGCGCCTCGGTCGAGGCCTGCACGTAGCGCCCGTAGGCCACGTCGTTCTGTGACTCCACATACACGTAGGAGCCGAGCAGGGGCAGCGCGAGAGCAACGAAGGCGGCCAGGGCCACCAGCCACGGCGCCGCAGGGGCCCGCTCCAGCGGCGAGCCGTTCACCGACACGGTAGCAACAGACCGAGACGCACGCGCTCAGTCGTCGTCGTCAGCGGCCTCGAGCCCGCTCTTGCCGCGGACGAACACCTGGCTGACGGACTCCACGCCCGCGCTCATCGCGTCGCGCGCCGTGACATCCTTCTGGCCGCGACGCCGAAGCAGCACGAACCCGAGGATCAGCACGAAGAGAAACAGCGTTCCACCGCAGCAGAGCAGCGAGAGGAGCGCCGAGATGATGACGATGATGAGGCTGCTGTCCATGGCGGGGACCTTAGCCCGACCCTCGAAGCGGGTCACCTACCAATGGCCCATCACGCTCCGCCGGCGCCCATTACCACCCTCTACCCATGCTTATCGGATCCCAACCTTCTGTGTGTTCCCGCCGGCCTGAGCCACGGGCGGGTGGCTCAGTGGCGATCGAGCCACTCGACCGCCTCGACCTCCCACCCCTTGGGCGTGCCGTGGCCCCCCTGGTAGCGACACAGCTCGAGCTCGCCCGAGCAGCCCGTCCAGGCCTCGCACGTGAACGGCCCCTCCACGCTCTCCTCGACCGCCTCGTCGCAGCCCAGCTCATCGCGCCACAGCGCCAGCCCTTCAGCGACGCTCCCCTGGGTGGCCCCTCCTCCGAGCTCGCGCCCCTCGAAGGGCACGAAGTTGTCGTCGAGGCCGTGGCTGTGCCGCAGCACGACCGAGCGGGTCGGGCAGCTCGCAGGCAGGGGCTCCCAGAAGCCCCCCGCGCTGGGGAGGAAGCCCGCGAAGCCATCGCCCTCGAAGCACGCCACGTACCAGGTCATCGAGCCGCCGACCGACTGCCCCCCCACGAAGAAGGTGTCGGCCACCCCGTCGACCCGCAGCTGCTCGGCCAGCGACGCGACCCACGCTGCATCCTCGGCCGCCGCATCGAGGCCCCGCGACACCTGCCAGTTGCCGCTGGGCGCATCCGGGTAGACCATCGTGTAGCCGGCCTCGAGAAAGCGCTCCTCCTTGTGCCGAAGCCGCACTTCCTCGGCATTCGTCGCGGCGCCGTGCAGGTAGATGAACGCCCGGTCGGTTGGCTCGCTCGCCCCCAAGACCGTGTAGGCCCCGCCCTCGAAGGCGCACGACGCCCCGTCAGAGCAGTCGGACTGGCAGGCGAGCGCGAGGAGGATCCACATGACGGTCCCCTATCACTGACATGTCGACGTCATGACCTTCGAAGGGGGACCACGCCTTCAGTCGCGCATAACCTAGGTTTGTCCGTCTCCGAGGGCTGGCACGTCGCTCGCATTGACCAGGGACATCACCTGGGAGCCACCATGACCTTCACGAACCTCACGACCTTCCTCCACGAAGACACCGGCGCCACCTCCGTCGAGTACGGCCTGATTGCCTCGCTGATCACGCTGGTCTGCCTCGCCTCCCTCACCGCCGTGGGCGCGGGTCTCGGCCACACCTTCGTGCAGATGCGCGACGCCATCAGCGCCTGAGCGGCAGGCACCTACTCCGTGTCGGAGCCCGCGAGGGCCACGATGGCGTCGAGCAGGAAGTCGTGATCGGGCGTCAGCACGGAGGCCACACACGCCCCGCTCGCCATGGGCACCACGATCGAGGGCCGGTTGAGCCCCTTCGGCGACGCTGCCCACGCCGACAGAGCCTCGATCGACGCGCGGTCGCCATGACAGCGCAGCTCGTAGGAGTGGAAGAACCCCGCGGTCTTGTGGACGTTGTCGACTACCTTGGCGATCGTCAGCGAGCCCCCCGGGTCGGCAGGCGGCGGCTCCCCATGCCCCCGCACCGGCCACGAGGTCGAGCGCACCTGCCCGTCGAAGCCTGCGGCCCGCAGCCAGCGGACCAGCTCTTCGGTGGACTCCACCACCGCCGGCACCCCCGTGGGCCAGGTGTTCGGCTCCCTCGCGGTGCCGTGCTGCTGGCGCAGCCGCCCCTCCGCCTCCGAGAACCAGCTCATCTGCGGGACGTCGTCGGGGTAGACCCGGGCGAGCCAGGGCAGGGCGCCGGGCTCGAAGCGCACCACGGGCTTGCGGAACACCTCGTCGGTCAGCGCTTCCTCCAGCCCCACGAAGCGCACACCCTCGCCGCGCAGGGTCTCCAACAGCGCCGGGAGCTGGTGGGCCGTGAGCTCGTTGGCGTGCAACAGCAGGGTCTGCGGCACCGAGCGGCCCGCGGTCGCCTGCGCCAGCGCGTCGCCGGCTCGCACCGCCTCCACCAGGTGAGCGGCCCACCCCGCCGCGAGCTGGGCCTGCTTCGCCTCGTCGCCGCTCGCCAGGGCCTCCCGGTAGGGGGCAACGAACACCCAGTCGGAGGTGGGCAGCGTGATGGGGGCATTCGACAGGCCCACTCGCTCCAGCCCCAGCCCGATCCGCGCCTGCTCGGTCGCATCGGCGCCATAGCCCAGGTAGGGGTAGCGGAACCAGCGAGGCGACTTGCCCAGGCGACGGGTCAGCTCCGCCTGGCACTGCGCCACGTCGGCCACGAAGGCCTCCGATCCCACGTCCTTGGCGGGCAGGTGGGACTGGCTGTGGTTGCCGACCGCGTGGCCCGCGTGGTCCCACGCCTTCACCATCCCGTCGCCCGGCCGCAGCCTGTCGCAGGTGACGAACACCGACGCGCGGACGTCGGCCTCCTGCAAGGCCAGCATGATGCGCTGGTTCCAGCGCTGCACGTCGCGCACAGAAAGCGTCATCTGCTGACCGCGCTCGATCTGCCACGGCACATCGTCGATCGTCACGTGGACCTCGATCGGCTCGGCCTCCGCCTCCGCCTCTACCGGAGCCGGAGCCGGCGCTGGCGCCTCCACGGGGGGCGGGCTCGAGCAGGCGATCCACAACGTCCAGAACATGAGCACCTCGGGACGGGGACTCTACCAGCCCGATAGTCGGGCGGCATGACCGTGCTGCTGCTGCTGCTGCTCGCCTGCCCGCTGCCTCCCGAGGCGGCCACGCCCCCTGCCGAGCCGCAGGTCACGCTGCACACCCTGCCCCGCAGCGATGAGCTGAGCGAGCGGCTCGCGGCGGCGTCGCCCGAGGGCGAGGTCCACACCAACCGGCTGGTGCTGGAGCCCAGCGACTACCTGCAGCAGCACGCCCACAACCCCGTCGACTGGTTCCCCTGGGGCGAGGAGGCCTTCGCCCTGGCCCGTGCCCTCGATCGGCCCATCCTGCTGTCGGTCGGCTACGCCACCTGCCACTGGTGCCACGTGATGGAGCGGGAGTCCTTCGAAGACCCGGAGATCGCCGCCTATCTCAACGCCCACTACATCCCGATCAAGGTCGACCGGGAGGCGCGGCCCGACGTCGACGCGGTCTACATGGCGGCCCTGCACCGCATGGGTCGGCGGGGCGGCTGGCCCATGACCGTGTGGCTCACCCCCGAAGGCGAGCCCTTCTACGCGGCCACCTACCTGCCCGCCCGCGACGGCGACCGAGGCGCCACCACCGGCTTCCTCAGCACGCTGGAGCGCCTCGCCGACGCCTGGGCCAGCGACCGCGAGCGCATCGACGAGGTCGCCGCCGACATCGTCTCCGCCCTGCAGTCCGACCTCGCAGGTGCGCCGCCGGGAGACCTGCCTCCGCCCGAGGTCATCGACGAGGTGCTCGCGCGCCTGGCGAGTCGCTACGACCCGGTGAACGGGGGCCAGAAGGGGGCGCCCAAGTTCCCCTCGTCGTTCCCGCTGCGCGCCCTCCTCCTGCAGCACCGGCGCACCGGCGACCCCACCCCGCTGTCGATGGTCACCCACACCCTCACCCAGCTGGCGAACAGCGGGCTGAACGACCCCCTGGCCGGTGGCTTCCACCGCTACAGCGTCGACGCCGCGTGGCAGGTGCCCCACTTCGAGAAGATGCTGTACGACAACGCCCGGCTGGCGGCGCTGTACGTGGAGGCCTGGCAGCTGACGGGCGATCCGGCCTACCGGGAGGTCGCGGAGGCCACCCTGGCCTTCATGGATCGGGAGCTGTCGAGCCCCACGGGGGCCTTCGCCGCCGCCCTCGACGCCGACAGCCTCGATCCCACCACCGGAGAGCGGCACGAGGGCTTGTTCTACACATGGACCCCACCCGAGCTGCGCGACGCGCTCGGCCCCGCCGCCGAGCCGCTCCTCGCCGAGCTCCACGTCACCGAGCCCGGCAACCTCGACGGCCGCAGCGTGCTCCGCGCCGCACGCCCCCTGCCCGCCGCCACCGCGCCCCTCCGCCAGCGGCTCCTCGACGCGCGGGCCCAGCGCCCGCCCCCCCTCCGCGACGAAGCGGTCATCGTCGCCTGGAACGGGCTCGCCATCAGCGCCTTCGCCCGCGCCGGCATGTCCCTGCAGGCCCCCCAGCACGTCGCCCGGGCGGTGCGGGCCGCCGAGGCCCTGCTCCCGGCACTGTCGCCCGACGCGCTGCGGCGCACCCTGGCCGGCACAGAGAGGGGCGTGCTGGAGGACCACGCCCTGATGGTGGCGGGGCTGCTCGATCTGTTCGAGGCCACCGCCGACCCTCGCTGGCTGGCCCTCGCCAAGCAGCTCGACGCCGCCCTCGAGGCCCGCTTCGAGCGCCCCGAGGGCGCATGGGCGCGCACCCCGAGCGACGGCGAGGCGCTGCTCGCCCGGGAGGTGCCCGACCGAGACGGCGCGGTGCCCAGCGGAGGCAGCGTCCACCCCTACTCGCTGCTGCGCCTGGCGGCGCTCACCGGCGACGACCGCTACCGCGTGCGGGCCGACGCAGCGCTGCGAGCGCAGGCCCAGCCCCTGGCACGGGGGGCCCAGCCGGTGCTGCTGCACGCCCTCGATGCGCGCCACGGCCGGATGGCCGAGATCGTGATCGTCGTGCCCGATGGGCGGGAGGCGGCCGCCATGAGGGCCGTGCTGGCCACCGAGCGCCCGCGCCACGCCGTGGGCCTGGTGGTGGCGGAAGGGAAGGTCCCACAGGTGGCCGAGCAAGCGATGCTGCTGCAAGGCAAGGTCGCACGCGACGGAAAAGCGACGGCCTACGTGTGCGAGCGGGGCCGCTGCGAGGCGCCTGTCACCGACGTCGGAGCGCTTCGGAAGCTGCTGCGTACCTGGGACGTACCCTGACCCCTCCCCGTAGGCGCTCGGGGCGGGTATGCTCGCTGCGCTTCCCTCCTTCCAAGGAACTGCCATGCGCTCCCTCGTCCTGTTCGGGCTGGTCTCTGGCCTGTCCCTCCCCGCCTACGCCGCCCCCACCTCCCCCGACCCGTCCGAGCAGACGGCCCGCCCCGACGACGCTCCGCCCCCCAAAAAGGATCCCAAGAAGGGAAAGAAGAAGGGAAAGAAGGGCAAAGACGACGGCCTGGTCGGCCCGTTCAAGAAGGCGAAGTACCCCATCAAGGAGATCAAGCGGCCGCTGGTCTTGCCTGACACCATGGGCGAGGTCGGGGTCGACGCGACCTTCTCCTCCATCGCGGGCACCAGCTTCCTGACGGCCGGGCCCTCCTTCCACTACGGCATCGCCGATGTCGTCGAGGTCGGGGTGCGCACCGACCTGCTCCTCGCCCCCGACGTCGACTGGGGCCGCAACCTGCCCATCGACGCGCACTACCTCGCGGTCGACACCGAGACCTTCGACTGGGCCCCCGGCATCGTGCTGCCCCTCACCTTCGTCGACGGGGCCGGCTTCGGCGTCGTGCTCGATCTGCCCGCTCGCTACGTGCTCAACGACACGGTGTTCTTCACCTTCGGCCAGGGCGCCATCCCGCTGCGCTTCTCCCCCGACTTCGCCCTGTCCATCGCCGGCAACGGCGGCGTCGGCTTCCAGGTCGACAAGGCCATCGCCCTGGGGCTCGACACCAGCGTGCTCACCATCAACCTCGCCCCCGACGTCACCGCCACCGGCCTGTGGGACTTCCTGAACCTGGGCCTGTACGGGCAGTACAGCTTCAGCCGCAACGCCGACCTCGGCCTGCGGATCAACCTGTTCAACGCCTGGGGCGTGTCCGACTCCTTCATCGGTAGCGGCACCGTGTACGGCGCCTTCCGCTTCTAGCGGTTGGCGGCACGCACCCATCCGTCCGAGCTCGCCGACGCCCGGCGCTTCGTCGGCGACGACGAGCTCGACGACTACGTGCGCCGCAGCCGCGATGCCCGGCTGCGGGTGAGCCTGCTCGAGGCCTTCTACACCCGCTTCCCCTGCCGCATGTCGGCCCTGCACCTGCTCGGGGCCGGCGGCATCGCCATCGCGCGCTTCGCCGCCGTCAGCGAGGTCTACGGCGAGATCGGCGACCGCCTGCTCCCCATCGACCGGCAGGGCCAGCCCCGCACCGAGCGGTGGCGGGAGTACGTGCGCGCCTTCGAGCTCGGCCAGCCCGCCGACCTGCTCGAGGAGCACTGGCTGCGGGCCCACCTCGAAGACATGGAGGCGGTCAAGGCGCAGGGCTGGGTCGAGGCCTTCCACGAGGAGCGCGCTCGGTTCCCCAACGACGCGACCTGGGCGCTGCTCGAAGACCACATGCTGGTCACCCTCGGTGTTCGGGTCGACGATGCCGAGGCGCTGTCGGGGCAGATCGCCCTGGAGACGGCGCTGATGGGAGCGCTGTGGACCGTGCTGGCGCGCACCACGCGGATCACCCTGTCCCTGGTGCGCACGTTCGTGCTCGCCTCGGTGCGGGGCGTGCTGCACGGCGGCCCCAGAGTCCCACCCCACCTTCCCACCGACCGCTCCCTGGTGTGGACCCTGTGTCGTGCGACCGCGCTGCTCGTGCGCATGGCCCGGGTGGCGAAGCTGGCCCGGCGACGGCGCTCCCGTGGCGCGCTGCCGGCGGGGGGAGCCTGGTCGCTGATGCCGAGCCTGAACGAAGTGCTCGGGCCCGACGCCGAGCGCCTGCACCCCCGCGTCGCCCAGCTGTTCGACCGGATGGACTCCTTCCGTCTGACCGCCAGCGTGCACCTCGACGACGCCCGTGGGCGCTGGGCCGCCTGGTTCGCCACCCTGCTGGTGGGCCAGGGCATGTACGAGCACGATCTCGAGGAGGTCGACGCTCGCTTCCAGCTGTTCCGGCGAGACGACGGCTCCCTGCACTTCGTGCGGGAGTTCTGGTGCGCCGACGAGGTGCGGGTGTTCGACTCCGACTTCGTCGTGCGGCAGGTCGACGGCCGCCCCACCCTCCTCGAGGTGTTCGGCGATCTGAAGCTCGCCGCGCAGATGCACACCGAGGTCCTCGATGACGGCGGCATCGCGATGACCATCCGGCGGCTGTTCGTCCGCGGCATCCCCATCGGCGTGGGGCCGGTGAGGGTCTGCTTCGAGACCCGCCCCGACGGCGACGCCCTCGACGTGGAGGGGGTGATGGACGTCGGCGACGGCGGAGGCCTGATGGGCTGGTTGCTTCGGCGCCTGCTGCCGCGCCGGGTCGGGGCCATCCGCTACCGCGCGCTGCCCGTGGCGCCCGCGCCCTCGTAGCTAGGGTGCCGCGTCGCGGAGCACCTCGGTCATGGCCTGCACCACCCCGTCGACCTCGGCGAGAGCATTCGGCCAGTGCGGCGACAGGCGCAGGTGCCCGTCGGGGGTGCCCACCATCACGCCCCGCTGAGCCAGCCCGCGAGACAGGTCGCCCACCGGGACGCCCTGTGGGGGCCGAAAGCAGAGGCTTCCCGAGCGCGCCTCCGGATCCGTCGCGCGCACGGACTCGAGGCCGAGGGCCTGCAGCGGGCCCTCCAGGGCATCGTGCAGCCGCTGCACGTGGGCGTAGATCTCCGGGATCGACAGGCCCCACAGCAAGCGCAGCGCGGCGTGCAGCGAGGCGAAGGTCGGCATCGACTGGGTGCCGCCCTCCATCCAGTCGAGGGAAGACCGGATCGGCCGGTCGTAGCGGAGCTGGCCTGCCTCGGTGAGAAAGCGCATCCCGTCTTCGTGGGCGATCCATCCTGCGGTCTGGGGGGCGAGCCGCGACCGAGCCGCCGGCGAAGCCGCTGCGATAGCGACCCCATCGGTGCCCATCAGCCACTTGTGGGACCCGGCTACCAGGTAGTCCACACCCTTCGCCGACAGCGGCACCACGCCCAGCGCCTGGATCGCATCGACGAACAGCTCGGCGTCGTGGGCATGGGCTCGCTCGGCCAGCGCCGCCAGCGGCATCCGCAGCCCCGACGCGAACTGCACCGCCGACACCGCGATCAGCCGCACCCCGCCGCGCGCCAGCACGTCGTCGACCCGCTGCAGGCCCAGGCCCGAGCCGTCGCCGAAGCCTTCCAGAGGCAAGCGCACGACCTCGCCACCACAGCGCTCCATGGCCTGCATCCACGGGATGACGTTGCTGGGGAACTCCCCCTCGAACACGATCACTCTGTCGCCACGCCGCCAGGGGATGGCCAGCGCCACGTCGAGGATGCCGCGGGTGGTGCCCGGCGGAAAGCCGATGTCGTCACGCCCCACCTCGAGCCACGCGGCCACCTCGTCGCGGAGGGTCTCGCGGGCCTCGAGCCCGTCGATCACTCCCTTGACCCCGTCGGCGGCGACCGAGGCCATCGCGTCGACGGCCGCCCGCTGAACGGGCAGGGACAGCGGGCTGACCGCTGCGTGATTGAGGTAGCTGCGTGCCGCCAGGGCAGGAAACAGCGACCGATCCCCCAACACAGCGTCCATGGCGTCCTCCTCCCCGCGGGCTAACGTTGCCACGATGCTTTGGACCCTCGCCCGACTGCTGCCCTCGGCGGATCACGCGTTCCTGCAGGGCCTGCCCCGCAGCGAGGGCCCCATCGGGCCCGACTTCCCCGCCCGGTGGTCGGCCGCACAGCACCTGACGGCGACCGACGCAGAGGGGCTGCTGGCGCACCCGGAGCGGCTCCCGGCCACCTCCGCGCAGATCCGCGACTTCTACGCCACCACCCACCGCTACGCACTGCGCGGGCAGGCCCGGTTCGCTTGGTGGGCCCGGCTGGGGCTCCGCCTGTCGCGGCGGTGGCTCCTCGACGGCTGGCGCCAGCTGCAGCTGCCCCTCGACGGCGACCTCGACCTACCCGACCGCTTCGTGGCCGTCGGAGACGAGCGCTGGTGGGTGCGCAGCTCCGACAGCACCACGATGTACTGCGCCCGCTTCGATGTGGTGGACCTCCCCTCCGGCCCCCACCTGCGGGTGGCCTTCCCGCTTCCCGGCGCCACGCTGGTGGGACTGCTCCGAGGCGAGGGCGGCGACGGGCCGCTGGTGTGGTCCCAGACCCAGGGCGACACCGGCCTGTACGTGCTTCCCCCCACCGGCCCCGCGCGACGGGTGCCGCTGATCCGCGAGACCATCACCGTGGCCGCCGTGCGGGGTGGGGTCGCCGCGCGGCACACCTTCCACCTGCTGGGCTGGGAGATGCTGCGCTTCCTCTACCTGTGCGAGCCCCGTCGCGGCCCCTGAGCCCGCGCCAGGCTACGTCGGGGCATGCAGATCCGACGCCCCTTCGACGCCCACCTCCACCTGCGCGACGGCGCGATGCTCGGTGCGGTGGCCCCCGCCACCGCCGCCGAATGCGATGCCGCGGTGGTCATGCCCAACCTCACCCCGCCGGTGACGACCCGCGCAGCGGCTCGCGCCTACCGGGCACGGATCCTGGAGGCACTCCCTTCGGAGTCCACCTTCACCCCTCTGCTCACGGCCTACCTCACCGACGACATCGACGGCGACGAGGTCGTCGCGGGCTTCCAGGCCGGCGACTGGGTGGCCGCCAAGCTCTACCCGGCCCACGCCACCACCAACAGCGACCACGGGGTGACCGATGTCGCGCGGATCCGGCCGGTGCTGAGCGCGATGGCCGAGGCCGGCATGCCGCTGTGTGTGCACGGGGAGGTCACCGATCCCCAGGTCGACATCTTCGACCGAGAGGCCGTGTTCCTGCAGCGCGTCCTCGCCCCCCTGCTGGAGCAGATCCCCACCCTCCGTGTGGTGGTCGAGCACGCCACCACCCGCGCCGCCGTCGACTTCGTGGCCGAGGCGGGCCCGAACGTGGCGATGTCGATCACCGCCCACCACCTGTGGTGGAACCGCAACGCGCTGTTCGCCGGAGGCCTGCGCCCCCACGCCTACTGCCTGCCCGTGCTCAAGCGGGAGGAAGACCGCCGCGCCCTGGTGAAGGCAGCCACCAGCGGTAGCGAGCGCGTGTTCTTCGGTAGCGACTCGGCCCCTCACCTCGTCGGCCGCAAAGAGGCCGACTGTGGCTGTGCCGGGGTGTTCTCCGCCCCTACGGCGGTGGCAGCCGTGGCAGCCGTGTTCGACGCCGAAGGAGCCCTCGACCAGCTAGAGGGCTTCCTGTCGCTGCACGGCCCACGCTGGTACGGCCGCCGCCCCGCCGAAGACACCATCGAGCTGGCGCCCACCCCGCAGGTGCCGGCGGCTACCCTCGACACCCCCGATGGGCCGCTGCGAGTGTTTCTGGGAGGAGAGACGCTGGCGTGGAGCTAGCGGTTCCACTCCCCTGAGCGGCCGCCGCTCTTGTGCAGCAGCCGGATTCCCCCGATCTCCATGCTCCGGTCGACGGCCTTGAGCATGTCGTAGACGGTGAGCAGGGCCGCTGACACCGCGGCGAGGGCCTCCATCTCGACGCCCGTGCGCCAGTGGGTCTTCGCGGTGGCGGTCACCACCACGTCGCTGCCCTCGACGACCAGCTGCACGTCGACCCCGGAGAGCGGGAGCGGGTGGCACAGCGGGATCAGGTCGCTCGCACGCTTGGCGCCTTGGATGCCCGCCAGCTGAGCCACGGCGAGCACGTCGCCCTTGGCCGCCCGCCGCTCCACCACCGCCTCGAGAGCGTCGGGACCCAGCGTAATGCGGCCCTCGGCCACCGCCCGCCTCGCCGTGATCGGCTTGCCGCCGACCTCGACCATGCGGGCGTCTCCGTGCTCGTCGATGTGGGTGAGGTCTGCCATGACCTCGCCCTTATCAGGCTGCGGCGGGCTTGCCGCTGTCGCCGCGCGCGGCAATCGGCGCCTTCACCGTACGGCCCCAGGCCACGAAGCTCAGCAGCCCCAGGAAGACCAGGTTGACCGGCAGGCCGCTGACATCGCCCTCGATGCCCACGTGCATCACGATGGCCGACACCATCACGAAGGCCAGGCTCGCCGCCGCCAGCGGGGTGAGCTTGGGGGCAATCCGCAGGGCCGACGGCAAGATCAGCCCCACCGCGCCGAGCACCTCGGAGATGCCGACGAAGCGAACGAACCACGCCGGTGCCGTCTGCACGAAGGCCATCTGCTCGCCGAGCACGGCCAGATCGGCCGTCGCCTTCATGCCTCCCGACATCAAGAACACCAGCGCCATCAGTCCCTGAACCACCCAAAGTGCCACGTTCATCCCGACCTCCGTGTCGTCGATGCTTGCGATCTAAGGTGGTGCGCCTACGCTTCCAAGTCGTACAATCGGAACACTTCGTTGCGTGGATGCAATCATGGACCTCACCGACCTCGAGACCTTCGTCCTCGCCGCCGATGCCGGCAGCTTTCGGGCCGCCGCCGATCGCCTGGGCGTGCCCACCTCCACGGTCAGCCGCCGCGTAGCTCGGCTCGAGGATGCCACCGGGCTCCCCTTGTTCCTGCGCACCGGGCGGCGCCCCACCCTGACGCCGGAGGGAAGGCAGGTCGCTGAGCGAGCACGGCCCTCCCTGCTCGAGCTCCGGGCCCTCGATCGTGCCCTGCTCGACAGCGACGGGCCCAGCGGCACGCTGCGCATCACCGGCCCCACCGACTTCTGCGCAGCCCGCCCCTTCGTGGCCCTCATCGCCTCGTTCCAGCAGCGCTACCCCGAGGTGAAGCTGCACCTCGAGTTCACCGCTCGGAACATCGACCTCGTGCAGGAGGGGTACGACATCGCCTTCCGCCCCCACGGCGCCACCCTCAAGGCGGCACCCGGGCTGATGGCGCGCCGGGTCGGCACCCTCACCGCCGGCCTGTACGCACGGCGAGGCGAGGTCGATCCCTCCGTCGGCTCCGTCGCCGACCTTCCCCCCAGGGTGCTGCTGCACTCCGCCTTCGCCGACGTGTGGCCCCACCCCGAGCAGATCATCATCACCGCGAACACCTTCGACGCCCTCCTCGAGCTCGCGGCCCAGGGCGCCGGGATCGCCGTCGCCCCCACCTTCGCGGGTGCCGCGCGCACCGACCTCGAGCGGGTGCTCGGCGAGGTCCCCCTGGGCGACACGGGCAAGCTGTCGGTGCTGTGGCCCGAGGCCCGCCACCTGTCGCCGCGGATCCGCGCCTTCCTCGATCACGTCACGGCCTTCATCCGCGACGACGAGAGCTGGACGTTCAGCTGAGCAAGAAGCCCCGCCCCCACGGGGATGAGGGGACGGGGCGTCGCGGTCTCCTCCAGGAAACCTTGCGCCTGTGACGACCCGCGTCGCCCGATCTTCAATCCATCGCGCACCGTAGGGCCCGTGTAGTGGGACCCCACCCCCGCCCGCCTAGACTGAGGCCATCCCCGGCCCCCCCCCACCTTCCGCCGGGATGGAGGTTTCATGCGGTATTCCGCAATGGTCACGCTCGTCTTGCTCGCGGCGTGTGGCGGCAGCAAGGGCGACGACGGCGACGACGGCACGACCCCTCTGACCACGCCGCAGACCACCCTGTCCGACGCCGACGGAGACGGCGTGGCCGCACCCGCCGACTGCGACGACACCAACGGCAGCGTCTACCCCGGCGCGACCGAGATCTGGTACGACGGCATCGACCAGGACTGCGACGGCAACGACACCGATCAAGACGGCGACGGCGCCCCCCTCGCCACCGACTGCGACGACACCGACGCCTCCATCGGCCCCGCGGCGGCGGAGGTGCCCTACGACGGTATCGATCAGGCCTGCAACGGCGACGACGACGAGTACGACGCCGACGGCGATGGCTACGACAGCGACGACTTCGGCGGCGACGACTGCGACGACGCCGACCCCATGGTGCATCCGGGCATGCCCGAGACCTGGTACGACGGCGTCGACGCCAACTGCGACCAGCGCTCCGACTTCGACCAGGATGGCGACGGCTACACCACCTCCGATGTCGATGGCCGCGACTGCAACGACACCGACGCGACGGTCTCGCCGGGCACCCCCGAGGTCGCCGACGACAAGATCGACAACGACTGCGACGGCGACATCGACGAGGGTCTCACCAGCGACGACCTCGACGGCGACGGATGGACGGAGATCGACGGCGACTGCGACGACGGCGACGCCAACGTGCGGCCCGACGCCAACGACGTCCCCTACGACGGCCTCGACGCCGACTGCGCGGGCGACGACGACTACGACGCCGATGGCGACGGCGACGCCTCCGACGCCTATGGCGGAGGCGACTGCGACGACACCGACGCCGGGGTGTCGAGCCTCGGCCTCGAGATCGAGGGCAACAGCATCGACGACGACTGCGACGGGCTGGTCGACGAGCCCGAGACGGGCACCACGCTGCCGATGGACGACTACGACGGTGACGGCTTCAGCCCTGCCGAGGGCGACTGCGACGACACCGATCCCGCCATCTCCCCCGACGCCTACGAGATCTACTACGACGGCGTCGATCAGGACTGCGATGGAGCCAGCGACTACGACGCCGACCTCGACGGCTACGACAGCGCCGAGCACGGCGGCGACGACTGCGACGACACCGACCTGCTGCGGAATCCCGGCGCCACCGAGCTGTGGTACGACGGCGTCGATCAGGACTGCGATGGCGCGTCGGACTACGACCAGGACGCCGACGGTCAGGACAGCCTCGACTACGGAGGCACCGACTGCGACGACGTCGACCCCCTGGCCTACCAGGGCGCCGACGAGATCTGGTACGACGGGGCCGACCAGGCCTGCGACGGAGGATCCGACTTCGATCAAGACGGCGACGGCTTCGACCACGAAGACCACGGCGGCGACGACTGCAACGACGAAGACCCGTCCATCAACCCGGATGCTGACGAGGTCCTCCTCGACCAGGAAGACGACAACTGCAACGGGAGCCTCGGCTTCTGAGCCGCTGAGAGCGGCGTCCACCGCATCGTGGGCGCCGATCGGAGAAATCTGCGCTACTCAGGGATCCCTTGCGGCAAGTTGTCGCACCACGTTGCCTGAGGAGTCTCTCGATGTTCGTTTTGTTGTTGCTGGCCTGTGGCGGAGATGGCGAGTCCACCCCCACGGCCGACACCGGGTCCGACGCCACGCCCGCCGCCTACACCGAAGACTGGGATGGCGTGCAGAAGCTGTTCGAAGACCACTGCGACAGCTGCCACCCCGCCACCAACAGCATCGACCTGCGCGCAGACATCGACACCTACGTCGTGCCCGGCGACCCCGAGAACTCCCGGCTGTGGGAAGCACTGCAGGCGCAGTCCATCTCCACCATGATGCCCCCGTCGGGCAAGCTGCCCGACGAGAGCATCGCGCACGTCGAGGCCTGGATCCTGGCCGGAGCCGCCCAGTGACCCGCGCCCTCGCGATGCTGGCCGTGGTGGGCCTGAGTGCCTGTGGTGGCGACAAGGAGAGCGACGGCTCCGACACCGCCGAGCCCACGGTCACCGACACCGACACCGACACCACCCCCTCGGGGGCATCCCTCACGCTCCTCGCCGAGGGGGCCGACCTGCCGTCGGCGGCGCTGCTCTCCATCTGGGGCACCTCGGCCAGCGACATCTGGGCGGTCGGGGCCGACGACGGCAGCGGCCCTCTGCTGGTGCACTTCGACGGCACCACGTGGTCCCGCGTCGACACCGGCACCGAGGGCGACCTGTGGTGGGTGTGGGGCGACGGTGCCAACACGCTGTTCCTGTCGGGTGCGGGCGGCAAGGTCGTCACGATGGACATCGGCGCCGGCACCTTCACCGAGCACGCAGCGGCCGACCCCAACCTCACCCTGTTCGGGCTGTGGGGCACCTCCGCCACCGACGTGTGGACGGTGGGCGGCAACGTCAACGGCCTGCGCGACGGCGGCATCATCCACTACGACGGCACCGACTGGACGGAGGTGGCCACGGTCGCCCCCCGCGACACCACCGTGCGCTCCGCCTTCAAGGTGTGGGGCACCAGCCCCGACGATGTCTGGGTGGTGGGCACCGGTGCCCTGATCACCCACTGGGATGGCTCGGCGTTCACCGAGGTCGACCCGGCCCCGGTCTACGAGTCCACCACCCTCACCACGGTGGCGGGTAGCGACGCCGAGGTCATCGCAGTGGGCGGCTTCGGCAACGCCACCGTCGCCCGCTACGACGGCTCGGCGTGGGCCGACGACTCCCCGCCGCCCGCCAGCGTGGCGCCCGGCTTCAACGGCGTCAACGTGCGCGGCGACAAGGTCATCGCGTGCGGTGTGCGCGGAGCCGTCTGGTCGCGCGACGCGGCGGCGGGCTGGGCCGAGTACGCCCCGGCCGTCACCACCTACGACCTCCATGGCTGCTGGATCGATCCCGACGGAAACGTCTGGTCGGTCGGCGGCGATCTGATCTCCCTCACGGCGGGCGCCATCGTCACCGATGCGCCCGACGTGGCTCCCTTCTCCCTGTAGACGAGGACTCCATGCGACTGCACTTCCTTGCTGCCACCCTCTTCCTCGCCGCCTGCGGCGGGGGCGACGACGACCCCGGCGACACCATCCCCGAGCCCACCGACGAGCGGCCTGGCGTGATGCGCGACTGCCCCACCGACGCGGGCACCATCTGCCCTTGGGCCGGTGCCGGGTACAACGGCTACAACGGCGACGATGTGCACCGCCTCGACGCGTGGTTCTCCTTCCCGATGTCGGCGGCCCACGCCCCCGGGCAAGACCCGATCATCGCCGACTGGAACAACCACAAGCTCCGTGCCGTCCTGGCCGACCCCGAGGCGGGCTTCGAGACGATCATGGGCACCGACTTCCTCGGAGACGGCGACCCCGACCTGCTCGACAGCACCGAAGCTGGCGCACCCGGCACCTCGGTCAACCTGAACCACCCCACCCAGCAGCTGTGGCTGCCCGACGGCACGCTGTTGTCGGCGAGCTGGCACACCCACAAGCTCCGCACGTGGGACCCCACCACCGGCCTCGTGCACGTCTACCTGGGTGGAGCCCCGGGCTTCGCGGGCACCGAGTTCGACGAGCCCGCCGAGGAGACGCAGCTCAACCAGCCCAAGGCCGTGCTGCTCGACACCGTCGACCCGAACTTCGTCTACATCCTCGACATGCGCAACGAGCGCATCCGCGTCCTCGATCGCGACGGCTGGATGGTGAACACCATCGCGGGCAACGGCGACAAGTGCCTGGCCGCGAACGGCGACGACATCGGGGTCGAGGGCGATGCCCTCGACGCGTGCTTCGGCTTCCCGAAGAACGACAACCCCGAGCCCGGCGGCGCGATGGCCATGACGGCCGACGGCTCCACGCTGTTCATCGCCGACTCCGAGAACCACATCATCCGCGCCATCGACATCGAGGCGGGCACCATCTCGCTGGTGGCCGGCACCCCCGGTGTCGCCGGTGATGTCGACGGCCCGGGCGCGAGCGCGCAGTTCCACTACCCGGTGAGCTTCGCCCTCGACGAGGCCGCCGGCCAGCTGTTCGTGGCCGACGCCAACAACCACAAGGTGCGCAGCATCGACCTCGCCACCTACGAGGTCTCCACCTTCGCCGGCACCGGCGAGGCCAGCTGCGACCTCACCAACGGCCTGCTGGTGCCCGTCGCCTGCGACGAGCAGCACACCGGTGGTGACGGCGGCGCGGCGGCCGACGCCACGCTGTACCGCCCGTTCGGTGTCGACCTGGATAACGAGGGCAACCTGGTTATCGCCGACACCTACAACCATCGCTTCCGCATCGTCTACCGCTGAGTGAGGTCCCCCATGCGACACATTTTCTCTGTACTGGCTCTCTCCCTGGTGGCTTGCGGCGGCGGCGACGACGACACGCAGCCTGCCGATCCGTGTGACGCGCCTGGCGCCATCTGCACCTGGGCCGGCGTGCCCGGCCAGGCCATGTTCGCCCCCGAGGGCGAAGACCGCCTCGAGGCATCGATGTACCTGCCGCAAGACATCGCCTTTGGCAGCGACGGCATCCCGGTGTTCCCCGACTTCAACAACCACCGGGTCCGCCACATCGGCGCCGACGACAAGGTCTACACCATCACCGGCACCGGCATGCTCGGTGACGGCCCCATCGGCTCCGACGGCTGCTACGAAGGCACGCCCTGCGACGCCATGGCCCATGCGTGGAACCACCCGACCAACGTCGCCATCGACCCCGACGACCCGAACATCGTGTGGGTGGCTGCCTGGCACAACAGCCGCATCAACAAGCTCGACCTGACGACGGGTGAGATCACCTGGCATGCGGGCAACGGCGGCCGCAACTACGGCGGCGACGGCGGCCCCCTGGGCGACGCCACCCTCGACCTGCCGAGCTCCGTCGCCTTCGACGACCGCAACGGCGATCTATACTTCTCCGACCAGGCCAACCACATCATCCGCAAGATCACGCGCAGCGGCGAGATCAGCACCATCGCAGGCCAGCCCCGCCAGCCCGGCTACTCCGGCGACGGCGGCCCGGCCGTCGATGCCATGCTGCACGGCCACACCGCGCAGAAGGCAGATCCGGGGTCCAAGATCACCATCGCCGACGGCATGCTCTACCTGACCGACACGGTCAACGGCATCATCCGCGTGATCGACCTCGACGCAGGCACCATCGACCTGTTCGCAGGCAAGTACACCTCGGCCGGCGTCGACGAGATCATCGACCCCGAGACCGAGGAAGTCACCATGGTCGACAAGGGCTCCGTGCCCGGCTTCGCTGGCGACGGTGGCCCCGCGACCGAGGCGGTGTTCAACACCCCCCGCGACGTGGCCGTGGGCATCGACGGCGAGGTCTACATCGCCGACACGAAGAACAGCTGCGTCCGCGTCATCACCCCCGACGGCATCATCAACACCTTCGCGGGCCAGTGCGGCGTCACCGGCTTCGAGGGCGACGAGGGCCCGGCCAACGAGGCACTGCTGGGCGAGCCCTTCGGTGTCGAGGTCGACGCCGAGGGCAACCTGTACATCGCCGACACGCTCAACCACGTGTTCCGTCGGGTAAAGAAGTAGCAGGCACGAGGGAGAGGCATGCGCTGGGCGCTCACATCGCTGGTCTTGCTCGGCTGCTCCGGTAGCTCGGGCGGCGACGACACGGCGGTGCCGCCCATCGACTGCACCTCCAGCGGGCAGATCTGCACCTTCGCCGGCACGGGCGACCGGGGCTGGGGCGACGACGGCGGCCAGGCCAGCAACACGACGCTGTTCCTGCCGACCGACCTCGCCTTCGACCTCGACGATCAGCCGCTGATCGTCGACTACAACAACATGCGCGTGCTGCGGGCCGAGCCCGACGGCACCGTGCACACCATCATCGGCATGGGCGTGCATGCCTACGCCAGCGTCGATGTCGACGCGCTGCAGACCCCGCTCGAGAACCCGGTGTCGATGGTGGTGGGGTCCGACGGCACCTACTACGTCAACGAGCAGCACGGGGCACGGATCTTGCGGGTGGTCGACGGCTGGCTCGATGTCTACGCCGGGTCGGCCACCGAGCCCGGCATCGAGTCGTGGACGGGGGATGGCGGCCCCGCCCTGGAGGCCGGGCTGTCGCAGTCGGTCGGGCTCACCATCGCCGACGACGACACGCTGTACATCGGCGACACCCGCAACCACTGCCTGCGGGTGGTCCATCCCGACGGCACCATCGATGCCCTGGCGGGCAACGGGGAGCGGGAGCTGGTCGACGGCGTCGGCGCCGAGGCGAGCTTCGACGGGCCCCAGCACCTCGCCTGGCACGACGGCTACCTGTACGTGGCCGACACGGGCAACCACGCCGTCCGCAGGGTCGACACCGCGACCGGCGAGGTCACCACCCTCGCGGGCACCGGCGCGCCGGGCTTCTCCGGTGATGGCGGGCCGGCCTCGGGGGCGCAGCTCGACACGCCGCAGGGGGTGGCGGTGGATGCCGAGGGCCGGGTCTACATCGCCGACAGTGAGAACCACGTGGTCCGCCGCATCGACACCGATGGCACCATCACCAGCTGGGCCGGCACGCCGGGCGTGGCCGACTACACCGGCGACGGGGGGCCCCGCGACGAGGCGACGCTGCACTGGCCCGTGAACGTGCGGGTGGGCCCCGACGGCACGGTCTACGTGCTCGACACCCTCAACAGCGTCATCCGGCAGATCGCGCCATGATCGTGTTGTGGCTGGTGGCGTGTGTCTCTACGGAGCGCATCGCCGAGGAGCACGACGCCGCCGCCTTCGCGGCGGGCGATGCGCTGGGCGCAGCGGTGATTGCGGCGGAGCTGCTGTCGCATGCCGACGACGCCCCCGACGACGACGAGACGCTCCGGCACTCCGGCGTGTGCGGCTGCCCCTGCACCAGCCGCGTAGGCGCGACCGACAGCTACGTACAGGAGCTCGACTACCAGCAGCCCAGCTGCATTCCCTGGTCGGGCCTGCTCCCCGCTGACATCGGGGGCCACGTGTGGCTCGATGTCGACCGCGGGGCCGTGGGGCTGAGCCGGTCCGAGGCCTCAGTGGGTGGGGCGGATCTGGAGCTCGGCCTCGACGGCACCTGGCAGGGCACCCCGACGGCGTGGTCGGCGACGGTGTCGGGGGCGGTCAGAGCGGGGTCCCTCGATACCCAGCTCGACGGGCTCACCCTCACCCGGGAGGGCAACGGGCTGTCGCTACAAGGGCGCGCGGCGGGAGGCAGCCTGGAGGGGGTGGTGTGGAGCGACGCGCCCGCGGCCAGCCGCTGCCCCACCCCCCAGCAGGGGAGCTTCGTCACCGACGAGGCGACGGTCAGCTTCGAGGGGGGCGACATCGTTGTCGAGTGGCGGGGGCACGAGGCCAGCTACACGGCCTGTGAGATCGCGCCCGGCGTGTTCTGAGGTGGAGCGGAGCGCTTCTGCGGCGGGCCCGGGTTGCTGGGCATGTGCCATCCACACCCCTTCGCTCAGTCGTCGTCTTCCTCGTCGAACACCGGCATCGTGCCAATGGTCCACACCTGCCGCCCGGTCTTCAGGATGCGCTTGCTGATCGGCATGTCTTCGTCGAGCCCTTCCTCCCGCCCGATCGCCTGCAGCGCCTCTTCGTCTTCGGGGGTGCCATCGCAGTAGCCCAGCGGTCGCGTCATGCCGGGCCGCTCCAGCCGCACCTGCAGCTCACCTCGGTTCCAGCGGCGCTCGAGCTCGAAGGTATACCTGTGGACCACGTGGGCCTCCGGGGTCGCGGTTGCCTGCCCCGCCTATCGCACCCGCTCAATCCCGGCGCGGTTCGAGCCGACAGGTCTGCGTGTTCTCCACGGCACCATCCCAGACGATCGACGACGGCGAGCGCAGCCTCACCCGCTGGCTGCTGGTCGTTGCCGCCGTAGCCATCCCTGGATTCGGCCTGGTCTACCAGCAGCTGTGGCCCGAGCAGTGGGACTCCACTCCCCAGCGTCTGGTGTTCTCGGCCTACGGCTTCGCAGCAGCCTTCGCGAGCTCGCGCTCTACCTGGGTAGCGACCCACCTCCGCAGCCTTGGATGGCTGATGGTCGTGGCGTTCTCGCTGTGGTTCACCGCCAACAGCGCGATCAACCACTTCGCCCCCGAGCGTGTCGTCGGCCTGGTGATCGTGGTGTTCTGCTGCAGCCTGCTGCTGCGCACCACCGTCGAGGCAGTGTTCTACACCGGCACGATGACCCTGGTCCCCTTCGCCCTCGCCTGGATGACGCCCCACCCGCAGACCGATCCCCTGTGGGTGATCGCCAGCCTGGGCACCCTGGGGGCCTTCTGCGCCATCGCCGTGCACCGCCGCCAGGGGGTGCTGGCCCAGCTGGCCGCCCGAGACCGGCAGCTACAGCAGGCCAGCGAGCGCCTCAAGCAGCGCGTCGCGGAGCGCACCTTCGACCTGCAGCAGAGCATGGAGGCCCTGCAGCGCGAGGTCGAGGTCCGCACCCGAGCCGAAGCCGCAGCGCAGGCCGCCAACGTCGCGAAGAGCTCGTTTCTGGCCAACATGAGCCACGAGCTGCGCACCCCCCTCAACGCCATCATCGGCTACACCGAGATGCTGCACGACGACGCCGACGACGACCAGACGCGCTCCGACCTCGATCGCGTCCTCGGGTCGGCCCGACACCTGCTCGCGATGGTCAGCGACGTGCTCGACCTGGCCCGGATCGAGGCAGGCCGTCTGGAGCTGCAGCTCGCCGAGGTCGAGGTCGACCAGCTCCTGGCCTCGGTGCACGACGCCACCGCACCGTCCGTCCGCCGAGGGGGCAACCGTCTCCGGGTCACCGTGCCCCCGCGCCTCCCGCCGCTGCCGACCGACGCCGTCCGACTCAAGCAGATCCTCGTCAACCTCATCGGCAACGCCGCCAAGTTCACCCACGACGGCGAGGTGCACGTCGAGGTCACCTGGAGCGACGACCGCGACGGCGAGCTCCGCTTCGACGTGCACGACACCGGCACCGGCATCGCCCCCGAACTGCTCGCTTCCCTGTTCGATCGATTCGCCCAGGCCGACCCCAGCTCCACCCGAAACCAGGGCGGCGCCGGCCTCGGCCTGGCCATCTCCCAGGAGCTCGCCCACCTGCTCGGGGGCAGCCTGACCGCCCGCAGCGTCGTCGGCGAGGGCTCGACCTTCACGGTGCGCCTGCCCCTACCGGTCGACGAGCTCACGCTCTCCAGCGCCCCGACACCCCCGTGTCATGCGGGTGTCACAGCAGCCTAGCTCCTCATCCCATAGGATGGTCCCGTCTCATCTGGGGGGACCATGCCTTCTCGCCGCGCCTTGCTGCGCGCCTTCGGAGCCTCGCTCACCGCGATGCCGCTGCTCGAGTCGCTGGGCCGCACGGCCCACGCCCAAGACGCGAGCTTTCCGACGCGCCTCGTCATCGTCACCCGCAGCCAGGGCTCCCTGCCCGACCAGCTCGTCACCCCAGGCACCAGCGAGACCGACTTCACGCTCGGTCCCATCCTGGCGGCCCTCGCGCCCTACCAGAGCCGGCTCACCCTGTGCGGCGGCATCGACGATGCCACCAACACCCTCGACGGCTCCTACAACGGGCACACCCGCTGCCTGCTCCACACCTGGACGGCCCAGGGGATGGACTGGGCGGTCGGCTCCGACGGCGTCGCCAGCCCCGTCGGCGCCGGGGGGCCCAGCCTCGACCAGGTCGTCGCCAGCCGCTGGGCCGGGCTGTGTGCCTACGACTCGCTGGAGTTCGGCGTCGGCGCCTCCACCCAGAACACCCAGGCCTACTCCTGGAAGGGCCTCGGCCAGCCCGTGCACGTCGAGAACAGCCCCGACGCGATGTACGAGCGGCTGTTCCAAGACCTCGTCGGGGCCGACCCCGTCGAGCTCGCCGCCCGCCTCGCCCGCCGCGAGGCCGTGCTCGGCGCCGTGAAGTCCCAGATCGGCCTCATCAGCCCCAAGGTCTCCGCCGCCGACCGCCTGAAGCTCGACACCCACCTGGCGAGCATCGAGTCCCTCGAGCAGGCCATCGCCGGGGGCTCCGTCGGCGATGCCTGCACCGACCCGGCTCCCGACCTGGTCGACAGCTCCACGCCGGGCAAGAGCAAGGCGATGATCGACATGCTCGCCATGTCCCTCGCCTGCGACCTCACCCGCGTCGCCACCCTGGCCTTCGGCGACTACCAAGACTGGCCCTGGCTCGATGTCGACTTCCCCAGCGGCTGGCACGACGCGGTCCACGCCGGCCCCGCGACCCCCGAGCTCGAAGACGACCTCATCGACAGCTACGGGTGGTACTCCGAGCAGCTCGCCTACCTGCTCGCCGCCCTCGACGCGATCCCCGAGGGCGAGGGCACGGTCCTCGACCACACGCTGGTCGTCTACGGCAACGTGTTCAACCAGGGCTCCAACCACGGCCACACCGGCAAGACCTACCTGCTCGCCGGCGGAGGAGCGGGCCACGTCGGAGGGCGAAACCTCGACTTCGGGGGGGCCGCCCACGGCGACCTGTTCGCCGCCCTGCTCCAGGGGCTCGGCTTCGCCGACACCAGCTTCGGCGACCCTGCTTTCGCCAACGGCGTGCTCACGGGGGTGCTGTCATGATGAGGTGGGCCCCACTCCTGCCCCTGATCGCCCTCGCCTGCAGCCCAGGCGACAAGGCCGAGCCCGCCGACGACACGGTCCCCACGTCGAGCGACACCGACACCGACACCGACACCGATGCGGATGCCGACACCGACACCGACACCGACACGGATGCCGACACCGACACCGACACCGACACCGGCCCGTGCGAGCCCAGCGGTGCCCCCGACGCCCCGCTGCGCATGCTCACCACCGACCAGATCGACCGCTCCGTCTTCGACCTGCTCGCCGTGCTGGGGGGCACCGCCGGCCGGCTGCCTGCCGACCCGACCGTGCACGGCTTCGAGGGCAGCGCCAGCACCGTGTCGGTCTCCCAGCTCATGGCCGACGGGCTGATGCGCGCCTCGGAAGACAGCACCGCCGCCATCGACTGGGCTTCGCTGCTGCCGTGCGACCCCGCCAGCGGCGACCAGGTCTGCGCCGAGTCCTTCATCGACGACCTGGGCCGACGCGCCTTCCGCCGCCCCCTGGAGGCCGACGAGCGCCAGATCTTCGTCGACCTGTTCGCCGCCATGGAGCCCATCGAGGGCTTCGAGGGAAGCCTCGCGCTGGTGGTGCAGGCGATGCTGCAGTCGCCGCAGTTCCTCTACCGCATCGAGCTCGGCGACCCGAGCCAGGCCCAGGGCGACCGCGTGCCCCTCACCGCCCACGAGCTCGCCACCCGCCTGTCGCTGCTGCTGTGGGGCCGCACCCCCGACGAGGAGCTGCTGGCCCTGGCCGACGACGGCACCCTCACCGACCCCGCCGTGCTCGCGGCCCAGGTCGACCGCCTCCTCGACGACCCCCGCGCCCGCGAGATCGTCGGCGACTTCGTCGAGCAGTGGATGGGCCTCACCGACCTCGACACCACCGCGAAAGACCCGACCGCCTTCCCCACGTGGTCCCCCGAGCTGGCAGCCGATCTACGGGAGGAGACCCGCCGCTTCGCCACCGACGTCATCTTCGACGGCGACGGCAGCCTGCACGCGCTGCTCACCGCCGACCACACCTTCGTCAACGGTGCGCTGGCCGACCACTACGGTGTCACGCCCCCCACCGATCCCGACGCCTGGGAGCGGGTGACCCTGCCCGCCGACGAGCGCTCCGGGCTGCTCACCCAGGGCAGCTTCCTCGCCGATGCCGCCCACTCCAACCAGACCAGCATCGTGCACCGCGGCCTGTTCGTGTTCGAGCAGCTGTACTGCGGCGAGCAGCAAGACCCACCCGGCGACCTCGACATCACCCTGCCCCCCCTCGACGACGACCTGTCGACCCGGGAGCGCTACGCCCGCCACACCCAAGACCCGCTGTGCTCCGGCTGCCACTCGAGCATGGACCCCATCGGCCTGGGCTTCGAGCACTACGACCCCATCGGCCGCTGGCGCGACACCGAGGGCAACGCCATCCCCGTCGACGCCTCAGGGGTGCTCACCTACTCGAGCCAGGCTGGGGCCTTCTACGGGGCCGTCGAGCTCGCCGGGCTGCTCACCGCCGTGCCTGAGGTGCAGGAGTGCTTCGTGCTGCAGTGGTTCCGCATGGGCTGGGGCCGCGAGCCAGGCGAGAGCGACACCTGCAGCACCGACGAGCTGCAGTCGGCCTTCGCAGCCGGCGACGTGCCCACCTTGCTGCGCACCATCCCCCTCACCGACAGCTTCCGCTTCCGCGGAGAGGTGGTCCCATGAGTCGGTGGACCGTGCTCCTGCTCCTCGCCGCCTGCGCCTCCGACACGCCCCAGCGCACCCCGCCCGACACCACGCCGGCCGACACCGACACCGACGCCGACGCGGATGCCGACACCGACACCGACACCGATGCCGACGCAGATGCCGACACCGACACCGACACCGACCCGTCGCTGATCACCTGGAGCGACGTGCAGCCCGTGCTCGCCGACGCCTGCGCCCCCTGCCACGTCGACAACCTGCTCCCCTCCGGCGACCTGTCCGTCGACAGCGCCGACGACCTCGTCGGCGTGGTCGACCCACAGACCGGCCTCGCCTACGTCGAGCCCTTCGACCCCGACGCCAGCTACCTGTGGCTCAAGCTGAACGACCGCCAGGCCGAGGTCGGCGGCACCGGGGGCGCCATGCCCACCGCCGGCCCCCTCACCGCCGGCCAGCTCGACCTCATCGAGGCGTGGATCCTCGCCGGCGCCCTCGCCGAGCCCCCCGACACCACCACCACCGACGACGGGCTGTACCACGACAACCCGCTGTGCGACCCCGTCGCAGCCATGTGCGAGGCCGGCTGCCCCGAGGCCCCCTCCGAGGTCACCCATGTGGCCTGGCACCACCGCCTCACCGCCTCGCCGGCCATCAGCTGGTCCCCCGTCGCCGGCGTCACCCACTACGAGATCGCCCTGGGGACCACCCCCGGAGCCGACGATGCTGCCTGCTGGGCCGACGTGGGCATGGCCACCGAGCACACCTTCGGCGCCATCTACGTGCTCCTCGACGGCGTCACCTACTACGCCAGCGTGCGGGCCTTCCATCCCGACGGCACCGTCTCCGCCTTCACCGCGTCCACCGGGTGGACCGTCGACATCCAGCCCCCCGAGGTTCCGACCGAGCTGGTCGACGACCGCGCCCCCGTCGACGGGCTCGTCACGTGGTCCCACCCCCTCACCGACGCCGCCAGCGGCTTCGCGGGCTTCGAGGTGGCGGTCGGCACCGCGCCCTACGGCGACGACGCCCTGCCCTGGAGCTTCGCCGGCACCCAGCCCGAGGCCGTGCTCGACGTCGACGTGGCCCTGCCTGCTCCCCTGCTCCGCGAGGCCTGGTACTGGGTCAGCGTGCGCGCGGTGGATGTGGCCGGCAACCACTCCCAGCCCGTCACTTCCGCCGGGTTCATCACCTGCCCCGACGACTACGTGTTCGTGCCCGGCGACGACGCCCTGGGCAGCACCCCCTTCTGCCTGGCCCGCTACGAGATGCGGGCCGAGGGCGTGTCGGGGCAGAGCGGCTTCGACGCCGACCTGCCCGCCGTGTCCACCCCCGACGGCCTGCCGTGGAGCACCGTCACCACCTCCGATGCCCGCGTGCTCTGCGACCTGATCGGCTTCCCCTACCAGCTGATCACCAACCAGCAGTGGCAGGCGACCGCGAGGTCCATCGAGAGAGAGCCCGGCAACTGGTCGGGGAGCGCAGTGGGCGCGGGCCTGGTCAACCGGGGCCACTCCGACAAAGACCCCGAGGTCGTGCTCGACGCCCTCGGCGGGCCCTGCGGTGGCACCAACAACCCGAGCTGCGAAGACCCAGCCTCCGCCGACTGGAGCCAGAAGCGAAGCCACTGGCTGCACAACGGCGAGGAGCTGTTCGACCTGGCCGGCAACCTGCGGGAGCGGGTGGATGGGTCCCCAGGGGCCCCTGATGGGTTGTGGATGGACTTCGACAACAGCGCGTTCACCGTCGATGTCGGCTGGGAGGGCTACCGCGAGGCCTTCGCGCCCGCCGGCGACTTCACCTACGTGCACGGCATGGGGCGGGTGTACGGCGGCCAGGGCAACCTCACCCGCGGTGGCTCCTACAGCCCCTCCAGCGTCGGCTCCGGTGGCTCCAAGGGCACCGAAGACGTCGGCGTCTTCACCGTGCACCACAACAGCTGGAACAACACCGCCAGCGAGGGCTTCCGCTGCGTGTTCGTGCCGATGTAGGAGCGGCTAGCTCACCTTGTCGAGGGCGGTGACCGCCCGATGCCGCGGGAAGGCGATGGTGAAGGTGGTGCCCTCGCCTTCTTCGGAGTCCACCGACAGATCACCCCCCATCTCCGTCACCAGGCGGCGGCTGATGGCGAGCCCCAGCCCGGTGCCCCCGTGGGTGCGCTGCACCGTGTCGTCGGCCTGCTGGAAGGGCTCGAAGATCCGGCCCAGGTGCTGCTGTGCGATGCCCTGCCCCGTGTCGCGGACGACCATGCGCACATCATCGACGCCATCGAGGAGGGAGAGCGTGACCGTGCCTCCGTCGGTGAACTTCACCGCATTGGCCACCAAGTTGGTGAGGACCTGGCGGGTGCGCATCCCGTCGAGGCGCACGTGGGGCACCGTCGGGTCGAGCTGCAGCACCATCTCGGTGCCCTTGCGGCGGGCCTCGGGACGCAGCGAGTCGGCCACCTCCTCGGCCACCGACGCCAGGTCGACCGGCTCGAGCTCCAGCTCCAGGTGCCCCGCCTCGACACGCGACAGGTCGAGCACCTGGTTGACCAGGCCCAGCAGGTGACGGCCCGCCCGCTGGATGCGGCCCAGGTCGTCGCCCTCGGGCAGGATCCCGTCGGCCACGTCGTCTTCGACCAGCTCGGCGTAGCCCAGGATCGCGTTGAGGGGCGTGCGCAGCTCATGCGACATCGAGGCGAGGAAGCGGCTCTTCGCCTGACTCGCGTCGACCGCGACCTCGTACGACATCGCGATCCGGCGGTTCGCCGTCTCCAGCTCGGCCAGCGCCTCCTCCCAGCCGCGGCCGAGGCGGGCGAGCACGCCGTTGGCGAACAGCACTGCGAGCGTCTGGGCCACCGCGCCCGTCGCGAGGGGCCACTCCGTCGCCAGGTGGGACGAGCTCAGCAGCCGGGCGCAGCCGAACACCACCGTGCCCACGCCGATCCAGCCCACCCTCTTCGCCACCTGCGACGGATGCACGAGGTGCACCAGCAGCAGCAGCAGGAAGGTGAGGGGAAAACCGACCGCGAGCACGATGAGCTTGCTGGCGAAGCCGAGGGTCGCCCCGACGTAGAGCAGGCCGACCACGGTGACCATCCACCGGGCACTCGTGGCGTCGCCGCGATGCATCCGCCACCACGCCGTGGCCGCCACCACCGCCACCACCGCCGGCGCGAAGAACGCCATGGGCTCGGTACCGGTGACGAGCGGAATGACCCCGATCAACGTGCCGATGCCGAAGGTCAGGGTCAGCCCGCGCACCGACAGCTCCAGGCTGGCCTGGCGGAAGCGAGCTGCATGGTCGACGGTGAGGCTCATGTGCACCTATCGGCACAGGACGGTACGCCTGCAAGGGTGATCGCGATCAGGCCGCCAGTCGCCGGCTCGCAACGCCCGTCTCCAGGATCATCGGCTGCACCGGTAGTCCGCTGTCGTGGGTGAAGGCCTCGCCCACGGGCCGGTAGCCCACCTTGGCGAAGCGCGAGGCCACGGGCGGGTTGACCGTGGCCAGCACGTGGCTGATGCCCTCGTCGATGCACCACGACAGCCCCTCGGCCATCAGCTGAGCGATGAGGCCCTTCTGGCCGCGGGCCTCCGGCGCCATCCACAGCATGGAGCCCGCACCGCGCAGTGCATCGGCGGGCAGGTGCGGCCGAAAGTCGTAGTAGGCATCGGCCGTGGTGCCCTGGCCCCGATCGACGACCCAGCGGGCGCCCCCGACGATGCGCAGCCCGTCGACGACCACGAGGTTGAGGGTGCTCGACAGCTCGTCGAAGCGGTCCCGCACCTCCCGCCGCAGATTCGGCGGCATAGCACCCATCTCGTCGACGTAGACATCGTAGCGGCCGCGGAACACACGCCGCCGCTCCTCCGGGCGTGCCGCCCGAATCTGGTACTCCATTCCCGGTCTCCCGCGACCTGGGCGGGCGCGCGGTGGATGGAGTTCCGGCGGCGGCCCCGGTCACGACCACACTTCGGTCACCGGGAGTCGACTTTGAAGGGCATAACGGGGGTTCCCCGCCAGGATTCGGAACAAAAGCAGCCGACTTGTCGGCCTTGACCCAGGGAAATGCGATGACAGCGCGTCATCACATTTTCTGAGGACGTCGCGATCGCTGGGCAGGTAGCCAGCCTCGAGCTCGGTACCCAGGTGGCGAACCATGTAGGCAGCGACCCCCACCGGCTGCACGGCGAAGCCATGCGCCACGGCGGTCAGCCACACCCGATGCATGGTGCGGCCCGCTGCGAGTAGCGAGGCCGGATCGGTGTGCTCGCACGACAGCAGCCCCAGGGCCGACGCCGAGGCCACCCACTTGCCGGCCAGGTCACCCAGCCGCTGCCCCCCTCCCGTTCGACGCAGGAAGGCGGCCACGTCGGGCCGACGCAGCAAGCGCATGACGGGCTCGTCGCCGGGCCCCACCGCCATCTCGGCCAGCGAGATGCCGTCAGGACGAGCCGCCGCCTCCGCATCGGAGAACCGCACCTCCTCCCACATCTCGCGGTGCAGCTCGGGGTGCAGGAAGCGCACCCGGTCGACCGCACCGAGGTGAGCGCCCAGCTCGGCGAGGGCGTCGGGAGCGGTCACCAGCTCCAGCGACTCGCCCGGTCGCAGCTCCCTGTCGAGGGCGGCCGCCAGCGCGGGCGCCAGGGGCACGCGCTCGGGCAGCCGGCGGTCGGTGAACCGCTCGCCCAGGTACTCCCACAGCGGGTCGGGCGCCGCGCCGCCCTCGGTATGAACCCACGCCACCAGGCCCTCGGCGGCCCCGGTGGGCTCCACGACGAGGTGCTCTCCCCGCGACGAGGCTGCCAGGGCCATGCCCTCGATGGCGGCCCCCACCGACAGCAGCCCGGCGAAGCCGTCGTGATCGAGGAGGCTGCGACTGCGGGCCCGCAGGTGATGCACGGCCAGCCGCTCGCCGTGGGACGCGAAGCGCCAGGGCTGGCAGTTGCCCCCCGACGGGGCCTTGATCGCCGCCTCCACCAGGGCCCGATGGTGCGGCTCTCCGGAGGAAGGGGGCGGAGGGCGTGGCTCGAAGGAGGTGATCGAAGTGGTCTCGGGGGACCCTGCCAGCAGCCGGCCCAGGTCGACCCGCCGACGCCCCGAGGTCATAGGCTGCCCCAGCAGGATGCGCCGCACCGCCGCACACACCGTGGCGCCCCCCAGCGCCACGTCGGAGGCCAGCTGAGGCCAGGTCGACAGCGTCGCGCCGATCTGCAGCATGGAGGCCGCGGCGCGCGTGCTCACCTCGGTGCCCACGATGCGCGCCACCAGCCCCAGCCGCTCCCCGTCGGTGAGGGCACGGACCGCCGCCGGGTCGACCTCCGGGATCAGCCCATGGAGCAAGGCGCGCTCGGGCTCCTCGTCGAAGCGCTCCACGTCGAGGGTGCCCCGGTCGCTCGTCTCCATGACCACCGGGATCCCCCGGCGCCGAGCCGCCTGCCGCAGCCGCAGCTTCATGGCCAGCCCGTCGCACTCGTCGACCACGACGTCGAGGCCGTCGAGAAACGCGTCCAGGGTGTCGTCGGTGAGCCCCTCGTGCAGGCAGCGCACCTGCACATAGGGGTCGACCTCGGCGATCTGCCGAGCGGCCACCACGGTCTTGGGCAGGCCCACATCGGCCACCGCGGCGCGCACCCGGTTGAGGTTGGACGTGCCCAGCACGTCGAAGTCGGCGAGCACGAGCGTTCCGCAGACGCCTTCCTGGGCCAGGGTCAGCGCCACGGCGTTGCCGACGCTGAGCCCCACCACCCCCACGACCGCCTGGTCGAGCACCGCGAGCTCGTCGCGGGTGATCTTGTCGCGGTTGCGGTCGAGGCGCAGCTCCCGAAACGGCCCCCGCTCGAGGAGCCGCACCAGGGTGCCCGACCAGGGGTAGTGCACCCAGCAACCGACGGCCTCCTCGGGGCCCTCCCCTACCAGCTCGGCACGGGCCGCTACACGGGCCTTGGCCTGATCGACTGCCCCGACACTGCGAGCCTCGGCGAGCTCGTCGAGCTGCTCGGCGACCAGGTCGACCTCGCGCCACACCTTGCCTTGCGAGCGAAGGGACTGCACCGCCGGGTCGGAAGCACGATAGATCTCAGGACGCAGAGGGACCATGCTGACGCTCCGTCAGCCATTGTATGGAGCGAGGGTCGAAGCTGCCCCCATGGCAACCCCTCGCGGCGAGCGCCCGACCGAGACCCCGCCTGAGCGGGTCATCCTCCGGCAGGCGCGCGCTGCCGGACCTCCGCGATCGCGGCGAACAGCTGGGCGGCACGAAAGGGCTTGAAGAGGTGCAACACGGGCTCGCCATCGGGTGCACCGCCCGACGCGTCGGTGATCCCGCCGCTCATGACCACCCAGCGCCGCACGAGCTCGGGCCAGCGCCGCCGCACCACCTCGAGCAGCTCTTCCCCGCCCATGTGCGGCATCAGCCAGTCGCACAGCACGACCGCGTAGTCCTGACGCTCCTCCAGCAGCTCCAGTGCCCTCTTCCCCGAGTCAGCCGTCACCACGTCGTAGGCTTCCTCCATCAGGGAACACAGCACGTCGCGCACGCCCTTCTCGTCGTCGACCAGCAGCACCCGCGAGCGCCGCAGGCCTTGCTGGCGCGCTCGCGGAGCCGGCTCGGGAGAGGCGACGGGATCGCCGGGCGTCGCCCTCGGCAGCCGCACGACGAAGGTCGTGCCCTCACCCAGCACGCTCTCCACATCGATGGTTCCCCCGCTGCTGGTCACCAGACGGTGCACGATCGACAGCCCGACGCCCATGCTGGAGGAGGTGCTGGCGGTGGTCACGAACGGGTCGAACAGGTGGGGCAAGAGGTCGGCGCGCACCCCAGGGCCCGTGTCGGCCACCTCGATGCGCGCCATGCAGGGGTCGCTGGGATCGATCCCGCCGGTGACCCGGATCTCGTGGGCATCCGCGGCACCCGGGCCGATGGCCTGAGCTGCGTTGAGCAGCAGGTTCAGGAAGACCTGGCCCAGTCGCCCCGGCGTCGTCGCGACCCACAGATCCCGCAGCCCGTCGCCCCGGAGGGTGGCCGCATGGCGGAGGGCCTGCCCACCCACGGTGGCTGCTCGGTCGAGGGCCTCGCCCACATTCGCGGACTCCCCCTCCTGTGGCCCGGCCACGGCGAGCTGCCGCAGGTCGTCGACGATGCCCCGGATCCGGTCGGCCCCCCGCAGCGCCTGCCGAAGCGAGCCGACCACCTCCGGCTCGGCCTCGGGGCCCAGCCTGCCGAGCACCTGCTCCAGCTGGAGCATGACGAACGCCAGCGGGTTGTTGATCTCGTGGGCCACCCCGCTCGCCAGCATGCCCATGGACGCGAGCCGGTCGGATACCGCCAGGCGACGCTCGAGCTGCCGCCGCTCCGTGAGGTCGCGGATCGTAGCGACGCGAAGCGTCTCCCCCTGGTAGCGAACGGTGGCTCCGCGGGCCTCTACGGGGAAGCGCGTGCCGTCTCCACGCATCGCCACGCTCTCGTAGGGCGCGTCGCTGCGGCGGGCGATGCGGGCGACCACATCGGCATGCTCTTCGGGCGCGATGAAGTCGAGCAGCACCCGGCCCGCCGACAGGGGAGCCCGAAACATCGACCGAGCCGCCGCATTGGTGAGCACGATGCGGCCCCCCCGATGCAGCACCACTGCCTCGCTGGTGGCCTCGCCGAGGGCACGGAACGCCGCCTCGCTACGCGCCAGCGCCTCCGCCGCCGACAGGTCGCGCAGCGTCACCCAGGCCACCGGCGCCCCCCTGGGCCCCGCGAACACCAGACCCGACAGGTGGCAGCGAAACACCGTGCCATCGGCACGCTGCAGGTCGGTCTCCAGCTCCGCGGCTCGTGGCACCTGATCAACGCCCATCGCGGTGACGAAGGCCTCCCTGGACTCCGGCGCCACCAGGTCGCGCAGTCGGCGCCCGACCAGCGCGCCCGCCTCGTGGCCCAGCACGTGATGGGCCGCGTCGTTGGCGGCGTGCACCACACCATCGGCGGCGCACAGCAGCGACGGCGCCGGACTCTGCTCACAGGCTTGACGAAGAGACAGCACGCGCGCCCCTATCGTGGGGCCCGGTCGACCGTCTACTGACGCAGATGCAAACAAGAAGAGCCCAGGGGAAGTCGATTCCCCCGGGCCCACAGAAGGTGGATGGCCGTCGTCAGAAGTGGAACATCACGCCGCCAGTGAGCTGCAGGGCCCCAGGCGCCGACGGGTCGTTGGCGGCCTTGTCGAGGTAGCCGATGTAGCGCCCCTCCAGGTCGAGGGCGACGCTGTCGCCCAGGGCGAGCTCCAGGCCCAGCCCGCCGTGCAGCCCCCACAGGCTGTCGTTGGCGATGACCGTGGCGCTCGTGCCATCGGAGCCGATGGCGTCGTTGAGGTTGCGAGCGTCGTAGGTCACGCCGCCGATGGCGTAGGGCGACACGCGGGTCCACGGGAAGGCGAACAGCTGCACGGAGCCGGCGGCGACGGTCTGCGCGCGCTCGGTGTCGAGGGTGTAGCTCTGGGCGTGGTGGACCACGTCGAGCTGCAGACCCACCGACTCCGCCGGGCGGTAGCGGCCAGCCAGGCCCAGGCCCAGGTCCGAGTAGGCGCCTCCCTCGTAGTACCCCGAGGTGAGCGAGCCCATCTTCAGGCCCAGAGCCAGGGAGTTCGCGCGGTCGAGCTCACGGCTCGGCATGTGACGCTGGGGCACCTGGGCGGAGCCGCTGCTCGACGTGTAGTGCACGTGGGTCGACGGGCGGGGGCCGTAGACGAAGACGCCGTGGTAGGGCCGCACGTGCTGGTAGGTGACCACGCGGGTGCTCGGCCGGGTGACCACCGCGCGGGTGTGCACCGTGGTGGGGCGGACCGAGGCGGTGCCGGGGCGCACGTGGGTGGTGCTCGGGCGGGCGTGGCCCGGGCTGGGCCGAACCGTCGTGGTGGTGCGGCCGGGGCGGGTGGCCACCGAGCGACTGTTTTCGATCACCCGACGACCGGAGGAGGCGCGGTCACGCTCGGCGACCCTCCCCGACCCCGTGTGGCGGCTACCGCCCGGCGCGGTCATCGTGCCCGACGTGCGGGACTTGATCTTGCCGTCCTGGTCGCGGAAGGGCGTGCCCCCGTTGACGCCACGTCGGTCGCTCTTGGTCGTGACCGAGCCCGACGAGCGCGTGGCGCTCTTGGTGCCGTTGGACCGCGTGGTGGAGCTGCGCTGCTTGACGCTGCTGTCGCGGCTCGACACCCAGTCGCCGTGGTCGCGCTTGTGGCTGCTGCTGGAGCTGGTCGAGCGCCCTCGGGTGGTGGACTGCGTCGTCGACCCATTCGAGCGGGTGACCCGCTGCTTCATCTGGCCGGCGCCGTTGCTGCCCGACGAGCGGGTGATGGTCTTGCCGCCGCGGGAGCGGCTCGACGTGGAGCGACTCGGGGAGCGCTCCTGGACACCGAGGTCGAGGGTCGTGGTGGAGGCGTCGTCGGCATCCAGCATCGACGCGGCTACTTCGTCGATATCCGCAGCGAAGGCGGGGGACGACAGGCCCAGCAGGGCCAGGGGGAGCAGCAGTGCAGTGCGGGTCATGGGGCGTCTCCTTGGTTGGCTAGACCGACGCCCCGGTCGCTGCATCATTCAGCCGATGACACCCGATGACGATCCCCGATCCCCATCAGCGGGCGTAGGGATCCTGCAGATCGGACTTCTTGCCGCTCCAAGGCTCGGGCTTGCACCACAGGTCGAGGTGCTGCAGCCGGGCCACGGTCGCCTCGTCGCCCCCGCGGCCGTTGACCTCGAGGACCTTGGTGATCACCTCGGTCATCGTGGGGTGCCCGTAGGCCTTCCGCCGGTCGTCGGGGAAGGCAGGATCCATCCAGTACAGACAGACCTTGCCGTCGGCCGCGCGGGTCTGCGACCCATAGAACTGCAGGCTTCCCTGCGACACGGCCCAGCGGTCGTAAGCCACCGCCGCCAGCCACGGGCCGCGGCTGTAGCGCTCCGTCACCAGGTGCTCGCCTAGGTGGTAGGCCCGGGCTGCCGCGGTTTCCTTGGTGGCGTTGAGCATCACCATGGCGGCCCAGAACTGCTGATCCACCGTGCACAGCTCGCCGCGCGACTCCTTGGAGAGCGCCTCGTTGGCGCGGGCGATGGACTTGTCTTTCGCCTTCTCGCCCTGACTGCGGGCCAGCGCATCGGCGAGCTCGTCGTCGTAGAGCTTCTTGAGCTCGGCCGTGAACGCCTCGTTGTCGGCTTCGCTGCGGCTCTCGCAGCCCTTTCCCGGGGGCGTGACCGACCCCTCCGGAGCCCCTGCGAGGGCGACTGTCATCAGCCAGGCGATCATGCCAGCTCCTTGGTGCGCTTCTTGGCCTTGGCCACGCGCTTCATGTAGCGCCCCCGCTTGAAGCGGCTGGCGTGGTCGAGCAGCAGGGTGCCCATGAGGTGGTCCATCTCGTGCTGCACGATCACCGCTTCGTAGTCTGAGAAGGACTCCTCCTTCGCCTCCCCAGTCGCCGGATCCTGGAAGCCCACCACGATGTGCTGATGCCGCATCACCTCGACCTCGAACTCCGGCACCGACAGGCAGGTCTCGTTCCACGGGATCATCTCGTCGCTGGCCTGCACGATCTTCGGATTGACCAGGGCGAAGAAGCGGCGACCACGCTCGGCCCGCTCTCCGGGGTCGATGACCAGGATCCGCCGTGGGTCGGAGACCTGGGGCGCGGCGAGGCCCACGCCGGGGGCGGCATACATCGTCTCGGCCATGTCGGACACGTGCGAGGCCAGCTCGGCTCCGAACTCGTCGGCCTCCACCTCCCGCGCCTTCAGCTCCAGCACGGGATGCGGGGCGGTGATGATGTCGAGCACGGCCATGAGCACCTCCGGACCCCTGGCTGTATCCCGCGACCCCGGCCGAATCATCCCTGCGGGCGACCCGCGTGCTAGATTCGAGGTGCAGGGTCCCTCTCTGCCCCTCCCCCCTCCCCTTCATCCCTCTCCCCGGAGACACCCGTGTCCGACCACTCCACCACTGCCCCCGATCCCCGCTTCACGGCCATCTCCCAGGTCCTGGCCGCTCGCCTGCCGACCGAGGGGGTTCCTGAAGACGGCGTCGCCAGCGCCTTCCGCGACACGCTCTACGCCGCGCACGACCGAGGCATCCTCGACCCCGTCGCAAAGATGATCGAGCAGCAAGGCGAGGGCGACGCGGTCGTCTCCGCGGTCGTCCGTCAGCTGCAGAGCGACGCGCGCCCCGAGTGAAGTAGGCTGGGGCACAGGCCCGCTCCCGCACCGGAAGGCTCGTGCCCCTCGATTCCCTCGTTCTGTCGCTGCGCAACCAGTTCCCCGGTTCGTCCCCGCTGGAGTGGTCGACCGCGGCGCACCAGCTCGGGCAGCACGTGGCTCGCTACGTAGTCCACCAGGAGATCGAGACCTGGCTGGACCGGCCGGTGCGGCCCCAAGACCTCGTGTACTGCGGGCTGTCGGCCAGCGACGCCGACGGGATGCTCCAGCCCCCGCAGCGCGGCACCTACGTCGACGCGTGGCGCCACCTGGAGGAGGTCTACCTCACGGCCAAGCACGTGCTCCGGCCCGAGCTCGACGCGCAGCTTCATGCCGAGCCCGCCGAGCTGCCAGAGGGCGTCGACCTCGGAGCACTGCAGACGCTGCTGTTCGGCCCCACCTTCACCACCCTGGAGCAAGCCACCGCGAGGCTGCCCACCGCCGGGCAGCTCCTCGAGGCCCACATGCGGCACCTGTATGACCTGCAGGTGCGCGTGCTCGCGCTGCAGCGCATGCAAGAAGAGGGATGGACCCTCCTCGAGGTCGACGACGCCGACGAGACCCTCCTGGTGCGCCGCAACATGGGCATCATCGTGTTCTCCACCGGGGAGGAGGCCACCATGCCCCACACCCTGGCGCAGCTGGCCGCCCTCGCCGGCGCCAGCCTGCAGGAGGCCATCGCCCGGGGAGCCACCCCGCTGCTGGCTCTGCGGCAGCGCTGGTCGGCCCAGGGGCCTTGCTGGGAGGTCGACGGCGCGCCCCAGCCTCCCTACGCCGAGCTGGCCGCCTGCCTCGGCCAGCCCGACCCCAAGACCCTCCCCTGGGTCTCGGCGGTGGTCGACCAGGTGCTCGCCGCGGTGAAGGGCGTGGCCATGCCTCCCTGGGCCGCCTGCCCCCAGTGCGCCTCCGAGCGGGTGGAGATCGGGCGCCTGGAGCGCATCCCCGGCATGGCGACCCTCGCCCGATCCGACCAGGGTGGCTTTCCCCTGAGCGACGGGGGCCACGCCCAGGTGGTCAAGCGCCAGCCCGACAAGCCCATCCGGGTCGCGAGGGTGCTGCTGTGCAGAGACTGCGGCGGCTGCCGGCCCTTCCCCGAGGAGAGCCTCGCCGCGCTGTCGGTGCCGCGGCGCATGGCGGGCGTAGCGATCCCCACCGGCCTGGCGGCCCTGCTCAGCTACGTCGCGGGCCGCCCGCTGGCCGACGACCCGCTGCCCTCCAGCCTCGACCACGCTCTGCGCCAGATGGCCCCACAAGGAGCGCTGCAGACCCGCGACGTGCAGCTGGTCTACCAGGCCGCCGTGCACCTCCCCGAGGGGCTGGAGCGCCTCGCCCAGGCCACCGCCTCGGGGCTCGACGGCTGGCGGGAGGCGGTCGATCGGGTGCGAGCGGGGGATCCGCAGGTGCTGGCCTGGGAGCTCACGTCCCAGGAGTCGGCCCGCACGCGGAAGATCCTCGCGCTGGGCCTCGACGTGCCGTCGACCATGGCCTTCCTGCAGCAGGTGCTGGGGCCCGTGGAGCGGTGGAGTCCTCTGACCGAACACACCGCATGGTCGGGGGAGCTGCTCGCTGCCCACGAGCTCGAGGTGATCGTCGTACACGACGTGCTCGGCGCCCCTGGGCCGTTCGCTGGCGACTCCACCGACCTCGAGATCCTGGAGGGCCTGCTGCGCTCGGCCCACGCGGTGATCTGGGTCGGTGCCGAGACGGCGTGGGATGACGAAGGGCTCACCTGGGCGGAAGAGGAGGGCAAGCTCGTCGCGCTGGTCGGCACCGAAGAGCAGCGCGCGGCCCTCCCCGACCGACCCGGCCTCGCCAAGCTCGACCTGCACGCCCCCGACGCCTTCGACCAGGTCGCTCGTGGCATCACCGATCGCCTCGACCCTGAGGCCCGACAGACGGCGGTGGCCCTCCGAGACGCGGTGCGCACCCTGCAGGAGCTGATGCCCCCTCGCGAGGTCGACGCGGCCTTCCTCACGAGCCGACACACCGAGCTGGCACTGGCCGCGCTCCTCACCGACGACCCGGCCATCTGGCTCGACCTGCTCGACGAGGTCTTGCACACCCTGGTGCTGGAGGCCGGCGACATGCCCAGCACCCCCCTGCGCCCCGCGCTGGCGGCCCGTCACCTCGGCGAGCTCGGCATCCTGCCCATCGCCATGGTCAACGGGCTGTGGGAGCTGCTCGAGTACGAGGAGCGCGCCCCTGGCTTCGCGTCTTCCCTGTTCCACTGGCTGCAGCCCGTGCTCCGCCCCACCCCCGAGCCCCTGACCCTGGCGCGGATGAAGGCCATCGCGACCCGGCTGCCCAGCCTCGGGAATCACGTCATCCACCTGATGGGGCTTCGCAATCGCCTCGAGCAGGGCGAGCACCCTGCCATCGGGCGCGCCGTCGCCGAGCTGTGGTGGGGGGTCGCCGCTCCGACCTTCTCCCCGGCCGTGGCCCGCCCCCTCGCGGGGCCCCTCGCTGGCGCCACCCACGTGCGTGGCCACCGGGTGGTGGTCATCGGAACCCCCGATCTGAGCGCCGGGCTGCGCGCTGCTCGCATGGTCGCCGGGCTGTATGCGCCGGTGCAGGCGGAGCTGCCCGACCCCAACTGGGACGTTCCCTGCATCGTCGTCGAGCCAACCGCACCCTCGCTGGTGCAGCTCGAGCAGCGGGCACGAGGCGGTCAGCTCACCGTCATCATCACCAGCACCTCGGCGGCGGCCTGGGCCAGCGCACTGCCCCCGGAGCTGCTCACCGGCATCGACCTCGCCCCCGGCGGCAGCGGCGAGCCCCCGCCCCCCGAGGCGATGATCCGGGCCATGATGCCCCAGGCTCCTGCGGAGGGCATCGCCGAGCTGTCGAGTCTGATGCACACCGAGCAGCACCCGGCCGGCACCATCGTGGTCCGCCCCCAGGACCGCCTCGGAGGCGCGCTGTGGCTCCGGCAAGGGGAGCTGCTGGTCGACGACCGGCCGCATCCACCCGGAGCGCCCCTCGGCCTGATCCGGCTGTTCACCGGCGGGCGAAGCGGTCACACCTTCCACACCACCAGCGACGCCCTCGTCGACGTGCTGTCCCGCGAGGCCCTCGACGCCCTTCAAGTGGCCGGCAGCTCCATCGTGCCGGCGCTGGAGCGACAGGCGGCCGAGGAAGCCGTGCGCCGCTTGCTCCCCGCCGTCGTGGAGACCAGCTCCGCGAAGGGGCGAAAGCCCGAGCTGGCGGCCCCCACGTGGGAGGCGTGGTGGCCTCCGACCCCCACCCCGCCCCTCGACCGCATCCCGCCGCACCTGGTGGAGGAGCACTTCCCCGGGGCCTGGATCGGCACGCTGGCTGCCGGCACGGTGCTGTATGCCCCCGGTGAGCCCAGCCGAGGCCTCTACCTGGTGCTCGAAGGGGAGCTGCAGCTGCTGCAGCCGGCGCGGGCGGCGGTCTACGGGCCCGGTCATGTCGCCGGTAGCCTGGGCTTCCTGTCCGCCGGCCACCCCGAGCGATGCACGGCGAGCGTCGACACCGTCGTCATGGTCTGGCCCATCCCCCTGGCCAAGGCGCAGTGGGCCGACCCCGCTTCCGGCCTTCGGCGCCTCGTGCTGCACACCCTCGCCTCGAGGCTATGAGCCGGTGAGCACCTGCTCGGGAGCCCCCGGGCGCCCCTGGTAGTAGCCCTGCACGTAGTCGACGCCCACGGCGGCCGAGAACGCCAGGTGCGCCTCGCTCTCCACGCCCTCGAGCACCGTGCGCAGATCGAGGCTCTGGGCGAGGTCGACCAGCGCCCCGACCACCTTGACCGCACGCTCGTTGGTGCTGGACTGCGCGGTGAAGGTGCCGTCGAGCTTGAGCACGTCGATGGGCCAGTTCATCAGGTAGCTCAGGGAGCTGTACCCCGTCCCGAAGTCGTCGATGGCCACCCTCATGCCGTGCTGTCGTGCCGACAGCAGCGCGAGGCGCACAGCCGGATCGGTCGACAGCAGGGTTTCCTCTACGATCTCCACCACGAAGGCCGCTCGCTGCGTGTACCCCTCGGCCCCTGCGCGCTCGACCCACCGACGGAAGGTGGAGGACCGGAGCAGCTGGGGTGTCGCATTGACCGCGAGCAAGGGGGGCGCCCCCTCCCGGAACACCTCCGGGTAGTCGTCGACGAGGCCCAGCACCGCGTTCAGCACCCAGGCCTCCAGGTCGGCCATGAGCCCGGTCTCCTTCGCCAACGGCAGGAAGGCGCCGGGTGCGAGCATGCCCCGACTGGGATGCTCCCAGCGAATCAGCGCTTCGTAGCCCTCGACCCGCCCGCCGGGCACGCAGATGGGCTGTAGGTGCAGCACGAACTCGTCGCGCTCCAGCGCCTCGCCCAGGTCGCGCTTGGTCTCGTGCCGCTGCAACACCTGGGCATGCATGCGGGCGTCGAACACCACGGTGCGTTCGCCCGTGCGGCGCTTGGCCTCGTACATCGCGACGTCGGCGTCTCGCAGCAAGCTCTCCGGGGTGTGGCGGTCGCCTTCGTGCAGGGCGATGCCGATGCTCGCCGACACGGTGAACTGGCGCTCCCCCACCGTCAGCTGCGCGAGGTTCGCCTCGTGGATGCGCCGCGCCACGGCCAGCGCGTCGCGGTAGTCGGCCACCTGGTCGACCAGCACCGCGAACTCGTCGCCACCGAAGCGGGCCACGGCGTCGCCCGGCCGGGCCAGCGACTGCAACCGCTGGGCGAAGGCCACCAGCAATGCATCGCCCACGAAGTGGTCGTAGGAGTCGTTGACCTCCTTGAAGCCGTCGAGGTCCATGAAGATCACCGCGAAGCTGCGCTCACCCCGGCGGGTGGCTCGGGTGCACAGCACCGACAGCTGCTCGACGAAGCGGCTTCGCACCCACAGCCCGGTGAGGGGGTCGACCGCAGCACGCGTGCGCAGGTCTTCCTCGAACCGGCGCTGCTCGGTGATGTCTTGCTCCACGCACAGCACGAGGCCGTCGTCGATCCGCTGGCGTGTGGAGCGCACGAACCGCGCGCCGAGGGAGGCGTGCTCCAGGATGCGGTCTTCCCGCACCACGGACAGACCACCCTCGAACAGCCGGTCGTGCAGCGCGTCGAGGCCCGACCCCAGCCCACCCCACTCGCTCGCTGCTCGGTTCACGAGCACGGCCTTGCCCCGCTCGTCGACCACCCACACCGCCAGCGGAAGGTGGTCGAAGGCCGCCCCGTAGCTGGCGTCGAGCCCCTCCAGCGACCGAAGCTGGTCCTCCGCCGCCCCGACGTCGACCGCGCTCCCTTCCACCACGATGCGGTCGTCGTCGTCGACGTGCACGAGCCCCACGGCGATGACCTGCTGGTCAGGGCGCTCGACAGCATCCAGCAGCAGCCCACCCTCGTACAGGGCTGCCCTGCCCGTCTCACGGAGGCGCTCCCGCAACGCGTCGTCGAACAGCGATGCCACCGCTTCGTCGACCCGCCAGGTGTCGGCGCTGGGACGCCACGACCACTGCCCCCCGCCGAGCTGCTCGAACAGATCGACCAACCCGTCGATCCGATGCTTCTGCAGCCCCGCGGCCACGGGTAGCGCGCGCATCATTCCCACCACCCGCTGCACCTCGCCCTCGGCGTCGACCTGCATGTGCCCGAGGTCCGACATCCACAAGTAGCTGCCGTCGGCCCGTCGAAACCGGTAGCGCAGCTCGAAGACCTGGTCGTGCGACCGCGCCCGGTCGAACTCCCTCGACACCCGTGGCAGGTCGTCGGGATGCACGCGGTCGAGCCAGCTCGCCTCGTCGTGGCCCATCATTCCGACGCGGTAGCCGAGCACGTCGGGGTAGTTGCCATCCCAGTCGATGTGGCCCGCCGCCGCGTCGTGGTCGTACACCACCTCGCCCAGCGCAGCCATGGTCAGCTCGAAGCGCTCCAGCAGCGACTGCTGTTGTTGACGCGCCTGCACCTGGGCCGTCACGTCTTGGATGGTGCCGACGGTGTGCAGCAGCTGCCCGTCGGAGCCGTGCACCGGGAAGCCACGGCCCCTGGCCCAGCGCATCGTGCCGTCGGGCCGGATGATTCGGTAGGTGAGATCGAAGCCCTCGCCCGCCAGCCCAGTGGCCAGCTCCTCAAGGACCCGCTCGCGGTCGTCTTCGTGCACTAGCTCGGGGAAGCGCTCGGGGTGGGCCTGGATCCACTCGGGGCTCACGCCCCACAGCGACTCATAGGAGTCGGAGATGAATCGGTAGCTGCCGTCGGCAGCGATGACCCACAGCACGTCGGGCAGGTGTCGGGCCAGACTGTCGAGGAGCTGGACGTGCTCGGCCGCCTCGGCCTGGGCCTCGTAGACTTCGGTCAAGTCGACCAGGGTGAGCAGGCGGCGCGTGCCGTCGCCCACCGCGATCACATCCAGCCGCAGCGAGTAGCGCTGCCCCTCCTGCGTGGCAGCCTCCGCAACGAAGCCCACCCCCTGCTCCATGGCCTCGGAGAGCTGCCGGCGCACCGAGGCATCGACCAAGAAGTCGGCCAGGTGCGACAGCGGCCGGCCCACATCCACCGGTGCCAGCCGAAACACCTCGGTCGCCGCCTGGTTGTACCGGAGCACGCGGCCTTGCTCGTCGAGGAACACCACCCCCACCGACAGGGCCTGCAGCAGCGCCTCGACGTCGCCGGTGAGCTCCAGCAGCTGGGTAATCTTTTCCTGATACTCGGCGTTGAGCGTCTGCAGCTCTTCGTTGACCGAGTGCAGCTCCTCGTTGGTCGACTGCAGCTCCTCGTTGGAGGCGAGGAGCTCTTCGTTGGTCGCCTGGTGCTCCTCGTTGGTCGTCTCCAGCTCTTCGACGGTGGCCTGCAGGCTCTCGCGCGTGTGGCGCAGCTCCATCGTGAGGTTCGCTACCTGCTCCTGCGCCACGTTGTGGGCCTGCACGTCGGCTGGTGCCTGGTCGGGCACTGCCTCGCGTAGCGGCGACAACAGCACCAGCTCCCGCTGCCCGCCGTCACGCCCCCGGGGCATGGGGACCACCCTTACGTCGACGGCATGCTCGCAGCCGTGATCGTCGAAGCGCACGGCCAGGACGCGCACCTCACTGCCCGCCGCCCGTGCCCGATGCAGGGCGGCGTGCAGACTGACCCACAGCGCCTGTGGCAGCAGCGCCGACAGCTCACTGGACAAGCTCCCCACGGGCAGGCGCAGGTAGGGCGGCGTGCTCCCCAGCACATAGACCAGCTGCCCACCCCTCACCACCAGCCCCGACGCGACACGGCGGCTGAGCAGCGCGTCGACCACCTCGCGAAGCAACGCATCGCCCGGCGGCCCACCCAAGCCCCTCGAGGACCGAGCCAGCGACTTGTCGAGGGGCGGCGTCGTCGGGAAGCCACCGCGGAGCCCGAGCACCCGTGCGCTGCCTTCCGCTCGTGCCCGGAACAGACGAGCACGCCCGTCGATGACCTCGAAGTGGCGGTCGAGCTCCAACAGGGTCTCGGCGCTGCCCAGGAACAGCACGGCATCCGGGCGCAGCGCGAAGTGCAGCGCGCGCAGGGCGCGCAGCTGCAGCGACGGCCGCAGGTAGATCAGCATGTTGCGGCAGGTGACGAGGTCCATCCGAGAGAAGGGTGTCTGGCGGACTACGTCGTGCCGCGCGAACAGCGCCATGCGCCGCAGCCGCGGCACGACCTGCACCTCGTCGCCCACCCGCTTGAAGAAGCGCTGCAGCCGCTCCTCGCCGACCAGCGCGCCGATGGAGGCCGGGTAGCGCCCCGACGAGGCTCGGTCGAGAGCCGTGCGCGACAGGTCGGTCGCGAAGATCCGCACCGGCGGCTCGTCGACCCCCACGGCCTCGAAGGCCTCGCACAGCAGGATGCCCAGGGTGTAGACCTCCTCGCCTGTAGAGCAGGCGCACACCCACACCCGAAGGGGCTCCTCGGCTGACCCACGGCTCGCCCACTCCGTCAGCACCCTGTCTCGAAGGAGCTCCCACGACGCCGGGTCACGGAAGAAGGACGTGACGCCGATGAGCAGGTCGTCGACCAGCGCACGGCGCTCGCCACCATCGGTGCGCAGACGCTCGGTGTAGCCGGCCAGGTCGGGCACGTTGCCGAGGGTGAGGCGCCGGCTGATCCGCCGGCGGAGGGTGGGCTCCTTGTAGCCGGCGAAGTCGACCGACTCCACGTCTCTCAGCACCTGCAGCAGGGGCTGCAGGTCGCCGCGCACCTCCTGACCGGCCATCCCGTGATGAGCGCCCTTGGCGAGCAGCCCCGCCATCCGCGCCGCGAGCCCCGATGGCCGATCGACGACGTCGGCGAAGCCGGTCCTGAGCACGCTGTGGGGCATGCCGTCGAAGGCCGCAGACCCCGGCTCCTGAACCATCACGATGCCGCCGAACCGGGCGATGGTGGCGCAGCCGAGCGAGCCGTCGCTGCCCGAGCCCGACAAGACGATGGCCACCGCACCGGGGCCCCGCTCCTCAGCCAGCGACGAGAAGAAGGCATCGATGGGCAGGGACAGCGAACGCGGAACGGTGCGCTCCTGCCGGCTCACCCGCAGGGATCCGTCGCGCAGCACCATGTCGCAGCCGGCCGGGATCAAGTAGATGTGCCCGGCCTCGGGCACCATCCCGTCTTCCGCGACCGCGACCGCCATGCGCGTGTGCCGTGCGAGCAGCTCGTCCATCATCGAGGGGTGATCGGGGGACAGGTGCTGCACCACCACGAACGCTGCCTGGGTCGCATCCGGAAGGTGGTCGAAGAACTCGAACAGTGCGCTCAGTCCGCCCGCGGACGCGCCCATGCCAACCAACCGGACGGCCCCCTCCTCCAACGCTGCCACCCGGCCTCCCTTCCGTGGCCACTATTCCAGTACGGCAAGCCGCTCGCAAGCACGCTCAGCAACGTGAACAGGGGCCAGGTTAGCCACACCAGAAGAACCGGAGTTTTTGGCATGAAGCGCTTGGTCGCCCTCGTCCTCATCACCTTGCTGTCGGTCACCACGGCGCGCGCCGCCGAGGAGGAGATCGAGGAGATCATCGTCTACGGAGACGACTTCGCCCGGTGGGACCACACCCGATGGCTGGTCACCAGCGAGCTCATCCTGCCGCTGCCGCTGTCGCTGGGCGCCGACTTCAACCAGTCCTTCACCAGCTACGCGATGCAGACCAAGATGGTGCTGATGTGCGACAAAGACGGCAAGATCACCAAGAAGCGCATCGAGGTGATGTGCGAGATCGAAGACATCGGGCTGCAGGCGACCTCGATTCGCCACTTCCAGCGCGAGAAAGACCGTGAGATCGCCCGCAAGGTGCTCACCGAGATCGACGCGAAGCTCACCGGCGCCAAGGTGCAGCTGCAGGTCGACTTCAAGGGCGGGGTCAACAACATCGACATCGAGGGCCTGGTCGCCCGCAACGAGCGGCAGCGGATGGTCAACGAGAACCTGCGCCAGCTGATGCTGCGGATGGTCGCCGGCTTCCACCTCAAGATCCCCGACCACGCGCAGAAAGCAGGCCAGTGGATCGAGTACAACTCCTCGCTGATGTCGCTGCCGTCGCTGACGGCCTCCCGTGGCAGCACGACCATGGTCCACACCGTCTCTCGTCACCCTGGCTACCAGCTGGTGCAGACCCTCGGCCAGGGCACGACAGCCACCAAGCTGCCCAACTTCAACGCCGACCGCCCCAACTTCGACCAGGTGTCGGGCTCCCTGGGTAGCGACGTGACCGCCGGCGAGACCTCCGACGCCAGCATGGCAGCGCCGCAGATGGGTCAGGGCAACGGTGCGGAGCTCGACATCGACGTCACCTACACCTTCAACACCACCGGCGTGGCCATCTTCGAGCGCGACACCGGCATCATGACCGAGCGCGTGTGGGTCACCCACGGCTCCCCCACCGCCTCGTCGGCCGGTGGCACCTTCAACAACCCCTTCCGCAACGTCGGGCGCATCCAGATGCTCGGCAAGACCGACCAGCCCGACGTAGGCCCCACCCAGCAGATCGCCTGGCCGGGCCACGACATGGAGGGTGTCGCTCCCTGGACCGACCTCGAGGTCGCGCCCGGGGGCT
>CBDUIC010000017.1:0-86687 GCA_965367245.1 uncultured bacterium | reverse complement strand
CGCCGCCGCCACCGCCGCCGCCCGTGCCACCGATGCCGCCGGTGCCGCCCGAGGAGGGCGCGTAGCCCGACGAGGAGAAGGTTCCCGCGCTGAGCCCCGCCGCGCCGTTGCTGCCGGGGATGCCCGGCACGCCGTCTTCGCCGTCACCGCCGACGCCGCTGCAGCTGGAGCCCAGGAAACCACCACCGCCGTAGATGCCGCTGGCCGAGCCGCCGTCGAAGCCCGCCTCGCCTCCCGCGGAGCACCCGGAACCGCTGGCGTTGCCGCCGTCGCCCCCCTTGGAGGCCGCCGAGAAGTCGGCCCCGTTGCCCCCAGCCCCACCCGCTGGGCGGCTGCAGCTGCTGCAGAAGACGCTGCTGTCTTCACAGCCGGGGGCACCGTTGCTGCCCGAGCTGCCGCTGATGCCGGAGAATCCCGAGCCTCCTGCCGACCCGTCGCCCGCGTCGCCTCCCTCGACTCGCACATCGACCAGGCGAAGCCCCGAGGTGCCCTGCACCACCAGGGCGATGCTCGAGCCACCCGCCGCCGTCGTCGACGCCGCCTCGATGGACAGGCTGTGCAGCTCGGTCGGCGTGAACCAGCCGACGATGGACTCACCGCTGCTCGGCACGTCGATGGTCGGACGCAGGCCCACCACCCGGTTCCAGCCCGACGAGGCACGGTAGCCCCCTGCCACGTGGATCCCCTGCTCGAAGCCGCTGTTGAGGGTGACCGTGCCCTCGCTCACCAGCACCCAGCCGCGCCCCTGCGCCAGGGCCGTCGACAGCCCCTCGTCGAGGGTGCGCTTGGGGGAGGTCATCGACAGGCCGTCGTTGCCCGCCGACCCACCGATGGGGTCGACGAAGATGCTGTCGTCGGCGTCGCCGTCGATGCCATCGCAGTTGCTGTCGAGGTACTGCGCGTCGGGCGGGTCGTCGGCACCCGGGTGGCGCGCCGCGTTGCCGGCGTCGCAGTCGCCGTCGCAGGTGGAGTAGCCGTCGCCGTCGATGTCGCCGGGATGCAGCGTGGGGTCGGAGTCGTCGCAGTCGCCGTTGCAGCTGGTGAAGCCGTCGCCGTCGCCGTCGACGGGCAGCTGCGTGTCGTCGTTGTCGAAGCAGTCGCCGTCGCAGGTCGAGAACCCGTCGCCGTCGGCATCGTCGGCGTTCAGCAGCGGGTCGGTGTCGTCGCAGTCGCCATCGCAGTACGACAGCCCGTCGAGGTCGACATCCTCGGGGGACTTGGCCGGGTCGGTGTCGTCGCAGTCGCCCAGGCCCAGCGTGGCGCAGCTCGGCTCGATGCTGCCGGTGCAGGTGGTGTTCGAGGGGCAGTAGCAGTCGCCGTCTTCGTCGAAGGCCGAGGTGCCCTCGTCGGCGTCGCCGTCGCAGTCGTTGTCGAGCCCGTCTTCCTGCTCGATGGCACCGGGATGCACCGTCGACGACAGGTCGTCGCAGTCGTCGATGGGCTTCGGCCCGTAGTACTGCGTGCAGAACTGGTCGATGTGACCGTCGTTGTCGAGGTCTTTGTCGTCGAGGACCCCGTTGCAGTCGTTGTCGACGCCGTCGTTGCAGATCTCGTCGAGGGCCGGCGAGGCGCTGGCGTTGCCGTCGTCGCAGTCGCCCTGGTTGGGGGAGAAGCCGTCGCCGTCGCCGTCGATGTCGAGGGCGTCGAGCACCGAGATCGGCACCTCGGCCGAGGCGACGTTGCCGTCTTCGTCGAACACGTCGAGGGTCACCAGCCAGTTGCCCGGCTCGGCATCCACCCAGTCGAAGGTGGTGAGCCCCGTGGTCGAGGGGGCCGAGGTGTCGAGCTCGACCGACGCACCTCCGCTGAGGGGCTCGTAGGACCACGTGGCCGACAGGGTGTCGGCGGCCTGGTTGGGATCGGAGGCCCCACCGAGCAGCTGGATCGGGAAGCCGTAGGTGAACTCCTCGAACTCGCCCGGCGAGGAGATCTCCGCCGACGGAAGATCGGTGGCCACGTCGACGAACACCGTGATGGCATCGGTGCCGCGCTCGCCGTCGCCGTCGGTGACGGCGAGGGTGATGGTGTGGATGCCCTCGGTCAGAAGGGTGGAGAGCCGCGTGATGCCGCTGTCGTCGACGAACACCTCCGACGGGGGCGCGAGCTCTCCGTCGATGGAGGAGCTCCACGACACCACCGACAGATCGTCGAGGCCGTTGCCGTCGGCCACCGTGCCGATGAAGTCGATCGTCTGGGCGTCGGTGAACACCGCCTGATCGTCGGGGCTGTCGATGACGGCTGCTGGCGCCAGGTTGCCCTGCTGGGCCACCGACACATCGTTGGAGCAGCCGACCAGCGCCGCGAGAGCCACAAGAGACGTACGCATCACATTCCCCCAAGCCGCAAGGATACACGACCCGCCGGGTTGTCGTCGACGCAAGCCCGACATCCCGCCGCAGCGGCCCATGGCGGCACGGTGCAACGGCGGTGCCACCGTTGCGTGCCACCGTGGCAGCCCTGCCGCGGTAGGGTGCGCGGGTTCCCACCCACCGGAGGAGTCACCATGCCCGAAGACGAGCAGCCCATCGCCTCGCGCTTCGACACACGCACCCCCGCCGGATGCCGGGTGCGAATGAGCGGCCCCCACGGAAGCGGCCCCCAGGAGCTGGTCACGGCCGACGTGAGCGAGCGGGGCGCCTTCCTAGTGGGCCAGCCGCTGCCGGTTGGCACCGCCTTGCGCATCGAGATCGAGCTGCCCTCCGGCAACGCGGTCGTCGCGGCCCAGGTCAAGTGGGTGCGGGCCATCGCGGTCAATCCCTCCATGCCCGCCGGCATGGGGGTCGAGTTCGACGAGCCTCAACCTGACATCGTGCGGGCCGTGCTGCTCGTGGGCGAAGGAGACGACCATGAGTGAAGCCAGAGCCCGCGGCCTGCCCCTGGTCCTCAAGCGCAAGGAGGAGCCGCCGGGCACCCCTCCCCAGCGCGGAGCCATCGACCGCTCCTACAAGTACCTGCTCGAGGTGGTGCTGCACACCGCCCGACTGATCGGAACGAAGGTCCTCAAGATCGAAGACCCCCTCGAGACCGACATCGAGCTCACCCCTCAGAGCCTGCGCCAGTTCCAGCAGGCCTTCCGCGGGCTCGTGCAGGCAGGCAAGGTCGACCTGTGTCATCTGCCCGCCGAGGAGATCGAGCAGATGGTGCAGTGGGAGCTGTTCGGGCTCGGCCCGATGGAGCGCTTCCTGCGGCGCAGCGATGTCAGCGAGGTCATGGTCAACGGCCCCTACATCATGTTCATCGAGATCGGTGGCAAGCTGCAGGAGACGGGCCACAAGTTCCTCGACGATGCCCACGTCGAGCGTGTCATCCAGCGCATCGTGCGCCCGCTCGGCAGGGAGATTGGTCCCCACACCCCCATGGTCGACGCCCGCCTGGCCGACGGCTCCCGCGTCAACGCCGTGGTGTCGCCCTGTGCCCTCGACGGCCCCAGCGTCACCATCCGGAAGTTCGGCACCATCCGCCTGCGGATGAGTGAGCTCGTCGAGCTCGGCTCGATGTCGGTGGAGATGGCGCGCTTCCTGTCGGCGCTGGTGGAGTCCCGCCACAACATCATCGTGTCGGGAGGCACCGGGTCGGGGAAGACAACCCTGATCAATGCCCTGTCGCAGTTCATCAACGACAGCGAGCGGGTGGTCACCATCGAAGACGCGGCGGAGCTGATGCTCAACCAGCGCAACGTGGTGCGTCTGGAGTCCAAGAAGCCGTCGACCGTCGACCCCACCGAGATCACCATCCGAGGGTGCCTGGTGAATGCCCTGCGGATGCGGCCCGAGCGCATCCTCATCGGGGAGTGTCGCTCCGCCGAGGCCCTCGACATGCTGCAGGCCATGAACACCGGCCACGACGGCAGCATGACGACCGTGCACGCCAACGACCCACGTCAGGCCATCTCCCGCCTGGAGACCCTCGCGCTCATGTCGGGGCTCGACCTACCGGTGCTGGTGCTCCGCAAGCAGCTCGCCACCGCCGTGCAGTACATCGTGCAGGCCTCGCGCCTCCGCGACGGCAGCCGCCGGGTCACCCACATCACCGAGGTGCAGGGCATGGAGGGCGAGACGGTGTCGCTGTCCGACATCTTCACGTTCAAGGAGACCGGGGTCGACGAGAACGGCCGCATCATCGGTGAGCACACGGCCCACGGCGTGCGGCCCCTCGCGATGCTCAAGATCAACCAGATCGGCATCCAGTTCCCGAAGACCTTCTTCAACCCGAAGACGAGCCTTCGCTAGCTCAGGGGCCGGTGTCGGCGCCTGTGCCGCCCGTGCCCCCGGTGCCTCCTGTGGACCCTGTTGCTGTCGGGGTCGGCAGCCCCGTCTCTCCGGTCACCGCGGTGCCGGTCGGTGCGCCTGTGTCGGCCGTGCCGCCACTCCCGTAGCCGTAGCCGTAGCCGCTACCGCCACTGCCACCGTAGTAATAGTAGTAGTACTGGTAGTAGGTGTAGCCGCTGCCGCCCGTCTCGGTCGTGTAGGTCGCCGGGCCGGTATCGGCCGTCGGCGGGCGCACGGGCTCGCAGGAGGTCGACACGCACTCGCACGACACCCCGTCGGCTGCCCGCTCGTAGCCGTCGGCACAGTCGAGCAGCTCACCGCCCGTGCAGGCCCACAACAGCATCCAGATCATGGTGAGGCCTCCCATCACGGCGCCAGCTGCTCGATTCGGAGCTCGTAGTCGGTGGCCGTGCTGCCGTAGGTGAGCCAACCCGCGACCACCAAGGTGTAGGTGACGCCTGGCGACAGCAGGTCGCTGCCGCCGACATCGGGGTTGTAGTAGCCCGCCGCCTCGCCGACCTGGGTGGCCGCCTCGTCGAAGACGAACACGTCGAGGTCGACATCCGCGGCATCCCACGACAGCGACAGGAACAGGCTTGTCTCGGTGGGGACCGTGAAGGTGAACGCATCGACGTCGTGGTAGTCGTAGTTGCCGGGCTGCAGCTGATCCATCGAGCCCGACACGATGTCGAGGAAGCCCGGCCCCGACAGCTCCCCCATCGGCTGCGACGAGGCCGGGTCGAGGGTCGGATTGGGCGGGTAGCCGGTGACGACGATGTCGTTGGGCTCCACCTCGTCGAGCTCGATGCCCACCGGCGTCTCGGCGATGGCATCGAGGGTGAGCGGGTCGGCCTGCACCTCCGCCGCATCCGCCCAGTAGGTGCTCCGCGGCTCCTCCGTGGCCAGGTCGACTTCCACCGGCTGGCTGCTGAACCACGTGCCCGACGCGTTCGGGCTGTTGAGGTTGGGCCAGTCACCGGCGAACAGCCACGCCTCCTGCACGTCTTCGTCGACCTCCCAGGTGGGCAGGCCGTCTTCCTCCGGGCCCTCCTGCAGGCCGCGCACCAGGTACATCGCGTAGTCACCCACCCACACGTAGCCTTCGGCTGCCGTGCCGCCGCGCCACCCTGTCACATCGCTGCCAGCCAGCGGCACGATCCGCTCGCTGACCTCGGGGGTGCTCCACGCGCCCACGAGCACCCGGGTGGACTCCCAGGGAGGCCCTGGCACCACCAGGGTGTAGGCCCCTGCGCTTCCCTGGAGCTCCAGCGCGTAGGTCGCCCCCCCGAGCTGGCCCGGGTCGGGAACGATGCCCGTATCGGTCGCCGCGGCGGGTGGAATGGGGAAGGCGATATCGCCGCTGCCCGTGACCGTGCCCGAGGCGATGTCGGTGCCGGCGGCGAAGTCCACCAACCGGTAGGTCGCCGTGGCCGCCGGGGTGCCCAGCTCCAGCCGCAGCACCTGACCGGGAATGTCGGCAGGCGACACCAGGGTGTACCAGTCGACATCGGCGGCTCCGAGGTCGCCCTGCACGAGCAGGGTCGCCGGCGTGAGCTCGCCGAGGTCTTCCGCGGTGGCCAGGGTGTCGTTGGTGCCGTCTTGCTGCTCGGTGAGCGTGACGGGCGGCGCCTTGACGGTGCCGAGGATGAGCGTGTTGTCGATGCCCTGTTCGTTGGGCACACACGCGGAGAGCAGGGCGAAGAGCGTGAGGACAGGCATCAGAACTCCGCCCGGGCAACGACCTGGAAGCGGCGCCGCGACTGGAAGTCGAGGGGCTCGCCGAAGGTCTGCTCGTCACCGACGGCGTCGGGGTCGTAGGCCGTGTTCACGTCGGTGATGGTTCGGGTGTTGAGCAGGTTGAACATGTCGACCCCCAGCGACCAGGAGGCCTTGTCGATGGTGCCGTGCAGGCCGGCCCGCACATCGAGCTGGGTGATCCAGGGAAGGCGGTAGCAGCCGGGCTGCAGCGGTCCGCTGGCCTTGTCGCCCAGCGGGGTGGCGCGGCAGTCTTCCGCCGGCCGGTCGAGGTTGTAGTAGCCACCGTAGTAGTTGCTGTAGACCAGAGGCCGAAACGGCGTGCCGCTCGAGGCGATGGCGTTCCAGCCCAGCACGAAGCCGAAGTTGGCTCGGCCCGCATGCACCACGTCGTCTTTCACCCAGTTGCCGGAGGCCTTGAGGGCGTGGCGGGTGTCGTAGTCGAGGTAGCCACCCTCGAACTTGCGCTGCTCGGGCGTGTCGAGGCCCCCCGTGGCCTGGTCGGAGCTGTTGGTGCCGTAGGCCTGGGCCCATGTGTAGCTACCCAGCAGCGTCCACCCCGAGTCGAAGGCCCGCTGCAGCGTGAGCTCGACCGACGCATACTGGGTGAAGTTGGAGTCGGGGGTGCGCAGGCGGTAGAGCGCCTCGTTGACCCCATTGCGGTAGCCGATGACCTCGCTTCCCTCCTGGTCCCAGATGAGATTGACCTCGTCGTCTTCCCAGAAGCGTGCCGACTCTTCGTAGATCAGCGTGCTGCTCACGACGGTGTTGCGGTCGAGGCCGTGGCGCAGACCGAGGTTGAACTCGTCGGAGTAGGGCGTGCGCAGGTCGTCGCCCTTGAGGAAGGCGTCGGCCACCTCGAAGTCGGGCTCGGTCGACCAGTCTTGGGTGGTGGGGTCCCAGCTGTAGCGGCCGTAGCCGAAGCCCGAGGCCCGCTTGAGGATGTCGGCGATGATCAGGAAGCCGTTGTCGTAGAAGCGGCCGTAGTAGAAGAACGCCGAGGTGCGCGCCTTGCCGTCGAGGTCGTAGGCGAGGCCGAACCGTGGTGCGACGGTGAGCTTGCTGAACACCGGGGTGCCCTGGGGGGCGGCCAGGGACGACTGGTCGAAGCGCAGGCCGGGGCGGAGGGTCAGCCTCGGGTGGGGCTTCCACACGTCTTGCACGTACCAGGTGTACATCTTGCCATCGAGGGTGACCTCCCAGTCAGACTGGTAGATGTAGGCGAACTGCGGCTGGTAGCTCTGCAGGTCGTTGGGGTCGTCTCCCGTCGATGCGTAGTAGGGCTCGCCGTTCTCAACCGTGCCGGGGAACACGTCGTACGACAGCAGGTACTCGGCCTGCACCCCGGTCTCGAGCTCGTGCTCTCCCAGGAAGTCGACGAACAAGGTGAGGGAGGACTGCGCCGAGGCCCGGGTGCGGCGAGCGAAGTAGGCGTAGGGGAATTCCCCGCTGTTGAAGTCGTTGGGGCCGGCGCCGAACCACGACTCGGTGACCGGCTCGCCCTCGTACTGCATGCCGACGAAGCTGTGGGCGCAGGTGCCGTCGTCGCGGAACTCCTGGCAGTTCTTCCACAGGATGGGCGTCACGTCGATGCGGGACCGCTGGTAGTAGGCCTGGCTGTCGATGACCACGTTCTCGTGGGGTGTCCAGGTGTGGCCGATGGTGCCCAGCCAGCCCCCCTGGTACTGGCTCGTCTCGGCCTGGGGCAGGGTGTAGGCGGACTGCTCGGTGTTGTCGATCTGGGTGGGGTCGCCCTGCAGCTGCACCCAGACACGGTGGTCGTCGCCGGGCTGCGCGGTGATCTTGCCGAACCAGTACCCGCTGCGCCAGTTGCGCGGCACCATCGGGAAGCGGTCGAGGTCGCGGTTGATCTCGCTGGTGTCGATGGGCGTCTGGGTGATGAAGCGGTCGCCCTGGAAGCTGGTGAAGAACCACACCTTGTCTTTGACGATGGGGCCGCCGAGGTTCAGGGCGAGCTGCTGGGTCTGCTCGCGCACCTCGAGGTTCTTGGGCCCGTCGATGTCTTCGTCGCGGGGGCCGATGTTCATGCCCGGCGTCTGCACGATGAGGTTGGCGATGCCCTCGAACTCGTTGCCGCCCGACTTGGTGATGATGTTCACCGCGCCGCCGAGGGAGCGGCCGTATTCGGCATCCATCCCACCGGTGAGCACCTGGATGGACTCGATGGCGTCGTAGTTGAGGTTGGTGGAGAAGGTGTTGGTGACCGGGTCGGTCACGTTGACGCCGTTGATGTAGAACTGGTTCGACGTGCCGAAGCCGCCGTGCATGTTGGCGTTTCCGCTCCCCACGACCCCCGGAGCGACCGCCATCGCCGACTGGTAGTCGCGGCCCGACGGCAGGTTGGCCAGGAAGTCGGCCTCCAGCGTCGCGCCGGTGGCGACGCTCTCCACGTCGACCGCTGGGCGCTGGTCGACCACCACAATCTCGAGGGCGGCTTCGTCGTCGGCGAACAGCTCGATGTCGACCTGCAGCGTGCTGGCCACCGCGAGACGGATGACCGGGCTCGACCATGTCTGAAAGCCGCCCTTCGACGCCTCCAGCTCGTAGTCGCCCGGCGGCAGGGTCGGAAACCGGTAGCGGCCCAGATCGTCGGTCAGCGTCGTCTTGCCGCCCTGCAGGGACGGCGACCGCACCGTCACCTCCACCCGCGGAATCTCGAAGCCCGAGGTGTCGGTGATCACGCCCTTGATCGAGCCATCGAGGTCGACGGCCAGCGCGGGCAGGGCGACGAGCGCTTGCACGAGCAGCAAGGCCATCCATCGAAGCGCCTGGTTCATTCACGTCTCCGCAGAGAGCGGGACGCTAGCACGAAAGGGAGCGCCAGCCTCCCGAAAAGCCCCCTGGTACGCGTTCAAGCCTCCCCGCTGCTCGGCGGCGACACCGTCTCTTGACACGACGCCCAAGCGCGGGGAACGAATCGTGCGTACGATCTGGGTCTCCGCGGAGTCCCCATGCACCGAAGCGCCCTGATCCTCCTCACCCTGGCGCTTGGCTGCTCGGGCACCGAAGACAAGGGCACTGAGCCCACGAGCGGCGACGGCGACGACGTGACGACGCCGGGCGACGACGATGACGCCACCCCAGGCGACGACGACGACGACGACATCCCCGGCGACGACGACGACGACACGCCCGTCGACTCTGGCGACACCTCCCTCGTCGACTCCGCTACGACCGACTCGGCCACCGTCGACTCAGTCACTACCGACACGGGCACCCCTCCGCCGGTGTGCACGGCCGCTGTCACGACCATCACCACCGTCGGCCACCAGATCCCGACCATGGTGGAGCTCATCGTCGAGGTCGACAGCGAGGCCGAGGTCGCCGGCTGGTGCACCTCTGACCTCGATCCGACCGAGGTGTTCTTCGTGGAGAGCGACGGCGCCGCGACGAGCCACAGCCTCCAGCTGATGGGGCTGCTCCCTGCGACGGCCTACACCTGCACGGCGGTGCCGGTCTGCGACCCCCTCGTCGGCACGCCGGCCGACGCGGCCTACCTCGCGGGCAACCCGCCGAGCACCCTAGAGCGGCTGACCGTCACCACCAACCCCTACTTCGAGATGCAGGGCAGCTGGACGATGGCGCCCTTCACCAAGAACATGTTCGGGGGCACCACCTACATCGTCATCTGGGGCCCCGGCGGCCAGCCCCGATGGTGGACCACGCTGCCAAGCGGCGTCGGCATGTGGATCGAAGCCCGCCACCACGGCGACCGCACCCTGGTGTGGGGCGGCGGCATGGACGACCAGGGCAGGCCGCGCATCCTCGACATGTGGGAGGGCGAGACCTACGCCTTCGCGCCGGCGGGCTGGCAATCCCAGGAGTTCCACCACGACGGCAAGATGCTCGACGATGGCCGCCTGATGACGCTGGAGATCCGCCGCAACACCGCCGGCAACGACAGCTGGGACGGCTTCGGTATCCGCGTGGTCGACCCAGCCAGTGGCGTAATCGACATCGACATCGACTCGCAGACGCTGGTCGACGCCGGCTCCCTGCCCCCCGGAGGTGGCTTCAACCAAGACCCCTGGCACGCCAACTGGATGGACCTCGTGGACGGTCCCAACGGAGAGGAGATCTACGTCAGCCTGTGCTTCAGCCAGTCGGTCGTCGTGATCGACCCGGCCACGGGCCTCGAGAAGTGGACCTTCGGGCGTGGCGAGGGCTGGACCCTCCTCGACGCCGCCGGCTACCCCCTGGGCGAGGCGGTGCTGCCCCAGTGCCAGCACGGGCTGGAGGTCGACGGCGACAAGCTGCTCGTCTACGACAACGGGCAAGACCGGTCGAACAGCGCCGCTCAGGAGTGGCAGATCGATCCGGTGACCCGCACTGCGACCCTGCTGTGGTCGTGGACCGAGAACTCCTGGAAGGAGGACTTCCTCGGCGACATCGACTACCTGCCCAACGACCGTGTCCTCATCACCCAGGCCACGATGTTCGGCACCGGCGAGATCGTCGAGGTGGAGCGCTCCTCGGGCAGCGTGGTCAGCCGCATGGCCCTGGGCAACGGAGCGATGACCTACCGATCAGAGCGGTATGATGGCTGCGACTTCTTCCACAGCACGAAGGAGTGTGACAGCCTCGCTGCCCGCCATGCGGAGCTCGAGGCACTGCTCCCCTGACCACCCCTCCACCGGGATTGCCGCCATGACCATTGCTCTGCTGTGCCTGACCGCCGCCTTCGGGCACGTCGGCATCGAGGAGCCACCGCCGCGCTACCCCAGCGACGGCTACGGCAACAACAAGAGCTGCCCCTGCGGCGTCGGCACCAACGACACGATGTGCAGCGACTCCGCCGGCCGCAGCGACCCCGACCGCGACCCCAGCCGCGTCACGACCTACGAGGCCGGCCAGCAGATCATCGTGGTCGCCAACGAGGTCATCGGGCACTCCGGCCGCTGGCGCATCGCCTTCGACGCCGACGGCGCCGACCTCGACGACTTCAACGCCCAGATCCTCCTCGACGTGGAAGACCCGCCCGGCGACCAGGGCAACGTCGGCCAGGGCGTGCGCTGGGAGTTCCCCATCACCCTTCCGAACACCCCCTGCGACAACTGCACCCTGCAGCTCATCCAGGTGATGAACGGAAACACCGCCGACCCGGTCGCCGACCCCACCGGCCACTCCACCTACTACCAGTGTGCCGACCTCGTCCTCACCGACGCGGGCACGCCCACCACGACGCCGTTCGAGCCCGCCGACACGGCCGTGCCCACCCCGACCACCCCGACCACCCCCACAGGGCCCACCACGGGCACGTCGACCTCGCCCACGGCGCCCACGGCCCCGACGACCGGCGACACGGCCGCCGCGGCCGACGACAGCGACAAGGGCTGTGGCTGCCAGCTCGCCGCAGCCCCCAGCCAGGGCCTGCTGCTCGCGCTCCCGCTGGTCTGGGCGCGTCGGCGCAGGGTCAGCCCGCGAAGGCCTTGAAGGCCAGCAGCCCGAGCAGCACCACCTGGGTGACGGCGCCGATGCCGAAGCTCGCGGTGCGGAAGGGCTGCAGCGAGAAGCGGTAGCAGAAGCTGTGGAGCAAGCGCGCCACCGTGTAGGCACCGAATACGCCCGCCGCCACGCCGAACGACACGTCGGTGAGGGTGAGCAGGTAGCCCGTGAGCAGGAACAGGGGGATGTTCTCCAGGGCATTGCGATGGGCGCGCCGGTAGCGCTCGGTGTGGTCGTTGCCATCCTCGAAAACCACCGTCGCTTCCTTGTTGAGGACGACATCCTCGGGGTTGACCACCTCGTTGGCGACGGTGCGAGTGATCGCCGTCATGCTGGCGAGGGTGAGCAGGTTCATCCCAAGCAGGACGACGGTGCCGATGTAGAGCTGAAAGACGGTCATGGAGCCTCCGTGGCGAGGCATGCATGCACGTTCTTGCGCTTCGAGCAACTATTCGCGTCGTACCAAGGTGGTAGTACGGGCCACACGGCCGGACGGGTCAGCGGCGACGACCTTGGCTGCTGGGGGGCTACGACCACGACTCGGCGCCCCAGGTGCGGCGCTTCCTCCGCAGGCCACCCCATCCTCCAGGTACTTCCGTTGGTTCACCCCTCGCAGTGGGGCGACGCGGAGGTGCCGATGCTCTTGTGGACCCTACTGCTCGCCTGCGGGCCCGACCGCTCTGCCCAGCTGCTCGCCCGCGACGCCCCCACCGAGTCCCCCGACCGGCCCCTGCCAGCTACCGAGGCCCCGTCGACCTCCGCCACCGAGCGCCCCCGACCGGACCACGAGCCCACACCGGTCGACACCGGGCTGTCCGACACCGGCCTCACCTCCACCGACCCATCCACGACCGCAGCGTGCTGGTGGGAGCCCATCACCCCCGACGCTGATCTGTCCGATCTTCAGCCCGTCGCGCCCCACACCGCGAGAGCCACCGCCTACGAGGCCATGCGCCGCCGCTGGCCGGCCGGCCACGACCTGCTCGTCGACATGAGCCACGACCCCTACATCGACGTGTTCCTCGACGGCAGCTCCTGGGGCGCCTTCAGCGACAGCCTGCTCATCGTGGCCCACGAGGAGACCCACGGCTGGGACTACGAGCACGCCCTGTACCCCCAACGCTTCGACTTCTTCTTCACCGGCAGCTACGCCCCCGGCGGCCCCTGGTACGACGACCTACCCCGCTCCGTCATCCGCCCCCTCATCGACGACGACGCCACTGGCCTGTACGCCGACCTGTACCTGACCGGCACACAGGGCACCTACGGCTTCACCGAGCTGCTCGACGAGACCGCCTGCTACGTCAACGACCTCGGCGCCGCCGTCGCCTTCGCCGATGGCCTGCCCTGGCAGCTGTCGGCGAGGGACGGCGCGGTCACCTTCCTGTACTACCTGGCGGTGTACCTCGACTACGCCGCCCAGCACGAGCCCGCATTGTATGCCAGCTGGCAGTCCGACCCTGGCATCCACGCCACCGTCCGCGACCTGTGGCTGCGCACCCACTTCTTCTTGGACTACGCCGACGCCGACCCCGGCCTCGGGGTCTACGACCACCAGATCAAGCCCTTGCTGTACGCCGAGCAGCCCGTCCTCGAGGCCTTCCTGGGCTACGGCCTCGACGCCAGCCCCTGCCTGCCCTGAGGCCTACCGGGTCGACACCGTCAGCCCGCCCCCTGCTGGCCCCACGATGCGCACCAGCTCCAGTGGGCCCGCTCGACGCAGCTGTGCCGTGTCGGCGTCGCTGAACGACAAGTCCACCCCCTCTACCTTCACCGAGTCACCCAGGGGCTGGTTGACCTTGTCGAGGTCGCCCGAGCCATCGAGGGGCAGCGTGAGGTCGAGCCCCATGCCCAGCGGGCCCTTGAGCCCCACGACCAGCGTGTCGACCGTGCCCTTCTTCGGTGGGTCGACCCGGGTCAGCGTGAGCACCCCGTCATCGACCGTGAACCGGCGCAGCTTGTCGCCTGCCTCGTGCATCGCACGCGCCTCTGCGGCCAGGTCGACCTTCGTGCCGTTCACCGTCACCTCGGAGTGGTTGTCGGGATCCAGCAGGTCGTTCGCTGGAAGGTGGAGGTGGACCTCGCCCTCGTCGTCGGTCGCCTCCAGATCGAGCCAGAGGTCTGCAGCCGAGGCCGTCGCGAGCAGCATCCAGAACATGTCGTCTCCCTTCGTTCGCCCCCGGTACGGCAGCGGCCTACAGAGGCTTGCACCCCGCGCGACCGTTTCACGCGGGGTCCACACCCCTGGAGGCCCCATGCTCGGCACCCCATCCTTCGGCATCGTGCGCACCCTCGACTGCAGCTACGAGGAGGCCATCCCGCGGATCCGCGCCTCGCTGGCCACCCAGGGCTTCGGCGTGCTCACCGAGATCGACATGAAGGCCACGATCAAGAAGAAGCTGGGCCACGACATGAACCCCTACCTCATCCTCGGTGCGTGCCATCCCCCCAGCGCCTGGGAGGCCGTGTCGGCCGAGCCGGCCATCGGTCTGCTGCTGCCCTGCAATGTCGTGGTCACCACCGACGACGCCGGCAAGGCGGTCATCGGGGCCATCGAGCCCGAGGCGATGTTCAGCGTCGTGCAGTCGCAAGGGATGCAGCCCATCGTCGACGACGTGAAGCAGCGCCTGCAGGCCGCCATCGACGCCGCCTGAGGCCCTCAGCCCAGCAGCATCGTGCGGTCGCCCGGCCGGCCCGCCGTGATGTGGACCACGCTGTGCGCGCCCTCGTGGCCCACCACCTTTCCGTAGACATCGCCGCTGGGCCCCTCGGGGCCCCGCACCCGCAGCCGCACGTCGGCAAACACGGGCAGCGACACCGCCACCTGCACCCGCTGACCGCCCCGAGCCACCACCGCGACGACCTCGCCGTCGCCCTCGACCCGCTTGCCCACGAGCACCACCAGGTTCGCCTGCAGCGACACGGGCTCCCAGCGCGCCGGGCCTGCCCCCGGGGCCTCGAGCTCCCCCAGCCCGCGCACCTCGAACACCGGCAGCTCCTCCTCCTTGCCCTTCATCGCGACCTCGAAGGGCCCCTCCGCCCGCAGGCTCGTGCCCACCGCCTCCACCGTGCTGCCCGCCACCAGCACCTGACCACCCACCGTCAGGCTCTCCACCCGCGCCGCCGTGTTCACCGGGTCGCCCACCACCCCGTACTTGGCGCGCTGCTCGCTGCCGATGTTGCCCGCCACCACGTCGCCGGTGCACAGCCCGATGCCCATCTCCAGCGCCGGCAGCCCCAGCGCGGCGCTGTCTTCGTTGAAGCCCTCCATCGCCGCCTGCATCCGCAGCGCGCAGCGCACCGCCCGCTCGGCATCGTCGGGGCGCGCCACCGGTGCGCCGAACAGCACCAGGATGGCGTCGCCGAGGAACTCGTCGATGGTGCCCCCCTCCTCCACGATGACCTCGGTCATCCGCCCCAGGTAGCGGTTGAGCACCGTGACGGTGCCCTGCGGGCCGAGGCGCTCCGACAGCGCCGTGAAGCCACGCAGGTCGGACATCAGGATGGTCACCCGCTGCAGGGTGCCGCCCAGCGCGAGGGCGTCGGGGTTCGACAGCAGCTGCTCGGCCAGCGCCGGGGTGAGGTAGCGGCCGAAGGTGTCGCGCACGAAGTCGCGGTCGCGCAGGCCCTCGACCATGCCCGCCATCGTCGCGGCGAGCTGCCCCACCTCGTCGCGGCCCGTGGTCTGGATGTGGACCTCGAGGTCGCCGCGTCGGATGCGAGCCGCGTGGCCCGTCAGCTCACGGATCGGGTCGGTCAGCCGCCGCGACAGCACCACGATGGCGAGCAGCCCGAGCACCATGACCAGCGCCGTCGATCCCGCGGTGATCGCGAGCTGGTCGCGACGAGCGGCCCGATGCCTCGCCTCCACCGCCGCCACCGCCGCCAGGTAGCGGTCTTGGGAGATCAGAGCGCGCAGCGAGCCCACGTGCACGCCATCGCCGATGATCGGCGCGAGCACCTCGAGGCTGGGCCGGGGCTGGGCCACCGCCCGCACCTGCAGCGTGCCGCGGGCCACCCGGGCGGCCAGATCGTCGGGAAGCTCCGTGGGTGCAGCGCCCTCGAACAGCCCCTGGTCGGCATCGTGGACCACGCGCCCCGTGCGGTCCACCCACTGCAGCCCCACCAGCGCCTCAGTGAAGTGGCTGGCCAGCAGCAGCTGGCGGACAGGCTCGGGGTCGTCGGGGTCGTAGAGCAGTGACGCGGCCAGCGACAGGTCTTTGCCCGACGCGAGGGCCTGGGCCTCCAGAGCCTCCCGGAGGACCTCGTGCTGGCTGGCCAGCTCGGCTGCTTGTTGCCGCAGCATCAGCGAGGCGGCCACCCCCGACTGCAGCCACGCGATGCACAGCACCGCGGTGCCTCCCACCAGCATGAGCCGCGGCCGCAAGCTGGCCAGCCAGGCCCACTGCCGAGCCTCGCCCACCCGAAGCACCCACAGCAGCGCCCCGACCACCCCGAGAGAGGCGACGAGCCCCAGCAGCAGCGGCCCCCACGCGGGCGGCACCGTGCGCTCCGGCGGCGCCTGCCACACCGGCATGTCGGGCTCGGGGGGGAGCGGGCCGAGCCACCGCGGCTGCAGCTCGCGCTGCAGGTCTTCGAGGGTGCCTTCGGCATCGGCACCGCGCACCACCCGGTGCAGCGCCGCCTCGATGAGGGTGCTCACCTCGCGCTCGTTGGGCACCCGAGGCCGGAGCGCCACCGCGGGGAGGATGTCGCGGAAGTGAGCCACCTGCGGGTGGGACGCCGCGATGGCCTCATCGGTCAACAACGCGCTGCGGGACGGGATCTCCCCCAGCTCGTCGAGCCACGCCCGCTGAGTCTCTTCGCTAGTGAGGAACGCCACCAGCTCGAGGGCCAGATCGGGGTGGCGCGACGCCCGAGCGACCGACAGGTACCAGCTACCCAGGTTGGCCGCCCCCTCCCCGGCTCGCAGGCCGGGCACACGGGTCACGCCTACCTTCCCGGCCACCGGCGAGCCCTCCTTCTGGGCCAGCTGCCAGCGCGTCGACCAGGAGATCAGGAACGCCGCGTCGCCCTCCCCGAAGCGCCGCTCTGGGGCGGTGTAGTCGCCCTCGGTGGACTGCCACCACACCGGGGCCGTCAGCGGCTGCTCGCCGATGAACCAGCCCTGCACCTGCTCCATCACCTCCACATTGGCCCGGTGATCGAGGATGGGGCGGCCGTCGGCCTCGAAGCCTCCCCCCGCGGCGGTCATCATCGGCAGCAGGTCGTTGTGCAGGTAGTCGTGGTGCAGACCGATGGGTAGACCGACCCGCGGAGCCAGCCGCGACGCCGCCTCGGTGAGCTCCGCCAGCGTGGTCGGCGGGGCCAGCCCCTCTTCCTCGAGCAGATCGCGGCGGTAGTACAGCGCGTTGCCCTTGAGCGACAGCGGCACCCCATACAGCGCACCGTCGTAGCGCCCGCCCGCCAGGGAGGTCGGCACGAAGGGGGCCGTGTCGATGTGGTCGTCGAGGGGCAGCAGCCAGCCCGGGCGGGCCATCTCTGGCACCCAGGGCGTGTCGAGGAGCAGCACGTCGACCCATGGGTCTTCCAGGGCACCGAACCGCAGCAGCGTGTCGTGGGCGTCCCAGCCCTGCCAGCGCACCGACACCAGGTGCACGTCGACACCAGGATGCATCGCCTCGAAGCGGCGCAGGGCCCGGTCGTAGGCGTCGTGCTCGAGGCCGTCGCGAACGGACGCCACGAGGGTGAGGTCGACGGGGGCCGCCAGCGCGACGGCCAGGGACAAGCACCCGAGCATGGGGCATCGTACACCCCCCTTCCACGGGGGTCGTCAGGGCGAGAACAGCGTCGACGCCATGGTGCCCCACGCGGCCCCGATCCGATCCTGGAGCGCGACCCCACCCGGCGCCTCGCCGAGGGCAGCCGAGACGGCGAACGTGAGCAGCGTGCCCTGCAGCAGCAGAGTGCTCTCATCGACCGTCAGGGCCAGCCGACCGTGGTCGTCGAGGGCCTGTAGTCGGGTGGTGAGGAAGGCCATCGTTCGCCGGCGCCAGCCACGGATGACCTGCTGGCCCTCCTCTCCGGCAAGGTGCATCAGCCCCTCCGAGAAGATGAGTCGGCCCACGGATCCCTGGGACCCCACAAAGGCGGCCCGGTGACGAAAGAAGGCCTCGAGGTCTGCCATCGGCTCGGCACCCTGCGACAGACCCGCGTCGATCCCCTCGCCCAGCACCCTCATGGCCTCGAGCACGATCTCGGCCTTGCTGTCGAAGTGACGAAACAGCGTGCCGTCGGTGATGCCCACCCGAGCGGCGATGGCCTTGGTGGTGAACCCGTGCACCCCGTCTTCGACGATGGTGCGCAGCGCCGCCTCTGCCACCTGGCGTCGACGGGTCTCGGTGTCTTGGTACTGCCGTGGGATCGATTCAGGCCTGGATGGGGTGCGTGAGCGCAGCGACGCCCGCCCAGGAGAAGGACACCAGGATCGACAGGGCGCCGACCAGCACCAGGTAGGGAGGCGCACCGAGCAACAGCTCGGCCACGATGCCCAGCGGCATTAGCAGACCGGCCAGGCCCAGACCAGCGATGGCCGCCCGGAAGCGCTCCCGGACGTGCAGCTGGGCGACCACGCTGCCGAGCACGACGTTGAGCAGCGAGAACAGCGCGCCGTGCACATGAGCGAGGCGCGACTCGAAGTGCGACCCGATGCCGTAGTCGGCGGCCCACTGTGCGGCGTTGGGGGCGAAGTCACGCAGGTAGATCAGGATGAACCCGTAGACCATGAACGAGGCGAGACCGAGCAGGCCGATGGAGAGGTTCCAGCGGCCGGATGCGAGGGTGGACATGACGTGACTCCAGCGCAAAGCAAGTGCTTGCATGCATTGGCTAGCCACATCCGACGCTCGCGGCAAGACCCAAAGCCAAACCCGGGTCTTGCCGGAGGACGGAGCCCTGCCGGCCTAGCGGCTGGTCGCGGCCCCGGTGGTGAACGTCGTGGTCGCGTTGTTGCAGACCAGCTCGCCCTCGCCCGGCGCCATCGCGATCTCGATGCTGTACTCGGTGTTGGGCGCCAGGTCGTCGAAGTACAGCTCGACCTCGACGGGGCTGATGTCGATGTTGCCCCACACCGTCTCGCCGTCGGGGCCGACGATGTCGACCAGCCCCATCGCGTCGCCGGGGGTGAGCTCGACGATGACCGTGATGCCCTCGGTGCTCACACCGGTGGCGCCGTCTTCGGGAAACACGCTCTTCAGCTCGATGCCGCAGTCGTCGGTGCCGTCACCGCCGCCGTCGCCACCACAGGCGACCAGGGCAACAGCCAACAGGGGGAGTGCGCGAAACATGGGGTCCTCCACAACATGGGGCCATCTAGCCGCTGCACGCCCGGTGCGGGCCCCGCTGTCACCTCGGCGCCACCCATGTCACGCCCCGCGCCCCGCCCCCTTCTTCTTGCGCTGGCGCCGCTGCTTGCGGTCGCGGGCCACCACCTCTTCATGGTCGAGGCGGTTCGGGCCGCCCAGGCGCTCGAGGTATTCGCGGTAGCTGCCCCGATAGTCTTCGATGCCCTGGGGCGAGATGTCGATGACCCGGGTGGCCAGGGCGTCGACGAACCACCGATCGTGGCTGACGAAGATCAGCGTGCCATCGTAGGCCTTCAGCGCCTTCGCCAGCGCCTCGATGCCCTCCAGATCGAGGTGGTTGGTGGGCTCGTCGAGGACCAGCACCGTCGGCTTCATCGCGGTGAGCCGCGCGAACAGCAGCCGCGCCCCTTCCCCCCCCGACAGGTTCTCCACCGCCTTGTCGCTGTCGTCTTTGCTGAACAGCACGGCGCCCAGCCGCGCCAGCACCGCCCCCATGCCGTCGTCGTGGCACACATCCCACAGGCAGGACAGCACCGACTGCTTGGGGTCGCCCAGCCCCTCCATGTGGTCTTGCGGGAAGTAGCCGACGTGGCACTCGTGGCCCCACTTCGTGGTGCCCTCGTCGGCCTCCACCAGGTCGAGAGCGATCTTCAGCAGCGTCGACTTGCCGATGCCGTTGGGCCCGATGATCGCCGCCCGGTCGCCACGCTCGATCCCCAGCGACACGCCGTCGAGCACGATCTTGTCGCCGTACATCTTGCTCACGTCGCGCACGGTGAGGACCTCCCGGCCGCTGGGCCGGCGGGCCTCGAAGCGGAAGGCGGGATGGCGCCGCGACGAGGTCGGCAGCTCCTCGATGACGATCTTCTCCATCCGCTTCTGGCGGCTGTTGGCCTGCCGGGCCTTCGTGGCCTTCGCCGAGAACCGAGCGATGAACTTCTTGTGCTCCTCGATCTCGTTCTTGCGCTTGGCGATCTCGGCCTCGAGCCGCACCCGGTCTTCTTCCTTGCGCTCCACGAAGCGGGTGTAGTTGCCCTTGTAGGAGCTGACCCGCTGGTAGTCGACGTCGAGGATGTGGGTGCAGGTGGCATCGAGGAAGCGAAGGTCGTGGCTGACCACCACCGCGCAGCCGTCGTAGTCGGCGAGGAAGCCCTCGAGCCACTGGATGGCGAGGATGTCGAGGTGGTTGGTGGGCTCGTCGAGGAACAGCAGGTCGGGCTCCGACGCCAGCGTCTTCGCCAGCAGCGCCCGCAGCTTGAAGCCGCCCGAGAGCACCCGAATGGGCTGTCGGTGGACCTCCCCCGGGATGCCCAGGCCCTCGAGGATCTTACCGGCGCGGGCCTCGAGACCGTAGCCGTCGAAGCGCAGCACGATGTCTTCGAGCTCGCTGTAGCGCTGGTCGTCGAAGAAGGTGTCGGCCTTGGCCAGCACCTCTTCCTTCTCCACGATCGCTGACCACAGCTCCTCGTTGCCCATCATCACCAGCTCGAGGATCGGCACGTCTTCGTACTGGAAGTGGTCTTGCTCGAGGACGCCGATCCTGCCGTTGCGGGGCCGCACGACCTCGCCACCGCTGGCCTGTTCTTCGCCTGAGAGGATGCGGAGCAGGGTGGACTTCCCTGCCCCGTTGGCGCCGACGATGCCGTAGCGCTGGCCCGGGTCGAGCTGCAGGTCGACGCCCGTGAACAGCGTCTGGCCGCCGTAGTGCATGCTGAGGTTGGTCGCAGTGATCATGTCCCCGACTATCCCCTCCACCGTCTCCGCAACCGGGGTCAGGACGCTAGGTGTTAGATGTCGGCCAGGCTCATTTCGGGGGTCAGGACGCTAGGTGTTAGATGTCGCCTGGCAGCACAGGCAGCCCATCGAGGCGGTGGATAGACCAGCTGACGGAGTCCACCATGCCCAGTGATGCAGTCGTTACCGCCTACCGAGCCGCCCTGCCCGACGACCCCGACGTGAAGCAGAAGCAGATGTTCGGCTCCCCCTGCGCCTTCGTGAATCGGCAGATGTTCTTCGGCACCTTCGAGGACTCCCTCGTCGCTCGCGTCGGGCCGCGGCGAGTCACCGCGCTGGCAGGGCAGCCCGGCATGCAGGTGTTCTCCCCCTCCGAAGGCAAGGTGTGGGACGACTACGTGCAGCTGTCCCCGAGCACACCACCACAGGTGCTCGCCGAGCTGGCCGCGGAGGCCATGCGCTGGGCGGCGGCGCTGCCCAAGAAGGCCAAGCCTCCGAAGCGGCGCAAGCGGTAGCGGGCCCGCCGTCGAAGGGTCTACCCCGACGAGCGCCCGCCGAGGTGTTCCACCACCCACGGGTGCTGGTGGTGGTCGACCAGGCCCTCGTCTGGGACGAAGCCTGGCTCCACCTTGGCGCGCAGCCGAGCTAGCGTGGCGTGGTCGCGCTGACTGACCACGTCGATCCCCGCCCGCAGCAGCATCGCCGTCAGCACACCCACCCCCTTGCGGTGGTCGATCGGCTCATCGTAGCGACATCCCACGCTGATCACCTGGCTCCCGCACGCCGCCGAGCGGTCGGTGAGCAGCGCGAAGTCGACCTGCTCTCGCAGGGCGAGGTCGCGGGCCACGGTGGCCCCTCGGAGCATCGCGTCGGTCAGGTCTGTGCCGTGCTCGTCGAGGATGCGAGCGGCGCCGTCGAGCACCGCGAAGCCGTCGCCCCCGTGGAAGTCGGGCATGCCCCGTGGTGTGCCGATGCCCAGGTGCTCGGGGCAGGTCGGCACCAGGCGAATCCGGGGGGAGCGCAGCCAGGGGGCCCCGTCGAGGCTCATCCCGTAGGACGAGCCGTCGATGGCCACGGGAAAGCCTGCCAGGCAGCCGCTGATCAGCACCCGCCACGGGTCGGCTTGGGTCGGCACGCGCAGGGCCGCGACACGCTCGGGATGGTGGGGCAGGCGCATCGCTCATCGTAGCAGCTGCATCCCGCTGGCGACATCTAACACCTAGCGTCCTGACCCCCGAAACGAGCCTCGGCGACATCTAACACCTAGCGTCCTGACCCCCGAAACGAGCCTCCCGGTTACCTGGGACCGTGCCTGCGCCCCGCCCCACTCCCCGCCTCGTCGCCGTCGTGCTGAGCACGTCCCTGTTCGCGGCGCTGTGGGCCTTGGGCACCCGCCCTCAGCTCGTCGAAGCCTGGTTCGTCGAGGCCTGGGCGCCGCCGGTCGTCTCGCTGCTGTCCACGGTGTTCGGCGTGGTCCCCACCTCGGTGGCGGAGTGGGTCGAGCTGTTCACCGGGCTGGGCATCGTCGCGTGGCTGATCACCGGCATCTGGCGCCTGGTGCGCGCCCAGGGCGAGCGCCGCCTCGTGGCCGCGCGGTTGTTCGCGGAGGCATGGTCCACCGTGGCCTTCGTGCTGTGCCTGTTCTACGTGCTGTGGGGCATGGCCTACGGCCGCCCCCGCATCGAGCAGCGCTTCGGCTGGACCGAGCCCTTCGAGGTGTCGGAGGCCGAGCTCGACAGCCTCGCCAACGCCCTGGTCACCCAGGTCAACGACCTGTACCTGCTGCAGCACCAGATCCCCGACACCCAGGCGATGACCGGCGAAGACCACGATCCGCTGGCCATCGACCTCGCCATCGACGAGGGCTGGCGCCGCCTGGTCGTCGCCGAGGGGCTGCACCCGTCGGTGGCGAGGTCCCACGGGCCCACCAAGCCGCTGATCAGCAGCCCCCTGTTCACCGTGCTCGGCATCGGCGGCTTCTACTTTCCGTTCACCGGCGAGGCGAACATCAACGCCTGGGCACCCGGCTGGCAGCAGCCCCACACCCACGCCCACGAGATGGCCCATCAGCGGCTGTTCGCGTCGGAGAACGAGGCCAACTTCCTGGGCTTTCTCGCCACCATCCACAGCGACGATCCCCTCGTGCGCTACTCCGGCTGGCTGTTCGCCCAGCGCCAGGTCCTCCGCGCCCTGCTGAAGGCCGAGCCGTGGGATGGCGCCGACGCGCTGTACCGCCGCCTCCCCGGGGTGCAGACCGACGTCAACCTCTCCCGCGCCTTCTGGGACCGCTACGACGGGTCCCTCGCCGACCTGTCGAGCGCCGTCAACGACGCCTACCTCCGCGCCAATCGCGTCGAGGGAGGCATCCGATCCTACGGCCTGTCGCTGCGCGTGCTCGTGCGCTGGTCACGCCGCTGTGGCGCCCTCCCTGGCCCCGAACGGCCCCTTCCCTACGACCTGGGTGACTGCGATCCCTACGCCGCGAGGCACGGTTCGCCGTAACCAGGCCCACCGGTTCGCCTACTGTCACCCACAACGAGCCGGAGGACATCATGTGGACCCTATGGGTCGCGGCCGCCATGGCCCAGGGCCAGCCCCGCATCATCGAGGGCACGCCCGAGTTCGGCGACTGCCTGCAGCAGGCAGGCTGCGCCGACCGCTTCTACCGCTTCCTGGGCCTGTCGATGGCCGAGCAGGGCTTCACCTTCCAGAACGACCCACAGCTGCTGTCCCCCACCCTGTCTCGTCGTGACGGGTGGACTGTCGGCGGGCTGCTCACCACCTTCCCCTTCCAGCCCCCCCGAGAGAACCTGTCCGGCAAGGAAGAGCAGACCTCCTACTCCCCCGTGCTGCCGCGGGTCTTCGGCGGCTACAAGGGTGCAGGCCCAGGGGAGACCATCGTGGGGGCCGGCGCCTTCTTCTTGCCGCCCATCCCCGTCGGAGGCGCCTCGGCCCTCATCGCCGGCGTCGAGACCGGCCTGGCACTACCCGTCGGCGACAAGGTGCGGATCGGCGCCGAGCTCGATCTCACCTACACCCGCGCCCGTGCGCCCATCGTCGCCTCCGAGGAGCAGTACGAGGCCCGCGACGACTTCGACAACCCCAGCAACCTCGACCCCGCCGTCTACGAGGCCGTCTGCCTGCCCGATGGCTGCGTCGACACCTTCACCGTCACCAACGGTGGCCTGCGGGTGGTCGCCTCGGTACAGGCTGGCCCCCTCGTCCCCTACGTGAAGGTGGGCCTGAACACCGTCACCGAGCGGCTGCGCGTGCAGTACGACGACACCACCTGGGGCCTCGACGGCGTGCAGCCCGTGGCGCACGCTGGCTCCCTGCTCCTCCTGGGTGACCATGTAGACCTCGCCCTCGGCGCAGCCCTGGGCCTTCGCCCAGCGACCCTCGCCCAGGAGCCCGACGGTGGGGCAGGGCTGTACGGCAAGCTGCAGGGCTCGGCGGCCTGGTCGTTCTGAGGGCCGCCAGGAGTACCGGCCCCCGCTGCTGTATACTGCCGGGCCACCCAGGACGGCAGTGCCCACTCAACCGACCAACACCTACAGCCCGCCCGACCCCCTCGTCGGCAAGCTCTTCGACGACCGCTACGAGGTGGTCGAGAAGATCGGCGAGGGCGGCATGGGCGCCGTCTACAAGGCGCGTCAGCTCGCGATGGACCGGATGGTCGCCCTCAAGGTGATCCACCCCGAGCAGGTGCACGACGAGACGGTGGTGAAGCGCTTCTACCGGGAGATGAAGACCACTTCCCGCATCGCTCACCCGAACACCGTGTCGGTCTACGACTTCGGCAAGTCCGAAGACGGCACCTTCTTCCTCGCGATGGAGCTGCTCAACGGCCAGTCCCTCGCCGCGCGCCTCGACGAAGGCCCGATGCCCATCGAGCAGGCGATCCCCATCGCCAACCAGATCCTCAAGGCGCTGTCGGCAGCCCACGCCGAGCACGTCATCCATCGGGATCTGAAGCCCGAGAACATCATGCTCCTCGAGGTCTACGGCGACACCGATCAGGTGCGCGTCCTCGACTTCGGCATCGCCACCTTCGCCGCCACCTCCGACGAGGCGCCCTCGGCGCGGGTGACCGCCAGCGGCATCATGGTCGGCACCCCCAGCTACGTGTCGCCCGAGCAGATCGGCGGCGAGGAGCTCGACGCGCGCGCCGACCTGTACTCCTTCGGGGTGCTCTTCTACGAGATGATCACCGGCACGCTGCCCTTCTACGACCCCGAGCGCCCGCTGCGGGTGCTGCAGATGCACATGACGGAGATGCCCAAGCGGCCGTCGAAGGTGGCCGAGCAGGAAGTGCCCGCCTGGCTCGACGACACCGTGATGCACCTGCTGGCGAAATACCCCGACGACCGTCCGGAGTCGGCCGAGGCCGTCAGCCGGGTCCTGGAAGACCCCAGCTCCGCCAAGCCGCTGCCCAAGGGCACCAACCGGCCCATCACCCGCGACGCGGCCCCGGTGGCCAACGGTGGCTCCAGCAACCGCACGCTCATCGTCGTGATCGCCGTCGCCTTCCTCTTCGTGGTGCTCGCCTTGCTCGGCGGCGTCGGGATCGGCCTGTTCATGTCAGGTGCTATCGGCTGAGGGGGGCCACGGCGTCGCACGGGATAAGGCCTCGCCAACTCTGGAGGTCCCCGTATGCGAGCGTCTGCTCTCGCCCTCGCCCTGATGCTGTCGTGCACCGGCACGGAGGCGCCCGCCGCACCCCACGCCGACGCGGCCGACCTGGCATCCTGTGCCGATCCGGTGCCTGACGTGGTCGCCACCGTCGCTGGTGAGCCCATCACCCGCGCCGAGCTGCAGAGCGAGGGAGCCGGGCAGCTGCTCGAGGCGCGGATGCAGCTGTACCAGGCGCGCAAGGGTGCCGTCGACGGCCTCATCGTCGACCGTCTCATCGACGCCGAGCTCGCCGCCCGCGGCCTGAACGAAGAGCAGCTGCTGCAGGAGGAGGTCGAGGCCAAGATCGTGCCCCCCACCGAGGAGGAGGTCGCCGCCTTCTACGAGGAAAACCGCTCGCAGATGCAGGGCCCCCTCGACATGATGCGGCCCCAGATCGCGGGCTACTTGCAGCAGCAGCAGGCCGGCGAGCTCACCCGCGCCTTCCTCGCCTCCCTCGAGTCCAAGTACGAGGTGCAGCGCCACCTCGAGCCGCTTCGGGTGGAGGTCGCCGCGGAAGACAGCGCCCGCCTGGGGCCGGCCGACGCGCCGATCCAGATCATCGAGTTCAGCGACTTCCAGTGCCCCTACTGCAGCATCGCCGCGAAGACGGTCCACGAAGTCCACGACAAGTACGGCGACCAGGTGAGCATCGTCTACCGGCACTTCCCGCTGCCCATGCATCGCCAGGCCGGCAAGGCCGCCGAGGCCGCCGAGTGCGCAGGCGACCAGGGCCAGTTCTGGGGCTACCACGACGCGCTGTTCGCCGAGACCAAGCCGTGGACGACGGAAGACCTCACCGGCTACGCCAAGGAGCTGGGCCTGAAGATGAAGCCCTTCGAGGCCTGCCTGGCGTCGGGGGAGAAGGCCGAGATCGTGGCCGACGACATGGCCGACGGCCGCGCGGTCGGCATGTCGGGCACGCCCGGCTTCTACGTCAACGGCATGGTGCTGTCGGGCGCCCAGCCGCTGGAGGCCTTCGACGAGCTGATCACGGCTGAGCTGAAGCGTCTGGGGAAGGCGCCGAAGTAGCCTCGGCCTTCTTGTCGACGAAGTCGGCACGGGGCACGAAGTCGAGGCTGACGCTGTTGATGCAGTGCCGCTTGCCCGTGGGCGGCGGGCCATCGTTGAACACGTGGCCCAGGTGCCCCCCACAGCGTGCACACACCAGCTCGGTGCGCACCATCCCGAGGCTCACGTCGCGGATCTCGTCGACCCGGTCGTCGGCGAAGGCGGCGTAGTAGCTGGGCCAGCCGGTGCCGGAGTCGAACTTGGTCTTGCTGTCGTACAGCGGCAGGCCGCAACCCGCGCACACGTAGACCCCGTCGGCCTTGTGGTCGTGGTATTCGCCGGTGAACGCCCGCTCGGTGCCCGCCTCGCGCAGGATGTGGAACTCCGAGGTCGACAGCTCCTGCTTCCACGCCTCCGCGCTCTTGACGACCCGGTCGGCGCGGCTGGGCTCGTGATCGGCACGGCTCCCCCCGGCGAACGCGAAGGCTGCCACCAGCAGTGACACGAACAGCAAGGCCACGACAGCGAAGGTTTGGTTGGACATCGACACCTCCTGTCATGGCCGTATGTCGCCGAACGCCACGTGGTTACTAGGCGGCCACTCTGAGAGGGTGAGGCACATGATCTCGTCGATGCTCGCGATGCTCTGGTTGGGCTGCTCGGGGGGCCAGCAGGCACCCGACGCCCCCCCCGCTCCCGCCCCCAATGGCAGCGAGCCCTTCTCCTACGAGCCGGGGCCGGAGCGGGTCCCGCTGGCCATCGACATGCCTGCCATGGAGTCGTTCTCCCTCAGCGACGGGCAGCCCCCGGGCTTCCCCGACCTGCGCTCCACCGGCGCCAAGCAGTACCCCCTGCACCGCATCGACGGCCGCTTCGACCTCGCCAAGATCGTGCGCCCGCCCAAGCTGCAGGAGGTCTCCGAGGTCTTCGTGCTCGAGCACGAGGAGCTGCCCAACCCCAAGAAGGCCAAGCGGGTGCTCAAGGTGCTCCGCGCGCCCCTGCCCTTCCCGGTCGCCTCCGACGAGGCCACCTTCCGACCGACCGATCTGCGCGTGTTCATCGGCAACGAAGAGATCCCGTTCGCCAAGGGCCCGGCCCCCCAGGCCCGCAACAGCACCTGGCGCATCAACGGGCGGGCCCTCATCCTGTCGCACGCCACGCTGCCTGCGCCTGGCACGGTCCGCGTGGTCTACCCCGGCGTGGCCGAGGTGCTCGATCGGCACGACCCCAAGAAGGCGATGCTCGACCCGCAAGACTTCGTGCAGTACGGCCTCACCGTGCAGCGGCACACCCGCCACGGCTTGATGCTTCCCGCCCCGTCGAGCGGCACATGGGAGCTCACCATCCCCGCCAACGGCCGCTTCGAGTCCTTCCTCACCATGGAAGAGCCGCCCCTCAGCCAGCCGGTGAGCAACGGGGCCGAGGTGGTGCTCAGCGTGACCGTCGACGGGGAGACGACGGAGGTCGCCACCGCCCAGGTGCCCGGCAAGCAGCGGGCCTACACCCCCTTCACGGCCGACCTCGGCGCGTGGGCGGGCCAGCAGGTCAGCGTCACCCTGGCCACCAGGCCCAAGGGCAACGCAGCCTTCGACTGGGTCTTCGTAGGGTCCCCCACCATCAGCGGCGATCCCGAAGGCGAGGTGCGCCGCGTCGTGGTCATCGGCCTCGACACCACCCGCTACGACCACCTGTCGATGAACGGCTACGAGCGACCGAGCACGCCCGAGCTCGATGCCTTCGGCGCCCAGGGCTTCGTCTTCGACCAAGCCTGGACGCCCGCCCCCCGCACCCGGCCGAGCTTCCGCAGCGCCACCACCGGTCGCCGCCCCCTCGAGGCCGTCGGCGCGATGAACATCGCCGAGGTGTTCCAGGATGCGGGCTTCGCCACCGCCGGCATCGTCGCCAACCCGCACCTGCAGCCGCGCTTCGGCTTCGACGAGGGCTTCGACAGCTGGACCTTCGACGGGCGGGCCGACGCCAAGAAGCAGGTCGACGACGCCCTCGTATGGCTCGAGGAGCAGGAGCAGCGCGACACCTACCTGTTCCTGCACTTCATGGACGCCCACATGATCTACGACGCCCCCGACGCGTGGCGCAACCGCTACGTGGAGGAGGAGAGCCCCTCGCTTCCGGAGCGGGTGAAGCGGGGCGAGGTGCTCGCCTTGCTGAACCGGGGTGCCCTCGACGACGTGCAGAAGGCCCAGCTCGAGGCGCTCCACGACGGCGAGATGGCCTACATGGACCACCACCTCGGCCGCTTCTTCGACGCCCTCGACGCCATGCCAGGCAAGAGCGTGGTGCTGGTGCACAGCGACCACGGGGAGGAGTTCTTCGAGCACGGTGGCTTCGAGCACAACCACACCCTGTACGACGAGGTCACCCGCGCGGTGTTCATGCTGCGCCCCAAGGGGGGCCTGAAGCAGGGCCAGCGGCTGGCCCACCCCGCCACCCTCGCCGACATCGGCCCCACGTTGTACGACCTCGTGGGCATCGCCGAGCCGCCCCCCACCGACGGGCGCTCCCTCGTGCCAGCGATGCGCGGCGAGGCCGACTGGAGCGACCGCCCCATCCCCATCGCCCACATCCAGTACAGCCACGAGCGCTGGGGCGTGGTGTGGCGCGGCAAGAAGTACATCCTGCACACCGGCAGCGGCCAGGAGGAGCTGTACGACATGGCGGCCGATCCCGGCGAGCAGCACGACCTGTCGGCCACCACCGATCTGCAGCCCTGGCGCGACCAGCTGCAGGCCAGCCACAGCCTGGCGATGGGTCCGGGATGGCGGGTGCCGGTCGACACCCGTCGCGGGGTGTCCGAGCTGACCCTCACGCTACCTGCCAAGGCGCGTGCCGCCGGCGTGCTCGACCCGGAAGCCATCGCAGAGCACCGCGCCAACATCGAGTGGGGCGAGATCCCCCAGCAGCTCCCCGCCGACGTGGGCTCCGTGGCGCTGTCCGACGACGGCACCGTGGTCACCTTCACGCCGGGTCCCAAGGCCAACGGCATGCTCTACGTGCTGTTCGATGCACCCCACGACGTGGCGGGGGCGTCGCTGGCGGTCGACGGCCAGGCCGCCGAGCTGTCGGTCGCCGACGGCCAGGCCACGTGGAAGCAAGGTCCCAACGAGCTGTCGCTCCTCCCTGGGACCGTGATCGTGCCGCCCCCCACCGAGGCCGACCGCATGGGCCTCGGACCCGGCGCCGAAGGCGGCGCCGACGAGATGGACCTACTGCGAGAGCTCGGCTACGTCGGCGACTGACAGCGCGGAGCCTTGCCGTTGACCGACATCTCGCGGCGCCATGCGGCACGGCAGCACCCACCCCATTCCTCGATGTGTCTCGACACACCTTCGTCATGGCGTGGTCACTGCCGCACCACCTGGCTTGCGATCTGTGGACCAACGTCCGCGGTCCGCGCTGACAGCGCGGGCCTCAGCTGCCTTGGCGGGACACCCTCACGCTCGGGCGCGGGGTGCCTTCGTAGGCGAGGCGCGCCTCGAGCTGCTTCACGTCGGCCATGAGGCGCTGGTGCTTCTTGGCCTGGTCGGGGAGCATGGGGGCGTTGCGAGCGGCACCCAACGCCAGCTGGTGGACTGCCATGCCCATGGCGCCGAGGCACAGCGTGCACACCCCGAGGGCCAGGGGCAGCGGGAAGCCCATCGCCACCTCCATGCGCACCACGTCTTGCGCCAGGGACCGCGACACCAGCGGCACCGCGAGGGTGGCCACCGTGAGCCCGAGGAACACGAGAGACCCGAGGATGGCGAGGCCACGCCCCAACAGCAGCGGGTGCATGGCCTGCGAGGCCTTGAGGCGCGGAAGCAGGTTCACGCCCTCGACCTCTTCTTCGAACGCAGCGAGTCGCTCACGAGCCGATGTCAGCGCGGCCTGAACGTCTTCCATGAAGACCTCCACCACCCACCCTATGCGACCGACTCGGGCGCGTCCAGAGCCCGAGGTGCTCTGGTACTGCGATTGTGGGGGTCGACACCAGGCCCTCCCCACCGTTACCGACGGCCTACGCCCGTCAGCGGCCGAAGCGCTTCTTGAGCCGGAACACGGAACGCTCGGTCACGCCGAGGGCCTCGGCCACCGACGGGGCGTGGCCATCGTGGGTCGCCCAGGCGGCGTCGAACTCCTCCTCCGTCACCTTGTAGCGCCGCTTGCGCGCCGGCTGAGGCGTGGCCGCTACCTGCGGCGCGGTGGCGGTCGGCGCGAGGCTGGGCCGCGCCCGCTCCCGCAGCCGGACCGACTCGATGACCCCCTGGCGTGCGGTGAGGGCCGCACGGTCGAGGGCGTTCTCCAGCTCCCGCACGTTGCCCGGCCACGCGTGGGCCAGCAGCTGCTCGGCGGCCTCGTCGCCCAGACGCACGGGAGGAAGGCCGTAGCGTGCTTGGGACCGCGCCAGCACGCTCTGGGCCAACAAGGGGATGTCTTCGGGCCGCTCCCGCAGGGGGGGGATGCGAGTGAGGATGACGGCCAGCCGGTAGTAGAGGTCTTCGCGCAGCTTGTCTTGCTCGATGAGCTCGAAGGGGTCGCGGTTCATCGCCGCGATGATGCGCACGTCGACGTCGATGCGCTGGTTGGCGCCCAGGCGGGTGACCCAGCGCTCCTGCAGGGCCACGAGCAGCTTGACCTGGCAGGCCATGGGCATCGCATCGAGCTCGTCGAGGAACAGGGTGCCCCCGTCGGCCGCCTCGAAGCGCCCCTCGCGCTCGGTCGCCCCCGTGAAGGCTCCCTTCGTGGTCCCGAACAGCTCCCCCTCCAGCAAGCTCTCGGGGATGGCACCACAGTTGACGTGCACGAAGGGTTTGTCGGAGCGGTTGGACGCCGCGTGCACCTTGCGGGCGATGAAGCTCTTGCCCGTGCCCGTCTCCCCCGTGAGCAGGATGGGCGCGTCGAACTGCGCCACCCGCGCGAGCTCGGCGAGCTCTTCCCGCAGTCGCGACGAGCGGGTGACGACGCCTGCGAAGGGCTGCTCGTCGTCGTCGGAGCTGTCTTCCACCGCGCGCCGCACCACCGACGCCACCGTCGGCAGCCAGCCAGCCGCTGCCTCGGTGGCCGCCTGGTCGAACACCCCGCGCCGTCGGGTGTCGTCGAGGTAGACGAAGCCCAACGGCGCCATCACCCCCTTCTCGGCGATGGGCAGCACGATGACCGAGCGCAGCTTCAGGTTGCTGACCGACTTGCGCTCGGCGAAGCGCCCCTCGGCGGCGTCGACCTCTACGACCGGTCGCCGGGTGCGGCGGCACTCCTCGATCAGCGACGACGACACCTTGCCCTCGGCATCGTCGATGTCTTGCTTCGACAGATGCCTCGCCGCGACCAGGTGCCAGTCGCGGCGACCGTCGAACAAGCCGATGAAGCCTCGCTCGGCGTCGAGGACATCGATCACCCCGTCGAGCACGTGCTCGGCCACCGGGAGCACCCCGCGGGCCGCCGCCAGCTGCACCGTGCGGCTCAACAGGTGCGTGAGCCGCTCCCGCTCGGCGCGAAGGGCATCGATCTGTCGTCGCAGGCCCCTCGCTACCCGGGGGGACTCCACTTGCTCCAGCCACGTGTCGAGGTCAGACATGGGGGCATCCTACTGCGATGTGGCGCTGCAGGAGATCGGTAGCGTGCCCTGCGCTCGGCAATGAGACTACAGTGAAGGGGAGAGAGGGCCCATGAGCGTGATCAAGCGACTGAGCAACGTGGCGCGGGGCAAGGTGCTGGAGTGGTCGGGCGACGGCGACGCCTCGGCCGACGATCAGGTGGCGCGTGAGCTGGCGGAGCTGGAGCAGGCCGCAGCCGCAGCCGCAGCCGCCTCGGGCGGCACACAGGCCTTGTCACCCACCCCCGGCCCCTCCCCGCTCACCGCGGGTGCCAGCGATCCCCACGAGGCGACCCGACGCGCCATCGTCGAGGCCCACGCCGCCGGGGTGCTGTCCGACGAGGAGCGCGACGCGAAGCTCGACGCGCTGGCCGCGGAGATCTACGCTCCGCCCAAGCCCCGCAAGCGCACGCTGTAGCCCGCGGCACCACGCCGAGGCGCTACATCATGGGCTGGCGACACTGCGCGATCTCGATCACCGGGGTCTCGCCCTCACACCGTGCGTTGGCGCGAGCACAGTCCCAATAGGGGACCATGTCGGCGGGTGACAGGCCCGCTCCAGCGCAGGTCTCGTCGGCATCGTAGGTGAGCTGCACGCAGTCGAGACCGTTCATGTGGTCGACGTAGCGACGGCACGCCTCTTCGTTGCCGGCCCCCTCGGAGGGCTCGGTGCCGGCGCACGCAAGCGCGGCGCCCAGGCACAGGCAGAGGGTGCAGATCGACAGCAGGCGGGCGGGGGTGGGTCGCATCACGGCTGACTCTATCGTGTGGCTGCGCCGAAGCGAGCCACGGCCTGCTCCTGCTCGTCGGTCTCGATGCTCCCGGGGCGTAGCTGACGCACGTGGTCGATGGCGTCGGCGGGCGACATTCCCTCGGCGACGAACCAGGTGGCCAGCATGGTGCCGGTGCGCCCGAGGCCTGCCGTGCAGTGCACGCCTACCCGCTGGCCCGACGCCAATCGCTCGCGGACCGCCGCGACGAACGCCTCCTGCTGCTCGAGGGTCGGCGCATGGAAGTCTTCGATCGGCAGGTGCAGGTAGTCGAGGCCATGGGCCACCAGATCTGCGTCGTCGACGGGATCGAGGCGCAGGCCCACCAGCAGGGCGATCTGCTCGTCGGCGAGGAACGCGAAGTCGTCGCCCCAGGGGCGGGGCATGCCCGCCAGGTGGTCGTCGACAAAGGAGAAGCCATCCATCGGCAGCACCTCGACGGGGCCCGTGTCGAGCGCCGGCGGGCTGGCTGGCCCATCGGTCTCGATCGGGAGGGGGACCTCACCCACCCCCGAGTCGGTCGCGGGCGCCTCGGAGGGCGCGCAGGCGAGCAGCGACAGCAGCAGGGAAGCAGTCATCATGGGGCATCGTATCCAGCTGCGCGGTCGCCGGGAGGGTCGACCGCAGCAGAGGCCCGGTTACGTCGTAGGCCATTCGCACCCTGGAGCCGCGATGAACGTGCGCGACCTCGATGAACACGAGCAGCTGGTGTTGATGGGCCTGGTCAAGCTCATCGTCCACGCCGATCAGGTGGTGAGCCCCGAAGAGCGCGAGGTGCTGGGCCGCCTACAGGTGGCGCTGGGCCCCGAGACGTGGAACGACCGCGTTCGCCAGGCATCCGACGCGTTCCCGTCGGTGTCCGAGCTCGAGCAGGCCGCCCATCAGGTCGTGCGCCCAGAGGCCCAGGCGCTCATCCAGGAGGTGCTCGCCGAGCTAGCGGGGAGCGACGAGCTCATCGAGGCGGAGGCCCACGTGCTCGACTGGATGCACCAGGCGTGGAGCGACGACGACCACGACGACGATGATGACCACGACGACGACGTGATGGAGGCTTTCGTCCTCATGGACGAAGACTAGCGGTCGTCGTGCCCGCGACGGGCATCCCCGGCGTGAGCACCCGGAACTCCGCGCGGCGGTTGGCCGACCACGCGACCTCCCCCGCCCCTGCCCGCAGCGGCTGCTCTTCCCCCAGCGACACCGACCGGAGCTGGGCGGTCGTCACGCCGCGAGCTTGCAGGTGATCGACCACCGCCTTCGCCCGGCGCTGGCCCAGGGCGAGGTTGTAGTCGACCGTGCCCCGCTGGTCGGCATGGCCCTGCACCTCCACCTTCAGCGCCGGGAACCGGGCCAGCAGCTCCGCGTTGCGGTCGAGGGCCTCGCGCGCCTCGGCGTCGAGGGACGATGAGTCGAGGGCGAAGTGCACGCGTCGGAAGTTGTCGGCCACCGCCTCTGCCGCGGCCTGCAGCCCCTCCGCCCGAGCCCCGTCGCTGCCCAGAGGTGGCACGGGAGGCTGCCGTAGCGTCAGCTCGTCGGGCGGGGTGACCGGGTGCTTGCAGGCCATGGTGGGCAGGGTGAGCAGGATGGCGAGAGCAACGACGACGCGACGAGTCATGACGACCTCCGTAGGTGGGCACCTCCTTCAGCGAAAGACGTCACGGTTTGGCTCGTTGTCTGTGGGCGACGAAGAAAAACGAACCGAGGCGAGTCGATCGCGCGACGCATTACGCTGTGGGTGGTGAGCACACTCCACCCTCTGGAGCCCACCCCTGGCCCCCCCCCCCCCCCCCCGCCCCTCCCCGCCTCCTTCCCCCGACCTCGACGCGGTCTACCGAGAGCTGCGTGTCGTCGCCCGCGGCCTGCTGCGCCGCGAGCCCTACGACCACACCCTGGAGAGCTGCGAGCTCGTGCACCTGGCCTGGGCGCGCCTGCTCAACGGCGACCTGCGCGCCCTCGCGGAAGACGAGCCCGGCGAGGTCATCGCCCTGGCCGTCACCAACATGCGCCGCGAGCTGGTCGACCACGCCCGGCGGCGGCGGGCAGCCAAGCGCCCCGACGCCAAGATCCGCGTCGACTTCGACGACGCGCCGCTGTTCTGTCGGGAGAATCCGTCGACCTTCCTCGCCGTCGACGGCTTGCTCGACCGCCTCGCTGCGGGCGAGGGTCGCGTGCGCAACGGGGAGCGGCGGGCCACCTGCGCCCGCTACGCGCTGTACGGCGGCCTGTCGGAGTCCGAGATCAGCGAGGCCCTCGGCCTGCCCAAGTCCACCGTCGGGTCCGACGTGCGCTTCGTGAAGGCGTGGCTCGCTGCCCGGTTGGCCGACGAATGAGCGAGGTGATCCCGCTGCGTCGCCCGGCGGCCGCCGAGGCGAGCCTGTTCATCGACGATGTGTTCGACGCCGTGGTGTCGCTGCCCCCCGACGCCCGCGAGGCGGCGCTGCGGGCGCGCTGCGCAGGCCACCCGTCGGTGGAGGCGGAGGTCCGGCAGCTGCTCGAGGCGATGCCCGCGGAGGAGGCGAAGTCCACCGAGACAGCCGCGCCGAGCCCCATCGTGCCCGGGGCCCACCTGGGCCGCTACCGCCTCGAGGAGGAGCTCGGTGCCGGAGCCACCGCCAGTGTGTGGCGTGCCTTCGACGAGCAGCTCCGCACGTGGACGGCCCTCAAGCTGCTCCACCCCAAGGTGCAGGCGAGGCAGGCCCTCGAGGCGGTGATGACCGAGGCGCGTGCCGCCAGTCGGATCATCAGCGACCACGTGGTCCGCATCAAGTCCGCCGGTCGCTTCGGCGAGCAGCTGCACTACATCGACATGGCGCTGTGCGCGGAGCACCGGCCGGGCCCTGGCGACGAAGAGCAGCTGGTCATCGGCAAGACCCTCGCCGAGACGCCGCTGAGCAGCCTCGACGAGATCCTGCGGGTGATGGCCGAGGCCGCGCGAGGGGTCGACGCCGCCCATCGCGTGGGCGTGCTCCACCGCGACCTGAAGCCGGCGAACATCCTGCTGCTGCCGGTGTCGCGCCGGGCCCTGGTGACCGACTTCGGGCTCGCCGCGCCCCACCTGTTCCCGATGGCGGGCCCCGACACCCCCGGCGACGCCACCGTGACGATGGGCGTGCCTGCGGGCGACGGCAAGCTCGTCGGCACCCCCTGCTACATGGCGCCCGAGCAGGCCCACGGCCGTGCTCCCGTGCGGGTCAGCGACGTGTACAGCCTCGGCGCCACCCTCTACGCGCTGCTCACCGGTCAGGCCCCCTACCAGCCGCGTGACCTGCCGCCACGCCCGGCCATCGACACGGTGCTGCGGGTGCGCGAAGAGCCCCCCGCCGACATCCGCGAGGTCGACCACCGCGTGCCCGAGCGCCTCGCTCGCCTGGTGCGCAAGGCGATGGCCCGCGACCCGCGGAAGCGCTACCCCACCGCCGCCGCCCTCGCCGACGACCTCGATGCCTACCGGGCCGGGCGCCCCACCAGCCTCGACACCCGGCGTCCGCTGCTGCGGCTGTCGCTGTGGTCGCAGCGCCATCGCAGCGCGGTGATCACCGGCACGGTGCTGTCGACCCTGTTCGTCGGCATCCTGTGTGGCGCCGCCTGGCTCGCCTACGAGCGGCGGCAGCTCCTCGAAGCCGTAGCCTGGGCCGACGCGCGCCTGATGGAGGCGCAGGTGCAGGCCGACGCGGCCCAGACGATGGAGCGCATCGCCCAGGAGCGGCGAGCCGACGCCGAGGCGGGGGCTGCCGAGGCCCTGCAGCGCGCCGATCAGGCCGACCAGGAGCGCAACAAGGCCCTCCGCAGCGAGAGCGATGCCGAGCGGCGCTGGGCCGCGGAGCGCTCCTCCCGGGAGGCGGCCGAGGAGGCGCAGGCGCAGGCCATGGCCCTGGCCGAGGCTTCGGAAGCGGCTCGCCAGGCTGCCGAGCACGCCGCCGAGGTCACCGAGGCGGCCCTCGCCACGGCCAAGGAGCGCAGCGCTCGGGTCGAGGCCGAGCTGCTCGCCGTGCAGGAAGCCCAGGCCGCTGCCGCTGCCGCGCTACGCCAGGCCAACATCGACAACGTCGAGCTGCAGCTGGCCTATGAGCAGGCTCAAGCCATCGCCGCCGAGCGGGAGGCCGAGCTGGCGGCCGTCACCCAGGAGCTGAGCGCCCTGCGTGAGCGCCTCGCGACCCTGTCACGCCCGGCGCCGCCCCTGGCGACGACCCTGCCGCCTACCGGCGACGCCGAGCAGGGCGAGCACCAGGCCCCCGAGGGCCCCTGACGGGCTCGCCGTCGCGCAGCCATTGTCGAGCTCGCCACCGCCTCGCAGGGCCAGCGTGTCGCACGCATCGCCCCGCAGGTCGCCGTCGGCATCTTCCTGGTCTTCGTTGTCGTCGTCGGGGCAGTTGTCGCACGCGTCGCCGACCCCATCGCCGTCGGCGTCGAGCTGTTCGGAGTCGAAGGTGCGGGGGCACACGTCGCAGGCATCCCCCACCCCGTCGCCATCGATGTCGAACTGGTCGAGCTGGAAGACATCGGGGCAGTTGTCGCAGCCGTCGCCGTAGCCGTCGCCGTCGCTGTCTAGCTGCTCGGGGTCTTGGGCGTTGGGGCAGATGTCGCACACGTCGCCCAGCCCATCACCATCGGAGTCGGTCTGGTCGGGGTTGTCGAACAGCGGGCAGTTGTCGCACGCATCGCCGAAGCCGTCGAGATCTTGGTCGTCTTGGTCGAGGTTGCGCACCAGGTCGCAGTTGTCGCAGGCATCCCCGAGGCCGTCGTTGTCGCTGTCGGTGATGTCGGTGGCAGCGAGGTCGGGGCAGTTGTCGCACGCGTCGGTCACCCCGTCTTCATCCGCGTCGGGCTGGTCGGGGTCGAACACCAGATCGCAGCCGTCACAGGCATCGCCGAGGCCATCGCCGTCGGAGTCGACCTGGTCGAGGTTGGGGATCTCGGGGCAGTTGTCGCAGCGGTCGCCCAGCCCATCGGCGTCGAGGTCGGGCTGAAGCTCCATCACCCCGGGGACCACGCCCTGCTCGACCATGATCAGCTTCGGCGGATACGCCATCGGGTCGGGGGGCGGCTCACCCGGCAGGGGCGCGCCGAGACCCGAGCCGAGCAGGTCGGGCACCGGGTTCCACACGTCGGGGCAGTTGTCGCAGGCGTTGCCGTTGCCGTCCATGTCGTCGTCGTACTGGTCGGGGTTCGGCACCAGCAGGCAGTTGTCGATGACATCGCCCATCCCGTCTTGGTCGACGTCGCCGGCGCCGTAGGTCTCGAGGGCGCCGGGGGGGGCCGCCGCCGAGTCGGCATAGGGCGACGGATCGCAGACATCGCCCAGCCCGTCGGGCGTCTCCTGCAGGCCATACACCTCCGCCTCCTTCTTGCTGAAGTAGGCGAGGCAGTCGGAGTCGTACTGGTTGGGGTTGTAGTCGTCGCCGCAGTTGTCGCACTCCAGGGAGAAGACCTCCGAGGGGTTGGGGTTGCCCGGCGCGAAGATCTGGATGGTGCCGAACGACAGCTGGTCTTCGTCGGGGTCGAAGCCGTCGGTGGGCCACTCGCACTCGAAGCGGTCGTACTCGAAGTAGTAGTCGTTGTTGTCGTAGGGCAGGCCGGTGGCCGGGTCGGTGACCGACTGGCACTCCTGGCTGCTGTTGTCGATCAGGCGCTCGTCTTCGACGGAGATGCCGTTGCAGTTGAGATCTTGGAACACATCGAGGTTCTCGCAGGTGTCGCAGATCACCGTGCCGCCGCCGCCAGGGCACTCGGTGGCGTCGAAGCAGCGGATGGGCAGCACCGGCGTCACCCAGGGCCGCAGCTCGTTGCCTGCGGCCCCCAGGGCGGCGAGGGTCGACGTGACCTCCGGGCTGTCGGGGTACATGGGCTCTTTGTCGAAGCCGCCCTGCTTGTTGGGCACCAGCTGCACACACATGCCCACACGGCGCTCGAAGCCGCCGGCCCACAGCACCGTGTTGGCGAACATGCGCCCGGTGTCGGAGTCGAACGGGTAGCCGGTGGCGGAGACCAGGTCGCTCACCAGGTCGGCGTTGATCGCCGCGATGCGCCCGTGCCCCTCCAGACCCGGCTCGACCAGCGCGACCGCCGGCTCACCGTTCGACAGCGTGGCCATCAGCGTCGCCCGCGGCACCATCTCCAGCCCGGTGACGTAGGCGTCGCCCAGATCGTAGTCGGCCACGCCCCAGAAGGGCTGCGCGCCGAGCACCGGCCCTGGAGGCCATGCGTCGACCGGATCGATGACCTCGTAGGTGAGCCCCGGCGTCGTGGCGACCGTGCCGTACGCGAGGGCCGGCGACATGCCCTGAGTGACGAAGCGCCCGCCCAGCGCGTGGTCGGCCGCCAGCGCCTCCCCCGCCAGCACCACGCCGGCGCCGTCTTCCAGCAACCCGGCGACCGTGTCGCCCAGCGCATCCGGGTCGCTCCAAGCCGTGCCGCCTTCGGCGTAGACGATGGCGATGTCGTAGTCGGCCAGGTCGCGCAGGGCGGGCACCGAGGCCGCAGCATCGAACAGGTCGATCCTTCGGATCCCGTAGGCAGCCCTCGGCAGGGGCAGGATGTGGTTGGGACCCAGCCCACGGTCGCTCACCATCAAGCGGTCCCGCACGTCTTCGGCCACCGCAGGGCTCGATACCGCGCCGATCAGCGCCACACGGTAGCCAGTGTCGTAGGCAAGGGCCGGCGAGGTCGAGGCGAGCAGCAGCGAGGCGAGCAGCATCCGTGAGCTCCGGTCGGGTTCGGATCGGGCTCACATAGTCTGCTACGGGCCGCTTGGCCGGTGCGACGTGGGGAGGAGGGGGGCGGCGGGCCGGGCGGGGGAGTGCCCGGCGCCGCCGCAGGGGAGAGAGAGGGAGGGCAAGACGGAAGGGGGGGAAGGTGCCCGGCCCAAAAGCAAGGGCTGTGCCACGACCCATCGATCGAAAAGGATCTTCGGTCCGTTCCCGGCGCCCCCACTGCGACAGGCATGCCGCACCCTGGGACCCCAATGCCCCACCTCAGAACTGAAAGTAGACGAAGGCCTCGCGGGTGAACTTGCCCAGCAGCAGTGTGCCGACCAGCAACGACCAGTCACCGAGCCACCGCAGCCACCACGGCGCCTCCCACGCGTCGAGATGGCGCATCCGGTACTCCACCAGCTCGCTGAGGGGCACGAAGCACAGCGTCAGCCCCAGCAGGCCCGCGTCCATGCCGAGCCGCGCGAACCACGCATCCCACCACTCGGGCTGCCCCAGCCAGCCCCAGCCCGTCGCCACCCGCCCGTACATGTGCGTGGCGGTCGCCACGTCGGGCGCGCGAAACCAGATGAACGACGCATAGGTGATGCCCACCGCCGTCACCACCTGCCACACCGCACGCACTCTTGGGACCTTGTCGAAGCCGGTCCGCACCGCGAGCCGCTCCCGCGCCTCCGACGTCACGTCGCCGACCACGATGTACACCGCGTTGATCGCGCCCCAGATCGCGAAGGTCCAGGCGGCGCCGTGCCACAGCCCCGACACCAGGAACACGATGGCCACGTTGCGCCGACGCATCCACGGCCCCCCGCGGGAGCCTCCCAGGGGGATGTACAGGTAGTCGCGGAACCAGCTGATCAGCGAGATGTGCCAGCGACTCCAGAAGGCGTTGATCGAGCGCGCCAGGTGCGGCTGGTCGAAGTTCTTCATCAGGTCGACGCCCATCACCCGGGCCGCCCCGATGGCGATGTCGGAGTAGCCGGAGAAGTCGCAGTAGACCTGGTAGCCGAAGCACAGCGTCGACAGCACCACCACCGGGCCCGTGGCCTCGTCGGGGTGGGCATAGACGGTGTCGACCAGGTGGGCGAGGCGGTCGGCGATGACCACCTTCTTGAACAGTCCCCACATCATCAACCGCAGCCCGCTGCGCACCCGCTCGAGGTCGAAGGCGTGCTCGGCGTGCAGCTGGGGCAGCAGCCGCGAGGCCCGCTCGATGGGCCCCGCCACCAGCTGGGGGAAGTAGCTCACGTACAGCGCGAAGTGGCCGAAGTGCCGCTCCGGCTCGAGCTTCCCCCGGTACACGTCGATGGTGTAGCCCAGCGTCTGGAACGTGTAGAAGCTGATGCCCACAGGCAGCAGCAGGGAGGACTCCGGCAGCGGCCAGTCGATCCCTGCGACCGCGGCCAGGCTCAGGAAGGTGCCGTTGATCAGGTTGTAGTACTTGAACGAGAACAGCAGCCCGAGGTTGACCGCCAGCGACACGCACAGCAGCGACAGCCGCCGGTTGCCCCGCGCCTCCGGCATCCGCAGGGCGACCAGGTAGTCGACCATCGTCGACCCGAAGATGAGCAGGGCGTAGGCGGGCTCCCACGCCATGTAGAAGGCGTAGGACGCCACCAACAGGTGCAGCCAGCGCCACCGGTGGGGCAGCAGGAAGTACAGCGCCACCACCACCGGGAAATAGAGCAGGAACTCGAGGCTGTTGAAGAGCATCTGCAGCGGCTCGGGGGTGGGCAGGGACCGTAGCACGCTGCCTCGTGATAGGACCGCCCCATGAACGAGGCCCTGCCCTTCGTGCACCCCGTCCTGGGCGGCATCGCCATCCTCGCCATGGCGTGGACGGGCTCCCGCGGCCTGCTCGCGCGCCAGGGCGCCAAGGGGGCCCACGCCAAGCGACGCTTCCACCGTCGCTGGGCGCCCTGGGCGCTGGGCGGCTGCCTGCTCGCCGCCCTCACCGGCATCGCCACCGTGGGCCTGGTCCGCGACGACCTCGAGCTCGCCGACACCATGCACTTCTGGTTCGGCCTCACCGTGACGAGCCTGATGGCGGCCTTGTGGTGGGCCACCCCCCGTCGCTACCGGAAGAGCGCCCTGGTGCGCAACGGCCACCCCATCGTCGGGGTGCTGGCGCTGATCGTCGGCCTCGGCGTGCTCCTGTTCGGCATCGAGCTGCTGCCGTGAGGCATCGGGCGGTCGTGAGTGTCGCTGTGGTCGTGGTCGCTGTCGTAGCCATCGTCTGGATGGTCCCCCCCGACGCCGCCGAGCCCGCTGCGGCCCCGCCGCCACCGTCGGCGCCCGTCGCGCCCGCCACGGCCAAGCCCCTCCCGCCGTCGCCAGGCGCACCCGTAGTCCCCCCTCCTCCGGAGCCCCCTCCCGGTGACCCGATGGAAGCCATCGGCGCCCGCCCGCTCCTCGACGAGGTCGACGACACCGGCCTGGCCATCACGCCGAGCAAGATGCGCTCGGCCCAGCTTCACCTGCTGCCCGTCACCACCGACCCGCCCCTGCCCGCCGACGAAACCACCCTCGCGGCAACCCTGAGCGAGCTCGCCCCCGACGCGGCGCGCTGCGTGCCCGACACCGACGACGACGCCCTCGCGCTGCGGAGGGTCCCCCTGCTCGACGGCTCCGGCAGCGTGCTGGAGGTAGCGAGCTTGCCGACGGGGCATGGCGACGCCACCACCCTGGCCTGCCTGACCGAGGTGCTGCGCACCGTGCGCTTCGAGCCATCTCCCCCGACCCAGGTGGAGCTGCCGTTGCCCTAGCGGGCGACCGTCTCGGCGGCAGGCACCTTCTCGCCGATGGCCTCGGCGTCGATGCGCGCCTGGATGGACTGGCGCACCACATCGACCACGAGCTCGACCTCGGCCTCGGTGATGCCGAACGTCGGCGTGAAGCGCAGCGCGTTCTTGCCGCCGTGGATGACGCCCAGCCCGTGCTTACGACACCACACCTCGAGCCCGTCGAAGCCGACCACCGGCGAAAACGCCGGGTCGATCTCCGCCGAGCACAGCAGCCCCGTGCCCTGCACCCTGGTGATGACCCCGGGGAACTCGCCCTGCAGGCCCTTCAGCCCGGCCACGAGCTGCTCGCCGCGGGCACGGATGTTGGCGCGCAGCTCGGGCGTCAGAGCGTCGAGCACCTCGCAGCCCACCTCGAGAGCCTTGGGGTTGGTGGTCATGGTGTTGCCGTAGACCCCCTTGACGTACAGGCCCGCGGCCCGCTCGTTGAGGGCGAGGACCGACAGCGGATACTGCCCGGCGTTGAGGGCCTTGCTGTAGGTCTCCATGTCGGGGGCGTCGCAGTCTTCGAAGCCCGGGTAGTCGACGATCGACAAGAAGCCGGTGCCGCGGATGCCCGCCTGGATCGAGTCGACCAGCAGCAGGGCGTCGTGCTCGAGGGTGAGGCGACGCGCAGTGTCGTAGAAGGCGCGCGACACGGCCTGACCGGGGTTGCCCTCCCCCATCACCGGCTCGAGGAACATCGCCTCGATGAAGGTGCCATCGGCCGCAGCCTGGGCGAACACCCGCTCGAGCCCCTCGACATCGTTGGCGTCGACGATGAGCACGTTGTCACGGTCTTGGAAGCTCGCCAGGTGCTGGCGATACTTCGGAAGGGAGCTGTGGCTCGCCTGGGCCGGGCGATCGGTGCGCCCGTGGAAGGCACCGCGGATGACCACGAACGACACGTGTGCGCCTTCCTTCGGGCCACCCGCACCGACGTGCCGAAGCGCGTTGATGTCGGAGATCCGCGCCGCCACCGTGACCGACTCCGAGCCGGAGTTCATGCAGATGAACCGCGCGAAGGGGCAGTGCCCTCGCCGCTGGCCGACCTCGGACCGCAGGCGATCCGCGAAGCGCTTGTGGCTGAACGACGGCGTCATCACATTGGCCATCACGTGGGGGGTGGCCATCGCCTCCAGGACCACGCTCGGCGCGTGACCCATCCCCAGCATGCCGTAGCCACCGTTGTCGTGGAGGACCGCGCCATGGCTCGTCACGATCCACGGGCCCCGTGCCGCCAGGGGCACGTAGGGGTTGACCGTCTCCGGGGTGTAGAAGTTGACGTAGTCGTCTTGCAGCCGGGCCACGAGGGCCTGCTCGTCGGCCTTCAGCAGCTCGCTCCACTCGCCTCGCAGCCCCTCGTGGGCGACCACGGCCGCCTCGATGGCCTCACCGAGCCTCGGGTCGCGTTCCGCGAATCGCTCGATCACTTCGTCGGCCAGCCCCACCGTGAGCCGGTCACCGCCAAAGTCCTGGAGGGTGCGCAGTCGTTCGATGGGGGACGCCATGGGGACACCTCGGGGGAAGGTGGCACCCTATCGAACAACCCCGAAGGGTGCATCAGTGCGGAGCCACGACCTCGTGGGGCCAGGCCTCGGCACGGCCCTGGAACGTCAGGATCTTCGGGTTGACGATCCGCCCATCGCGCAGCTCGATGCTGCGGCGGATCGTCGCGTCGGCATCCCAGTGCTCGGGGCCACCCATCACCACGGGGATGAAGGGGAGCAGCGCGGTGGAGATGCTCTGGGTGGCCGAGTCCCACAGGTACGACGGCGTGTGATCCACCGCGTAGTACATGACGTGGTCGCCCACGAGGAACGTGGGCTGCTCGAAGGTCGTCGGCTTCGCGAAGGAAAAGCCCATCCCCTCGTCGCACGACACGTCGACGATGATCGAGCCCCGCCGCAGCTCGTGCAGCTGCTCGGACCGCAGGTACATCATCGGTGCGTCGGTGTCTTGCAGGGCGCAGTTCACGATGAGGTCGAAGTGACCGAGGGCCTTGGGCATCGGCATGTCACCGGAGTCGAGGACCACGTGGCAGTCTTCGCCGTCGCCGCTGCGCCCGTACTGCCAGTGCTTCACCCGCGGGATCGGCGCCCCGACGGTGTGGCCGGGCCGCTGGGTGAACAGGGTGACATCGCCGAAGCCGAGCCCCTGCAGCGCGTGCAGCGCCCCGCGCCCCACCGAGCCGAAGCCGATGACGCAGGCCTTCAGCGGCCTGCCGTAGTGGCCGGTGAGCCCCTTGAGCTGCAGCGCATGCAAGACGCCCGCGTAGCCAGCGATCTCGTTGTTGAGGTGGAAGACGTGGAGGTCCCACGCGTCGCCCCGCCACAGGTGCATGGCCTCCCAGGCGATCATCGTGAGCTTCTTGTCGATGCCCAGCTGGGTGATGGCCGGGCCCTGCACGCAGTGCGGCCAGCCCCACAGCACCTGGCCCTCGCGCAGCGAGTCGAAGTCGGCCTCGGTGGGCTTGGGCATGAGCACGATGTCGGACCGCTCGAACAGCTCGTCGCGCGACACCACATGGCCGACCCGCTCGGCCAGCCAGGCGTCGTCGTAGCCGAAGCGATCGGCGTAGCCGGCCTCGAAGAACATCCGGTCGCGGAGGGCGCGGTCGATGCGGTCGAGGTCGAGGGGATGGATCGGAGCGCGACGCTCGTTCTCCTTGCGTGCGTGGCCGATCACGCCCATGGTCAGCGCAGCCATCCGTCCTCCAAGGTGCCTGGGGTGGCCCGCGGGGATAACCCATCCGGCCTCGCGAACCCCGCCAAGGAGGGCTCCCGATGGGCCTCGACTCGACCCTGGCCTCCGATCTGTTCCTGCACCACACCCTGCGCGCGTGGTCCGTCGACGCGACCCGCATGGGGGTCACCGCGGCCGACCTCGACGGCCTCGACTGGGCGGGCGCGTTCTCAGCCATGGAGGCCCTGGAGGCCGGTGCCATCGCCAACCCCGACGAGGGGCGGCAGGTAGGCCACTACTGGCTGCGTGCCCCCGACCGCGCGCCGACGATGGGGCATGCCGCCACCATCGGCGAGGCCGAGAACGACGTGCGCGACTTCGCCTCGGCGGTCCACGAGGGCCGCGTGGTGGCCGAAGACGGGCTGCCGTTCACCGATGCGCTGCTCATCGGCATCGGAGGCAGCGCCCTCGGGCCGCAGCTCGTCGACGATGCCCTCGCCCACGGCGCGGGCGGGCTTCGGCTGCACTTTGTCGACAACATCGATCCCGACGGCATCCAGCGCACCCTCGACCGCATCGGAGACGCCCTACGCCACACCATGGTGGTCGTGGTCAGCAAGTCGGGCGGCACGGTCGAGACCGCCCGCGCAGCGGATCTGGTGCAGCGAGCCATCACCTCCAAGGGGCTGCAGTGGGGTCCGCAGTGCGTCGCAGTGACCGGGCTGGGCAGCCAGCTCGACGACCGGGCCAAGGAAGAAGGCTGGATCGCCCGATTTCCCATGTGGGACTGGGTGGGAGGCCGCACGTCGGTGACCAGCGCGGTGGGCCTGCTGCCGGCACGCCTGGCGGGCATCGACACCGCCGAGTTCCTCCGTGGTGCCGCCGAGATGGACGCATGGACCCGCCACGCTGCCTGGCGCGACAACCCCGCTGCCCTGCTGGCCGGTTGCTGGCACCTGGCCGGGAACGGAGTCGGCGACAAGAACATGGTGGTGCTGCCCTACAGCGACCGGCTGCTGCTGTTCTCTCGCTACCTGCAGCAGCTCGTCATGGAGAGCCTCGGCAAGCGCCACGACCTGAAGGGCCAGCTCGTGGAGCAGGGGCTGTCGGTGTTCGGCAACAAGGGCAGCACCGACCAGCACGCCTTCGTGCAGCAGCTGCGCGACGGGCGCCGCGACTTCTTCGTCACCTTCGTGCAGGTCATCGATGATGGCCTGGGCGACCGCGCCCCGGTCGCCGGCCACGCCAACGCCGGCGACCTGCTCCAGGGGTTCCTCGTCGGCACCCGGCGGGCCCTGGCGGAGGAAGAGCGCCCCTCCCTCACCCTCACGGTGCCCACCATCGACGCCGCCGAGCTGGGTGGGCTCATCGCCCTGTTCGAGCGCGCGGTCGGCCTGTACGCGTCGCTGGTGGGGATCAACGCCTACCATCAGCCGGGGGTCGAGGCTGGCAAGAAGGCCGCCACCAGCGTGCTGCGCATGGGCGAGCGGCTGCTGCAGACCATCGGCCACCTGCCGCGCACGGCCGCTGATCTGGCCGCCGAGCTCCACGAAGACGAGGTCGAGGTCCACTACGTGCTGCAGCGCCTGGCCCACTCCGGGCGGGTAGCCGGCGAAGGCGTGGGCCCCGACGCCACCTACCGCAGGGCCGCCCCATGAGCCGACGCGCAGGGGTGTTGCTGCACCCATCCAGCCTTCCCGGCAGCTCGGGCATCGGCGAGCTGGGCCCTGCCGCCCGCCAGTTCCTGCAGTGGCTCGCCTCGTCGGGCCACCAGGTGTGGCAGGTGCTTCCCCTCCAGCCGGTCGACGCCCACGGCTGCCCCTACGCCGCAGCCAGTGCCCTCGCCGGCGAGCCGCTGCTGCTGGCCCTCGACGACCTGGTGCGTGACGGCTGGCTGCGCCAGGCCGAGCGCCCCTACGCGCCTCACTCCGACCGGGTCGACTACGCCGCCGTGCGGGCCCGCAAGGCTCCTGCCCTGGCCCTCGCCGCCGACCGGGTCCGCGCCCAGATCGACCTGGCCGCCTGGGCCGACGACGACCAGCGCACCTGGGCGCTCTTCCGCACGCTGCAGCAGCAGCTGGGCCCCGACTGGACGACCTGGCCCGAGCCGCTCCGAGAGCGCGACGAGGCCGCCCTGGCCGAGGCCCGCACCACCCATGCCGACGCCATCGAGCGCCAGCTCGCCCTGCAGTGGCTGTTCGACGAGCAGTGGCTGGCCCTTCGCCGCGACGCCAACGCCCTCGGCGTCGAGCTGTGGGGCGATGTCCCGTTCTTCGTCGGGCTGTGGTCCGCCGACGTGTGGCGCCGGCCCGAGCTGTGGCGCCTCGACGCCGACCGCCAGCCCGAGGTGCAGTCCGGCGTCCCGCCCGACGCCTTCAGCCCCACCGGCCAGCGATGGGGGCACCCGCTGTACGATGAGGCGGCCCACGCCGCCGATGGCTTCGCCTGGTGGCTGCGCCGCATCGAGCGGGCGCTGCAGCTCCACGACAAGGTCCGCCTCGATCACTTCCGGGGGCTGGCCGGCGTGTGGGAGGTGCCCGCAGGGGCCGACGACGCTACCGGCGGGCAGTGGATCCCCGGCCCCGGGCGCCCTCTCCTCGACGCCATCGCCGCCCGTTGGCCGCAGATCCCGCTGCTGGCCGAAGACCTCGGCATCATCACCGACGAGGTGGAGGCCCTGCGAGACGACTACGACCTGCCGGGCATGGCCATCCTCCAGTTCGCCTTCAGTCGCCTCGACCACCCCTACCTGCCCCACCACCACCGCGCGCGACAGGTCGTGTTCACCGGCACCCACGACAACGACACCCTGCTCGGGTGGCAGACGAGCAGCAGCCCGGCCGCCCTCGACCGAGCGCGCCGCTACCTCGCCTCCGACGACCGTGGCCTCGGCTGGGCGATCTGTCGGGCCGCCTGGCAGAGCGTGGCCGACACCGCCATCGTGCCGATGCAGGATCTCCTGGGCCTCGGCCCACACGCGCGGATGAACGTGCCCGGGGTCCAGAAGGGCAACTGGAGCTGGCGGATGAGCCAGGGCGCGATGAACCTCGCTCTCGCCGGCCGACTCCGTGAACAGCTGGCTCTCGCTGGCCGTCTCGCGGCGACCGACGAGGCCGAGCCCACGGCCTGATAGATTGACGCCGGAGGCGCCATGCTGATGCTCACCCTGTTCGCTCTGAGCGGCTGCGACTGGACGATGGGCGGCGACGGTGCCTACACCGGCCCCCTCAAGAAGGGGCTTCGCCGCGCCTTCAAGGAGCGGGTCTACCTGCTGCCCGGCTCCGACAGCCGGCCGCCGGTGCCGGAGTGGGTGGTGCACAAGGAGCAGTGCGACGACCTCGAGAACGGAGGCGGCAACAAGGGGCCCGACTGCATCACCGACGTGATCACCTGCGGCGAGACCATCGTGGGGCACACCCGGGGCGGCGTGCAGCGCTTCGACAGCAAGTTCTACGAGAAGGCCTTCTGCACGCCCTACACCACCAACCACGACGGTGGCGACGAGCGCGTCTACCAGCTCACCTTCCCCGAGGGCGACTGGAAGGCCTTCGTCTACCTCGACACCCCCTGCGCCGACCTCGACATGGCGGGCATTCGCTGGTCAGGCGACACCTGCCCCACCAAGCAGCACATCATCCCGCAGTGTGAGATGTGGCCCGACGCGTACGGCGGAGGTCGCGAGTACATGGAGCTGGTGAGCCAGAAGGAGAGCACCTGGCTCATCGTCGTCGAAGGCAAGGGCGACGACGAAGGCGCCTTCGCCCTGCACGTGCAGTGCCGCCCCGGGCTGCTCTGATGTCCGGGCTGCAGTTCCTCGGCGAGTTCGTGCGCGACCCTGTCGGCCTGGGGGCCATCGCCCCCAGCGGCCCGCAGCTCGCCCGCATCGAGGTCGACGCCGCCGACATCCAGCCCCACCATGTCGTCGTCGAGCTGGGGGCCGGCACCGGGCCGATGACCGCCGAGATCGTGAAGCGGCCCCACCGTGGGTTCGTGTCCCTCGAGCCCAACCCCGCCCTCGCGGCCACGCTGCGCAGCCGCTTCCCCGACGTGCAGGTCGACGAGCGCTACGCCCAGCAGCTCCCGGCCATCCTCGCCGAGCTCGGCTTCGACAAAGCTGACCGGGTGGTCTCCAGCCTGCCTTGGGCCATCTGGCCTCAAGAGCTCCAGGAGGAGATCTTCGCGGCGATCCTGCAGGTCCTGGCCCCCGACGGCCGCTTCGTCACCTTCAGCTACCTACACGCCAAGCCGCTTCCCGCCGCGCGTCGCTTCCGCGCCACCCTCGAGGCACACTTTCGCGAGGTCCACACCAGCCAGGTGGCCTGGCTCAACGTGCCGCCGGCGTTCGTGTTCGTCTGCGAAGGAGCCCGCACCCCATGATCTGGCTGTGGCTGCTCGCCTGCAGCGGAGACGACCCGAAGGGCTCGCCGACCTCGTCGCCGCCTTCCCCTTCGGCCGACACGGCCGACACCGCCACCGTGTCGCCCGAAGCGCTCGCCGCCACCTACGTGGCCCCTGGGCCGCACCAGGTCGGCTACCGCACCGTCACGGTCGCCTGGAGCGACCCCCTGCTCACCGCCGGCGCCCCCCGCGAGCTTCGCACGTCGGTGTGGTACCCCACCTCCGCCACCTCCGGGGAAGACGCTCGCTACCAAGACCTCTTCCTCGCCGAGGGCGTGTGGGTGGATGCGCCTCTCGAGCCGGGTCCCCACAAGGTCGCTGTGTTCAGCCACGGCCACCAGGCCTATGGTGAGGCCGCCGGCTTCCTCATGGAGCACCTCGCCACCCACGGCTGGGTGGTCGTCGCCCCTGACCACACGGGCAACCTCACGTGGGACGGCGACGACCGCGACACCGAGATCTACCTGCAGCGCCCCCTCGACTTGACGGCCGTGCTCGACTGGCTCGACGCCCCCACCGGCGACCCCCTCGCCGGCCAGCTCGGCCCCGAGCGCATCGCCATCGGCCACAGCTTCGGCGGCTTCACGCTCCACGCCAGCGGGGGCGCCACGTGGTCCCAGGCCGCGATCGACGCATGCCCCGATGGCACGGCCTTCTGCTCGACCATGACCCCGGAGCTCGCGTCGCGACTCGAGCAAGGCTTCCTCGACCCACGGCTGCAGCTGCTGGTGTCGATGGCCCCCGGCGACTGGCGCTTGTTCGAGGAGGGGGTGGCGCGCATCGACGTGCCGGTGCTGCTGATGGCCGGCAGCCTCGACGGGGCCACGGAGACCAACGCCGACCTGCTGTGGAGCGCCCTCGACGGCCCCGACGACCGCTACGCCCTGTTCCCCGACTTCGGGCACAACGGCTTCACCGACTTCGCAGGCAGCCTCGACCCCGCGGGCGCCGAGGTCCCCGAGGTGGGCTGGGCCACCGTGCAGGGGCTGGTGCTCGCCTTCGCCGCCAAGCACCTCGACGGAGTCCCGACCGATGCGTTGCTCGACGGGACCTTGCCCGTCGGCGAGGCCCAGGTCAGCTGGCCTGCGAAGTAGCAGCCGGCCGCGGCAGCAGAGCAGTCGAGCCAGGCGATAGGGCCTCAGCGAGGAGTACCCGATGACGTCCTTCGCGCAGATCACCGAACCCAGTGGCCCGCTGCACATCCCGGAAGACTGGATGCAGGGGCGAACGGCCTTTGGCGGTATCCAGGCGGCGGCGGCCCTGCGGGCAGCCCAGTCCCACGCAGGCGACGGCCGCTCTCCGAGGGCTGTGTCGGTGTCCTTCGTCGGCCCTGCGGGCAGCGAGGGCTTGTCCATCGAGCCCACGGTGCTGCGCAGCGGTGGCTCGGTCACCCACGTGCGGGCCGATGTGCTCGGAGCCGAGGGCGTGGCGTGCACGCTGTCCGCGGCCCTGGGGCGTGACCGCGACAGCTCCGTTCGTCGTGCGCCGCAGACCCATGGTCCCCTCCCCCCCTCGGAGGCGGGCATGGCCATCCCCTACCTGCCGGGGCTGACGCCGGTGTTCGTGCAGCACTTCGACCTGCGGTTCACCTCGGGGGCCCCCCCGTTCACCGGGCAGCACGGGCCTCTCGAGCACGAGGGCTGGTGTCGCCACCTCACCGAGCCAGGCCCTGCTCACGCCGCCCTGCTGGGCCTCCTCGACGCGTGGCCGTCCCCCGCGCTGCAGGCCCTCGCAGGCCCAGCGCCCGCCTCCACCGTCACGTGGAGCGTGCAGTTCGCCCAGGTGCCCGAGCGCATCACCACCCACGACGCGTTCTTCTTCCGCGCACGTGTGCTGGCAGCCCCTGGCACCGGCTACGTCACCATGCGCGGCGAGCTGTACGACACCGAGGGCGTGCTCACCGCCCACCTCGAGCAGCTCGTCACCCTCTACGGCTGACCGAGGCGCTCGGGGCACACGGGAACGTCGGGCATCGTGGGGGCCCGCACCGAGGCCGAGCCCTGCTGGGCACACAGCGGCGCCTCCCAGGGAAGCACCGTGAGCGAAGAGGCCGCTGCCGCTGCCGCCTGCGGATACGCGGAGGCCTCGAGGGGCCCCGGGTGACGACAGAAGCCCGTCCAGCGGTCGACCGCACCGAACGGGGTTCCTTCGGGCACGGCCACCGCGAGCAGCCGCTCTTCGCCCCCCGCCTCGGGCCGATGGTAGGTGACCTCACCCAGCGACACGCTCCGCTCCACCCGCCCGGTGGACCCCGGGGGAGGCCACACGAGGTAGGCGCTTCCTTGTCGGTCGACCGACCACACCTTGACCCGCGCCGGGCGCGACACCGTCACCGATGGCTCGCCCTTCGTTCCCTCGCAGACCGTGCTGTCGACGCCATCGTCGAGCCACACCCGCAGCCCACCGGCCCCCTGGCGCGCGCCATCGTCGAGGCCGAGCTGCCGATCGAGCCGGCAGTCACTTCCGGCCTCGTGCACCGCGTACAGATCGGCGGGAAACGACAGCCCCTTCACCGGCACCGAGGCGCTCCCATCCGGAGGCACCACCGAGGCCGACACCAGCACCATCTCACTGGCGACCTCCAAGCGGAGCCGCACCACGGCCGCTCCGTCGGCTCCGGGCGCCACCATCCGCCGCTTGGCCTCCGCCAGCGCGTCGTGCAGCCCGGCCCGCAGGATGGAGCCCACCTCCCCGGCATCACAGCCACTGTCGGCCCACCGCAGCGGTGCCAGGGCCACGGGCCGGTCGCCGACGGCCTCGGCCACACCCGCTGCCATGGCGGCCAGCTTGCCCTGCAGCCGCTCCAGATCGTGCCGGTCGTCGTCGATCCACTGGCGATTCACCCCCACGTGGGCACAGGCGCGACCGGTGACCGGGTGGTGGTAGGGCTGCTTCCAGCCCTCCAGGTGGCGACGGATCACCGCGCAGCGAGCCTCCGACTTGCCCGCACACAGGGCCTCGATGGCCTGCTTGCGGGCCTCGCGGCGAGCTGCCGAGATCGCCGCTGCCGGATCGGCGTCGGTGGCGAAGCCCGTGTGGATCTGGAAGTGCTCGGGGACTTCCTTCGCGCAGGCCGCCGCCTCGGCCGCGTCGGCCGCCTCCCGATCGACCACCGGCTCGGCCGGCTTCTTCGCCAGCGCCAGCGTGAGGGTCAGCATCCAGGCGGTCACGGGGCCGACATCTCCTTCACCACGGCGTCGAGACGCTCGGCGTCGACGTACATGCGCACCCGTGCCAAGTAGTAGGGCCCTTCTGGCGTGGCCTGCGGCTCGTCGAGGCACGTCAGCCCGTCTTTGATCCCGCTCACGAGGGCCTCGGCCCGCTGCACCACCTCGTCGCCCTCGATGGAGAACTCCTCGCCGATGTAGCGCACGACCTGCTGGCGAGCGTCGTCACGGGCATCCTTGCGAGCCTCCTGCTCGGAGGGCACACGCTGGGAGACTCCGGTGAACAGCACCTTGCCCTTCACTTCGCCCAGGTCGTTCATGTAGGCCTCGCAGCTCGGCAGCTGCAGCCGCTCGACCCGGTAGGCGAAGTACATCGGGTCAGACCACGTCGACGCGCTGCTCCACCCCTTGGTGTTGCTGAAGTCGATCTTGCCCAGCTTGTCGAGGGCCTTCAGCGACGACTTCAGTGCGCTGTCGGAGGACGACATCTTGTGCAGCGCCCCGGTGCCGCGCCAGTATTCCGCGATGTAGCGATCGGTGCACTTGTCGGGGGACCGCAGGCAGCAGGCCTCGACCTCGGCCATGCCGCCCTTGACGATGAGCTTGTCGGTGATCTCGTAGGTCAGGCCGGCGAAGCTGCGGCTCTGGTTGCCCACCGACAGCCCGAACCGCGGCAGGCCCAGGCGGGCGCCGATGCCCGACTCCACCACCCACAGCTCCTCCCGCGACTCGCTGGCTGCCACGCTCTGGAACGTGAGGGCGTCGGTGCACGAGCTCTGGGCCGTCTCGTAGGTTCCGGCCCGATCCGGATCGGCGGCGTCGGCAGGCACGAGGAAGGAGCCGGCGGCAGGGCTTGGCTCACCGATGGGGGGCACGAGCACCACACCGGGCTGAGTCGCGCGCTCCGCCAACCGGTCGGGCAGGTCGTTGCCCGCCCACGCCGTGGCCACCAGGCCCAGGGTCATCACCACCATTGTCCCTCCTCTGCGCGTCGGGTTTGGTCTATTGTGGCAGTCCATGCAGCGCTTGCCGCAACCCTCCGAGGCGCCCGTACCTTCCGCTTCCGACCTCCTGGAGCCGGGATCGATGGAGGGGCGCCTGTGGAACGAGCTGAGCCACAGCACCAACGAGCTGGAGCTGATGCTCGTGCGCGCCGGCCAGGCCGCCGGGGCCTGTTGCCTGATGCTGTCGGTGTTCATGACCTACGGCGCCGGTGCCAGGATGGGCCCCACCATGGCGCTGATCTCGGTGGTCGTGCTGGCCTTCTACACGGCCGCCCACGCCATGCTGGTGCGGGGCATCGCCACCCGGCAGCTCCAGATCCTGCTGCCCTCGGTCGAGACCCTGCTGCCCAGCGCCATCCTCGCGGCCATCGCGCTGGCCCAAGGGCCCGCATACGCCCTGGGCAGCTGGGTGCCGCCCCAGCTGTTCGCCTTCTTCCTCCTGGGCTCGATCCTGCGGCTGCGGGTCGACCTGCCCATCATCATGGGCGTCGTAGCCAGCCTGTCCTACGCGCTCGTCTGCGGGCTGTTGATCCTGCCGATGGTCGACGACGATCAGCTGCTGCACAAGCCCAGCGTGCAGGTCGTGCGGGTCACTGCGCTGCTCGCCCTGGGGGTGGTGGTGAGCCTGGGCGTGCGCACCTTGAAGCGATCCATCGGCGTCGCGGGGCGCTCGGTGCGGTCCAAAGACCTCTTCGGAAAATACCGCCTCGGAAAGCACATCGCGTCGGGGGGGATGGGCAAGGTGGTCGAGGCCTTGTACTGCCCCGAGGGCGGCTTCCGGCGCCGGGTCGCCGTCAAGGTCATCCATCCCCACCTCGCCTCCGACCGGCGCTTCGTCGACCGCTTCCGGCAGGAGGCCGAGCTGTGCAGCCGCCTGCACCACCCGGGCATCGTGGCGGCCCTCGACTTCGGGCGGGCCGGAGACACCTGGTTCTTCGTGATGGAGTACGTCGACGGCGTGCCCCTGTCGCAGCTGCTCACCGAGCACAGGCAGGCGCGGCTGCCCCTCGATCCGAGCGTGGTCATCGCCATGGGGCTGCAGCTCGCCGACGCCCTCGACCACGCCCACGCGAGGTCCTACGACGCCGAAGGGCACCTTCTGCGCGTGCTGCACCGCGACCTGTCGCCCAGCAACGTGCTGGTCGACCGCTCCGGCCAGCTGAAGATTAGCGACTTCGGGGTCGCACGGGCCCTGCGTGCCGGCGACAGCCTCCACACCATGAACCTCGTCGGCAAGCCCTCCTACGTGGCCCCGGAGGCCCTCCGCAACCTCCCCATCGACGAGCGCAGCGACCTGTGGAGCCTCGCCGTGCTCCTGTGGGAAGCGCTGTGCAACCAGCGCCTGTTCAAGCGCGCCAACGAGGCCGCCACCCTGCTGGCCGTCCTCGAAGACCCACCCCCCATCCTCGACGACGCCCGGCCCGGGCTCGGCGCCGCCTGGCAGCTGTTCTTCGACATCGCCCTGCACCGCGACCCCGAGCGCCGCTACCCCTCAGCCGCTGCCTTCCGCGACGCCCTGCTCGAGCTGCAGCGAGTGTCGGGCCAAGCCGGCATGGAAGAGATCGCCACCCTCGTCAACACCGAGGGTGAGCTGCCCCTCGACCCCACCGAGTCGGTGTTCGAGCGCTAGGCAGGTCGTTGCAGGCGCAGCGTGCGCACCACCGAGTGCACCGCACCGGTCAGCAGCACCGCGCCCGTCGCCCACATCAACGCACCGCCCATCGACGACAGCGCCGCCGCGGTGCCCTGGGCCAGCAGCAGCTCCTTTTGCTCTAGCGACGCGCGCGCCACCTCATCGTAGGTTGTCACCCAGCCCAGCACCGTTCCGAGCAGCCCCGCCAGCAGGATCGCGCCCACTCCCGCCCACAGCGCAGGCAGCAGATCGGTGGTGCGGGCCCACATCAGCTGGGCCACGCAGAGCAAGGCGTGCACGACCGCCATCGACGCCAGCACGAGCATGACCGGCCCGCCATCCGCGAACACATCGAACAGGCCCGGCATCATGGGCGGCACTGCAGCCCCCGGGTGAGCGTGTGGACGCCACCTGTCGTGATCACCAGCCCACAGGCGGTGGCCAGCACCACCGTCAGGTCGATCAAGGGAAACCACAGGGGGGGAGACAACATGGCGCGATACACAGGACGTGCTGCCGCAGCGTGAGCCAGGGCCTCTTGTCGCTCCATCGCCACCACCACGCCGACAGCCAGCAGCCCGCTCACCGCCACCAGCGACCAAAGCAGCGGCAGCACGTCGATCCGGCGTCGGGCGACCGCGACCTGCCACAGCGACAGCAGCGCGTGCACGGCCCCTACAGCGAGGGCGGCCCACATGAACACGCCTCCATCCTCGATTACGTTCAGCACGGCATCCCCTGGAGAGGTTCTACGTGCTGTTGGTCTCGGTATTGCTCGCATGCGGCGGCACCCCCGCCGAGGTCTCCCACCCCGTCACGGGCACGGTGGTCGAGCTTCGCGGCGACGACGTGGTGGTCATCGACCACGCCCCCATCGAGGGCTTCATGGAGGCGATGGTGATGCCCTTCACCGTCGCCGACCCCGCCCTGCTGCAAGGGGTCGACCCTGGGGAGGAGGTCGCGGGCACCTTTGTCGTCGGCGAGCGCTCCTACCTGTCAGACCTCCGGGTCATCAAAGCGATCGCCCCCGAGGTCGCCGCCCACACACCACCGCCCAAGCGCGGCGAGCCCATCCCGGTCGGGGGGCTGTTTCCCACCACGCCCGTGATGCTGGCGTCGGGCCGCCCCCTCACCCTCGGTGACCAGCAAGACACCGGTGGCCCGGTGGCCCTCACCTTCATCTACACCCGCTGCCCGGTCCCCGAGTATTGCCCGCTGGTGGTCGCGCGCTTCCAGGCACTGCAGGAGCAGCTCCCGGAGGGAGCGCGCCTCCTCGCCGTCACGATGGACCCCGACTACGACAACCGCGGCGTGCTGAACGCCTTCGCCGACAAGTCGGGAGCCATCGAGGGCAAGTGGGACTTCGGGCGGGTGCCCAAGGAGGTGCTCATCGGGGTGGCCGAGAAGGCGGGGCTCGCCGTGCACGGGCGCGGGTTGGGGATCACCCACGACCTGGTCCTCGTCATCCTCGACACCGACGGGCGCGTGCGTGCCCGCTACGACCACTTCGACTGGCCCCTGGCCGAGGTCGTCGCCCACCTCCAGCCCTGACCCACGGGCACCCACCGTGGTAGGAGCCTCCTACACCCCCGAGGTCGAATGTCTGCTCTGTTCCTGGCTCTGCTCGCTGGCCCCGCCCACGCCGACTCCCTCGAGCTCATCCTCAACGACCCGGCGGGCCGCCCTGCCCCCTCCGACAGCTGCGACGTGCGCCTGTGCCAGTCGATGGTCGGCCTCATCGACAAGGCGCAGAAGCGGATCGACTTCGCGTTCTACGGCCTGCGCGGCCAGACGGCCATCCTCGATGCCCTCAAGCGCGCCCGGGCACGCGGCGTGCAGGTGCGGGGGGTCGTCGACAAAGACGTGCACGACGAGAACTACTACCACGACACCGACCAGCTCATGGCTCTCGCCGACCCCATGGTCACCGACTACAAGGTCGACTTCGCCACCAGCCAGTCCCGCAAAGACTTCCGGGGCAGCGCCTTTCAGTGCCTGCGCCCCGAGGGCTTCGCCGGCCCTCTGCAGTGCCTCGCCGTCGACCTGGGCGACAAGTGCTGGGTGGGCGCTCACGTCTCCAGGGAGGAGATCGAGTACCAGGGCGACATCATGCACAACAAGTTCGTGATCGTCGATGAACGCTGGGTCTGGACGGGCTCCACCAACGCCAGCGACTCGGGCACTGGTGGCTACAACGCCAACCTCGTCACGGTGGTCGACAGCCCCGTCGTCGCCGGCTGGTACACCACCGAGATGGAGCAGATGCTCGGCGGCCAGTTCCACAAGACGAAGACGACCCAGGGCCCGATGCGCACCAACCTGTCCGACGATGTGCACGTCACCGTGCTGTTCAGCCCCCAACACAAGCCCATCACCAAGTCCGTGCGCCCGCTGGTGCAGTCGGCACGCGACAGCATCGACATCGGCGTGTTCTTCCTCACCCACAAGCACCTGGCTCAAGACCTCATCAACGCGCACAACCGCGGCGTGAAGGTGCGGGTGATCATCGACGGCACGGCCGCCAAGAACGAGTACACCAAGCACGAGATCCTCCGTGCTGCGGGCATCCCCGTGAAGGTGGAAGACTTCGGCGGCAAGATGCACGCGAAGTCCGCCGTCATCGATGGCGAATACCTGATCACTGGCTCGATGAACTGGACGGGCGCCGGCGAGAACGGAAACGACGAGAACACCATCGTCATCCGGAGCACCAAGCACGCCACCCAGTACCGCGAGTGGTTCGACAAGCTGTGGGGCGACATCGACGACAAGTGGCTCACCGACCGGCCCGATCCCGAGTCCCGCGACTCGGGCTACGCCTGCATGGACGGCTCCGACAACGACTTCGACAAGCTCGCCGACAAAGACGACCCCGGCTGCTCGGCAAGCCCGCCGCCGTTGCCCGACCTGCCCCCCGGCAAGGTCATCCCCAAGCCCGATGGCGGCTGCCGCCTCGACAGCGCCACCAAGTAGTCACCAGCTCAGAGCACCGTCGTCGGCCACCTTCACGCCGCTGTCGGGAAAGTCGGCCGCCGACAGCTCTCGGATGTGCCCCAGCCCCACCCCTGCTGGGTCGAGGCGCGGCTTCGACCGCTCGTCGAGACGGATGGGGTGCAGCTTGGCAGAGACCAGGGCGCCATTGGAGGCGACCGTAGCCTCCACCATCACCGTGTGCCCCGACACCCCGCCCTTCGTCCCGAACTGGGCGTAGCCGGTGAAGTTTCCGAGGCTGTAGGCGATGAGGCGCCCCTGGTAGACCTCCATGGCCCGCAGCACATGGGGACCATGCCCGAACACCAGGTCGGCACCTGCGTCGACCGCCGCGCGCGCCAGCGCCTTCACGTCGCCCCGCTTCTCGCCCCAGGCCACCTCCGTCTGGCCCGGCACGTGCCGGGCCCGCGCGCCCTCGGCCCCCCCGTGAAAGGAGAAGATCACCAGGTCGTGCTCGGCATCGGCCAGCTGAATGGCCGCCTGGACCTCCTCGAGCCGATTCACATTGAGGCAACAGGCGCCGGAGTGCGCCGCAACGACGGCCACGCGCTGGCCCCCCGCGACCACCGTGGCAACATCCCCGTAGCGACCTGCGTGGGCCACCCCTGCCGCATCCAGCGCGGCCATCGTGGAGGCCTGGCCGGCCGGGCCCAGGTCGAAGGCATGGTTGTTCGCCAGCGACACCACGTCGACCCCCGCCTCGGCCAGCCGCCCGGCAAAGGCCGTCGGCGTGCGGAACGCATAGCAGCTCGATGATGTGGGACCACACTTGGTGCTCGGCAGGTCGTCGGCCAGCGGCCCCTCGAGGTTGAGGAACGCCAGGTCGGCTCCTCGGAACACCGGGGCCACCTCCTCGAACAGCGCACGACCCTCGTCGGGGGGAAGCCCGGAGGCTCCGCGGCGCAGGTCGCTCCCCATCATCGTGTCGCCGGCCGCCACCACCGTGAGGCGAGCCCCCTCGTCGGGCTGGGCGACCACCGCCGAAGGCTGCAGCTGCACAGCCCCCAGGCTGGCGCGGGTCGTCGCGGCCTGACGCCAGAAGCTCACGTCTTCGTAGGCCGGGTCGAGCTGCTCCACCGTGGCCCACGCCCGCGCCGTGGCGGCGAAGTCGTTCGCTACCCAGTGCGCCCAGCCGAGCTCCCAGTGCGGCGCCACCCGCCCCGGCTCGGCCTCCGCGGCCGTCGCCAGCAGGGCGCGTGCCTCATCGACCCTTCCGGCCTTGAGCGCGGCTACTCCCTCTTCGTAGGGCCCTGCCAGCGCGACAGCCATCCCTGCCACCATCCACATGCCGACCTCGCGTGCATCGAGGCCACTGTACCCCGCGCCTCAGCCTCCCGAGCCGCCGGAGCCACCCGAGTCGCCCGACACGCCGCCGCTGCCACCGCTGCCACCGGCGTAGGTGGTGCCGTAGCCGCCGCTGCCCCCGCTGTACGTCGACCCGTTCGACGAGCCCCCCGATCCCCCGGGCGTGCCGTTGCCGCCGTTGCTGGAGCCGTTGCCGGTGCCGTTGCCGCCGTTGCTGGTGCCGTTGCCGCCGTTGCTGGTGCCGTTGCCGCCGTTGCTGGTGCCGTTGCCGCCGTTGCCCGTGTAGGTGCCGTTGCCGCCACCACCACCCGAGCCACCGTTGTAGACATCATCGCTGTAGGTGCTTCCATAGGCGCCGCTGTCGCCGGCCGTCCACGAGCCCGAACGCTCGTCGACCTCATCGTCGTCATCCCCCAGGGTGCTCCCCTCGGGCTCGCTGGTGTCGACCTGGAAGGCAGACATGCCGCAACCGGACAAGCCAACGGCCAACAGGAACCACCATCGCATCGCGACCTCCTTCGGGGGGGGAGTCGGCCCATGTGCAAGGACCGATCCGAGAGGAAAGTGCGCTTTTCCTCGTGTGAGCTGAGGAATCGCGACAAAAGGGCCCCGTGAGAGTGGGGCGTACCCCACCCATGCCCCACCCCGACGAGGTCTCGCAGCGGTTACCATCGCGACGATGCCGCCCACCATCGACAGCCCCCGGTCCCGCATCGATCGCTTCTTGCTCCTCGAAGAGCTCGGGCGCGGCGGAATGGGGGTCGTGTACCGCGCGGTCGACGAGGCCAGCGGCAAGCCGGTCGCCCTGAAGGTGCTCCTCTCCGGTCGTCACGGGGATGGCGAGGCGTCGGAGCGCTTCCTGCGAGAGGCCCGCCTGTCGGCGTCCGTGCGCCACCCCCACCTCGTGTCGGTGCTGGAGCAGGGGTGGAACGACGATCTCCCCTACCTGGTGCAGGAGCTCGTCGAGGGGCCCACGGTGGAAGACGCGGTGGCCAACGAGGGTCCGATGGCCCCGACCCGAGCGGCCGCCATCGCAGCTGCCCTCGCCGACGCGCTCCATCACGCACACAGCTGCGGGCTCGTTCACCGCGACGTCAAGCCCGGCAACGTGCTCCTGGCCGGGCCTGAAGACCCCCGCCTCACCGACTTCGGCCTCGCCCTCGATGCAGCCAGCGCCAGGCTGACCGCCACCGGCCAGGTGCTCGGCACCCCGACCTACATGGCACCCGAGCAGGCCGTCGGGGAGCGCGACGTGCCCGGCGAGCTGTCCGACCAGTACAGCCTGGGGGCCGTGCTGTACGAGATGCTCGCGGGTCGACCACCCTACGAGGGAGACACGGCGGCACAGGTGCTCTACTCGCTGGTCGGTGAGCCTCCGACGTCGCTGGCAAGTCTGCGGGCCGACCTCCCCCGCGACCTGGTCACCATCGTGCAGCGCGCCATGGCGCGCCAACCGGCCCGCAGGTACGCCACCTGTGCCGCCCTACGCGACGACCTCGAGGCCTACCTCGGTGGTCGGCCCATCGTGGCGCGCCCGCCATCCCTCGCCGAGCGGGTCATCGATCGCCTCGGGCAGCGTGGGATGCGCACGGTGCTCGCTCTGTTGGTGCTCGGCCTCGGTGCGGGGGCTGCGGTCGGCTACACCGTGGTCCGCGAGGTGCAGATCGAGCAGCGTCGTCTCGCTCGGGAGGCGGCGGCGCACGACGCGCTGTCCCGGCTGCACAGCCAGCTCCCGGGTCTCGAGCACGACGAGCGCGCCCGGGCCATCGCCCGCTTCCTCGAGCAGCCGACGAACGAGGGCACGGCAGCCGCCGCCGACCTGCTCCTCGAGGAGGCTCGGCGTGCCTCTGATGCCAACCAGCCCGAACTCGCGACGCAGCGCTACGCCGAGGCCTTTGCGCGGTCGCCCGATCCGGAGCACCACCAGGCCGCCTTGCTCGGCCTCGCGGAGGCCTTCGGCCGCGCATGGCGCTTCGACGACCTGTCGATGCTGGTGCACACCCTCGCCAGCTCCCACCCCGACGCACCTGGGCTCGACGCCTGGCGCGGCCGGGCATCGCTGGCCCGAGGAGACCTGGCCGCTGTCGCCGCCGAGCTGCGCACAGAACACAGGGATGCCGCAGCGGTCTGGCAGGTGTTGTCGCAGGCCCGGCCCACGATGGAGATCGGTGCCGGCGCAGTCCTCACCGACTGGGACGGCGACGGGCTACCCGAGACGACCCACACCGCCGAGGGTGCCACGACGGTCCTTCGCTTCGAGCCAGGAGGCCCCAGCGTGGTCGGCACCTTGCCCACCTCCGGAACGAGCCGCCTGCTGCCCACCACTCCCCCCACGGTGCTTCAGCATCACGCCCGCGACGCGGGCGGGCCGGATCGACTCGTCCTGCGCGACCGCGCAGGCAAGGCGCTGCTCACCGTCCCTGATGCCCCCTTCCTGGCGGTGGTGGCCGGTGACGCCGACGCCGACGGGCTCGACGAGGTGTACATCGGCGTCGGCCCATACACCCGCCACCTGGTGGTGTTGGAGGAGCAGCCCGACGGGCGATGGGCCCAGGCAGCGCCCCTCGCCGCGGCGAGCTCCGACATCACGGCGTTGCTCCTCGACGACCTCGACGCCGACGGCGCCACGGAGCTGCTGGTCGCCGCCGGTGCATGGAGCGCCTACGACCTGCGCCGATACGACGTGAGCGGGGCCACTCCCACCCTCGAGCAGCGCACGCGCCTGGGCTACGTCCCTGCCCTGGCGCGACGCAGCGACGGCCAGGTGTTGATGCTCGACAGCGACGAGTACCCCAGCCGCGAGGGCTTCCCCGACGGGCAGCAGTTCGGGCAGCCGCGAGGGATCTGGCAGCTGTCGCCCGACCTCGAGCCCATCGAGCACCTCGCCGTGCCCGGCCCCGAGCAGCTGCGACTGCGCACGCTGCTGGTCGCCGACCTCGATGGCGACGGCGACGAAGAGCTGGTCGTCGGCGCCGAAGAGGTCGGCACGGAGCGCCCCTCCTTGCTGCTGTGGGCCGCCACCGAGGCAGGCTACGACGGGCCATGGATCCTGCCTCACGCCACCCCAGTGGCCGCAGGGCCCCTCGACGACGACCCAGCCGACGAGCTCGTGGTGGCCTACCATGGGGAAACCTGGGTCCTCGGCGATGGCGGGGAGGGCTTGCCGCAGCGAAGTGGTCCCGACCGTGGCACCCGGCGGGTCCCCGACGACATGCCCGCGCCCCTGGCCGCCGCGTGGCGAAGAGCCGAGGTGCTGGTAGGGATGGGCCTCCCCGAGCAGGGGGCGGCCTCCCTGCTCGACCTGCGACGCGACGGCGACGCGGCGTCGGCCGCCCTGCTGGCACGGGCGGCGGAGCTCCTCGGAGAAGCGGGCCAGGGAACGCGTGCCGCCGAGCTCTTTCATCTAGCGGCGAGCGCTGATGCTGCCTACCGCGCCGACGCCGCGTCGGCGTTGCGGCGTGACCACCGCGTCGCGGCCGCGACACGCCTCGGCGCCGAGGCCCCGCCATGGCTCGACGAGGAGCGCACGGTCGATCTGCTCGCGACGCCCGGCCTGTTCCGGGATGCCCGGCGCCATGGCGAGGGCGACGTGTCGCTGCGGGTGGTCACCTCGGGCCCTCCCCTGGCCAAGGCGCAGCTCGCATCGGCGGGGCACCACCTGGCGATCGAGCTGGAGCTGACGCTGTCACGCGTGGAGTGGGGCGCGGGTGTGGTGCTGCGCTTGTCGCCCCCCGAGGGTGAGGCCATCGAGGCCGGTGCACGAGGGTGGGGGGGCGGAGCCCTCCTGGAGCGAGAGGTCGGCTGCCTCACCGAGGGCATCACACGCTCCCGCAAGGCCATCGAAGGCGCGGCGGTCGCCGAGCGCTGGTCGATGCGGATCGACGTGCTCGATGGCGAGCTGCTGTGCGCCATCATCGGCCCCGACGGCGTGGAGCAGACCGACCGGCGACCCTTCGACCTGCCGGCGGGCCCGCTCACCCTGGAGCTTGCCGCGTCGGATCACGCCGGCTTTCTCACCCATCAGCTGACAGCGTTCGACCTGCACCGGCTGTCGGTGACCGCCCCCGAGCTCGAGATCACCGAGGTCGTGCCGCCGGAGCCCGGTGAGCCGCCCGGCCTGGCCGACGGGTCCGTCACCGACGAGGCGCTGCAGCAAGCCCTGCTGAGCCAGCCCGACGCGCTGCCCCGCTGGCTCCGACTCCACTCAGCGACGCTGGCGCCACGCCTGGCGCAGGCACTCGGCACCGCCAGCCTGCCCGTGTTCCAGACGGCCTACGAGGCGACGCTGCACCATCACCCGCGCGACCCCGCCTCGCAGCGAGCCCTCACCGTCGCAGCGGGCCCCATGCTCGCCCTTCCCCTCGACGACGCCACCGATGAGGAGCGACTCGCCGCGATCATCGTGCGTGCTCGACGGGGCATGGCCTTTCGTCAGCTCGGAGAGCGGGGGGCCGCCCGCCTCGACCTGCAGGCCTCCGCAGACGCCCTTCGCGCGCTACGCCTCCGCACGAGTCAGCAGGTGCCGAGTCCGATCGGCTTCCTGGTGCATCGGGAGCTGGCCTGCCTGAGTGCCCAGGAGGGCGACGAAGACGGCGCGAGGTCCCACATCGACAGCGCCGTGCTCTGGCACCCCGCCCCCGAGGTCGCCCACGACCTGCTCGCGGCGCGGCCCGAGCTCCAGGGGCTGCTGTGACCGCCCGATGGATCGTCACCACCAGCGCCAAGCCCTCGGCGGCACTGCAGGAACGCGCCCAGCGGGTCGCCCTGCGCAGCCACGTTCCCCTCGCGCCCCGTCGCGGCAGCCTGGCGTCGCTGCTCGAGGCCCACGGCGCAGCCTTTGCCTATGTCGTCACCCACGCCAACGACCGCCTCGACGACGGCAGTGCCCAGCTGTTCGTGCATCCCGGATTGCTCCACGCGCGCCTGCAGAGCGGCCTCGACCACCCCCTCGTGCAGGCGGTCACCGCCGGGCTCCCCGCGCGGCGGATCATCGACGGCACCCTCGGCCTTGGCATCGACGCCCTGCACCTCGCCGAGGCCACCGGCGCCCACGTCCTCGGCATCGAGCAGTCCCCTGCGGTTCGCTCCCTGTGCCTGGAGGGGCTGCCGCGCCTCGCCACCGAGGGCTGGGCGGGCGCACAACGGGTGCAGGCCATCGGAGGGCTCACCCACGAGGTCCTCCGGATCCTCCCCAGCGACAGCGCCGACGCGGTGTTCCTCGCGCCGATGTTCGATGCGCCGGCGGCCGCCGCTCCGGGGTGGGATCTGCTGCGGCCCCTCGCCTACATGGCCCCCGTCGACGACGCCACGCTGCAGCAGGCCCTGCGGGTCGCCCCACGGGTGGCGGTGAAGCTGTCGCCCGCCGACGCCGTGCCCGCCTGCCTCGCCGACGCCGACATCGTGCGCTCCAAGGCCCTTCGCTACGCCGTGCTCACCCGTCGAGACCGCGCCGCGGGCTGAGGTCGACGATCCAGGTGCTCGCGGGCAGCGCCTCGTCGGCGGCAGCAAACCACGGCTTGCGCGAAAGCAGCGGGCCATCGCTGGTCGCCAACACCCCGTCGAAGGCCAGCAACGCGCCGTCGCAGTCGTCGACCACCTCCACCCGCCGCACCCCGGAGCGGCGTAGCACCTCGGCGAGGCGGCCGCTGTTGCTCACCGGCGCATCGAGAAACCAGACCACCTCGGAGGCCGCTGCCAGGGCCCCACGGAGGGCGAGGAGGGCGTCGCCGGTGCGCCCACGGCGTCGCCACGGCCCGTGCAGCCCCACCAGGTCGCGGAGGACTCCATCTCGGCCGCGCATCAACGCGCCCCCGTCGAGGCCGTGCTCCACCGTGAGCAGCAGGTTGAAGCCATCGACCGCGACCCGCTTCCCCACCAGGTCGCGCTGGCGGTTCAGCCAGCGCGTCTCCCGCTCGTCGTCGCCGCAGGCGCTGCGCTGCACGGCGCGACGCTGACGTTCCCCGAGCTGGAAGCGATCCCCGACGAGCGTGGTCGCGGCGACCTCGCTGTAGCCGCGGGTGCGCAGCCACGACAGGTCGGCCACGGCCTCGCGCAGGGAGGGCAGGACGGCGTCGGCGAAGGTCTGTTCGTCGGTCTGTGAGCCTGACATGCGCAGAGACTACCGCAGTCATCGCGGCCCGACGTACCGAGCCACCGGCCGGATCAGCCGACCCAGCGCACGCTGCTCGGCGGTGTGCGCCAGCCAGCCGACGACCCGACCCATGGCGAACACCGTGGTGAACGCCCGCCGCGGAATGCCCAGCGCCTCCAGCAGCACCGCCGTCGCGAACTCGACGTTGGCGCACAGCGCTCGCTCCGGATGCCGCATCGCCAGCTGCCGCACCGCCTCGCCCTCGACGGCCGCGGCCAGGGTCCGGCGCCCACCCGTCGTGGGCAGGTCGCGTAGGGCCGCCTCCAGGACCGCCGCCCGCGGGTCGCGCGCCCGGTAGACGCGGTGGCCCATCCCCATGATCCGCCGACCAGCGACCAGCTCGGCAGCGATCCAAGCCTCGGCCCCCTCCGGCGTCCCCACCGCGTCGAGCATGTCGAGGACCGGGCCCGGAGCCCCCCCGTGCAGTGGACCGCTCAGCGCACCGAGGGCCGCCACCACCGCCGACAGATCGTCGGCGCCCGTGCTGGCCACCACCCGCGCCGCAAAGGTGCTGGCGTTGGTCCCATGGTCGGCGACGGTGCCCAGGTAGACCCCCAGCGCCCGCCCCGCCGTAGGGTCGCGGCGACCCGTGATCAGCCGGTGCAGGTCGCAGGCGTGATCGGCCTCCGGGTCGGGCAGGCGGACCTCCCCTGACGCCCACCACGCCCCGAACACCCCTGTCGCCGCCACCAGCTGCGTGCGACTCGCCTCGGGCACGAGCCCCAGCGCCGTGCGCACCGCCGCCACCCCGTCGTCGAGGGCCAGCGCCGGCGCGACCCGCACCCGCTGCTCCGCGGCCCACACGCGTGCCGCCCCCAGCCCCTCGTCGTCCCGGGCCTCCTCGCCGCGCCACAGCCAGGCCAGCACGTCGGCCAGCCGCCCAGCGCCGGCCACCTCGCCTACCTCCTTGCCGCGGTACCGCAAGCTCCCGCCTGCTCCGTCCACCTGCGACAGCCTCGTCTCGATCGTGTCCATGGGACCTCCTGCTGCTCAGGTGGCCCGAAGACAGGTCGATCGACCAATCGACCCAACGACCGGATACGCCGGGTTCGGAGGCCGCATGTGGTGGACCACGGAGCAGGCGACGACCCACCTGGGCATCAAGCGACGCACGCTGTACACCTACGCGAGCCGCGGCCTGGTGAGGCGCCGCTCGGCCGGCGGGCGCCGCAGCCTCTACCTCGCCGCCGACGTGGTCGAGCTCGGCCGCCGCGCCGCCGAAGCCCGCGGCAGCGCTCCCGCCGCGGGCGCCGCCATGCGCTGGGGCCCGCCGGTGCTCTCCTCCTCCCTCACCGCCATCGACCCCGACGGCCCCTACTACCGCGGCGTGTCGGCGGCCTCGCTGGTCGACAGCGGAGCCTCCTTCGAGCAGGCCGTGGCCCAGCTGTGGGGCCAGCCGGTCGACCGTCGCCCCCCTCCCCCACGCCCCGCTCCCAGCGGCGACCTCGTCGACGCGCTGATCGACGCAGTGCGCGCCGCGACCGACCCGACGCCCTCGGCCCTGCTGTGGTCGGTGGCCTGCGCCGTGCACCCTGACCGCGCCCGCAGCGCCGAGACCCTGGGCGAGGCGGTCGCAGCCTCCCTCGGCATCGCCCACGAGCCCACCATCGATGCCGTGCTGGTGTGGTGTGCCGACCACGAGCTCAACCCGTCGACCTTCGCAGCGCGGGTCGCTGCCGGCACCGGCGCACGGCTCGACCGGTGTCTGCTCGCTGCGCTGGCCGCGTGGTCGGGGCCCCGGCACGGCCTCGCCTCCGAGGCCCTGGAAGATGCCCTGCTGGCAGGCCATGCCCAGCTCCCCGGCTTCGGCCACCCTCTCTACCCGCAGGGCGACCCACGGGGAGAGGCGTTGGTCGAGCTCGCCGGTGGTCTACCGGCCGACTGGCCGGCGCAGGGGGAGTCCCCCAACCTCGACGCGGGGCTCGTAGCCCTTCGCCGCGCCCGCGGCTGGCCTCGTGGGGTCGCCGCCACCTTGTTCGCCGTCGGGCGCACCGCCGGATGGATCGCCCACGCGCTGGAGCAGGCCGAGCAAGGTCCCATCCGCCCACGCGCCCGCTACACCGGCACCGAGCCGTGGCGCTGAGGCCGCCGCGGCATCCCCACCGCGATGCCCACCCCTCCGAGCACCAGCAGCCCACCGCCGAGGCTCCAGGCGGTCGGGATCTCCCCGAACACAAGGGCCGCCAGGAACGCCGCGCCCACCGGCTCCAGCAGCACGATGACCGCCAGCGTCGACGCCGGCACCCACCGCATCGCGTAGGTGAAGCCCTGATGGCCCACGAGCTGCGGCCCAAGCACGGCCGCCACCAGCAGGGCCCACGTGCGGGCGTCGAAGCCGAGCATCTGCGCCTCGGTCACCCCCGCGGCGACCCACAGCGCGACCGCCGCCACCGCACACATCGCCCCCATCGCCGCCGCTGCGCCCACCGTCGACCGCACCGCCTGGCCGAGCCGCAGGTAGACCGCGGCTGCCACCGCCCCCGCGACCGCCAGCCCGTCGCCCAGCAGCGACACCTCTCCCCCGCTCGCGCCGCTCATCAGCCCCACCCCGGGCAGGGCCACGAGCACACCCGCGACCCAGGGCTTGGTGGGCATGCGCCGGTCGATCACCGCATCGAGGAGCCCCGCCCACACCGGCGTGGTGCACACCAGCAGCGTGCTGCGCAGCACCGTCGTCAGGTCGAGGGAGGCGAACCACAGCACGAAGTGCACCGCCAGAGCCAGCCCCGCCCCCAGCAGCCGCAGGCGGACCACGCCGTCGAGCCGACGCCACGCGGGCACCCAGGCCGGTGCCAGCAGCCACGCCGCCCCCGCCGTGCGCCAGGCCGCCACCGCCACCGGGCTGGCGGTCATGCCCTTCACCAGCACCGCGGAGGTGGAGATGCCCACCACCGCAGCGAACAACACCACCCCGACGCGCCGACGCTGGGCCGGGCTCATCGGCGCGCTGCCTGCGCTCACTTCTGGAGCGGCGGGAGCGGCGGCTCGAAGCCGTCGCCGTCGACATCCACCCGGTACGGAGCGGTCATCGCCCACGGCGTGCGCGAGGTGATCGGCTGCATCGACGTGTCGCCTTCGGCCACGATCACGTAGACCGCATCCGCGTCGGGACTCAGCGTGAAGCTCCCCGTCGCGGCATCGATCTGCTCGACCATCGCCCCGTCGCGCCACAGCTGCAGCCGGTCGACCACGATCCAGCTCGGCGACAGCGCCTCCACGTCGACCACCGTGCCCGCCGGCACGTCGGCGGGCAGCTGCGACAGCTGCAGGAACGGGCCTCGGGTGACCACCACCTCGCCCCCCCTGAAGGTCGCGGCCAGGGTGGCATCGTCGACCAGCGACGGCGCATCGATGCCCAGGTGCAGCCAGGTCGCCGACATGCCCACCGTGCCACCGAAGTGGCTGTGGCTGTCGCTCACCCCCGTCGGCACGGCCCGGCTGCCGCGGAGCACCACGTCCCACCAGATCGACAGGTACTCCTCGGTGTCGGCGGCGTTGAGCACCTCCATCGCGTCGAAGCGGTCTGTCCAGCGGTCGGGGTCGCCGATGACGCCCGGCGACCAGTCGGCCGAGCTGCCCACCCCGCTGTCGAGGGGATGGTTGAGCTGCAGCACGAACTCGTCGCCGTGCCGCGCCCGAAGGGAGTCGACCAACCCCTCGGTGGTCTGCGGGATCTCGGTCCACCAGCGGAAGGAGCCGCCGTTGGCCTGCTCGGGGTCGGAGGGCACCGGGTAGATGTTCATGTGGCCCCGCAGCGGCGGGCTCACCTCGTCGGAGACCACGCTACCGAGCACGTCGGTGAGGCCCATGGCGCCCAGCAGCGGGCGGTAGTCGGCGAGGTGGTCGTGGTCGGTGCCGAAGTGCAGCTGGATGCCCACACCGGCGGCCACCGCGAGGCGCTCTTCCATGGTGATGCCGCCGTCGGCGGAGGGGCTGGCGTGGGAGTGGGGGTCGCCCAGCAGCCAGCCGGCGTGGTCGTAGGCCATGGGCAGGCTCACGTCGACCACCAGCTCTTCCCCAGCAACCAGCGAGACGCTGCGCTGATCGAGCTCGTGCCGCAGCCCACGGTGCACGACCAGATCGTAGTCGCCCGGCTCGACGGCCATCACCAGCTCTCCCTGGGTGGACCACCCTGCGGCCGCGAGCCCATCGGGCCGCCCGAGGACCAGGCGGTCGTCGACCACCGCGGGGTCGCCCGCCGCAAAGCCCAGCCGGGCCGTGAACGGGCCCGCATCGTCGGCCAGGATGCGCAGCGTCGCGGGCTCGCCCAGGCCCACACCCGAGCTGGTTCCCCGCCCCTCGACCCGCGCGGTGCCGGGGGCACCGACCTCCAGGCTGTCGAGCACGGCCTGCCGCACCACGCTGTCGGCGTAGGGAGCGTAGTGGCCCGCGCCCGGAGGCAAGTCGAAGAAGCGACCGGTGCCGCGGCCGCTGACGACCAGCTCGATGGCCGCCCCGTCGGGGACCGAGCACTGGAAGCTGCCGTCGTCGGCCGTGGTGGCCACGGTGAAGGGCTGCCCATCCGCCAGCACGCTCACCCGGGCCCCAGCCACCGGGCCATCGTCGGCCGTCACGACCCCGGCCTGCACGCTGACCGGGAGCCCGTGCAGCGCCATGGCCTCGTCGGACAGCGTGGCCAGATCAGGACCGACCCCGTAGTGGCGAACGAACGTGAAGCTGTCGCCCTCGTCGATGTCGGTGAAGGGCACCGCCGCGGCCGCCATGTCGGCGAGCTCCACGAGCAGCTCGAAGCCGTAGCCCGAGGTGGGCTGGGTGGGGTCGGGGATCAGCGCCGTAGCGACATCGTTGCCGTGGGAGACGTAGGCCGTCCACAGCGGAGCAGCGACGGTGCTGCCGCCCATCCCCGCCTGGTGGACCCAGATCTCGCCTACCTCCGGCGCGCCCATCAGCACGTCGCCAGGGTTGATCCGCGCATCGTCGGACGTCGCCGTGATGGTGGACCGCACCTCCAGCAGGTGGCTGTCGGGTCGCAGCACGTAGTCGGTCTCGATCTGCAGCCCGAGGTCGTCGACGAAGCCTTCGGCCTCCAGTGCCCCCTCCAGCAGCCCGAGGGGCGCCTCGTAGCCCGACACCCGCACGATGGCGGCCTGCCCGTCGCTGCCATCGGCTACGACCTCGACGCTCTCCGCCCCCATCACCCGGCCGAGCCCGTACATCGGTGCCCACTCGTCGACGAGATCACGCCCGAGCTCCCCCTCCGGCCGCACGATGTCGGCGTCGATCACCGTGCCACCATCGGACAGGTAGTACGAGCTGTCACCGACCCCCTGGACCACGAACTGCACGCGATCGTTGTAGATCTTGACGTCGCCGGGCCGCCCCTCGGCCGACACCCCTCCGAACAGCGCCGTGCCGTCGGCGATGACGCCCGCGCGCACCTCGCCGGGGGCCAGCCGCTCGCTCACGTCGAGGGGAGCGGGCGTGGTGGGCTGCGGGGCCGGCGTGGGCGTGGGCGTGGGCATGGGCGTGGTGCCGTCGGTCGACCCGCCCAGATCGGTCGTCGCTCCGTCGTCGACGCCCTCGCCCTCCTTGCTCCCACGGCACCCCATCAGCAGCACGAGGCAGAGCAACCCACGCATATCGACTCCCGGCAGGCCCACCTCCTAACCGGCCTCAGCCTGGGTAGCGCTCGAAGGCGTCCTCGGTCAGCTCGAAGGGGACCCCACTAAACCGCGCGTACAGGTCGTCGGCCACGTCCTTTGCCAGGGGGGCCAGCCGCGCCCCCTGCACCAGCTCCGACGGCAGCGCCTCCGCCCCCGCACGCGCGCCCAGCAGCTGCCCGACGACAGCCCCCAGCCGAGACGCCCCCCCTCCGGCGAGCACCGCCAGCCCCAAGGCCTCCGCAGGGTCGTCGACCGCCCCGACCACGTACAACGCCGCGCTCAGCACCGCCGGTGCCGCCGCCGGATCCGGCCCGGCGAACGCGAGCACCTCCCCCAGCTGGTCGACGCTGGGCTCGCCGAGGTCGGCCGTGTCGAGGGCGTGCTCCACCAGCGCCGACAGCTCCTGCGCGGCCGGCTGCGACCCGACCCGAGACAGCCCCGCCTGCACCGCATGGTCGAGCTCCTGCCCCAGCAGCAGCTTGCTCAGCACCACCGCCAGCAACCCAGCGGACAGCGCTGCATCCACATGGCTGTGGGTCAACGTGGCGACCCGGGACGCCCTCTCGAAGGGCATCAGCTCCGCCAGCGCGCAGGCTCCCGCCCGCACCAACACGGTCGCCTCGCGCCAGTTGTTGATCGGCGTGTCGAGGGAGCCACGGAGGCCCGACCGCAAGGCACGACTGGTCGCGGGATCCCGTGCCTGCCGGTCGTAGAGGACCTCCTGCGTCGACAGCCATCCGTCGGCGCGAGGCGGCGGGGCCGGCGCGTGCTGGGTGGCCTGCCAGCGAAGCAGCGAAGCATACACCCCGTCGACCGTGTCGCCGCCTCGCCCCGCGAGGATCCGGTGGTGCGCCCGGATCAGCCCCTCAGCGGTGAACAGCGCCTGCTGCACCGCGTCGGTGCCCAGCCCTAGCCGCCCATCGAGGGCCAGCAGCTGACGAAGCGGCCCGCCGCCAGCTGCCGAGAGGGCACGCTGTGCCGACATGCCGTCGAGGGGCGCCCCCAGCGCATCACCTACGGCTGCCCCGACCAACACCCCAGCGTACCGATCCCGCAGATCCACCATGCCGCTACGCTACCACTCCAGCCCGAGGTGCGGTGCCCCCCGAGCAGTGGATACACGCCAAGCCCGGAGGCTCCATGCTCGCCCTGCTGTCGCCCGCCAAGAAGCTCGACCTCGACACCCCACCGTCGACCGCGCACCACAGCCAGCCCGCTCTGCTGGGTCACACCGAGGCGCTGCTGCCCGTGACCAAGCAGCTCGGCAAGGCCGACCTGCAGCAGCTGATGGGCATCTCCGATGCGCTGGCCGAGCTCAACCACGAGCGCTTCCAGGCGCTGCAAACCCCTTTCGACGCAGACAATGCTCGCCCCGCGGCCCTCACGTTCGCCGGCGAGGTCTACACTGCCCTCGATGCCCCCTCCCTCAGCGAGGCCGATCTGCTGTGGAGCCAAGACCACGTGCGGATCCTGTCGGGTCTCTACGGCATGCTGCGGCCCCTCGATCTGATGCAGCCCTACCGTCTGGAGATGGGCACGAAGCTGGAGAACCCTCGCGGCAAGAACCTCTACCAGTTCTGGCGCGAGACCCTCACCCCGGCCGTGCGAGAGGCCCTCGAGGGCCACGAGCACCCGACCGTGATCAACCTCGCCTCCAACGAGTACAGCAAGGCGGTGGATCTGCGGGGCCTGGGCGCCCCGGTGATCACGCCCAAGTTCCAGGACGTGAAGGGTGGCAAGGCCCGCACCCTGTTCCTGTTCGCCAAGCGCGCCCGCGGGTGGATGGCCCGGTGGATGATCGAGCAGCGAGCCACCGATCCCGAGCAGCTCAAGGCCTTCGACGTGGGCGGCTACCGCTACGACCCCGACGCCAGCGACGACACCACCTGGGTGTTTCGTCGCCCGCAGCCCCCGCCGCCGGGCAAGGCCAAGGCCAAGCGCTAGGCCTCAGTCGTCGCGCCCCAGCCCCGAGGCCACCTTCGCCGCCTCCTCGATGGTGCGGGCCAGGATGGAGCGGATCCGACCGTCTTCCATCGTCAGCAGCCCTGCGATGGTGCAGCCCGCAGGGGTCGTCACCTCGTCTTTGAGGGCGGCCGGGTGCTTGCCCGTCTGGAGGACCATGCGAGCGGCCCCCTGGAAGGTCTGGGCAGCGAGCTCCACGGCCACGTCGCGGGGAAGGCCCATGCGCACCCCCCCGTCGGCCAGCGCCTCGAGGATCACGCAGGCGAAGGCCGGGCCCGAGCCCGAGAGGCCCGTGACCGCGTCGAGGTGCTTCTCGTCGAGCACCCGACAGCGGCCGACGGACTCGAAGATCGACACGGCCCACGCCACGTGCTCGTCGCTCGCCGCCGGGCCGGGGGAGACCACGGTCATGCCCTCAGCGATGAGGCAGGGCGTGTTCGGCATGGCACGAACGACCGCCGCACCGGGGGCCCACTGCGCGAGCTGACCCGTCGACACCCCTGCGCAGATGCTGATCAGCAGCTTGCCCTGTAGCGCCTCGGTCACGCCCGGCGCCTCCAGCACCTCCCGAGCCGCCTGGGGCTTGACGCACAGCACCGACACGTCGGCAGCGCGCGCTGCCTCGCTGTTCGACAGGGTGACCGGCACCCCTAGCCGCTGATGGAGGGGCGCGACCGACGCCGCGCGATGCACGCTGACGATGCTGACGTGGGGAGCCTCGGGCACGGCGGCGAGCCCCTCGGCGATGGCTTGCCCCATCGTCCCGCAGCCCAGGATGGCAATGGACGGCATCGGTGACCTCCCTGTGGCGCGGTTCGTCACCTGTTCGGCGCCCGCTGGGAACTGCCTTGACAGGTCCTTGTCAGAGCCGACATCCCGGAGGTTCCATGTTCATCGCCCTGTCCGTCCTCTCCTTGGCTCTCGCCGGCCCCGACGACGAGGAGCCGCCCGAGCCCGCCGTCGAGTTCGACTTCGCGGCAGAAGCCCTCGCCGCGCCCATGCGGATGAAGGCCACCTACGGGGCCACCCCCGGGGGCGCCCAGGACGTGGCCTACTTCCGGGATCGCGTCGCGGCAGGTGAGGTCCCCCTCCCCGAGACCTTCACCAGCGAGGGCCTGCTGTCCGAGCACGATCTGCCCCTCGCCTCCCCCGCCTGCAGCGACATGCTGTGCACCAACGCCAAGGCCATCGAGGCCCGCCTCCCCCAGCAGCCCGAGGTCACCCACCTGCTGCAGCTGGGCTTCGCCAGCGGCCTCACCGCCGAGACCTTCCGCCGCGACCCCCTGCACCTCGTCGCGGTCATCGACCAGTCCTGCAGCATGTCGGGGGCTCCCCTCGACACCGTGCGTCGCTCTCTCGACGAGCTGGTACGCACCCACCTCGGTCCCGACGACCAGCTGTCCGTCGTGTTGTATGGCACGGGGACCACGATCTGGATCGAGCCCACCCCCGTGCGTGACCGCAAGGCCCTCGCGGCCCGCATCGCCGCCATCCCCTCCGACGGCTCGACGAACATGGAGGCCGGCATGCGTGTGGGCTTCGACCTCGCCCGTGCCCACCAGCGCGCCTTCGACGGAAGCACCCGCCTGATGCTGTTCACCGACGAGCGCCCCAACACCGGCAACACCGAGGCCGAGGGCTTCATGGCCCTCGCTCGCGCAGGGAGCGCCGATGGCATCGGCATGACCACCATCGGCGTGAGCACGCAGTTCGGCGCCGAGCTCGCCGCCGACATCAGCGCCGTCCGCGGCGGCAACCTGTTCTACTTCCCCGACACCGAGGCGATGGTCACCACCTTCCGCGACGACTTCGACACCATGGTCACCGAGCTCGCCTACGATCTGGCCGTCGACGTGGCCCCCGCACGCGGGCTGCGCATCGCCGGCGTCTACGGCGTGCCGGGAGACCTGGTCGAGTGGGACGGGGACCACCTCCGACTCACGGTGGAGACCCTGTTCCTGTCGAAGAGCAAGGGCGGCATCTACCTCGCCCTCGCCGAGGAAGACGGGCAGCGCCACCGTGACGCCCACGTCGCCGACGTCGCCCTCAGCTACGACGCCAAGCACGGGGTGGTGAACCAGGCACAGTCGGTCCTGTCGGTGAAGCCCGGGCCAGGCGACGAGGGCCTCACCCGCGGGCTGGCCCTGGTCGACATGGCCACTTCCCTCACCAAGGCTGCGGGCCTGCATCATCGCCACAACGACCAGGAGGGTGCCTGGCAGGCCGTCCGCGGGCTGCAGGGTCGTCTCGCCCCCCTCGCCGCCGCCGACGCCGACCTCGCCAGCGAGCGAACCCTCGTCGACCAGCTGGAGGCGACCCTCGCCCGCCTCGCCGGGCGTCAGGGGGAGCAACCTGTCGCACACGCCCGCGACGAAGTGACGGGACTTCCTCGCTGATCAAGGCGTCGTGTGCGGACGTTCCGGGGAGCTCAGCGGCACGGGCACCGCCACCACCCGCAGCCACCAGGTCGCCTCGGTGCGGTTGCGGGACCACGCCTCGTCGGTGGCCACGACCCGCAGCTGGTAGGCCCCCGGCTGCAGCCCCTCGGGAAGCCGCGGCTGCAGCCCCTCCACGGCGACCGGCACACCGTCGAGCCACGCATCGACGCGGCGCACCCCCGGCACATCGTGCAGGTGCAACGCTGGTAGCTGCGCACCCGCCACCCACCGAGTGTGGGTGAGGGACAGGCGAGGCCCGTCGGTGTCGAAGGCCCCGCTGATCTGCCCGTGAGCGATCACACCGAAGCACCCGACGACCACCACCGCCGCCACCAGCTGAGGGCTACCTCGCGCCATCAGCCAGCCGGCTCGGCACGCCCCTCGGCCGCGAGGGCCGCGAGGATCGACCGCGACGGCCACCGAGCACGAAAGCGCGGGGGCTGCATGGGCAGAGGCTCGAGCGCGCCACGAGCCAGCCGCTCCAGCGCGTCGAAGGGCACCAGCGGGCCGCCGTCTTCCAGGCGGATCCAGTCGGTGCGCGGCAGCAACGTTCCGTCGGGATGGGGGGACCACGTGCAGACCGTGTGACACACAGAGCCTTCCCTGATCAGCTTTACCTGCGGTACCGCTGCAGGAACGCCTCCCGCAAGCTGATCGCGCTGTGCCGCGTAGCACACGACGTCGAGCAGGCGCTGCGAAGCCGCCGCATCGTCACCCAGGGGCCCCTCGGACTCCCATGGGACCACCCGCTGGCCCTCGTCGACGGTGTAGGGCACGGGGCTCAAGCCCTGGGCCGCGTTGCGGAAGCCGTCGCGCCCGAGGGACACGAGCCGCTCGATCTGGCCGCGAGCCCCGTCACCTCCCACCAGCAGCACCCGCGGCGCAGGCACGATGGCGACGGGACGGCCCTTGACCGTGTCGCGAAAGCCCGCCAGCCAGCCTGGCAACAGCAGCCGGCTCGAGGCCAATCCATCCCCCGAGGCCAGCTGCCACAACCCATACTCGATGCGGGGCTGCAGCCCCTCGGTCGCCCGAGCGGCGAGGTTCTCCCGCGCCTCGGCGAGGACCGCGTCAGGGCGAACGCCCCAGTCGGCCGCCATCTGGTGACTGACGAACACGCGCTGCTCCGCACGCTCCAACACCACCAGCGCGTGGAGCATCGGCAGCACCGGCTGCCGCACCAAGGCGAGCTCCGGGGCCGACAGCGCGACCCGCCATGCCTGCGGCGGCTCCACCACCTGGCGTAGCACCGGCAGCAGCTGGCTTCGAGCCTCGGCCCACGTCGCAGCGCCCTGCATCCCACCTCCCTCGCGAGCCCTTGCCTAACCAGGCCTCCGGCGCCGCGTGGGATGCGGGTTCAGGCTGCCTTCTGGACCTCGACGAGGGTAGCGGGACCGACCATCTGCACCAGACGGTTCACCGTGCGCTCGGTCAACACGGAGCCCGCGGCGACCAGCACCATCCCAGCGGCGTTCCGCACCGGCTGGGTCAACACCATGCCCTCCCGCAGGTCGCTGGTAGCAATGTGGGTCGGCGCAGAGCAGCTCGCGTTGACCCAGATGGTGAGGCGCACGCCGTCGGAGTGCAGCACCCAGCCCTTCACCCCGGCCGGGGGTGAGATGGCGTGGTGGTCGACCGGCAGGCCCAGCGAGAAAGTGTGGCCCTCGGCCATAGCGGCCCGCTTGAACGCGCCGCCCGCCGTGTTGGCGAACTCCCGGACCGCGTCGGTGATGACATCGGACGGAACCACCTCGCCGAAGAGCAGCTCCGAGAAGGCCGACGCAGAGTCGGACTCGACGCCGACGACCAGCGACAGCTCGACGCTCTCCGACGGCAGGTTGAGCGGTACGGCGGCCGCGAACTCGACCCCGGCCGGCAGGTCGCCCGAGCTCTCCAGCGGCACTCCGACCATCTGAGCCAGCTCATCGGCCAGCAGCGAGTCGAGCATCTGGATGGTGTGCAGACCGAGCACGTCGAAGTCGTCGCCAGCCAAGAAGTTGGCCGGCATCCGCGGCACCCAGTGCCGGATGCGCGTGACGGCCTCGACCCGCCCCACGACCTCGGCCCCGGAGCTGACGCGCTTCATCACGTCGTCGGCTCCCAGCTCGAAGGCCTGGCGCACTGCGGCACCGGACAGCTCGGTGAGGGCGACGATGAGGTAGATGTGCCCGGTAGGGGACAGCCTCAGGGGCGCGATCCAGGACTCGTCGTGGGAGCACACGATGGCCACATCGGGCACCCCTGCAGCCAGGGCCCCCGGCAGCTTGTCGGGGCTGTCGATGTAGGTGATGTCGTGACCCACCGAGCGCAGCGCCTTGGCGAAGCGGTCGTGGTCACGGGACGTACGGCTGGCGATGAGCACCTTCATGATTATGCGGCCTCCGTCAACCGGTGCACAGCGGCGACCAGTAGATCGGGTTGAAACGGCTTGAGAAGCCAGCCCTTGGCACCCAGCTGGCGAGCACGACGAACCATCCGCCGCTGCATCTCTGTGGTGAGCATGACGACGGGCACATCGGCTCCAGGCCCCATGCGAAGCTCTTCGAGGAACTCCAGGCCGTTCATGCGGGGCATGTTGATGTCACAGACGATGAGCGCCGGCAGTTCGGTCCGCTCGAGGGCCTCGACCGCCTCGCGGCCGTCGGCGGCCTCGGCGACCGAGTAGCCTTCCTCAGCGAGGGCTTCGCGTACCTGGCTCCGGATCAGAGCCGAGTCGTCGACAACGAGTACGAATCGCGACATAGAAGTGTCCTCCGACATCATGCGGCAGGAGATTGAGTGGCGAGGGTAGACGCCAGCTCACGGGCGTCACGCACGGCCTCGGTGAGGTCCATGCTGTCGACCCAGCGGGCGTCGAGACGAGAGCCGACGTGGCCGAGCTCCGTCTCCTCGACGATGGCACTGGCGACGAACAAGGCGCAGCGCATGTCGTTGCGCTGGTGAGGCAGCGGCAGCGGCGTGTGGCTGAACGCGATGGCGTCAACCACCTCGTGAGGGAGGTCCCATGAGGCGAGCAATGCAGCGCCATAGTGAGCGTGTGAGGCACCATAGGCCTCGATCTCCGCCACGGCGATCGGCTGTTTGCGGAGCATCGCCTCGAACCGCAGCTTGGGGTAGCCCCGGTCGGCCCGCAGCAGCAGCAGCTGACCGATGTCCATCAGCAGCGCCGCCGTCGAGATGCTGGGGTGTTCACGCCCCGTCAGGCTGCGCATCAGCTGCACCGCGAGCAAGCCGCGGTCGCGCACGATGGACAGCTCGTTGGTCGGCACGCCAGGGAGGGCATCGAAGCAGCGCCCAGCCATCGCCGCAACCCGGATGGCGTTGACCCCGAGGATGGTGATGGCCCGCTCGATCGACGACACACGCCGAGGCAAGCGGAAGTACGACGAGTTCGCCAGCTGCAGTGTCTTCGCCACCAGCGCAGGGTCGCGCCGCATGGCTCGCACCACGTCGCCGGTCGTCGCCGAGGGGCGGTCGAGAACGTGCAGCAGGTTCGTCAGATCGGACGGCATGGGCGGCAGCCGGCTCGTGTCGACTGCGATGCGATCGAGGAGTCGGGAGCCCGTGCCACCAGGCCCCAGGTCGAGGCAGAGCGCCACCTCCGCAGGCCCCGTCGAGGCCGGGAGGTGGTGGCTCGCGAACACGAGGGGCTCCGGCAGGTCGATGTCGTCAGAGCAGTAGGCGACGGGCACGTCCGGAACCGACATCGCGAACCGAGCCAGCGCCTCGCGGTCCCAGCCCAGGGCCAGGCTGGCCAGGTGGCCAGTGGGGGGGCTGTCGCGGTGCGCCACCCACCGCGGGTCGGAGAAGATGCGGTCGGCCACGTCGGGCGTGGGCCCTACCAGCAACACATGGGGTTGTGGATCTTCCGTGCGGTTCGATGCCACGTCAGCCTCCGTTGCCCCCCCATCGGATCGAAGGCCGGCCGGCTGTCGGAAAAGTTTGCCGGCACCTCCGCCTGCGATCGCGCTCGGAAGCCGCCAACCTCAAGTGCATGGGCGGAGGAGCCGACACGGAGGCATGTCCGCTATGCCTGTACCGCTCCCACCCCTCGACACCGCCTCCCTGCTGGAGGCGGGCCGCGACATCGTTCGCGCCTTCCATGTCGACAGCATCGCCTTCGCGCTGTGCCGCGCCGCGATGCTGTGCACGGGGGCGACCCAGGGCATGCTGGCCGCCACCGACCTGAGCGGTCGCTGGGGCCGCCATGGAGCCGCCCGCCGCGACCCCACGGGTCGAGTGCGCATCTCCCGCCCTATGGGCATCCCCGCCAGCCTGGTGAAGACCGTCCTGCCCGACGGCGAGCGCTGCCTGCAGGTCGGAGACTGGCTGGCGATCGACGTGTCGTCGCCCCTCGGGGAGGCGCGACTGGTCCTGCAGGCGCCGCAGCGCTGGGACCCCGAGGTGCAGCAGGCCGTGGAGCTGCTGCGAGAGCAGGCGGAGGCGGCCTGGGAGAACATCGCCAACTTCGAGCGCCTCGAGGCGGTGGTCTCCGAGGAGATCACCCGTGCCGGAGAGCGGGAGGCCGCGCTTCAGCTCGTGCTCGACTCCATGACCGAAGGCATCGTGCTGTGCGACCTCGACGGTCGGGTGCAGAGCACTCGCTCCGCGTCGCTCGTCAACTGGTTCGGCTACCCCGCCGACGACGCCACCCTGTGGTCCTACCTGTTCCCCGACGATCCCGACCAGGCCGAGCACATGGAGCTGGGCTTCGAGCAGCTGGCCTGCAACCTGCTGCCCTTCGAGGTCTCGGCGGCACAGCTCGCGAGCCGGGTCGAGATCCACGGCACGCCCTACGGCCTGCGGTACCGCCCCATCCATCGCCACGGCCACCTGGTGGGCGTATCGGTGACACTGTCCGACGATACGGCCGTGGTCGCCTCCGAGCGAGCCACCCGTGACCACCGGGAGCTCCTGGCCGCCATTCGGCACCTCGTCAACGATCGGAGTGCGTTTCAGGCTGCGCTTCGCGAGATCGAGCGGCTGGCCACCACGCTGTCCGACACGCCCCCCGCCGACAGGGCCCGCCTGCTGCACACCCTGAAGGGCTCCGCGGCGTCGCTGGGGCTGTCGCAGCTCGCCGATGCCGCACACCATGCAGAAGACCAGCTCGCCGAGGGCCGCTGCCCGATGGAGCTCGCACAGGGCATCACCGCCGTGGGGGTCGCGACCCACACGCGACTGGCCCCCGTGCTCGGCCACCAGTCGGGGCGGCAGGTCAGCCCCGAAGCCCTGGACCGCGTGCTCGGACTGCTCGACTCCGCGAGCCCTGCGGACCACGCCGAGGCGCGGCGTCGCCTCGCCACCTGGCACCAGCCCAGCTTCGCCTCGCAGCTTCGCCTGCTCGTCGCAGGGCTTCCCGACCAGGCAGAGCAGCTCGGCAAGCAGCTCGAGGCCGAGATCGACCACCACGACCTGCACCTGCCGCACCGCGGCTGGGAGCCCTTCGTGAGCAGCCTCACCCACGTAGTCCGCAACGCGGTCGCCCACGGGCTCGAGACGCCCCATCATCGACGACAGGCGAGCAAGTCGGACACCGGCCGGATCCGGCTGCAAGTGCAGGAGACCGACGGCGGGCTCGAGCTGACCATCGAAGACGACGGCGCCGGCATCGACTGGGGCGCCATCACCGCTCGCGCCGTCGCGATGGGCCTACCCCACGCCACCCACGACGACCTCGTAGCTGCCCTGCTGCACGATGGTCTCACCACCCGCGACCACGCCGACGCGCTGGCGGGCCGCGGGGTAGGCCTGTCTGCCGTCGCCCACACCCTCGCCGACCTCGGCGGCACGCTCAGCGTCGCGTCGAGCCGCGGCCAGGGCACGGTCTGGCGCTTCCGCGTGCCCCTCGAGGAGCGCGGCACGCAGCGGCTCATCGAGCTGGTCACGCCAGGCGCGGTCGAAGAACCGAGGCAGCCGCTGGCCGCGGAGGAAGGCGCGTAGGAAGCGGCCACCTTCCTCCGGCAGCAGCACCGCGCCGAGGCTCACCACGCCGAACAGGTACAGGCTGCGCTTGCCGTTGCCCAGCAGCAGGAACTGCAGCGCCACCTCGTCGGGCACGTCGGTCCCCATCCCCGTGACCAGGTGCACCACATCGTGGCTCTCGAGGCGCGGCAGCAGCTCGAAGCCCTTGCGCTGCAGGTAGCACCCCAGCGCATGCCCTAGCGTGCCCTCTGCACGACGAGCCAGCTGCGCCGCCGACAGCCCCCACGGAGTCCCCCGCTTCATCCAGCGCGCATAGGGCCCCGCCGACACCTCGAACAGCCAGGTCATCACCCGGTGTCGTACATCCACCGCCCACCTCCTGGCTCCAAGGTAGGGGGGACCTCGCGGGCGCCGTGCCCAGCCCCTGCGGAGAACCAGCGCGGGCGCTGTGCAGGCGAGGTGCAGACGCTACGCGCCGTCGAGCTCCAGCACCGACAGCACCCGCCGAGCGCGAGCCGGGTCGGTCGTAGCCACCGCGCCCTGCACCAGGCGCCCGCCATCGAAGCGAAGCGGAAGGCCTCGCTGCCGGGCGGCCAGCCAGGCCCCTGGATCGCCCAGCTCACGGACCGGGTGAAACCGCCACCATCCGCGCGCCCGACCGCTCAGCCGCTGCCGGATCATCCACCCCAGCCGCCCCATCGTCCATCGCGGGTTGACCTCGACCACCTCCACGAGCCCCAGCCCGCCCTCCTCCCGCACGATCATCGCGTCGACGCCCAGCGGGCCGCGCAGCCCCAGCGCCTGCGCCTCGATGGCGACCCGACGCCACGCCAGCTGCAGCTGCTCCTCCACCGCGCCAGGCGACCGCCCCCCGCCGTGGGCGAAGCGCTGCACCTCGGCGGGCAACCCGTGCAGCCAGGGCCCGATGCGCACACCGCGGAACACGCCGCTCGAGGTCGTCGCGAACCGAACCACCCCATCGAAGCGCACCTCTTCGTCGTCGATCCACCCGTGGGCCGACAGGTCGACGACCCGCTCGAACCACGGCTGCACCACCACCGCGCCGTCTTCGGCCAGCCACCGCCCGACCGCGGCCTCGTCGAACCGGTCGCGGAGCCGCCGGGTGCCCGCGGCCGACATCGCCGCCTTCACCACGTAGGGCCCGTCGGGCAGCGCCGCGCGAGCTTCCTCGACGGTGTGAGCCACCCGCGCGAAGGGCTGGAAGCGCGCCGCCCAGGCCTTGCTGTACAGCGGCCGCCACGCCAGCGCATACCGAGTAGGCCCCTGCATCACCTGGCTCGCGAGGGGCTGGAGGACCTCGCTCACCGCCGGGCTCCAGCCCCATGGCTGCAGCGACGCGACCGGCTGCGGCAGGGCACGCACCGTCTCGTGCACCGCCCCAGGCGTGAAGCCTGCTTCCCGCAGCCCCTGCAGGAAGGCCACCGACGGCGCGTCGGCGATGACGATGTCGGACACCAACGTGACCAGCAGCGGCAGGTGCTGTAGGTCGGGCTGCACCGCGCGCGCGGCCCGACCGGCATCACGGCCGGCCACCTCGTCTTCCACGCCCACCGACATCCGGTACACCACGGGCGGCCGACCGCGGCTGGCCCCCGCCACCTCCAGCCGATCTATGTATGCTTCACTCATTCCTGCTCGGGCCCGCCCCACCCGGTCCAGCGTCGGCCCGCGGGCTCGCGCAGGCGACATCGGAAAGCGGAGCGCCTCCTCCCAAGGCCCGTAGGCCAGCGGCGCCCCCGACAGCTCGTCGAACCAGCGCACACCGTGGCGCACGTGCCGCACCTCGTCGGCGTAGACCTCCGCCAGGAGCGCAGCGGTGACCTCATCGCCCGCCTGTGCGAAGGCCTGCTTCCAGGCGAGGGCGAAGTCGAGGTTGGCCTGCTCGAAGCCCAGCCCCATCGCGGCGGTGAACGCCAGCGGCGACGGGCTGTCGGCGAGGGTGTCCCAGAAGAAGGAGCTCACCGCGACCTCTCCGACCTCCACGCCGCAGGCGGCCATCCGCTGCAGGTAGAGCTGCAGGTGGCGCTGCTCGTCGCGCATCGTCTGCGCCAGACCGAGCCGCCACCCTCGCGGGGCATCGGGGAACCGGAGGAGCATCGCCGCCATCAGCTCCAGGGCGAGCAGCTCGTGGTTGGCGAAGGCGTGGAGCACCCGGCCACGACCCGATGGCGTGTCGAGGTCGCGACGACGCGGCGACGGGGGACGCGCGCGGGGGTCGTCGAGACGGAGCCCCAGCGGACGCCCTGGGCACGGGGGCACCTCTCGGGGGCGGTAGCTCGGGTCGTCGACCAGCGAGCCCGGCTCCACCAGCTTGTCGTCGAGGCGCTCGCCGTGGAGCACCTGCTCAGCGAAGTCCCGCAGCAGCATCCATGACTCCTAACGCTGCCCCGGCGCCACCAGGCACACCGACACCTCGAACCCGCCCTCGGGACGATTGACGGCGACCACCGTGCCCCCCATCGCCTGCACCAGGCCAGCCACCAGCGCCAGCCCGATGCCGGTTCCCTTGGTGGACCTGGTCAGCTCCCGCTCACCGCGAAAGAAGGGGTCGAAGATCTGCCGCAGCTGCGCCGGGGGAACGCCCGGACCGCCGTCACGCACCCGCACCGCCGCACCGCCGCCGTGGGCCTCGACCACGATGTCGACCACCCCATCGCCCCCGAACTTCACCGCGTTGTCGATGAGGTTCACCAGCACCTGCAGCAGCCCGTCGCGATCGATGGACACCGCTGGGAGATCGGCGGCCACCGTCACCTCGATGCGAGCTCCCTGGGACCGTGCGTGGGGCGCGAGCATGGCCACCGCCTCCTGCACCACCGGCCCCAGCTCCCCCACCACCGGGGCCGGCCGCACCGCTCCCTGCTCCATCCGCGACAGCTCCAGCACGTTGTCGATGAGCCGCGACAGCCGCTCCGCCTCCGAGGTGATCGTGGCGTGGTAGGTGTGCTGCCGGGCCGGATCGACCACCATCCCGTCGCGCAGCATCTCCGCGTACATCCGGATCGAGGTCAGCGGCGTCTTGAGCTCGTGCGACACCGCGGCCACGAAGTCTTGACGGCGCTGGGCGTACACCAGCTCCGACCGCACCGCCCACACCAGGGCCGCTCCGACCAGGGCCAGCAGCCCCAGCAGCATCACCGACAGCCACTGCAGCAGGCCCTGCTCCCATCCGCGGACGCCGGGGATCGGGTCGATACCCACCGTCACGCTCAGGTCTTCGAAGGGGGGCGCGAAGCGGTGGTCGAACTGCCAGCGGCCGTGGGGCGCCGCCGCAGTCCAAGACAGATTTACTTGCTCTTGCAGGCCCGTCGCCAGCACCACCCTCTCGTCGAGGTGGGTCGCCAGCTTCGCCACGTCGATGACGAAGCCCTGCTGCGTGCGCCGGCCCTCGTAGCGAACCTGCCGCGCCATCACCAGCTGCTCGCCCCGACGGACGCCCTGAAACGGAGACACGCTTACATCTAGCTCGTCGGTGTCATGGCTCAGGGAGCCGAGGTCGATGGTCTGCTGGAGTGGGACGTCGCTGCCGGCGTAGACATCGAGGTTGGCCTGGCTCGCTTTCTGGGACTGCTGGGCACGGTTTCGCCGGTCGAGGGAGCCCAGCGAGTTCAGCCGCTCCATCGACGAGGGCCCCGGCGCGGGGCTCGGGAGCACCATCTTCTCGCCTCGCGACCAGTCGACGCCAGCCACCAGCTCTTGCAGGGCTCGTAGCTTGCCCTCCGCCGCGACCGGAGGTGCCCACCCCTCTTGCTGTGCCAGCGCGAGCTCGTTGTCGCGCAGGGCCTCGGGGCTGGTGACCGTGCCGTCGGCATCCACCTGGAAGTAGCCCTCCACCAGCGGATTGCCTCCGCCGGCGGCCAGCGGCGAGCGTGCGACGCTACCGAGCTTGGCGTTCTGCGTCGGCAGATAGTACGCCCGGTATTCCAGGAAGGACCTCGCCTCCTCCCGCGACACGAGATCGGATAGCTCCGCCTCCATGGCATCGAAGATGCGCTGGGCGACCTCCCGGTGCCGAGCGGTCTCGGCCCGCCGCGCGCCCGTCCACGCCCAGCCCATGAGTCCCAGCGTGCCGCCCAGGACGAGCACGGCCAGGGCCAGCGCCAGCGCAGGCAGCCTCAGACGTCGCAGGCTCCCCTCCTCGGGTCAGTCTGGGCAGGCACGGTAGCCTACTCCTCGCACCGTCTCGACCAGCCCTTCGGCGTTGATGGCCGACAGCTTCCGGCGGAGCTTCACCACGTGCATGTCGACGCAGCGGGTCTCGACCCGGTCGACCCGAGCGAAGCCCCACACCTCGGCCAGCAGCTCCTCGCGCGGCACCGGACGCTCGGCGTGGCGGGCCAGGTAGGCGAGCAGCGACACGTCGCGGGCGCTGAGGTCGACCTGTTGTTCGCCTCGGGCGGCCCGGAGGTTGTCGGCGTCGACCCGCACCTGCCCGAGTCGGAAGGCGCGCAGCGGGGCTCGGCCGGCCCTCCGGAGCAGCGCCTGCACCCGAGCCATCAGCTGTGCCACGGAGAAGGGCTTGGTCACGTAGTCGTCGGCCCCGGCGTCGAAGCCTTCCAGCACCGCAGCCTCGTCGCCCTTGGCGGTGAGCATCAGGATGGCCTGGCTGGGCAGCTGCTCCCGCACACGCCGGCACACCGTGAAGCCGTCGAGGCCCGGCATCATCACGTCGAGCACGATCAAAGCGTGGTCGCCTTCGAGGGCGAGGCGGAGGCCATCCGTGCCGTTGCTCGCCTCCACCGGCTGCAGGCCGTGGAAGGCCAGCACGTCACACAGGCCCATCCGAATGGGGGCTTCATCTTCCACGACCAGGACCCGAGGCTTCATGGCTTCACCATGTCACGCCGGCCCGGCGCGGACCGTAAAGGCTCCGTAACGAAGGGGTCTCCGACAGCGGACGGGTTTGCACACGCAACGGACGCCGCGTTGCCACCCGCCCCCTGAGTCGCGGGTCCGGCGCGCAGCCCCGGCGGGGCTTCGGGGCAGAGCCCCGTTGACTGGTGGTGGGATGCTCGGACCCGCCAGCCGTGGGGTCGGCAGTTCGGCCTCCGTCGAGCGGCCCTTCGCCGCCGTTCCGGCCCGCCAGGCGGCAGCCTCCGCGGCCCCTCGAGGCGGACGGCAGCGACGTGGTCGAACGCCAGGTCGTGGCGCCGGACGTCACGGCTGCTGCGAGCGGGTGCGTAGGCGGGAACGGCCTCGCTGACGCGGTCTTCCGGCTACGGGTTGCCGGGGGGCTCCGCCCCCTCTCGACCCCCGGAGCGCGACCTGCCTACGCGGCAGGGCAGGCTCCTGGACCTGCGCTCGCA
>CBDUIC010000016.1:0-88191 GCA_965367245.1 uncultured bacterium | reverse complement strand
GGCTCCGTCAGGATCAGCTGGAGCGGACCGTCGGGGGTCTCTCGGTAGGCGGCGCTCTGGCGGCCGATGCTCGTGCCCGGCGTCCGCCACACCGTCTCGGCGTCCGCCTCGGTCAGCTCGCCGTGCAGGTCGGACACGCGGAACCGGTAGGCCTGGGTCGGCTCGCTCGCATAGAGGTTGAACTCGGCCACGATCACCCAAGCCACCCCGTCGTCGTCGACCACGTACTCTGGGTAGCTGCCCAGCATGTTCCCACGCGTGCCCTGCAGATGGGCGATGACCTCACCCTCCGCGGTCAGGAACCACACCTCGCCATCATCCCCGTCCGTCGACGACGCGACCGCGACGATGTCGAGATCACCATCGCCGTCCAAGTCGCCGACCTCGTGAAACCGCCCGGTAGACAAGCCTGGCGCCAGCACGTCGCAGTCCTCCGGAACCTCGAGCCCGAGCACCCCGGGGCACACCCAGGTGGCTCCTTCTTCGTCCTCCGACCGATACGTGCCGAAGATGAGCTCCTGCTCGCCATCGCCCGTCACATCTGCGAACAGCGGCTGACCCGGCTCGAAGAGGTCGAGTGGCTCCTCCCAGGTGATCTGGGTCTCCTCCCCACCGAGGACGGTGGTGCCAGGCCCTACGCCAGACAGGTCGAAGCGATCGATGCGCCATCGCGACGGGCCCAGCTGCGAGAGGACAAAGGGCTGGTCTACCCCGTCGACGACCTGAAAACCCACATCCAACGGTGCCCAGCCCAGGTCGGGTTGGATGACCAGGAACACGTCCTCCTCGGGGTCCATCGACCTCACCACGCGGATGTAGGCCCCAAACCCATGCCACTGCTCGGCGAGGAGCAGCTCGCCGAACCCGTCGCCATCGGTGTCGCCCCCTGCCGCCAAGGCGTAGCCGTTGCGACCAGGAACGGCGCCCTCCCGAGGCACCGGAAGGAGCACCGTCTGCAGAGACGTTCCTTCGTAGACGGCCACGGGAACATCATCCACGCGGATGTTCGGGTCATGGGGTGCCGAGACCGCCCACTCCAACCGGCCATCCTTGTCGAGGTCGCTGCCCACCGCCACGGCCTCGCCATACCGAAGGCGTGGACTGGTCGGTGGCACCGCGTACGGCCCAGCAGGGTCGAGCTCCACCACGACCTGGCTCGGCACCTGCGGCGAGGTATCGGCGGTCGAGCGGTCGCCCCCAGGGCCCACGCCGTCGTCTCTGCCGCACGCGACAGGACCCACCACCAGCCACACCACCGCCCAGCCCTTCATCGGCATCATGCAGCAGAAGCTCGCACATGTTGTCGCCAACGGCAAACCCCGGCCTGCCCTACGACGAAGGAGGCACTTTTTCGGATCCTGGTTGCGGCGCTGAACCGCGAGGTCGGCTCGGACGAGGGCATCTTCCTCCTGGGCGCGCCCCTCGTCGTGCGTCGGCTCACGGCGTCAACGTCGCCTCGAACAGCGCGTGCCTCGCCCCGAGCTCCCCACACGCCGTGGCATCCGAGAACAGCTCACATGCGTCGTAGCGCTCAGCCCGGTAGGTCAGCCCCCCGTTGTCGAACGACAGCCGACTCGCGATCTGGTCTGAGGCACGGTCCACCTCGATCACCTGGCTGGGGCCGAAGAAGGTGGCCTGGGTGATGAGGACCCGGTCGTTGCCCAGGTCGTCGATGTCGCCGAGGAAGGGCTCGCTCCAGCCCGGCTCGGTCCACGCCCACTGCAGCTCGGCCGTGCGGCTGACCGGGTCGAAGACCCACTCCGATGCCGCGCTCTCGTTGCGGTTCTGGCCGTTGTCGTAGACCAGGAAGTGGTCGTCGCCGAGCACCTCGAGCCCGTGCTGACACTGCGGGAGCGCCCCCTCCGGAACCGGCGCCCCGGCCGTGTCGACCGTCGACCACCCCAGCCCAGGGCCCACCTGCCACAGCAGATCGCCGGTCACCGCGTCGAGGGCGAGGATCTGCTGCGCAAAACAGAGACTTACATATACCTTGGACCCATCCAGCGACAGGTCCACCCAGTTGGCGTGGTACGGGTCGTCGTCCCAACCAGGCGGCACCTCCAGCCGGCCCTCGTCGACGTAGCGCTGCGAGTCGATGTCGATGCTGACAAGGCCGGTGGCTGGGTCGTGGGCGCGGATGCCGAAGCCCTCCCAGGTGTCGTTGCCCTGCTGGTTGTCGCGGATCTCCAGGGTGAGCAGCCGGCCATCCGCGAGCTGCTTGGCGTCGTGGTGAAACAGCGTCTGCTGCCAGCCGGCCGGCGCAAAGGCATACAGCTCGTCACCCCACAGGTCGACCTCCCGCACCCGGCCCTCGGTGGTGAACCCTCCCCCCCACACGACGGTGCCCTGGGGCGTGAGCAGAGCCTCGATGTCGAGGCCTACGCCGCCGGGCGTCAGGTACCACCACCGCACGCGACCCAGGTCGTCCCACACCACCAGGTGGGTCGAGTTGCCGCTGGCCACCGGAGCCATCGTGTAGGTGCCGGTCATGCCGAGCACCGGGTCGGCCGTCACGGTGGTTGCAGGCACCGAGCCCGGCGGGCTGCCCGTGGCGTAGGCGACCTCGCCCGGCGGGTCGACACGGGCTTCGCAGGCGGGCGCGGCGGTGCATGTGTAGGCCTGGTTCGGCAGCATCCCCGCCAACCGCAGCGTGTGGTCGGTCTGTTCGATGGTGGACTCGGTGAAGAACACCTGCCCAGGCTCAGTGTCCACCACACAGCGCGCCACCGCGGCGGCGGGCCGATCGAAGGCCACCGACAGCGCCGCCGAGGTGGGGACGGGACCTGCGGACGCCGCCAAGGAGATCACCTGCGCCGCACACGAACCGCCCGTATCCCCCGTGGCTCCGGTGGATCCCGTCGTCGCGGTGTCGCCCGTCGGCGCGGTGTCGGTGTCCGTTTCCGTGTCCGTGTCCGTGTCGGTGTCGGTGTCGGTGTCGGTGTCGGTGTCCGCATCCGTGTCCGCATCCGAGTCGGTGTCGCTGTCAGCCTCGTCGACCGGGCCGCTCGTCGTGTCGCTGCACTTCGCCTTGTCGCCGCAGGGGTCGCCGCACCCCCACAGCCCCAGCGCCGCTACCCCGAGCCACCATCGCATGCCTACCTCACCGGCCCACCATGCCCGCCGCCACCGACCGCCGCCACGCCGCGATAGGAGACCGACGCGCGTCCACCGCCCGCAGGAGCCCCATGCCCCAGGTCCTCCAGGCCATCCTCTTCCGCCTCAATCCGGGCCAGTCCCGCAACTATCTGGCCTTGTCCGCGGAGATCTACCAAGACTTCCTGTTGCGCCAGCCAGGCTTCCTCGGCCGCGAGGTGCTGCAGGCGGAGAACGGCACCTGGCACGAGCTGGTGCGCTGGGAAGACCCTCCGGCCAGCGACGAAGCGAACCGGGTGTGGGAGCGGCACCCCCTCGCGAGGCGCTTCGAGGCCATGCTGCAGCCCGGGTCGCTGAGCGTGACGCGGCTGCTGTCGCTGCGCTACGACGACGCGTAGGGCGTGCGCCCCCGAACCCTCACCCACCTGTTCGGCGAGCGCGAGGCCACCGCAGGGCAGGCCGAGGCGCTGGTGGCGGGGCTGCCGGAGGAGCGGCTGCTGTGGGTCGCAGACCCCCGGTCACGGGCGGGCGCGGTGCGGGCGACCGCGCTTCGGCGGCAGCTGGGCCGCAGCGCAGACGCCGTGGTGGTCGACTTCCACGACGGAGTCGATGCCGACGCCCTGGCAGCGGCCCACGGCTTCGTGCGCGGGGGCGGGGCACTGATCTTGCGCTGGAGCGAGGTCCCCCCACCGAGCCCTCGGCTTCAGCTGGAGCCGTGGCCGCCCGAGGCGGTGGGCCGACGGCTGGAGCGCCGGGTGCGGGCGGCGAGCGAGGTCCCCACGACCACGACGGTGCACGCGCTCGAAGGGCCGGAGTCGGGCTCCTCGGAGCAGGCAGAACTGGTAGGGCGGCTGGTGGACCACCTGAGCGGGCCGCCGACGCTGGTGGCCCTCACGGCACGGCGGGGGCGGGGCAAGTCCACCGCGCTGGCCCTCGCCCTCGCGACCTACCTGCGCGACGGCTCGGCCCCTCGCATCACGCTGACGGGTCCCCAGCCCGCGGCGGTCGCCGAGATCACCGACCGCCTGCCGCTGGCCTACACGCCCCCCCTCGACGCCCTGAACCACCCGACCGACGTGCTGGTGGTCGACGAGGCGGCGCAGCTGTCGGTGGCCTTGCTCCGCCGGCTGGTCGCCGCCCATCCCGGCGCCCACGTGCTGCTGGCCACCACCACCGGCGGCTACGAGGGCACCGGCCGAGGCTTCGTCCTGCGCTTCCTGCGCTCCCTGGCCGACGACCCCCGCCCCCTCGCCCGGGAGACCCTCGCCACCCCCATCCGCTGGGGCCCCGACGACCCGCTGGAGGCCTGGGTCGACGCCCGGCTGCTCCTCGATCTGCCGCCACCCCCTCGCCCGCCCGCCCGACCACCGGCGCGCGCCGAGACCCTCACGCCGGATCGGCTGGCCGACGACGAGGCGCTGCTGCAGCAGGTGGTCGCCCTCCTCAGCCACGCCCACTACCGCACCACGCCCTCCGATCTGCATCGCCTCCTCGACAGCCCCAACCTCCAGGTGCAGGTCATCCGCCGCGGCGACACCGTGCTGGGCGCTACCCTGGTGGCCCGGGAAGGCGGGCTCGATGCCACCCGCTGCGACGACATGCTGTGGGGCAGGGTCCGCATCCGTGGGCATGCCCTGGCCGACACCCTGGTGTGCCATGCCGCTCACCCCGAGGCCGGCAGCTGGCCGCTGGTGCGGAGCGTGCGCATCGCCACCCATCCCGAGGCCCGCAGGCAGGGCCTCGCCCGCCAGCTGGTGGACCACGTGCACGCGACCCACACCCCCGCCCTGTTCGGCACCCTGTTCGGCGCGACCCCGGGGCTGCTGCGCTTCCGCCGCTCCCTCGGCTACGAGCTGGTCCGCCTCGGGGCCTCCCGCGGCTCCCGCACCGGCGAGCCCTCGGCCGTCATGGTGCGGCCCTGTTCGCCACAGGCGCAGTCCCTGGTCGACGCCCTCCGCCGTCAGCTCGCCCGCGACCTGCCGCTGCAGCTGCGCATGCTCCACGGCGACGGGGAGCTCCCCCTGGAGCCAGCGCTGATCGATGCCCTGGGCAAGGGGCTTCCGCCAGCCCCACCCTGGACCGAGGCGGAGGCCCTGCAGGCCGTCGCTCCCTACCTCATCGGGGGCCGACCCTTCGAGGCGGTGGCCAGCGCCCTGGCCTGGCTGCGCCGGCAGCGAGGTCCCCTCGGGAAGAACACCGCCATCCAGCAGCTGGTCGACGCTCGGCTGATCGACGGGCGGAGCTGGGCGGGGCTGGCCCGTGACCTGGGCTACCCCTCGGTGCGCGAGGCGATGCGCACCATGCGGCGGGGGCTCCGCGAGGCGATACCCGTGCCGGGCCGATAGAGGGCGGCGTGACCAACCAACCGCTCGTTCCGACCCGCGATCCCGTGCAGGCAGGCATCGACGTCGAGCGCGCCCGCTTCGCCCGTCAGATGTCGTGGACTCGGCTCACCTCGGGCGCCACGTGGCTGGCCTTCATCGCCTTCAACGCGATGCAGCACCCCGGCTCGATGTACGGAATGCAGCTTCCCTATGTGGCGCTGTACTGCGTCGCCGCCGTCGTGCTCCTCGGGGTCGAGCTGCAGTGGCCCGCACGGCGCTGGTCGTCGTCGGTGCTGCCCCTGTTCGACGTGCCCGTCGTGGCCCTGGCGCACTACCAGGTGCTGAACGTCGACGCCGACCCTCGCGTGGTCTCGCTGTGGGTCGTGCCGCTGCACCTGCTGCTCATCAGCTTGTCGCTGCTGTCACTGGGCACGCGGGTCGTGATCGGGACCACGCTGTCAGCCATCCTCTGCCAGCAGCTCGTGTTCACCGCGACCGACTTCAGCGCCACGACGCGGGTGGGCGCGGCCATGGTCACCCTGGTCGGTGGGTGGCTGGTCTGGGTCGCGCGGCGCCGCATCGTGCGCCTGGCCCAGAGCGCAGCGACCGAGCAGGCCCGCCGCGAGCGACTCGGCCGCTACTTCTCGCCGAGGGTGGCGGAGCGCATCGCCGAGGCAGCGTCCCACGCCGGTGTGATCGAGCGCCGCGACGTCACGGTGTTGTTCGCCGATCTGCGCGGCTTCACCGCGCTGACCGCCGACATGGAGCCCGAAGACGCCGCCGACACCCTCAACGAGTGGCTCACCGCCATGGTCGCGCAGGTCTTCGAGCACGGCGGAACCCTCGACAAGTTCATCGGTGATGGTCTGCTCGCCTGGTTCGGCGCCCCCCTCGAGCAAGGCGACCACCCCGAGCGCGCGGTGCGCTGTGCGATGGGCATGCAGCAGGCCATGGTCGAGCTCAACGCGCGTCGTGCGGCCAGCGGGCGCTCCCCCCTGCGCATGGGCGTCGGGGTCCACACCGGTGAGGCCGTCGTCGGCGATCTCGGCCCTGACATCCGCAAGGAGTACACCGCCATCGGCGCGACGGTGAACCGTGCGTCGCGCATCGAGGCCCTCACCAAGGTGGTGGGCGCCGAGCTGTTGGTATCTGCGGCGACGCGCGCCCGCGTGGGAGATGCCTACCGCTGGAGGGCCATGCCCGAGCACCAGGTGAAGGGCTTCGCGGAGCCCGTCGTGACCTTCGTGCCCGGCGACCGACAGGGAACGCCGCCACCGGGTGAATGAACGGGCGGCGGGCGACGTCTCGCGCGCTGTGGCACACTGAGACCACGGAGGTCCCATCATGAAGCGTATCGCCCTGTCCCTCACAGCGGTCGCCGCCCTCGCCACCTCGGTCACCGTCTACGCGGGCGGCTCCTGGGGCGACGACTGGATCGCCGAGCTGTCGACCGGCGACTGCAAGGGCCTCGCCTCGATGAACAGCAGCTACTGCGACACGTCCGACTGCAAGGGCATCGCCAAGAAGTCCACCGGCAGCTGCTCCACCTCCGACTGCCGGGGCGTGGCGGGGATGAACTTCAGCAGCTGCAGCTCGGCGCTGTGCAAGGCGTGGGCTCGCGAAGACGCCAACTACTGCAAGACGCGCGACTGCAAGGGCGTGGTCAAGAAAGACGCCGGCTACTGCGAGTCCGACCAGTGCAAGGCCATCGCCAAGGGCGACAAGAACTACTGCCCCTGAGGCTGCGCCGGTGAGCGACCGCTTCTCCGATCCCACCCTGCAACAGCTGCACCACGAGGCGCTGGCGCTGCCCGAGGTCGTCGAGACGGGCGCCTGTGTGAAGCGCTCGTTCAAGGTCACCAAGAAGAGCTTCCTGTTCCTGGGGGAGAAGCCCGGCGAGATCAACCTGATGGTCAAGCTCGGCCCCTCGCTGCCCCAGGCCGAGGCGCTGGCCGCCGAGCGGCCCGTGGGTCAGGTCGCCGTCGGGAAGAGCCGCTGGGTCACGGTGAAGCTGCCGCCCGGCGACACGCTGGGCACCGAGCTCTTCCGTGGCTGGGTGCGGGAGTCGTACCAGCAGCAGGCGCCGAAGCGGCTCGCGGCGCTCCTCGAGGGCTAGGCACTCGCTACTCGGCGATGGCCTCGCAGCCGACGAACTCGTGCAGGCAGGCCCCGGTCGACAGCGGCTCTTCGGCGCACGCCATGTAGCTGTCGAACAGGTCGCGGCACTCGTCGTACAGGCACGAGAACTGGTCTTCGTAGCTGGTCGCACAGTCGTCCATGCAGCCGAGCAGACCGAGGCCCTGCAGCGGGCAGTGCCCCGCGCCGACGCAGTCGCCGAACAGCCCCTCGAGCCCGCAGTACAGGCAGGCCTCCCCCGAGGCGGTCATGCACGTCGTCGCGCAGATCCCGTCGCCCGAGGGGCAGCCCTCCATGCACAGGTCGTACTCGGCACAGGTGCCCGAGCCGCCGTCGCCCGAGTAGGGCCGCAGCAGGGCCACGTAGTCGAGGCACATCTCGTCGTAGCTGCCGTCGCCCCAGCCCACGTCTTCGGGGGTGCGGGCGGTGCCGTCGACGCTGGGCTGGTTGGCCTCCGAGTTGTCGTAGGTGCAGGTGATCTCCACCTCGTCGTGGACCGACAGCGGCACGCGCTGGCCGTCGGGGATGCCGTAGGTGCGCTGCCAGTTGAAGTCCCACTCATCGACCTGCGACAGGCACTGCTCGCTGCCGTCGGCGCGGATGACCTTGCTTGTCAGGGAGGTGCCCAGCAGGTGCATGTGGGGGGCGGTGGCGAACACCACGCTGCCCTCGGGGATGGGGAGCCGCTGCCGAGCCGTCTGCACGCTGTGGGCGTCGCCCGCGGCGATGTCGAGGGACAGCTTCGGGATCGGGAAGACCGTCATCAGCTGCTGGGGGACCTCGCCTTGAGGCAAGGTCCACATCTTCACGCTCGTCTGGTCGGGGCCGTCGACCCCCACGGCCGTGTTGTAGTGCATCTGCAGCACCAGCCGCGAGCCCTCGGGAACGCGCTGCGCGATGCCCTCGCCGTATAGCGACACCTCGTTGCCGGGCACCCAGCCCCCCACCGTCTGCGCCTGGTCGAGGCCGCTGGTGCCGAAGCAGGTGTAGCCAGGAGCGGGGTCGGCGGCGTCGAGGGCCTCGAGCTCGGGGATGCCGGCGGGAGGCACGGCGTAGACCAGCACATGATGCACGAGCCCGACGTTGCCGGGCTCCACGTCGAGGCCGGTGACGAACAGATCCCGGTCGAGCACCGACTCCACGGGCAGGCAGCGGTAGTCGTCGAGGAGGCCCTCGTTGGGCAGGTAGGGCTCGTCGGGGGCGAGCACCACGTCGGGGGGCCCCACGTCGACGGCCTCGGGGAGCACGGGGGCCACGTAGTCAGCCTCGTCACCCACGACGAAGCCCTGCTCTCGCCAGGCCACCACCATCGCGACCTGCTCGTCGGACAGGCGCAGATCGCCCACGGTGTCGTGGCAGTCGGGGTTCATCCCCCAGGGGGGCATGGTTCGGTCTTCGATGGCGGTGACGATCAGCTCTTGTAGCTGGAGCATCGCCTCGGGCGTGTCGAAGGCGAACGGGGCGATCTGGCCCGGGCTGTGGCAGCTCACGCAGTTCGCCTCCACCAGTGGGCGCACGTCGCGATGGAAGGTGGGCTCGTCGCGCACCGACGACGAGGTCGCCGGCTCGGTGCCCAGGGAGGTCGGGCTGGTGGAGGGGAGGCCGGTCGCCGTGGTGACGTCGCCAGAGCCAGACCCGCAGGCCATGAGGAGGGGGCACCACACCACCGCCAGGTTCACGCTACGCATCGCGCCTCCATGCTGCGGAGAAGTAACGGCCCTTCGGTCACTCTGGGCAGTCGTAGGCCCATCGGGTGGCGATCTCGTCGACCCTCACGCCTCCCGCCCACAGCACCTCGCTCTCCTCGAGCAGCCGGCTCTGTTCGTCGTAGGACCAGGTGGTGATGTGCTCGAGCTCACCGTAGGCCAGCGTCTCGAGGACGGGCCGCTCGTCAGCCCACGCCATCGTGTAGACGCGCTGGTAGCCATCTACCAGCCCCTCCTGCCAGGTCAGCCGCCCCTGCTCGTCGAAGCCCTCGGTGGCGTCGGTCACCAGCGTGCCGCTGAGGTGACCGGTGCGATGGCGCGTGAGGCCGGGGGCGGGCTCGAGGTAGGTCGCCGACCAGCTGCTCTGCACCGCCCCGGCCAGGTCGAGCTGCACCTGGGCAATGGGCCGACCGTCGGCGTCGAGCACCAGCTGCTCCTCTCCGATCAGCGTGCCGTCTACCTCCTGGACCCGACGCACCACCTGGCCCTCGAGCCACTCCTGCACCATCCGAGCCGATCGGCCGCTCACCCGGTCGAGCTCGATGAGCTCCAGCAGCCGCCCGTCGGCGTCGCGCACCCAGTCGACCACGAACTCCACGCGGCCATCCCCGTCGACGTCGTCGCGGCGATGCACCAGCAGCCCGTCGGCGTACAGGTAGTCGCTGGTCGCGGCGCTCTCCGCACCGTGCACCCAGCGATCCTGGTGGACGACCCTCCCCGCCACATCGAGCTGCTGCGCGTAGTGCATCACCGGCACGCCGTCGTCGGTCGTGACCCCGCTGGCGGTGCAGCCCTCCCCCTCGCCCTCGAGCGGCGCCACGGCACAGCCCGAGCCACCGACGAGCAACCACGGGAGGAACGAAAGGGCACGCATGCCCCGACTATACTCGGCGCCGCACGCCGGGTGCCGTCACGCCGACGAAGAGGCCAACATGCGGCGGATCAGCGAGGCGTGGGCTTGCGCCTGCAGATGGTCGGGGGCGTCGCGCAGCGCTGCCTCGAACTGCTTCAAGGCGCGCTGTAGCCACTCCTGCTGCACGAAGTCGGGCACGCCCTCCTCCCGGAGCGACTGCGCCCGACGGTAGGCCAGGAGCCCCTCCAGGAAGGCGCGCTCCCCTGGCGCTGTCACCGCGGCCAGCCGGCGTGCGGCATCGACCCCATCCAGCGCCTGCCCACTGGGCGATGCTGCCACCGCCTGCACCAGCAGGCTCGTCGCCTCGCCGGCACGGCCGGGGGCTGCCTCGATCACGTCGAGACAGATCGACTGACACAGCAGCCCGTCGCCGAAGGCGAGGGCGCGTTCTGCCAGGGCCAGGGACGCGTCGACCCGGGCCCGGCTCGTCACTCGTTGCCCTTCTCGGTCAGCGCGGCCGCGAACACGTCGGCGTTGAGTCGAGCGATGGCCTTCATCGGGATGCCCTTGGGGCAGACCGAGGTGCACACCTGGTGGTTGGAGCAGGAGCCGAAGCCCTCGGCGTCGGCCTGCGCGAGCATGTTCAGCGCGCGCTGCTTCCGCTCGGGCTGACCCTGCGGGAGGATGCCGAGGTGGCTCACCTTGGCGCCCATGAACAGCATCGACGCCGCGTTGGGGCAGGCCGCCACACAGGCACCACAGCCGATGCACGCGGCGTAGTCGAAGGCCTCGTCGGCGATGGGCTTCGAGATGGGCACGCTGTTGGCATCCTGGGCCGCCCCGGTGCGCACGTCGACGAAGCCACCCGCCTGGATGATCCGGTCGAACGACGACCGATCGACGACCAGGTCTTTCACGACGGGGAAGGCGGCGGCCCGGAAGGGCTCGATCCACAGCTCGTCGCCATCCTTGAACGACCGCATGTGGACCTGGCACAGGGTGACCTTGTCGCCGGGGCCGTGGGGCCGACCGTTGACGACCGCACCGCAGGTGCCGCAGATGCCCTCGCGGCAGTCGTGGTCGAAGGCCACGGGCTCCTTGCCGTCGGTGAGGAGCTGCTCGTTGAGCACATCGAGCATCTCGAGGAAGGACATCTCTGGGATGACCTGCACGACATGCTTCTCGAAGCCACCCTTGGCCTCGGGACCAGACTGACGCCACACGTTGAGGGTGATCTTCACTTGTAGCTCCGGGTGCTGGGGGGCACGTAGTCGAAGGACAGCGGCTCGGTGTTGCGCTCGGGAGCGACCCCGTCGCCCGCGTATGCCCACACGGCACCGTGCTGGAAGTTCTCGTCGTCGCGCTTGGCCTCACCGTCGGGGTGCTGATGCTCCTCGCGGAAGTGGGCGCCACAGGACTCGTCGCGGGTGAGGGCGTCGAGCACCATCATCTCGCCGAGCTCGATGAAGTCGGCCACGCGACCCGCGGACTCCAGCGTCTGATTGAGGGTGTCGGTGCCACCGATGACCTTCACGTCGCTCCAGAACTCCGTGCGCAGATCGCGCACCTCCTGCAGCGCGGTGGTCAGCCCCTCCCCGGTGCGAGCCATGCCGCACTTGTCCCAGATGATCCGCCCGAGCCGCTTGTGGAAGCTGTCGGGGGTCTGTGAGCCGCCCACGCCCATGAGCCGGTTGATCTTCTTGTCGACCAGGTCGTGGGCCTCCTTGAAGCCCTCGTGCTCGGTGTCGGAGAAGCCAGCGTCTACCTCCTTGAGGTAGTTGCCGATGGTGTAGGGCAGCACGAAGTAGCCGTCGGCCAGCCCCTGCATGAGGGCCGAGGCGCCGAGGCGGTTGGCACCGTGGTCGCTGAAGTTCGCCTCACCGAGGGCAAACAGGCCGGGGATGGTCGTCATCAGGTCGTAGTCGACCCACAAGCCGCCCATCGTGTAGTGCGACGCGGGGTAGATGCGCATGGGCGTCTGCCACGGCGAGTCGCCAGTGATCCGCTCGTACATGTCGAACAGGCTCTTGTAGCGGTCGCCCACCTTCCGCTCGCCGAGGCGGTCGATGGCCGCTCCGAAGTCGAGGTAGACGCCGTAGCCGCTCGGACCGACGCCGTAGCCGTCGTCGCACATCTTCTTGGCGGCACGAGACGCCACGTCGCGCGGCACCAGGTTGCCGAAGGCCGGGTAGATGCGCTCGAGGTAGTAGTCGCGCTCTGCGTCGGGAATCGCCGACGGCTTGCGGTCGTCGCCCTTCTTCTTGGGCACCCACACCCGACCGTCGTTGCGAAGCGACTCGCTCATCAGCGTGAGCTTGGACTGGTGGTCGCCGCTCACCGGGATGCAGGTGGGGTGGATCTGCGTGAAGCAGGGGTTGGCGAAGCCGGCCCCCCGACGGAAGGCCCGCACGCTGGCAGTGCAGTTCGACTTCATCGCGTTGGTCGACAGGTAGAACACGTTGCCGTAGCCGCCGGTGGCCAGGCACACCGCGTCGCCCGCGAGGCGCGTGATCTCGCCGGTCTTCAGGTTGCGCATGACGACGCCCTTGGCGCGGCCATCGACCAGCGCCACCTCCAGCACCTCCGACCAGGTGTGCATCGTCACGGTGCCGCGACCGATCTCCTTCGACAGCGCCTGGTAGGCGCCGAGGAGCAGCTGCTGGCCCGTCTGGCCCTGGGCGTAGAAGGTGCGCGACACCAGGGCCCCACCGAAGGACCGGTTGGCGAGGTAGCCACCGTATTCCCGCGCGAAAGGCACGCCCTGGGCGACACACTGGTCGATGATCTCGGTGGACACCTGGGCGAGCCGGTACACGTTCGACTCGCGGGCGCGGAAGTCGCCGCCCTTCACCGTGTCGTAGAACAGGCCCCAGACGCTGTCGTTGTCGTTCTGGTAGTTCTTGGCGGCGTTGATGCCACCCTGTGCCGCGATGCTGTGCGCCCGGCGGGGGCTGTCGTGGTAGCTGATGCAGTGCACGTTGTAGCCGAGCTCGGCCAGCGAGGCGGCCGCCGACGCGCCGGCGAGGCCCGAGCCCACCATGATGACCGTGTACTTGCGCTTGTTGGCCGGCGAGACCTTGGAAGAGGCCTGCTTGTAGCGCAGCCAGCTCGACTCGATGGGGCCCGTGGGCGCTTTGCTCTCGAGGTTCAGGGTGCTCACGAGACGACTCCCAGCAAGACGCTGATGGGGAACGAGATGTTCACGAGGGTGATGACCACGGCGACGCCGATGCTCGCCGTGCGGCGCATGTCGTTGTACTGCGGGTGATCGAAGCCGAGGGTCTCGAGCGCTGACCAGGTGGAGCGCCACAGGTGAAAGCCCAGGGCCAGGTTGCAGACGATGTAGAGGGCGGAGACCACGGGGTTGCTGAACGCCGCCACCACCGTCTCGTAGGGATGCCCCCACTCGAAGCCCGGCACGCCGAGCCCGACCGTGATGTGCAGCACGTGGCCGATGATGTAGAGGAGCACGAGGACGCCGCTGTAGCGCATCGTCAGGGCGAAGATGTCGGTCTTCTCCTTGGTGATCCCGCGGGCGTAGCCCTGGGGCCGCGCGGCCCGACTCGCCGAGGTGAGCGTGATCGCCGCCCAGACATGCAGCCCGACCGCACCGAGCATCACCGCCCGCATGAGCCAGATGGCGCCGTGGCTGCCTTCCTGGATGACCCAGCCGTAGAAGTTCATCGCCGACATGTCGGCGAAGGGCAGCGGATGGTCACCTGCGTAGAGCAAGGTGTTGCCCGCCATGTGCAGGAACACCCAGAACACCATCACCAGGCCGGTGACGGCCATGATGATCTTCTTCCCTACGGAGGACTGGAACAACATCCGCCAGCTTCGCGGGCGCGACAGCCAGGAACGCGTGGCGATCGACATCGGCAACTCCCCTTCGAGAAGGGCTCCTTAGCCTTTGGAGACGCCGAGGCAAGGCATCAGCCGATGGTGGCGCTGGGAGGGAGACGAAGAACGAACCGTGTGCCCACGCCCAGCTCCGAGGTCACGCTCAAGTCGGCCGAGAGCGCCTCAGCGATACGCTTGCAGATCGCCAGCCCCAGCCCCACGCCGGGGTTGTGGGCCCCCAACTGATGGAAAGGCTGGAAGATCGTGGCCAGGTCGCTGGGGCGAATGCCCGGCCCGCCGTCTTCCACCACGAACTCCGTGCCGCACTGCACCAGGCGAATCTCGCCTTCGGTCGCGTACTTCACCGCGTTCCCCACGAGGTTGACCAGCACCTGGCGGACTCGGCTCCCATCCGTGCGGAGGTGGCCCCCCTCCGCCTGCACCCGAATCCACATGCCACGCTTCGCTGCACGCAGCCGCACGCTGGTCGCCACTTGCTGAAGCAGCTCGCCGACGTCGACCACTTCGTCGGCCACGTCGACCGCACCGGCTTCCACCCGCGCCAGGTCGAGCACGTCGTCGACCAGCCGCAGCAGATGCCTGCCAGACTGCTGGATCCGCCGGAGGTCGTCGACGGCAGCGCCATCGACCAGCTCCTCCTCCAGCAGCTCGCTGTAGCCCAGGATGGCGTTGAGCGGCGTGCGCAGCTCGTGGGACATGCTCGCCAGGAACGCACTCTTCGCCTGCCCCGCGGCCAGGGCCTGATCGCGGGCCACGGCCAGCTCCTGAGCGAGCGCGTCGAGCTTCTCGGCCTCCAGCTTTCGCTGGGTGATGTCGTGGAAGACCAGGGCGACCACCTCGACGTCGCCCGCGATGCGCCCCTCGATGGCCACCTCGTAGGCTCGCTCGGCGAGCCACACGTCGTGGGTGGTGCGCGTGCTCGGCGGCGGGCGCTCCCAGCCGAAGCCAAGGGCCTCACAGGTCATCCCGACCACCCCGTCGTCTGCCCCCGCAGCCAGCCCCGCGACCGAAGGGTGGGCATCGAGAACCCGCCCGTCATCGCGGCGCGCGAGGAGCCAGGGTGCGGTGCACAGGCCGTCGAGCCACGCCTTGAGGGACCCCGGTGGGTCGGTACCCGCGACCTTGCGGTGGGCGAAGTGGGCCAGGCAGTGCGGACCGACCAACACCGCTCCCAGCTGCACATCCGTGACCGCGGTGCTCCCGTCACGCCGCTGGCTCAGCATGTCGCCGTTCCAGCGCCCCCGCGTCTCGAGCTCGTGCTTCTGTGCCATGTAGAAGCTGCGCTCGTGAAGCCCCGAGCGGAACAGCTCTGCGGGGGTGACCCCGACGACATCGTCGCGCCCGTAGCCCGACTGGCGCTGGAATCCCTCCGACACGTCGACCCACTCGACCTCGGAGTTGGTGAGCTCGAGCCACGCCGGGCTGGTGCGGAAGATCTGCCGGTACGCGATCTCTTCCGCGCGGCGGGATGCCTCGGCGAAGCCACGCTCCAGCGCCTCTCCGAGCTTGGCTTCCTCTCGGGGCCACAGCACGACCGCCACCGCACCACGCGCCACGGCCTGCAGCCCGGCTTCGGCGTCGGGGGCCACCGCCACCCAACACAGCGCGTCGCCCATGTCGTCGCCCAGACTGACGAGACCCTCTGGTGCCACGGTAAAGCCCAAAGAGGACACCGCAGCGTGCAGACGCGGGTCTTCGTGGGGTACTCGGACGATGGGCGGCAGGCGCATCCTCGCATCATGTCGGCTGGATGACGCGAGGTAAACCCCCGGTAGGTGGTGCCCACCGCGAGCCAGGTTAGAAACCCGCATGCTTGCTTCGCTTCTCCTGCTGTTCGCCTGCTCCAACGAGCCCGGGGCGACCTCGCTGCAGCCCAACGGCGTCGCGCCGGAGGAGTCCAGCTCCCCCCCGACGCCGAGCACTGCCACGACGCCGGAGCCATGGTCGTGCGAAGCCATCGCTCCCCTTCCAGAGGGAGCCCGGCTCGATGCCGACACGGCCGCCTCCCATGCAGTGGAGCCCTGCGGCGAGCGCCTGCACGCGCTGGTGGGGGCCGCAGGAAGCCGGTTCGAGCTCACGATGGCCGACTGGGTGGGGCCTTCCCCAGCCTATGTAGAGGTTCGAGACTGGAATGGCGTCTCCTTGGGGCGCACCGAGGGGCTGCTCGCCGGCGATACGGTCTCCTTCGAGCTCGCCTGGAGCGGAGAGCACCCCATCATCGTGGGCTCTTCCGACGGCCGCCCGGCGACCTACACCCTGGAGGCGCGCTGCCTCGAGGGCTGTGAGCAGGTCACCACGCGCTACCCCATCGTGCTGATGCACGGCATGGCGGGCACCGACGCGTTCTTCGACATGCTCGACTACTACTACGAGGTGGCGCCCACCCTGCAGGCAGCTGGCTACCCGGTGCACGTCGCCGCCGTCGACCCCTTCCAGCCCACGCCGGTGCGCGCTCAGACGTGGTCCACCCACCTGGAAGCCTTGTTCACCAGCGGCGAGGCACGTCGGGTCAACCTCATCGGGCACAGCCAGGGCGGGCTCGACGCGCGCTACGTCACCACCCACCTCGACCCCGACCAGCGGATCCGCTCCGTGACGACCATCGCGACCCCCCACCGCGGGGCGCTGGTGGCCGACCTGGGCTGGGGCCTCCTCGACGACTTCGGAATCGCCCAGGCCCTCATCGACGCCGCCTTCGACGAGCTCGCCTCGCTGTACGGGCTGTCGTCCGACCAAGACATCAATGCCCAGCTCGAGCAGCTCACCTCATCGGCGTCGGCCGCCTTCAACGCCGACACACGCGACCGCGACGACGTGAGCTACTACTCGTGGGCCGGAAACACCTGCCAGCTGCTCGACCTCATCTGCCAGGCGCAGCACGACGGCGAGATCGTCTCTCCCCTGTTCACCGCCACCCACGCCATCACCCTCATCCTCGAGGGCGACAACGACGGCCTGGTGAGCGTGCAGTCTGCCGAGTGGGGCACCTTCCGGGGCGTGATGAGCGCTGACCACCTCGACGAGGTGGGCTTGTTCCCCGGCACCACGGCGAGCGGCTTCGACCACCTGCAGTTCTTCCTCGACGAGGCCGCCCACCTGGCCGATCAGGGCTTCTAGCGGTCGTGAGCAGCGCGGCACTGGCACTGCTCGGCCTCCTGCCGCCCACCGCCTACCTGGCCACGGTGGCCGCCTGGCATGCCCATGCGCACCGGCGCTGCCAGCAGGTGACCGGGTCGAGCGGGCCCCCCGCCCATGTGCACGCCGCCGAGTGGCGCCGCAAGTGGCGGCTGCGTCGCTGGCAGGCCCTGGGCGCGCTCCCCACCCCCACCCACCTCGACGGGCGCCGGGTCGTGCTCGTTCACGGCTTCCTGGCCCGTGCCGCCTTCTGGCGCGGCCTGCAGCTCAGCTTGCACCACCGCGGCCGCCCCACCACGGCGGTGGAGCTGGGCTGGCCGTTGGGTGGGGTTGATTCCTACGTGCCCGCGCTTCGCGACGCCGTGCAGGGTGATCAGCCCGTTGATGTCGTCACCCACAGCATGGGCGGCCTGGTGCTCCGAGCCACCCTGCGCGACCACCCGCCCCTCCGCCCCATGGTGCGCTCGGTCATCACGCTGGGCACGCCCCACCACGGCACCGAGGCCGCTCGTGGGTTGCCCGCCCACCTCCCGCGCGACCTGGGCGACCTGCAGCCCGACAGCCCCTACCTGCAGGCTCTGCCCCCCCTCCCCGAGCTGCTGCCCCACGCCCAGCGACATGCCGTAGCCGCGGTGCACGACATCGTGGCGTTTCCTCCCGAGCGCGTGCTCCCGCCGGGCATGCAGCACCACGTGCTCCATGCCCTGGGTCACAACGGCTTGCTCACCGAGCCACGGGTGCACCACCTCATCGGCTCCCTCCTCCACGACGCCTCGCTGGGCTAGGCTCGCAGCGGAGGCGTCATGCACAAGCCCGAGGCCCTCGAGGCCCTGCGCGCCAAGGTCGGCGAGGAGCTCGCCGTGCTGGAGCGCATCACCGCTGACGCACGCGACGAGGCGACCAACCCCGAGAGCCGCCCCGAGAACAAGTACGACACCCGCGCCCTCGAGGCCTCCTACCTGGCGGCGGGCCAGGGCGAGCGGCTGCTGGAGGTTCGCCAGCTGCTGGCGTGGCTGAGTGCCGACCCCCCTCCCTGCCACACCGGTCAGCCCGGCGCCCTGGTCGAGGCCGCCGTCGACGACACCGTTCGCTGGCTCTACCTGGGGCCCCGGGGCGGCCCCACCGTCACGGTCAGCGGGTGCGAGCTGTCGCTGATCTCCATCGCGTCGCCCCTGGGGCGTGCCCTGCAGGGCCTGCAGGAGGGTGACGACGCCGTGGTCGAGCGGCCCCGTGGTTCGGTCTGTATCGAGGTCCTCTCCCTACAATAGGATGGCTCATGCCCGTGTTCCCGGTCGCGACGCTCAAGTCGATCATCGCTGGTTCCTCGGCGATCGACGTGCCCTCGCTGCACGTCACGACCCGCGACGACGCACGCGCCTTCGCAGAGGCCTACGGCTACGATCTTCGCGACCCTAGAGAGGCCGCCCAGGCCGCCAGCCTGCGCGACGAAGCCCTCGACTTCCTCGACGAGATGCTCGAGGTCGGCGACGCCATCCCGCCGGCCGTGCGAGGGCAGGAAGACGTGCTGGAGCTGCTGCTGCTCGCGTCGAAGCCCACCCACCCTCACCAGCGCGCGGTGTGCGCCCTGCTGCGGGTGATGCACACCCTCGCCCACTGCTCGTCGTGGTTCGGCGACCGCTACCACAGCACCATCCAGCGCCAGGTGCTGTCGCGGTTCGAGCGCTTCCTGAGCACCGGCGACGACGGCCGGCTGCGCATCGACGAGGTCCCCCTCGTGCGCTTCGAGGCCCGAGCCCGCAAGGAGCGCTGGTCGGTGGCCCTGAAGCTGCTGCACAAGCCCGAGAACGTCGCCGCCGACATCTTCGACTACATGGGCCTGCGCTTCGTCACCCACGACCGCTTCGACGCGCTGCTGGTCATCCGAGCGCTGCGCCTGCGCAACATCATCATGTTCGCCAACGTCAAGCCCAGCCGCAGCCGCAACACCCTGTTCGACCTCCACCGCCTCGAGGCCTTCCTCCTCGAGCATCCCGACGCGAGCCTCGAGGCCCTCCGGGACGCGGTGGAGGGGTGGGGCCCACCGCCGGGCGACCCGCAGCGCAACCCCTACTCCGATGCGGCCTACCACTCCGTGCAGTTCACCTGCCGGCAGCGCATCCGGGTCACCGACGAGCTCGGCCAGCGGCAGCACTTCTTCTTCCCGTTCGAGATCCAGATCCTCGACCAGGCCAGCTTCGAGCGCTCCCGCGAGGGCTTCGCCTCCCACGACGAGTACAAGCGCCGCCAGGTCGCCGCTGCCACCCGCCGGGTGCTGCCCGACTGATCAGGCGGCTACCGGCTCCGACGCGGTGGCGGCCCGGCCGATCACCCCTGCCTCGCGGGCGGCGAGGTAGCCGACGATCGACAGGCTCCCCATCGGCACGATGGCCACGATCCACGGCCAGGGGTTGATCCCTCGTCGCTCCGCGTCGCGCTTCAGCCAGCCGCTGGCGAAGAGCAGGGCGATGCACAGGTCAGCGAAGATCTGCATCTCGCCCGGGCCGTTCAGCGCCGCCGCGAAGATGCCGAGGTAGCCGACCTTCCAGGTGGCCCAGGTGCTGAGCAGCACGAAGTCGACGAGCAGGAATCCGAGCAACCATCGCTTGATCATGATGACCTCCAGTGGACTCTCCTTCACGCCCTCACATCACCAAATCCATGACCTGTGAGGTCATGGTCGCTGCGCATCACCCCACTACAATGCTCAGCGGAGGCCGTGATGCACGACGTAGGAAGCCTGATCCGGCACTGGCGCACCCAGCGCCGCATGTCGCAGCTCCTGCTCGCGGAGGCAGCGGAGGTCAGCACCCGTCACCTGTCGTGCCTCGAGCGCGGTCGCGCCAAGCCGAGCCGGCAGATGGTGCTGGTGCTGGCCAGCGCCCTCGACGTGCCACTCCGCGAGCGGAACACCCTGCTACAGGCCGCCGGCTACGCTCCGGCCTACCGACAGACCGACCTGTCGGCCCCCGGCCTCGCGCCCGTCAAGCGAGCCCTCGACTTCCTCATGGAGCGAGCCGAGCCCAACGGCGTGCTGGTCATGGACCGCCGCTGGGATCTGCTGATGGTCAATCGCCCCTTCCAGACCCTCGCCAGCATGGCCCTCGGCCGCCCTCTCCAGATCGGCGAGAACATGATCGCGCTCACCCTGCGCGCCGACGGCTTTCGGCCCCTCATCCGCGACTGGGAGCCCCTGGCGCGAGGCATGCTGCACCGCATGTACCGCGAGGCGGTCGCCACAGGAGACGACGACCTGCTCGCCCTCATCGACGAGCTGCAGGCCATCGAGGGGGTTCCCCGCGACTGGCGAACCGATCCCTGGGTGGAGGCCCCCGCCGCCCTCACCCTCACCCTCGACCTGATGGGGACCGAGCTGTCGATGTTCACCACGCTCACGACCCTCGGCACGCCCACCGACGTCACGCTGTCGGAGCTACGGATCGAGCACTACTTTCCGGCCGACGAGGCCACGGAGCGGGCCCTCGCTGCCCTCATGCCGCCGGAGGCAGATCCTCAGGCTCGAACAGCAGGCAGCCCGTCGTCTGCCACGAGCCGTCGATGAGGTCGAACAGGTAGAGAGCCCGCACCCGCTCCCCTGCCGGGCCCGTCACGTCGAGCCACTGCCCCACCTCGCCGGTCGGGAGCTGCACCTGCTCGCCGTAGATCACCCGCTGGCTGTTCACCAGCGGCGCATACCCCAGCTGCACCATCTCCAGGAACGCGTCGGGGCCGCCGAAGCGCTCGCGCAGCCCAGGGGACACGATGCCCCAGGCGGCACGGGCATCTCCACGGTCGAAGGCCTGAAGCTGCGACCGAACAAGCTCCTGGAGGTGGCTGGAAGGCGCCACCGCCTGAGGTGGCTCGGCCTGCGCCACGCTGGGCGCCAAACACAAGACAGCAAGGAGGGTCAAGGTCTTCATGATCCAAGCGTAGCGAACCGCTACGCCACCCGCAGGTTGGAGTACACGCTTCTCGGTAGTCGACGGTGCAGGCCGCTACCGCGCGGGGCGCGAGCCCTCCCCTCCGGGAAGGGCTATGACGCCCACCCCAGCACCCGTGGACCCCTCATGAGCTCGTTCCAAGACTTCGCCCTCGATGCCCCGATCCAGGAGGCCGTCGCGAAGCTCGGTTTCACGGCCCCGACCGACATCCAGGCCATCTCGATCCCGCCTCTCATCGAGGGCCGCGACGTGATCGGCCGCGCCCGCACGGGCTCGGGAAAGACGGCCGCCTTCGGCCTGCCGATGCTGCAGAACGTGCAGGGCGGCCAGGGCGTGCGCGGGCTCGTCCTCGCGCCCACGCGCGAGCTCGCCCTGCAGGTCACCGACGCGCTGCGCTCCTTCGCCAAGGGCCTCGGGGTTCAGGTCGTCTCCATCTACGGAGGCTCCTCCTACGATCCGCAGCTGCGAGCCCTCCGCAAGGGCGTGCCGGTCGTCGTGGGCACCCCCGGGCGCCTCCTCGACCACCTCGAGCGCGGCACCCTCGATCTGTCCAACCTCCGCATGCTCGTCCTCGACGAGGCCGACGAGATGCTGCGGATGGGCTTCATCGACGACGTCGAGTCCATCCTCGCCGCCACCCCCGACACCCGGCAGATCGCGCTGTTCAGCGCCACCCTGCCGCCTCCCATCGAGCGCATCGCCGAGCGCTACCTCAACGACCCGCTGCAGCTCGGTGCCGACGCCGGCCGGCCATCGACCGATCACATCCAGCAGTCGTGGGCCCGCGTTCCCCATCGTCACAAGCTGGAGGCCATCCAGCGGCTGCTGGCGGGGGCGATGGAGGGCACCTCGCTGGTCTTCGCCCGCACCCGGGCAGGCTGTGCCGAGGTGGCCGACGCCTTGGTTCGTAGTGGCGTGGCTGCCGACGCGCTGCACGGCGACCTGTCCCAGTCCGCACGTGAGCGGGTGCTGGCTCGCCTCCGCGCCAAGCGCCTCTCCGTCGTCGTGGCCACCGATGTGGCCAGCCGCGGCATCGATGTCGACCACATCCGCACCGTGGTCAACCTCGACATGCCCCACGACTTCGACACCTACGTGCATCGCATCGGGCGCACCGGCCGCGCCGGCCGTGAGGGCAGCGCCATCACCCTCGTCACTCCCGGCGAGATCGGCAAGATCAAGCGCTACGCCCGCGAGCTGCGGGTCGACATCGAGCGCATCGACATCCCCTCCGATGCCGAGATCGCCGTGCACCAGCAAGGCCGTCTCCGTGACCGCCTCCAGGGCGCCCTGAGCGGAGAGGGCGCCGACGACGCGCGCCGCTTCGTGCAGGAGACGATCGAGACCGGCGACTGGACGGCCGAAGACCTCGCCGTGGCCGCCATCGCGTCGCTGGCGCGGTCGGGCGGCACCAGCCTGGCCGAGCCCAAGAAGGGCGACGTGGCCTGGTCGCGGGGCAGCCAGCACCAGGGTCGCGACCGAGATGACCGCGGCGACCGTGACCGCGGGCCCCGACCACCCCGCGCCCCCCAGGGTCCCAGTGAGGGGATGGTGGAGCTGTTCTTCCCCGTCGGTGCCAACCGAGGCGTGCGCCCCGGCGACCTGGTGGGGGCCATCGCCAACGAGACGGGCCTTCCCGGCAGCGCCATCGGGCGCATCACCGTCGTCGAGCACAAGAGCTTCGTCGAGGTGCCCAAGGAAGCGGCCGACCGCATCCTCGCCGAGCACCAGACCCTCGAGATCCGCGGCCGGGCCGTGCCCCTCGCGAAGGCCTTCGTGCGCGACCCGAACCACACGCCGCGGGGCCCACGCCCGCCGCGCCCGGGCCCCAAGGGCAAGCCGGGCCGGGGGCCGCGCAAGCCGCCGCGCAGCCGCACCTACGGCAAGAAGAAGTAGCTACTTCACCGCTTCGGCGAGCCGGGCCACACCCGCCGCCGGATCAGCCTCGAAGCCTGCCTTGCAGCCCTCCGAGCAGAAGTGCAGCTCGTAGCCCTCGTGCGTGACCGCATGGGCCGGATCGCCGGCCATGCCGAGCATGCACCCACCACACTCCCCGACCACGTGGTCGACAGCACCATCGTGGGCGTCGGCCGCCGCCAGCACCTCGGCCGCGTCGGGCGCACTCGCCCCGCAGGCCCACAACATCCACAGCGCCACCATCACATCCGCCTCCGTGTCGGTGCGATGGCGTAACCAGACCAGGGGCCTCAGCGCAGGCGGCGCGGTGTCGCACCCGGTGACAGCGCGTCGGCCACCATCGTGAGCTCCTGCTCCACCGTCGACCAGGGCCCGGTTCGCAGGTAGAAGATGCCCCGCCACAGGGGATTGTCGACCTCGCCCTGCTCCTCCACCGTGAGCACCGAGCCGCCTGCGCGGGGCGCCACCGAGAACGACCAGGTCGCGTCGTAGCCGATCTGATCGGGGCTGGCGGTGGTGAGCACCACGCGCTGGCCGCTCACCTCCTCCAGCACCTTGAAGTCGAAGCGATCGTCGCCCTCGTCGAGCTCGCGCCACACCTGGCGGCCCTCGCCGTCGTCGGCGATGCGACCGATCCGCGCCACCCGAGGGCGCCACTCGGGCCGACGCTCGTAGTCGCTGAGCAGCGCGTAGACGGCCTCGGGGGGCACAGCCAGCTCCACCTCCCCCGCCACCTCGTGGCCCTCGGGACGGCTGTTGCCGAACACGTAGAGCCCGAACACCGTCAACACCACGGCGCCCGTGAACACGCCGGTCGCCATGGCGAGCCTGCTCTCCCCTTCCTCTTGCCGCTCTTCGGTCATGCCGTGTCGCCTCGCCACCGTTCGAAGGCCTGACATACCCAGCCCCCGGCCTTGGGCCCAATCCCATCGATCCGGCCCAGCTCCCCTCCCTCGGGGGACCGTGCCACCAGGCTCCCGTCGGCGGCGACCAGCGCCCCCACCGCCGCGGCAGGCAGCCGCTCGCCGGCAAAGAACACCGTGTCGCCGCTCGCCACCACCTCGACGGGCATCAGTGCCCGCCCGTAGTGAAAGCCGTAGAGCATCAGCCCGAAGATCGCCAACGACCCGAACAGCAGCTTGGTGAGCACCGGATCGCCCCGCCCCAGCCACCAGGCGAGGGCAGCGGCACACCCTGCCCATCCCAGGGCGAGGGCGCCGACCACCGACCACCGCACGTCGGGCTGCGGCGACAGGCGGGCGTAGAAGCCGTCGCCTTCCACCCGCGCCACCACGCTCTCGGGGGCTGCCTCGACCAGGTCGTCCATGACGCAGCCATATCCTCCGTCAGGCGCGCCGGTCGCGCATCAGCCCTTCCTGGGCCACGGTGGCCACCAGCGCCCCCGAGCGGTCGAAGATCCGCCCCTGCACCAGCCCCCGAGCGTTCGACGCCGACGGGCTGCGCATGTCGTAGAGCAGCCAGTCGTCGAACCGGAACGGGCGGTGGAACCACATCGCATGATCGAGGGAGGCAACCTGCATGCCCGGGGTCAGCCACGACACCCCGTGGGGCCGCATCGCCGTGGTGAGGAAGGAGAAGTCGGAGGCGTAGGCCAGCAGGTAGTGGTGGACCGAGCGTGCATCGGGCAGCGGGTCGGACGCACGGAACCACACCTGATGGGTGGGCGCACGCACATCAGGGGCCATCGGGTTCGACGGGTCGACCGGCCGGATCTCGATGGGCCGCTCGGCGATGGCGCGCTCGTACAGTGCGTCGGGGATGATCCCCTCCAGCCGTCGAGCGAGCTGGGACTCCGACTTCAGCGTCTCGGGATCGGGGACCCCCTCCGGCAGGGTGTCCTGGTGCTCGAAGCCCGGCTCCTCCTGCTGAAAGCTGGCCGCGAGGTTGAAGATCGCCTTGCCCCCCTGCACCGCGACCACCCGCCGGGTGGTGAAGCTGCGGCCGTCGCGGATGGGGTCGACGGTGTAGACGATGGGACGCCGCGCGTCGCCGGTGCGCAGGAAGTAGCCGTGGAGGCTGTGGACGAAGCGGCCCTCGGGCACGGTCTGCTCGGCGGCCGACAGGGCCTGCCCCAGCACCTGGCCCCCGAAGACCTGGCCCCAGCCCAGGTCTTGGGAGGGCCCCCGGAACAGGTTCTCTTCGATGCGCTCGAGACGCAGCAGCTCGAGCAGCTCGGACAGGACGGGTCGCATGAGGCCTCCACCGCCTGCCTGTATGGCCGCAGCCACCCAAACGGCACCTGCACACCTGCAGGTGGAGTCCGCCAGGCTGCGGCTCCGCCTCGGGGCGTGCAGCCGCGCGCAACGAGCGCTAGGTGCGCACAGGCCCCAGGCCACCACCCAGGAGGAAGCCGATGCGGTACAAGCGCGTGCTGCTCAAGCTGTCGGGCGCCGCCCTCGCCGGCGGCGACAAGACGAACACCTTCCATCGCGAGGCCATCGAGCACATCACCTCCGAGGTGCTGTCGCTGGTCGATGTCGGCGTGCAGGTGGTGATGGTCGTCGGCGGCGGCAACATCTTCCGCGGCAACCTCGCCTCCCAGTGGGAGATCGAGCAGGCCGAGGCCGACAACATGGGCATGCTCGGCACGATCATCAACGGCGTGCTCATGCGCGCGGTGCTGGAGTCGAAGGGCGTGAAGGTCCGGCTGACCACCGCCCTGCCCAACCCCGCCGTGGCCGAGCCCTACATCCGGCTGCGGGCCATCCGTCACCTCGAGAAGGGGCGTGTCGTCATCTGCGCCGGGGGCATGGGCCAGCCCTTCGTCACCACCGACTACCCGGCGGTGCAGCGCGCCCTCGAGACGCGCTGCCAGGCCGTGCTGGTGGCCAAGAACGGCATCGACGGCATCTACAACGCCGACCCGAACATCGACGACAGCGCCCGTCGCTACGACACCCTGTCCACCGAGCAGGCGCTGCGCGAAGACCTCCGCGCGATGGACCAGCAGGCCCTGATCCTCGCCCGCGATCACAAGCTGCCGGTGCACGTGTTCGACTTCGACCAGCGCGGCATCGCTCGCCGCCTGTGCATCGGGGAAGACGTGGGCACCCTGGTCACCAGCGGGGTTTCCTCGCGGCTGGCTCCGGAGGAGACCTCGTGAGTCGTCCCACGAAGGAGGAAGCCGAAGCAGCGGTGCGCACGCTGATCCAGTGGGCGGGCGACGACCCCGACCGCGAGGGCCTCCGCGGCACCCCCGACCGCGTGGTCCGCTCCTACGGGGAGTTCTTCGCAGGCTACGAGCAAGATCCCCGCGCCGTGCTCGAGCGCACCTTCTCGGAGACCGGTGGCTACGACGAGATGGTGTTGCTCAAAGACATCACCCTCGAGTCGTACTGCGAGCACCACATGGTGCCCATCGTGGGGGTCGCCCACATCGCCTACATGCCCGACCAGCGGGTCGTGGGCATCTCCAAGCTGGCACGGGTGATGGAGATCTACGCCAAGCGGCTGCAGATCCAGGAGAAGCTCACCACCCAGATCGCCGAGACCATCGACGAGGTGCTGCAGCCGAAGGGCGTGGCGGTGGTCATCGAGGCGAGCCACCAGTGCATCGCCACCCGCGGCATCCACAAGCCCGGGGTGCAGATGGTCACGAGCGCGCTGCTGGGCTGCTTCCGCGAAGACCCGTCCACGCGGCGGGAGTTCCTGGGCATGATTGGCCGGTGAGCTGGCCCGACGGGCTGGTGGTCGCGACGCACAACCCCGGCAAGCTCGCGGAGTGGCGCGCCCTGCTCGGGCCCGTCGACGATGCGGCGAGCCTGGGCCTCGACGAGCCCGACGAGCCCCACGAGCGCTTCACCGACAACGCGCGCCACAAGGCGACCCGAGCCGCTCAGGCCTGCGGCAGGCCCTGCCTGGCCGAGGATGCGGGGCTGGTGGTGCCGGCCCTGGGTGGGCGTCCCGGCGTGCGCACCAAGCGAGAGGCCCTGGCCGCGGGAGGCTGGGAGGCGCTGGCCGAGGCCCTCCTCGGCGAGCTGGGGCTGTCTGAGGCCGAGGCCCGCTACGTGTGCGCCCTGTCCCTGGTCTGGCCCGACGGGCGGGTGGTCACCGCCGAGGCAGCCGCACAAGGCACGCTGGTGCGGCCGCGCGGCGAGGGGCCCGGCCTGTGCCCCAGCTTCGTGCCCGCTGGATCGGAGTCCACATGGGCGGAGCTCGGAGCCGACTGGCGCCGCGACCACGACCACCGGGCCCTGGCCCTGGCTAGCCTCCGCCGCCAGCTTCCCTGAGCCAGCGCAGCGCGGCCACGACCCCGGGATCGCCTGCCAGGGTGGGCAGCTCGGGGCGGCCGGTGGGCCCCCGCCAGGTCTGAGGGCTTCCGTCGGCATGCACCGTGGGGTGGGACCTCACCCGCGCCTGGTGCCGCACCTGCCAGCGCTCGGCCAGGCTGGGAACCAGCGCCTCGTCGGGCACGATGCCCTGCCCTCGCGTGAGCACCTGGCCGCTCGGCAGCGCCCACACCAGGTTGGTCACCTGCCAGGCCACCCCTGCCGCCGCGTCGCCCCGAAGGGCCTGCGAGGCGCCCTTGCCCAGGGTCGGCGCGCCGATGACGTGGGCCCCCGCCAGCTGCTGAAGCGCCCCTGCCGCGATCTCCGCCGCCGACGCCGTGCCCTGATCGACCAGCACCACCGTGGGCACCCCCACGAAGGGCCCCCCGGGAGCCGCCTGGTTCCACGCGAGCACCCCCGGCTCCGGCGGCTCGGGGAGGGGCGCCGCCCGGCCCGACATCGTCGCGACCGTGCCCTCGTCGAGCCACGCGTCGACGAGGTTGACTGCCGCCTGCACATCGCCGCCTGCGTTGCCTCGCAGGTCGAGCACTACCCCCTCCACCGACCCGTCGTGGCCGTCCACCAGGGCCAGCAGGGCCTCGTCGGTGTCGGGTCGGAAGGCGGCCACCCGCAGGTAGACCGCGCCGGGCAGCTGCGGGAGCGCCAGATCGTAGCCGTGGGCCCCCTCGAGCCCTGGCCGTCGCACCCAGCCCATCACCGTCTCCACCGGCACCGGCTGCCGCACCACCGCCAGCCGACGCACGGCATCCTCCCCCTCCCGTCGCACCTCCAGGAGGACCTCGCTTCCCGCCTCCCCCGCGACCCGAGCCTGGGCGTCATCCAGACCCGCCACCTCGACGCCGTCGACGGTGACCAGCGCGTCGCCCTGGTGCAGCCCCGCCGCGAAGGCAGGCCCCGCCGGCCACACCGACAGCACGTTCACCTCGCCGTCGACCAGCACGTCGAGGTCGGCGCCGATCCCGACGACGACACCCTCGTGGTGCTGCTCCCACCCAGCCACCTGGGCAGGCCACACCGGCCGGGTGTACGGGTCGAGGGAGGCCAGGGCCGCCTCCACCCCCCACACCACCACCTCCGCCTCGGGCCTCCCAGCCGCCATCGCCGCGTCGAGGACCGCCTCCGGCCTCGCCCCCGTCCCCACCCCGAGGGCCTCCGCAGCAGCAGCCGACCACGCCGCCTCGTCGATCGACGCGAAGTACTCCCGGCGCACCCCGTCGAGGACGACCTGCCCGTGGGCCCGGCGCACCCCGGCCTCCCGCCCGTCCAGGGGTGCCACGACGGGCACGGCAGGCTCCGGCTCGTCAGGGGTGAGCCCCAGGGCAGCCTCGGAGGCGTGCAGGTGGGGCCGCTGAGCCTGCAGCACGCCCCAGGCCACATCGAGAGGGTCGGGCTCGGGGGCCGGCGCACAGGCCAGCGCCCACCACAGCCCGACGATCACAGGCGGAACGCTCCGGCCAGATCCAGCGCCGTCCCCACGGTGTAGGCAGCAGCGGGGTCGGCCGTCTCGGGCAGCCGCCCCGAGAAGGCGAAGACCTGGCCGTAGGGCGCGATGGACAGCCACCGAGCCAGCGGCAGGGTCAGCCGCGTGTCGACCAGGGCCTTGAAGCGCAGGTCGGAGGCATCGGCGGTGGGGGTGTCGGCGAACACGAAGGCGTCGACGCTGCTCGCCCACGACAGCCCTGCCCCCAGCGACACCGAGGTCGCGACCTCCAGCCGGCCCCCCGTCTCCCACGGCTTCTCCAGCACCGACAGGTCGCGCAGACCGAAGGCGCCGACCCGCAGCCGCGACAGCACCCCCGCCGAGGTCGACAGCCCCAGGGTGAGGGATGCATCGGCCTGGTGGGGCTGGACCACACCCTCCTCGTCTTCCACCGCGGTGAGCTCGGAGTCGAGGAGCAGCTCGGTGTAGGGCGCCCACGTGGGCCCCAGGTCGAACGAAGCCCCCGGCAGGGTCAGCGACGACGACAGCCGCAGATCGTCGGCAGGCTCACTGACGACCCCCTCCGACGCCAGACGGGTGTAGGTGAGGCGCTGGCGGAGGTCCCACGCCACGTGGCGATCGCTGTACTCCAGCCCCGAGTCGAGGTCGCCGAGGAGGGTCAGCGAGGAGGGCGAGGTCGCCAGGGTCTCTGGGACCTCGCTGTACACGTCGCGCTCCACCCCCTGAAAGCCCACCGCCGACAGCCCCAGCCGCGTCACCCGGAACAGCCACAGGGGGCGCTGGTCGGTGAACGACCTCGCCAGGATCCCCTCGACATCGTCGGCCTCGAGGGCCTGCCGCAGCCCGTCGCGCACGGCCCGCTGCAGCGTGCGGGGCGTCGGGTCGACCGTCGGTTGGTCGAGCAGCGCGGTAGAGCGCGCCTCGGCGAACCAGCCCGACACCTGCCCGGTGAGCAGCCCGTCGGTGGTCGCCACCCGGTAGACCCGCTGCGTGTCGACAGAGCGGCCGCCCACCGTGGGGCTGCTGCTCCCCAGCGGCGCCCCACACGACACGGGCACCCCCTGCACCGCCTTGTCGAGCAACCGCGGCAGCCGGTCGCCCAGCACCTCGTGCACCTCGACCCGGTCGAGGCGAGCGAGGGTGTCGAGGACCACCTTCTCGGTGAGGGCGCCCGGCACCGGCGGCGCCCCCCCGAGGCTGGGCAGCAGCGCCAGATCCGCTCCACTGGAGGCAAGGACCGCCTCGCAAAGCAGCTTGTGCCAGTCTTCGTCGCGGTAGCGCTCGAGGGGGCCCTCGGGCGGCGCGGGCAGCAGCGGCCGATCGACGTCGGGGTAGACCCGACGACGCACCTCGGTGATCCGGGCCATGGTGGCCTCGTCGGGGTCGATCTCGGCGGTGATCCGCGCCGGCCGCACCCGCGCCCCATCCAGCCTGCCCTCCTCCATGTCGAGCACCACGTAGGCCACCCCATCGGCGGGGAGGGTGAGCGCCGCGCGGTCGTCGGCAGCGTAGGGCGCCTGCAGCTCGTAGTGCACCGTGTCGAGGCGATCGACGGAGGGCCCGGGATCGCCGAGCAGCACGTCGGCGTGACGCACCCCGCGCTGCAGGGCCCGCAGCAGGGGCTGGCTCCCGTCGCACAGCAGCACCACCACATCGGCGCGATCGGCGGCCTTCAGGCGGGCCACGACCTGCTGCGCCGCAGCGATGGGGTCGCCCAGGGTCACCCCCTGCTCGGCCAGGGCAGGGTTGTGCTCAGCCACCTGGGGATCGATGACCCCGACGAAGGCCACCCGCACCCGACCGACGGCCACCACCACATGGCTCGGAAGCTGGAGGACCTCACTGTCGGCCTCCCAGTTCGCCGCCACATACGGCAGCCCCTCCGCCTCGGCGAGGAAGCCGCTCGGGCCCCCGGCCACCTCCTGTGCCCCTGGCACCAGGGCCGCCGGGGCCAGCCGCCTCAGGGTGTCGAAGCCCAGCGGCCGATGCAGCGAAAGCTCGCCCCAGCGAACCGTCGACGCGCCGTCGACGAAGTTGCCTCCGTCGACGAACAGCGCGCCTTCGGCCAGCGCCTCGATCAGCGCGACCCGGCGGGCGAACTCGCGGTGGGGCCTACCCAGGACCCACGCCGGCTCGCCACCGCTCGCCAGGTCGACCTGCAGCGCCAGCCGATGCTCGAAGTTCGCCCAGTGCCCCGAGGGCTCTCCCGCACCGACCCACCACACATCCCCCGCTGGCCCTTCGCAGCGCCGCGCGCCGACCTCGCCTGTCGCCTCGGCCTCCCAGGTCACGGTGACGCCGTCTCGCCCCTCTCGGATCGCCACGGGCACCGCGTCACCGCAGGCACCCGGCGCGTCGAGGTAGGCCGACACCGCTGCCTCCTGGCCGTCGACGGCCAGCAGGGCCTCCCGCTCGTAGACCATCGCCCCGTGCACCGCGCGCACGTCGGCCACGCCCAGGGCCACGAGCTCGGGCGGCACACCGAGCTCGTAGCGCCCGCTGCCCACCCCACCCGACGCCGTGCTGGCCACGATCGCGACCTCAGCTGCCGCCGCCATTCCCAGCAGTACCGTCCACATGGCCGCCACCTAACATCCGCTCAGCGCCGCTCGGCAGCCGTGCGACAATGATCGACCCGTGACTCAGGAGAACCCCACAGGCCGTGACTCGCTCTGTGCCCGAGACCCTCGGAGAGGGACGCTACCGGCTGGGTGCCCCCATCGGCGAGGGCGGCATGGCCGGTGTCTACCGCGCCGAAGACACCCAGATCCGGGTCCAACGCGCCATCAAGGTCTTGCGCTACGCCTTCGCGCGCAAGAAGAAGATCCGGGTGCGCTTCGAGGCCGAGGCGCGGGCGATGGCCCGCGTCGAGCACCCGAACATCGTGCAGGTCTACGATGTCGGCCTCGAAGACCGCACGCCGTACATCGTGATGGAGCTCGTCGACGGCGACACCATGGAGCAGCTCGTCGAGCAGGGTCCCCTCCCCCCCCTCGAGGCCATCGACCTGATGGTGCAGGTGTGCCACGGGGTCGAGCACGCCCACGCGGCCGGCATCATCCACCGCGACATCAAGCCCCAGAACGTGCTCATCGACCGCCGGGGGGTGGCGAAGCTCACCGACTTCGGCATCGCGCAGTCCGCCGGCGACGAGCGGCTGACGAAGACGGGCAGCACCATGGGCACCATGGGCTTCATGTCGCCCGAGCAGCGCTACGACGCGAAGTCGGCCGACGTGCGCGCCGACGTGTTCTCCCTGGGGGCCACGCTGTGGCGGCTGGTCAGCGACAACGAGATGACCGAGCTGTTCCTCGCCGACGAGCACGAGAGCCTGATGAAGGGCGTGCACCCGGCGCTGCGCGACCTCATCCTCACCGCCACGTCCTACCAGCCCGACGACCGCTACCCCAACGTCGGCACGCTCCGGAACGCCCTGCGCCGGGCACGCCGGATCATCGAAGACGAGCGCACCGCAGCGACCGACAGCGAGGTCGCCAGCCACTCGGCCGTGGCCTCCCACTACGACGATGGCCTTCCCGACTACGTCGATCGCGCCTCCCTCAAGGGCGACGCCCCACGCCCCCTGAGCTTCGGAGAGGCCTTTCCGACGGCCCCCCCGGTGCCCGATCGCGTCGACCCCGCCGAGGCCGCTGCCAGTGCGGCCCGGGCGCTCCTCGCCCGACCCGCCGTCGTCGTCGGCCTCGCGAGCCTATTCGTCGCCTTGCTCGGGGGGGGCGCGCTGGCGTGGGCCACCGTGCACGCACGCGGCGCGGCCCAGATGGCCGAGGCCTCGCGGTCGCAGCTGCTCGTCGCTGTCGAGAACGAAGCACGGCTCCTCGACGACGTGGTGTCAGCCGGGCTGAGCGCCACCGCTCTGCAGGAAGAGCTGGGCAAGGTGCGGGCCGCCAAGGAAGCCGACCGGCCAGAGGCAGCCCTGCGCTACGTCTCCGCCGCGAAGGAAGTCGTGGCCCCCTTCTCCACCGGCGCGCTGGTGCCCGCCGAGGTGCGGGTGACCACCCGGGTGAACCGCCTGCAGGCCGCAGCGTCCGCCTACCGCAACGACATGGCCGCATGGGAAGACGCCAGCGACGGGCCGCTGGGGGGCCTCGTCGTCAGCCTGGGCCTCGCGCCTGACCCTCACTGAGTGTCGGCCACGGGGCGAGCCCTGGGAGAGTGGAGGTGAACGGATTCGAACCGATGACCCCCTGCGTGCAAAGCAGGTGCTCTCCCAACTGAGCTACACCCCCACAAGGGTGGTCGGAGTGCAGTGGTCTCCCGAGGGAGTGGGGTAAGTGGTGGGCCTGGGCTGACTTGAACAGCCGACCTCGCGCTTATCAGGCGCGCGCTCTAACCAGCTGAGCTACAGGCCCCCGCGGCCACTGCGGACCGACCCCGCGAGCTTAACCAGTGCCCCACCAGCGTCAAGTGTCGGTGGACCCCACCCCGGAGATCCCATGTTGGACTGCCTCGAGCACACCCCCGGAACCCCAGCGACGACCAGCGTCATCTGGATGCACGGGCTGGGAGCCAGCGGCTCCGACTTCGTGCCGTTGCTGCCGCTCCTCGGGCTGCCCACCACCCGGTTCGTGTTCCCCCAGGCCCCCGACCGGCGGGTGACGATCAACGGCGGCTACGAGATGCCCGCCTGGTACGACATCCTCACCATGGAGCGAGGCCCGGGTCGGGAGTCGGAGCCCGACATCCGCGAGGCCGCCGACCTCGTCACGCAGCTCATCGCGCGAGAGGGCGAGCGCGGGGTCCCACCGGAGCGGATCGTGCTCGCAGGCTTCAGCCAGGGGGCGGCGATGGCGCTGCACGTCGGGCTGCGCCACCCCCGGCGCCTGGCGGGGATCATGAGCCTGTCGGGCTACCTGATCCTCGAAGGCGAGCTGGCCGAAGAGCTGCACGAGGCCAACGCCGCCACGCCGATGTTCTTCGGGCACGGGCGCGGCGACGACGTGGTGCCCCACGCCATGGGCCGCCATGCCCACGACGTGCTGGCGGGCAGCCGGCCCATCGAGTGGCACGACTACCCGATGGGCCACGAGCTGTGCCACGACGAGGTGCGCGACCTGCGCACCTGGCTGCACGCGCTGCTCGGCTAGGCGACGTGGCGGATGTTCGCGTCGCGCAGGCGGCCCAGGGCCTCCCGCTCGATCTGGCGCACCCGCTCCCGCGACAGGTTCAGCCCCTTTCCGACCTCGGACAGGGTGCGGTACTTGTCGTCGTCGAGGCCGAAGCGACGGGCCAGCACATGGCGGTGGCGCTCGGTGAGGACCTCGGCGAAGGCGTCGTAGAGCCGGTGCAGCTCCTGCACCCGGATGGCCTCGTCTTCGGGGTGGGTGGCCTCCTCGTCTTCGAGGAAGTTGTCCATCGAGCGCTGGCGAGGGCCATCTTCCACGGGCTCGTCGAGAGACACCGTCTTGCCCTGACCGAGCAGGAAGCGAGCACGACGCTCTTCGACGCCGACCTCCCGGGCCAGGTCGGCCATGGTGTAGTCCTCACCGGCCAGCTCGTACATCTGGATGACCTTGCGCAGGTTGCGCGTCTGCTCGACGGCACCGCCGGGGAGCCGCACCGGGCGCCCGTGGTGGTCGATGGCGCGCGTCATCTGCGCACGCACCCACCACCGCGCGTAGGTGCTGAATCGGATGTCGCGGTCGGCCTCGAAGCGCTTCGCGGCGCGCAGCAGGCCGATGAAGCCCTCCTGCACCAGGTCGGCTTCGTCCATGAAGGGGCCTGCTAGCTTGCGGGCCTCACCGTGGGCGATGCGCCGACCGCTCATGGCCAGCCGCCATCGGATGTTCTCGGCCTCGACCATGGCCTGCTTGGCAGCCCGGGCCGCATCGCGGAGCGACGGGTCGGCCTTGCTGGCCTTCCACGTGGCCTCGACGGCCGCCTGTAGCCGGTCGACCGCCCCCGCACGGGTGCGCTCGGCTCGCTTGGGCACCCTGGTGAGAATCTCCTGCGCGACCGCCACACCGTCGAGGGCGGCCGCAGCTCGCTCCTCGCAGGCCAGGATGGCGCGGGCGGCTTCCTTCTCCTGCTCGGCGGTCCAACGACCGCGGCGGGGTGATGCCATGAGTTCCTCCAGAGTCCGTTACCTTGAGATACGTGCCAGACAGCGATTCGGTTTCGCCAGCCGCCGCGTTTACTGATCTTGCCTGATCAACAGTCGTCACGCAGACCCTTGTGGTTACGGGTTGACGCCGCCACCTGACGATTCATGACACCCGGTGACGCGACGACCTCGACCATCAGCCGATGGTTCGCTACCAGCCGGTGCCCAGCCCGATGAGCAGACGCGGCCCGCGAGGCCACAGGTTCGCGGCGGGAACTGGGCCGAGCGCCGGCGCGTCGAACGGCACCTCGCGGAGGGGAACGGCCACCAACAGCTGGCTGTCGAAGCGTGCGTCGCGGAACAGCGTGGCGATCCGAAGCCCTCCCCTCGCATCGGCGAGGGGGATCGCCCCAGACAGCGGCGGCGGCGTGTCGTCGACGTAGCGCCACACCGCCCCGACATCCGCCCCAACGACGAGCTCGAGCCTCCGCAGGGCCCAGGCCCCGATGAGTCGGCGCTGGCGCGGCCACAGCGGCAAGGCCCACGCGGCGCCGCCCGTCACGACGTGCTCCCCCGCCAGCGCGAAGGGCACGTAGCCCGGCATCGCGGCGGGAAGCTCCACCGCGGTCGCCCGCCGCGCACCGGGGGTCTCCCCCCCCACCGGCAGCTCCTCGTCGACCGCCACGTCGGCCGAGGTCAGGCCCGCGCTCCACCGCAGCTCCAACCGATGCGGCGCGTCGGCCAGCGCCCCCCGGGGCCCCAGGGCCCACTGACCCTCGCCTGTCACCGCCGCGCGCGCCCAGGGCAGGGCCTCCCGCACCCCGAGGGAGCTGCCCTCCGGCTGCGTGCTCCGAGCGCTGGTGAGCGACACCGCGATGTCGATGCCCTCGTCGTCGAGGCCACGCTCGAGGGTGTCGACCGTCAGCTGCAGCCGAGCCCGGAGCCCCTCGACCGCCGGCTGCAGCCCCTGCCGGGGATCGGGGGAAGCCCTCCACACCCGCAGCGCCTGGCCGCCGAGCTCCACCTCCACGTCGCGCAGCACCTCCCGCGACGCGAAGGCCCCCGCGCTGTCGAGCCCCCGGCGATCGGAGGACCCGTCGGGCAGCCAGCGACGCTCTCGGCGCGTCGCCCCCCACAGCCCCAGCACCGGCCACGCGGCCTGCTCGGTCCACTGTGCCTCCAGCTCGTGGTCGTCGCCCACCCGTGCCCACAGCGACAGCTCGCCGCGCTCCAGGGCGTCGCCGACCGACAGGTAGGTGCCCACCGACGGCGAGACCTCGGCCCCCGACACGTCGACCCGTGCGAAGGGCCCCCACGACGGCGGCAGGCCCGCATGCCACCGCCGATACGGCGTAGCGGCGAACGACGTAGGTGGCAGCTCATGGGCCAGCGCCGCTTCGATCCGCTCCGGCGACGGGTCGAGGCCGAAACGCTCGGTCACCTCCCCGCCATGAAACCGGGCCCGCGACAGCCCCATCGCCTTCACCCCGGCGCTGGTCGACGCCGAGTACAGCAGGTGCCCCCCAGGCGTCGTGCTCGGGCACACCGCGCCGTCTCGCTGCCGGGTCACCTGGTGGACCTCGCCCTCGGCGTAGACATACACGTCTTGCACGCCGTCGACATCGGCGCTGAACCACAGCCCGTCGGCGCTCCAGTGGGGGTCGCGCTCGTGCCAGCGGTCGCGGGTGAGGGCCTGCCATGTGCCCGACGCCAGCGGCATCACCCACAGGTCGACCATGCCCCCCCGCATCATCGACGTGACCAGGCGCGTGCCGTCGGGCGACCAGGCCAGCCCCTCGGCGTGGGCCTCCATCCCCCAGCGATCCACCACCTCCCAGGCACTCCCGTCGACCGGCCCGACCACCAGCGCCTGCCCTCCCCCCTCGTGCCTGAGGAAGGCCACGCGCTCACCGGTCGGGTCGACGGCGAGGTCGGTGGCGCGGAGGGTGCCTGGCACCGGCCGAGGGCGAGCCTCCTCCCCCAGCGACACCACCCAGATCTGGTCGAGGTCGAAGCCATCCTGCAGACGCACCGCCTTGGCAGGGTGCTCCGGAGCGATGTGGACCAAGCTCCCCTCTGGCCCGAGGTGAAAGCCTCGACCGAAGCGCGCCGGCACCCACCGGTCGTCGGGCCGCCCCGGCACCTCGTCGGCAGGCCAGGCCGTCGCGATGCCCGGCAGCTCGCCCTCGTCGCGACGGGACGCCACCAGCCAGCCGACCCGGCCGTCGACCAGCCACCCGTCGGCCCACTGCGGGCACAGCCGCCACGAGCCGGTCGCCTCCCGGCCTTCCTCGCGCTCCCGCGGGCGGCGGTCGTGCCAGGCGTCGACGGCCCAGCGCTCCGTTCGTCGCCACATCGGCTGCCAGCCGAGCAGCTCCTCCCCCTCGGCCAGGCCCGCCGCCGTGGCCCGCGCGTCGGCAGCCCGGGCCTCGGCCCGCACGTCGGCGAGGAAGGCCTCGTGCAGCTGTCGCGCGGGCGTGCCGGTGACCCGCTCCAGCAGCTTCGACCAGCTCGGCCAGCCGGCACCGGAGCGGGCGCGGATCCAAGCCGGGACCGTGCCCTCGCCCTGGGTGCGCTCCAGCCATCGGGCGAAGGCATACCCCTGCTGGTAGGCACGCTCGTAGTCCCCCGGGTCTTTGTCTTCCGAGCGCTGCAGCTCGTCCCACGTGAGCAGCCGACCGTCGCGGGCCGCAGAGCGCAGACGAGCCGCGCGCTCCGCTGTCCATCGGTTCACGCCCACGGCCTCCGACAGCCACTCGGCCACGCCCTCCGACCAGCCGTAGGGCCGGTCGTGGTCGACCTCCAGCCGCAGGCCGACGCCCCCCCACGGCCCCTCGGCGGCACCTCCCAGCTCGAGCCCGTAGTTCATCGCCTCGGGCAGCGCGGTCGCCGCCTGGTGCGACACCAGGTGGGCCAGCTCGTGGGCGAGGGCATCCACCGCCAGGTCGGCCCGGCCCCGCATCCGCGGCAGCTGGCTGCCGGGATGGGCCGACAGCACGATCCAGCTCCAGTGGGGCAGCGTATAGCCCGCGACCTCGTCTTCGTGATCGAGCACCACGACGTGGATGCGGGCCGTGGGCACGTCGACCCCCAGCACCCGGCACAGGTCGAGGAGCAGGCCATCCGCTCGCTCCGCCACGGCCTCGGCGAAGGGCTCGGCGTCGATGGGCCTCCCTCGGCGGTCACCCGCCGCGTAGTGGATGTCGAAGTGCTCGGTGCGCAGCGTCTCGTAGGCGATGGAGGGAAGGGTGACCTCGCTGTGGTAGGGCGCGCCGTGGGCGGGGCCCCCGAGCAGCCAGCCCGCCAGCCATGCGACCATCACAGCGAAGCCGCCACGAACAGCCCCAGGCCGCGCCCCGCCACCAGGGGGTCGACCGCAGGAGCCAGCAGCGCGGCCCGCTCCACGAGGGGGTGCCAGCCCTCGATGCCGGTCGTCAGCCCCCGCGACCACTGCACGGCCCCCCGCGGACGCAGCTGCACCGACCACCCCGCCGGCGCCACCACCACCCCGTCGATCCGGTCGGGGCCCACGAAGCCAGCGCCCAGGTCGAGGCTTCCCCACAGCGGCCCGGCCTGCAGCAGCCCCTGCACCCGCCCCAGCGCGGCCTCCCCGAGGTCGACCTGCTGTGCCTGCTCGTGCGCGTCACGCAGCCAAGGAGTCTCCCTCGGCGGGGCGGCGCGGCCCCCCAACCCTGCGGTGAGCCGCAGCCCGCCCAGCTGCTGCCGAGCGGTGAGCCAGCCCTGCAGCTGATGGGTGGCCGACCCCAGCGGGAGGCGGGTGTGGGCCGAAGGGGTCGTCCACCCCATGTGCACCCCCAACGAACGGGCAGGCGCCTCCGACCTCGCCAGCAGCCAGGCCACCCCCACCGTCGCGGACCCCACCCCTCCACCGAGCACGGTGCCGGTGTGGACGTCGGCGTAGGGGAGCCGAGCGCGAAGCTCCACCGTGGGCCCCATCGACACCCTGGCGCTCAGCGACGCCTCCCGCCGCGTGACCTCCCCCGGGAACGGCCGGTAGTCGATGTCGGACCACCTCGTTCGCCCGATCGACGCTACCACCTCGGACCACCCCTTGGGGAGCACTAGCGGCCGCTCGACCTCCCGCGCCGGGAGCGGGTCGCGCGACACCCGATGCGTCAGGCCCTGGGCGAAGGCCCACCCGACCCACAGGGCCATCACGGCGACGCTTCCTCGGCCCCCTCCTCCTCGAACAGCTCGCGCTGGCTCTGCAGGCGCCCGTCGACGTAGATCCGCTCGCGGGTGGCGACGCCCTCGTCGTCGAAGTCGAGCCACACCCCCTCTCGCAGGCCATCGGCATACTGCCCCTCGACCGCCAGACCGCCGTTTCGGTGGAACAGGCGCCAGGGGCCGTGCAGCTCCCCGTCGACCATCGATGCCTTCTCCTCGACGTTGCCGTCGGAGAAGTAGGTCGTCCAGAGGCCCTGCTCTACGTCGTCTTCGAAGATGCCCGCTTCGCGCAGGATGCCGTCGTGGTCGTAGGTGGACCAGGTGCTGGTGCGCTTGCCCAGCGCGTAGTGCCCGACCTCCGCGAGGTTGTTGCCGTCGTGCCAGCGCACGTAGGGGCCGTCGCGAACGACCGTCTCGTCGACGACGCGCACGCAGAAGGCCTCGCGGCCGAGAGGAGGGGGACGACCGGTGGGGAGGTTGTCGGGACCACACTGGAGCATGGGGTGCTCCACCACGGCCACGAGGTCTTCCGGTCGGCGCTGGTCGTCGTCGCTGACCACCAAGCTGGGCAGCACCACCTCGGGCCCGGCCCGGCCGCCGAAGGTGAGATGCCCGGTGGCTGCGTAGCGCTCCGGTAGCTCGGCGGCGCGCCGGGCGAGGTCGGCCCCGACGGCGACGTGGCTGCGCGGCGAGGGCCGGTACACGAAGCCGATTCCGAGGCGAGGCTCGAAGGAGGTGCCGATGGCGCTTCCGAGCCGCACGGTGACCGTGGTGAGGGGGTCGAGGTCGACCGCGAGGGTGCTGGTGAGCTGGGCATGGGGACGGACCGCGTCGATCGCCTGCACCCCTACGCCGAGGTCGGCGCCGAGCCACGTCGTTCGCTGGGGACTGCCGATGGCTGCGCTGAGCCTTCCTTCCGCAGCGAACACCGACGGGTCGCCCGCCCACGTGCCCCCGCTCACCACCACCCCCAGCAGCAGTGCATCGTCGACCGGGCCACCGAGGTAGCCCAGCCCGCCGCGGGCCACGACGGGCACCCCCTCGAGCTCTCCTGGCAGCGCTACGGAGGCCACACCGAGGTCGGCCACCAGGCCCGGACCATCGGCCAGTGCGGCCGATGTGCCCACGGCGGGGAGCTCCAGCGACAAGGGTGCCTGCGCCCAGGCCATGGCCCACCAGATCATCACGAGGTGGCGACCCCGTCGACGAAGCGGCGAACCCGCTCGAACAGCTGCTGGCGAATCACCGGCACCTCGTGGTGGCACTCGTGCCGACCTCCGGCGAGGGTGAGCAGCTCCTCCTCACCGTGGCCCCAGGCGGCCACCAGCCGGCGGCTCCCCTCCAGCGGGATGATCGGGTCGGCGTCGCCGTGCACCACGAGCAAGGGCACGGCCCCACGAGGGGCGTGGTCGACCACCCGCGCGCCGTCTTCGATGAGGCTGTTGCCGAGGCGCAGGCTCACCCGGTCGTGCACCAGAGGGTCGTCGATGTAGCGCTGCTCTTCGGCGGGGTCGGACGAGATGCCCGACGTCGGCAGGCTGTTGCCGATGACCAGTGTGGGAGCGACGCGCACCAGCACCTTGCCGACTCGGACCTTGATGCGGGTCTGGAGCGTGCCGGAGACGGCGACCGCCGGGGCCGACAACACCGCCGCCTTCACGACCTCGGAGACGGCCCCACCGCGGGTGAGCAGGTGACCGACCACCGCGCCCCCCATCGAGTGGCCATACAGCACCACCCGGTCGCAGCCGCTGGCGTCGAGCAGGACGGGAAGCAGCGTAGTGAGGTCGTCGGCGAGCTGGTCGATGCCCTCCGCGTCGCCGAGACGGCCCGCCGAGTAGCCGTGGCCACGGCTGTCGAAGCTCGCCACGCGGTAGCCCTCGCCAAGCCCCTCCGCGAGGGCCTGGTAGCGCCCAGCGTGTTCGCCCAGCCCGTGCTGCACCAGCACGAGGGTGTCGCCCTCACCGGGCCACACCAGGGTTCGGAACACGTCGCCCGACGGGGCCGTGTAGCGATCGAGCGTCGGAATCACTCCGCCTCCAAGGCGTCGATGGCCCCTTGGACCTCGATCGCCGCGTCGTCATCCTTGTTGGCCTCGTAGGCTGCCTTCAGCGCCACCAGCACCTCACGGTCACGGCCGTGAGCCTCCCGCGCGCGCTCGAGCTGCTCCACCACCTCGGCACGGAGCGACGCGATGGCCTTGTCGAGCGCCCGGCGATCCGAGCGCGACAGGTCGGGCCCCTCCAGCTCGGCGGCCTTGGCGTCGGCCTCCCTCGACGCCTGCCGGGCCGACCGGACCAGCGCATCCCGATGGGTGGCATCGATGGACAGCACCTGCCGGTAGGCCTCGACCGAGGCCTCGTCGGCTCCGACCTCGTCGTACAGCTCGGCCAGCAGCAACGCGCCGCTGACACTGGGCCACAGCTGCTCCTTGGCGGAGTCGATCACGGCCTTCGCCTCCTCCGGCTCCTCCATCAGCAGCCCGACATGGGCTCGCAGCAGGCGCTCGTCGCCGGGGTACTCCTCTCGCAGGGGGGTCAGGAAGGCCACCGCCGCCTCGCCATCGCTCTGCCCGAGCTCCTTGGCGATCATCGACGCCAGGCCCGCGTCGAAGAAGCCCTGCTCGAAGAAGGCCGCGTGGTGCGTGACCGCCGCGTCGACGTGCCCGCTCTTCACCGACGCGATGATCGCTGCCCGAAGCAGCTTCTCCTCCAGCCCCCGCAGCACGATGTCGCGCGATGCCAGGCTCTCCCGACCTGCCACCACCGCCTGGAGCACCTCCCAGGCGCGGTCGTGCTGCTTGCTGGCCAGTGCGTCGGTCATCGAAGCGACCAGGATCCCCTGGGTGGACTTGAGGACTGCGATCGCAGCCTCGGCCTGCGGGTCGCTCGGCTCGAAGCGAAGGGCATTGGCTGCCGCGTCGTTGGCCGCTGACAGCGTGTCGAGCTCACGGCTGGAGGCCCCCCGCTCGTACTGCACCTGAGCCACCAGCAGCCACGCGGCGGGATCTTCGGCGACCTTGGCGTGGCCCATGGCGGGCTCCAGCACCGCCCAGGCCTCGGCGAGCGCCTCCCGCTCGCCTCCGCGGAACGCCTGGTAGAGCTTGTCGGCCTTCTTCACCTTCCCCGGGCTGGCGGCCGCGGTCGTCGCCATCGTCAGCATGAGCATCCAGACCAAGCCCCGCACGGTCACCTCCGGTCGCGCAGGGTACCGCGGAGGCCCGCTCCCACGCCACCCATCGCCCGGTCAGTCGCGCCCACCATCGAAACCCGACTTGCCCTGCCGATCCGCGAGGTTAGGCCGTGCGTTCCCACGATCCCTGCGCGAGAGGTTCCCATGCGGCTCGGCATCGACTTCGGCACCACCCGCACGGTGGTGGCCGTGTGCGACCACGGCAACACGCCCGTCGTCGGCTTCGAAGGCCCCGACGGCACCACCCATGACCACATCCCGAGCCTCGTGGCACGACGCGGCGACGAGCTGCGCTACGGCTGGCACGCGACCGAGGTGATGGGCGAAGAGGGGTGGTCGACCCTGCGCGCCTTCAAGCGGCTGCTGTCGGGCACGGGTGCTCACCCGCAGCGCACCGTCGACCTCGGCGGCCAACCGATCGGCCTGCACGACCTGATGGTCGGCTTCCTGGCCCACGTCCGCCACCAGCTCGAGACCGCCAGCAACGCACCGGGCGTCGACGCCGGTCCCCACGAGGTGTTCGTCGCCGTGCCCGCCGGCGCCAGCAGCCAGCAGCGCTTCGCGACCCTCGAGGCCTTCCGGGGCGCGGGCTTCGTGGTGCAGGGCATGCTCAACGAGCCGTCTGCTGCCGGCATCGAGTATGCGCACCGCTACGGCAAGACCCTCACGTCGAACCGGCAAGAGGTGCTCGTCTACGACCTCGGCGGCGGCACCTTCGACGCCAGCCGGGTCCTCATGGCCGATGGGCGTCACGAGGTCGTGGGCCACGTGGGCCTCGGCGACTTCGGCGGGTGCGACTTCGACGAGGTCCTCCTCGACCTGGCCCTCGCCTCGGCAGGCATCCCCCGGCCGAAGGAGACGACCGCCCTGCTCGAGCACGTGCGCGAGCAGAAGGAAGGGCTGTCGCCCAACACCCGCAAGATGCTCGTGGAGCTCGACGACGAGCACATCGTGACCCTGCAGACCTCCCACCTGTACGCCGCCTGTTCGCCCCTGGTCGAGCGCTCCATCCAGGCCCTCGAGACGCTGCTGGGCGAGGGCTCTGACGGGTCGCTGGCGGGGGTCTATGTCGTGGGTGGCGCCTCCGAGCTGCCGGTCGTGGCCCGCACCCTCAAGGAGCGCTTCGGCCGGCGGGTGAAGCGCAGCGCCTACGCGTCGGCCTCCATCGCCGTCGGGCTCGCGCTGGCCCTCGACGGCCAGGCCCCCGAGCTCGACGAGACGCTGTCTCGCAGCTTCGGCGTGTTCCGCGAGTGGCAGGGCGGCGACGACGTGGTCTTCGATGCCATCCTCACCCCCGAGCATCGCCGCGATGGCCAGCCCAAGGTGCGGCGCTACCGCGCGGTCCACAACATCGGGCACCTGCGCTACGTCGAGTGCGACCACGTCGACCACGGCGTGCCTGACGGCGACGTCACCCCCTTCGCCGAGCTCAGGTTCCCGTATGACAAGGCCCTCCAGGGTGCCGACCTCAACGCGGTGGCGGTGCAGCGCATCGGGCAGGGTCCCGTGATCGAAGAGCGCTACGATGTCGACGCTCACGGCATGGTCCACGTGACCATCACCAACCTGGAGTCGGGCTTCGCCGTCGAGCGTGCGCTGCGCTAGCCGGGTGAGCAGGCCCCCCCCCAGGCCCAGCGCCCTGTCTCGTGGGGTGAGTCGGGGTCAGCACTCGTCGTCGACGAACCAGTAGCATCCTGCGTAGACGGGCTCGAAGTCGACGCCTCCGCACCAGAGCACCGCCTGGAGCTGCGCTTCCACCTGGGCGTCGGCGGCGTCCGGCCTGGCGTTGAGCACGCTCTGCAAGGGGAAGTCGGCGTCGGTGACCTCGTCGTAGATCGTCACGACACAGTCCGTGCCTGCCTCGATGGCTTCGGGGTCGCACTCGGCGAAGTGCTCCGGCAGCTCGTAGGGCTCCCGCTCGAGGAAGCAATGGGCGATGTCTTCCGCGTCGTAGGACCACCGCACGAGGCATCGCTCCCTTGCGCACTCGTTCGTCTCTGTGGAGGGGCCTGGGCCACTGCAAGCCACGCTCCAGAGCAGCGCATGGGCGATGCGCCTATTCATGCCACCATCGCCAGATCAGTGTGCCTTCGTTCATCGCCACCCCATACACCTCCATCCCGGTGGTCACGAGGTGTTCTCCGTCGAGCGGGCAGCCGACAGCATCGTTCACCAGCACGCGTCTCGCCGTGCCTCCGTTTGGCAGGCGGATCGTCACCAGGGCGACATCGCTGTCGCTCAGAGACTGGCCCTGCTCGACGCTCCAACCGGGAGGAACCGCCCCGGCATAGGGCGACGGGTCGAGCGGCGGGATCGGCGGCAGGCTCACGTGGGCCTCCTCTCCGGCTGGCGTGATTCCAAAGCGACCTTCCGTGGTTCCTGCGAACAGATCGAAGCCATTACTATACGCTACCGCGATGGAGGCGTCGTTTCCGACGAGGGTGGTTGCGATGGTGTCCGCCGAGAGGATCTGGCGGCGCTCCACCCGGGCGTACACAGCGCCCAGCAGCGTCGCCATGGCCCTGGTTGCCGGCGGATCATCTGGACACGCGGCCGACAGCAGCGTGTAGCTATCGGGCCCCGACCCACACGCTTCCGCGAACAGCTCGCGCCGCGATATGCGGCCGCCTGCGGAGTCTTCGACTGCAGCGCTTCGGTGCGACTTCAGGTCGAGTTGAAAGTCGGCTGCATGGCACAGCTCGTGGCGCAGGTACGTGCGCGTCACCTCATCGGATGGCTGTGCTGCCACACGGATATTGCGAGAGACGGTGTTGTACCTTCCCTCTCCCCAGAATCCCTCGCCGATCTTGATCTTGGGAACGCAGATATCATCTGGTCGATCGACCGCTTCGCGAAACTCCTCCAGCGTGGCCCTGACGAGCTCCTTCGATGAGGGCTCCTCCGCCACGATCCTAGTCGCACAGTCTCCACAGCCGGCCTGACCCAACAGGGCGCAGACCAATGTGATTCCAGTGCGTGTATTACGAGCTATACTAGTAGGGCACAAGGGTTCCCTCCAGGTGCATCGTCACTTGCCCTTGCGGACCAGAGTCTGCGTAGTTGAGAAACCACGTGCCGGCCACTAGATCCACCGAGCCGGTGGCTGGCTGGCCGGATCCGGTCACATTCCATGCCACATCGCCCGAGGCGTCCGTCCCGTAGACCGAAAGGCCGTCGATTTGCCCGGAAGTAACAAGGAAGTTGCCACTATTTGTCCACAGCATCGCTTCATCCCATAGCATTATCCGTACATCGCTCACTACGCCGGATGCGAGCTCCACATCCGTGCCATCGAGACTCGCGCCCGTGAACGCTGCCGGGGCCTCTGCGAGGCCGCCGTTTCCGGATAGCCAGGAGACATCGCTGCCGACTCCTTCGACGTCGAAGGAAAGGTAAGAAAGGGCTGGGTCAACGGCAAGTGCGTGAGCTGCGCCATAGGCGTCATAGGCAATATCGTTGCAGTCCGTTCCCGTCGCCTGCGGAACTTCGCCGCCCGGAATACCCCAACACTGTTGTTCCACGGCTCCGACGTTTCCTAGGAGAGCTCCACCGCAAGTGCTAGCGATTGCCAGCTCAAACTCCGTTGCAGCATCCTGGTACGCATTGACTGAGACAATGTCGATATCGTCGCAGCAACTGGAATCTGCAGCGGTGGAGGGAAGGAGACAGCAATTGGCAGGTGTTTGGGTGCTGGCGTGGACGATGATTAGACATTGATCATTCAGCATTGCGCTTTCGTCACACCCAGTCATGTCGAACAAGTCAAACGAGGGTGGTATGACAATCCCCTGTGTCACGTCGTCCCAGAAACAGGCGTACGCTACAGAACCCGTGACTTGTACGATGTATGCGCAAGTCTGATCCGTGCAGTAATGAATCTCCCCAACTGGCTCCTCTGGTTGCCAGGTTGGCTTCACGTACAAGCAAGAGCTGGCGGTCCAAATGATGCTGATGGAGGCTAGGGGGAGAGAGGAGAGAGGAGAAAGATCTTTCGTTGTACCGACTCCTGAATGGTGACAAACCAATTCTGCGCGAATACCCATCCTATCAGACGGTGTCTTGGGAGTACAACGCTCAGAGCAAAGGTATGCGGCATGGTCGACCGTGGCGACCGCTGGCGGGAAGTACCCGCGACGATGCAGATCCTCCTCCTCCCGCACGAGATGGCGCACCCGCTGAATTTCGGCGGCGATCCCTGGCCGGTTGGCTCGACGCGTCAGCCGATGGCCCGTGGCACCCAGCTCCGCTATAACGAGGCCCCAACCCCGGCTGGCACGTTGTCTGGCCGTGACGAAGGAGGCCCGATGTTCAAGCTGATCCGTGGCGGCACTGTGGTGACGGCCGAGCGCGAGTGGCGCGCCGATGTGCTCATCGACGGAGAGAAGGTCGTGGCCGTGGGCGACGACCTCGAGGCCCCCGCGGGCGCCGAGATCATCGACGCATCGGGCTGCTACGTGATGCCCGGCGGCATCGACCCCCACACCCACATGGAGCTGCCCTTCATGGGCACGGTGGCCAGCGAAGACTTCTTCACCGGCACCTCGGCGGCCGCCGCCGGCGGCACCACCATGAGCATCGACTTCGTGATCCCCGCCCCGCAGGAAGGCCTCGTCGATGCCTACCGCAAGTGGCGCGGCTGGGCCGAGAAGGCTGCCTGCGACTACTCCTTCCACGTGGCCGTCACGTGGTGGAGCGACCAGGTGCACGCCGACATGAAGACGCTCACCGAGGAGCATGGGGTCAACAGCTTCAAGCACTTCATGGCCTACAAGAACGCCATCATGTGCGACGACGAGGTGCTGGTGAACAGCTTCACCCGGGCCCGTGAGCTCGGTGCGCTGTGCACGGTGCACGCCGAGAACGGCGAGCTGGTCTACCGGCTGCAGCAGGAGGTGTTCGACAAGGGCATTACCGGGCCCGAGGGCCACCCGCTGTCGCGGCCGCCCGAGGTCGAGGGCGAGGCCGCCAACCGCGCCATCCGCATCGCCGAGGTGCTGGGTGTGCCGCTCTACGTAGTCCACACCAGCTGCATCGACGCCCTCGAGGCCGTCACTCGCGCCCGCCTCGAGGGGCAGCGCGTCTACGCCGAGGTCTTGGCGCAGCACCTGGTCATCGACGACTCGGTCTACCGCAACCCCGACTGGAACACGGCGGCCCACTACGTCATGAGCCCGCCGTTCCGCTCCAAGGAGCACCAGGATGCGCTGTGGCGGGGCCTGCAGGCCGGCAACCTGCAGACGACCGCCACCGACCACTGCTGCTTCTGCACGCCCCAGAAGCAGGCAGGCCTCGACGACTTCCGCTCCATCCCCAACGGCACCGGCGGCATCGAAGACCGGATGAGCGTGCTGTGGCACCACGGCGTGCGCAGCGGCAAGCTGTCGCCCACCGAGTTCGTGAAGGTCACGTCGACCAACGCGGCGCAGATCTTCAACATCTACCCGACGAAGGGTCACATCGGCCCCGGCGCCGACGCCGACATCGTGGTGTGGGACCCCGACGGCCACCGCACCATCAGCGCCGAGACGCACCACCAGAACATCGACGTGAACATCTACGAGGGCATGGAGGTGCAGGGCATCGCGCGCACCACGCTGTCTCGTGGCCGCGTCGTGTGGCACGACGGTGAGCTGCGCACCGAGCGTGGCACCGGGCGCTACGTCGACCGGCCGTGCTTCGCCCCCTACTGGCACAACCAGATGCTCCGCAACCGCCTCGCCGAGCCCACCAAGGTGGAGCGGGTGCGCCCCACCCCGGCCAGCTGATGACCACGTTGTTCTTCCTGGCGTCGCTCGTCGCGTGCAAGGGCCCCAGCCAAGGGCCCTACTGTCAGCAATACACCGCCTGTGTGGTCAGCAACCAGCTGCCCCACGCCGTCGAGGCCTACCAGCCCCAGGGCGTGTGCTGGCAGAAGGGCGAAGACGAGGCCGCGCGCTGCGAGGCCGAGTGCAACCTGGCCCTGCAGCGGCTCGGCGACGTGTGCATCGGCGGCGTAGGCGACGCCGACACCGACACCGACACCGACTCGGATGCCGACGCCGACGCCGACACCGACACCGACGCGGATGCCGACGCCGACTCGGATGCCGACACCGACACCGACACCAGCGACACCTTCGACACGGGGCCGATCGTCTACGAAGTCGACGGTGAGCTACTGGTCCCTGGCGCGGTCACCCCCATGCCCTGCCAGGTGGGCCTGGTGAACCCGGCCGCGGTTTCGTCGGCGCCGACGCCTGCAGAGGCCACCACCGTGCCCCTCCACGCCGCCCGCACGGTCACGGGCTCGACGAGCCGGGCGCCCTGGCACTTCGACAAGCTCGACATCTTCTACTTCGGTGGCGTCTACGTCGTCGCGACCTGCGATGCCGACGGCAACGGTATCTACGACACCCTCGACCCGTCGGGCGTCGTAGGGGGCAGCGAGGCCACGCTGCTGTCGGTGCCGTCGAGCGGGCACACCGTCACCGTCGAGTAGCCCTCGACGGCTCGCTCCTACCCCGGGGCACCGTCAGCGACGACGAGGTGCCGACGAAAGGCTCGACCGAAGAAGAACTGGATGGGCAGGTGCACCCGCTGGGCCCAGGCCTTCTCGTGGTGCAGCGCACCGGGGAAGCCCAGGAACAGCACGTCGCGACCCGGCGCGAGGCCACGAGCCACCAGCGCGTCGTAGACCTCGAGGGTCTCGGCGTGGTTGTCACCAGGCCAGCCGGCGTCGAGGTAGACCCGCACCGAGGGCGGGGGCTGCGACCAGACTCGGTGCAGCAGGTCGTCGCGGTACCCGAAGGTGCTGGAGATGCACGCAGCCATCCCGAAGACCTCGGGCGCTGCCCACGCGAGGTGCAGCGCCGCGACGCCCCCCAGGGAGCTGCCCATGACCGCCGTGTTCCCGGCGCCACGCAACACCCGCCACCGCTCGATCACCTCGGGGACCACGCGCTGCGCCAGCTCCTCACCAAAGGCGTGGTAGCCGGGAGCCGTGTACTCCTCCTCCCGCCGATCGGGATGGCTGTAGAGCGCCACCACCACCACCTTGTCGACGAGGTTCATGGCATCGAGGCACTCCATCGCCTCGTCGACGGCCCATGGCTGCCCGCTGAACGCCTCGTCGGGGAAGAAGACGTTGGCGCCATCGAGCACGTAGAGCACCGGGTAGCGCTTGAGCACGTTCTCGTCGTAGCCGGGCGGGAGGAACACCCGGACAAACCGGTCGCCGGCCACGGTGAGCTTGTCGGTGATCCGCCCGGCATAGCCGCCGTCGAAGTGGGGGTAGATCCGCTGCGACACCCCGGCGGCGGCCAGGTAGTTCGACCCCACGGACCACACGTCGACGCCGTCGGTGCGACGGACCGGCTTGAAGTACAGGTGCCCGCCCTCGGGTACGCTCTCGAGCCGGAAGCGTCGCTCCGTGCCATCCGCCGACAGCCCGATCGGCTCGATGGAACGGGACCAATCGCTCGAGCAGCGCAGGCCGAGCTCGGCACCGGCGGGGTAGCAGACGCGGATGTCGATCATGCCCCGAGGTAACCGGGTCGCCGGGCCGCGATGGACGGGCGACGGGCTGACCGGTCGCCACGGGTAGCGCGGTGGCCGGCGACTCACTAGAAAGGCGCGTTCTCCCTCCCAGGATGCCCATGTCCGCGCCGCAGCAGCCCCTCCCCGCCTACGCCGACCCCCACCTCATCAACGCCGACATCGCGCCCACCACCGACGAGGAGCGCCACTGGTCGGTGGTGAACATGGCGAGCCTGTGGGTGGGCATGGTGGTGTGCGTGCCCAGCTACCTGCTGGCCGGTCAGCTGGTGCAGGCGGGGATGAGCGCGTGGCAGGCCATCTTCACGGTCATGCTCGGCAACGTCATCATCCTGGTCCCCATGGTTCTCAACGGGCATCCCGGCACCAAGTACGGCGTGCCCTTCCCCGTGCTCGCCCGTGCGAGCTTCGGCATCCACGGTGCGCACCTGCCCTCGCTGGTCCGTGGCCTCGTGGCCTGCGGCTGGTTCGGCATCCAGACATGGTTCGGCGGCTTCGCCATCTACCAGCTGCTCGACGTGCTGCTCGGCGGCGCCCTCCAGATGGCCGATCTGCCCGTGCTGGGCATCAACCCCGCCGAGCTCGCCTGCTTCGTCGGCTTCTGGCTGATCCAGGTCGGCATCATCTGGCGCGGCATCGAGTCCATCCGGGTGCTCGAGACCCTCGCCGCTCCCTTCCTCATCGCCATGAGCCTCGCCCTGCTCGGGTGGGCCTACGTCGCGGCCGACGGATTCGGCGAGGCCTTCAGCGCCCCCTCCCAGTTCGCCCCCGGTGGGCCCAAGGAAGGCCAGTTCTGGTCGGTGTTCTTCCCGTCGCTCACCGGCATGGTGGGCTTCTGGAGCACCCTGGCCCTGAACATCCCCGACTTCACGCGGTATGCGAAGTCCCAACGAGACCAGGTGCTCGGCCAGGCCCTCGGCCTGCCCACCACCATGACGCTGTTCGCCTTCATCGGGGTCGCTGTCACCTCGGCCAGCGCCTCGATCTTCGGCGAGACCATCGCCGACCCCACGGTGCTGGTCGGCCGCATGGGTGGCGGCTTCGTCGTGGTGCTCAGCCTGTTCGTGCTGTCGGTGGCCACCCTGTCGACGAACATCGCCGCCAACGTGGTGTCGCCCGCCAACGCGCTCATCAACGTCGCCCCGCAGTCCATCAGCTTCCGCATCGGTGGGCTGGTGACGGCGACCATCGGCCTGCTGATGATGCCGTGGAAGCTCATCGAAGACCCCAACGGCTACATCTTCATCTGGCTGGGAGGGATCGGAACCCTCCTCGGTCCCGTCGCCGGGATCCTGGTCGCCGACTACTTCCTCATCCGGAAGACCGAGCTCGACGCCGAGGGGCTGTACCAGGCCGACGGCCCCTACCGCTACGCCAGCGGCTTCAACCCCGCGGCCATCGCCGCCTTCGCCCTCGGCGTGCTACCCAGCCTGCCAGGATTCCTCGCGACCGCCACGGGCGTCGAGGTGCCGTCCATCTTCTCGCTGATCTACCAACAGGCGTGGTTCGTCGGCTTCTTCCTGGGTCTCCTCGCGTATGTGGGGCTGATGCAGGTGATGCCCTCCGCCACGAAGGAGTGACCCATGGTGTTTCCCGCGACTGACTACGCTTTCGCCCGCTACGACGACGCCAAACACTACATCGGTGGTGAGTGGGTGGATGGCCCGGCCCACGGCACCCTCGACGTGATCAACCCCCGCTTCGGCACCGCCATCGCCAAGGTGCACATGGGCGGGGCCGAGCAGGTCGACGCCGCCGTGAAGAGCGCGGCGGCCGCCCAGAAGGGCTGGGCCAAGCTGCCCGTTCGCGACCGCGCGTACGTGTTCTACAACCTGCGCCAGATCATGCACGCCCACCTCGAGGAGCTCACCTGGCTGGTGTCCCACGAGAACGGCAAGATCTACTCCGAGGCGAAGGCCGAGGTCCTCAAGGCCATCGAGTGTGTGGAGTACGGCTGCAGCCTGCCCAACCTCGCGGCCGGGTCGCGCATGGAGGTCTCCCGCGGCGTCGACTGCGAGATCCGCTACGAGCCCATCGGCGTGGTGGCCGGCATCACCCCGTTCAACTTCCCGATGATGGTTCCGCTGTGGATGCTTCCGCAGGCGCTGGTGGCGGGCAACGGCTTCGTGCTCAAGCCCAGCGAGCAGGTGCCGCTGTCGATGATTCGCCTCGCGCAGATGTTCGAAGAGGCGGGGCTGCCCAAGGGGCTGTTCAACGTGGTGAACGGTGGCAAGGAGGCCGTTGAGGCCCTCTGCGACCACGAGGGCATCGGTGCCCTGGGCTTCGTGGGGTCCACCAAGGTCGCCAAGATCGTGTACGGCCGGGGCGCCCAGAGCGGCAAGCGCATGCTGTGCCTCGGCGGCGCGAAGAACCACCTGCTGGTGGTGCCCGACGCCGACCTGGAGCTCACCGCCGGCAACGTGGTGGCGAGCTTCACCGGCTGTGCCGGTCAGCGGTGCATGGCGGCCGCCGTCATGGTGGGCGTGGGCGACGTGCAGCACATCGTCGACGAGATCGTCACCCAGACTGGCCAGATGGTCACCGGCAAAGACATGGGCGCCATCACCAACGCCCAGAGCATCGACCGCATCACCGGCTACATCGACGACGCGGTCGCCCGCGGTGCCAAGCTGCTGGTCGACGGCCGCGGCGCCAAGGCCGACGACGGCGGCTACTGGGTCGGCCCCACCGTCCTCGACAACGTCACCCCCGACATGCCCGCCGCCCAGGAGGAGATCTTCGGCCCGGTGCTGTCCATCGTGCGGGTGAACACCCTCGACGAAGCCATCCAGCTCGAGAACAGCTCGCCCTACGGCAACGCCGCGGCGGTCTACACCACCTCCGGTGATGTCGCGCGGCGGGTCATCGGCGAGGTGAGCGCCGGGATGTGCGGCGTCAACATCGGCGTGCCCGTGCCTCGCGAGCCCTTCGGCTTCGGCGGGTGGAACCACAGCAAGTTCGGCCAGGGCAACATCACTGGCTGGGACGGCTTCCGATTCTTCACCGAGATCCGCAAGATCACCAGCAAGTGGGCGCTGCAGAGCGACCAGACGTGGATGAGCTGACCATGAACAGCCAAGAGATGATCGACCTGTGCAAGAAGCACACGATGTACACCTGGGCCGCTGGAAGCAGCGTCGCACCGATGCCTGTGGAGCGCTGTGACGGCGTCTACATGTACGGCCCCGACGGCGAGAAGTGGCTCGACTTCAACAGCCAGCTGATGAGCGTCAACATCGGCCACAACCACCCCAGGGTGGTGAAGGCCATCCAGCAGCAGGCGGCCAAGCTCACCTACGTGTGGCCCGGCACGGCCACCGAGCCCCGCGCCCTGCTGGGCAAGCGCCTCGCCGAGCTCGTGCCCGGCGACATCAACACCTTCTTCTTCTGCCTGTCGGGGGCCGAGGCCAACGAGAACGCCATCAAGGCCGCGCGGCTGTACACCGGCAAGTTCAAGATCCTGAGCCGCTACCGCAGCTACCACGGGGCCACCAACGCCACGATGCAGCTCACGGGCGACCCGCGGCGGCTCCACAACGAGCCCGGCGCCCCCGGCTTCGTCAAGGTGATGGACCCCTGGCCCTACGACTACTCCTTCGGCGACAACGAAGAGGAGATCACGGCGAACAACCTTCGCTACCTCGAAGAAGTCATCATGTACGAGGGGGCCGACACCATCGCCGCGATGTTCATCGAGTCGGTCACGGGCACCAACGGCGTGCTGCCGCCCCCCAAGGGCTACCTCAAGGGGCTACGCGAGCTGCTCACCAAGCACGGCATCCTGCTCGTCTGCGACGAAGTGATGGCCGGCTACGGGCGCACGGGCAAGTTCCTCGCCTTCGAGCACGGCGACATCGTGCCCGACATCGTGTGCATGGCGAAGGGGCTGACCAGCTCCTACCTCCCCCTGGGGGCCATGGGCGTCAGTGACCCCATCGCCAAGCACTTCCAGAGCCACGTGTTCTGGGGCGGGCTCACCTACAACAGCCACGCCCTGTGTGCTGCCACCGCCCTCGCGGCGGTCGACGTGCTCATCGAGGAAGACTTGATGGGCAACGCGGTGAGGATGGGCGCGGTCATGCGCCAGCACATGGAGAAGCTGAAGGCCGACCACCCCTCAGTGAAGGCCTTCCGCCAGATCGGGCTGTTCGGCATGGTCGACACCCACCTGTGGAAGTACAACCACACCGACCCCGCCGTCGCCGAGTTCGCCACGTTCCTGAAGAACAATGGCCTGTTCACCTTCGTGCGCTGGGGCAGCTTCATGTGCAACCCGCCGCTGTGCATCAACGAGGCCCAGATCGCCGAGGCCTTCGAGATCATCGACCGCGGGCTGCCCATCCTCGACCGCGCCTGGGAAGCCAAGCAGGGCTGAAGCGCGCCGCCGCCTCAGCCCTCGGGCAGGGGCGGCGCCGACCCGCGAACGCCGGCCACGAGCTCGTCGATGGCAGAGCCCTCCTGGCCGATCCGGAGGGCCTCCTCGAGGGCGCGCGCGGCGACCGACACCTCGGGATAGCCGAAGCTGCCTGCGGAGCCTGCCAGGCGGTGCGCTCCGTGCTCCAGGGCGGGGAGGTCGCCCTGTTCGTGGTGGGACTCCAGCTGCGCGAGCTGAGCCGGCAATCCTGCGAGGAAGTGTGCCCGCAGCTGCGCCAGCGGGTCGGCCCGAGGTGCCGGCTCGGGGGTCGGGAACACGCGCTCGCGCTGGGTGAGCTGGGAGATGAGGTCCATCAGGGCTGGGACGTCGACCGGCTTGCCCAGGTAGTCGTTGCAGCCTGCGTCGAGGCAGCGCTCACGGTCGCCCCGCATGGCGAAGGCCGTGAGCGCCACCACCGGCACCGTCAGCCCGTCGTCGCGCAGGGCACGGGTGGCCGCCAGCCCGTCCATCCGCGGCATGTCGACATCCATCAGGATCAGGTCGAGGGGGCGAGACGTGGCCAGCCCGATGGCCTCGATCCCATCCCCCGCCTCCAGCACGTTGGCGCCGCGCCGCTGTAGCTCGTGGCCGAGGAGGAGCCGCAGGTCGGGGTTGTCGTCGACCACCAGCACGCTCAGCCCCTCGGCCCAGTGGCCCAGTGGCACGACGGGCGACGCCGGCAGTGAGGCGGCGCTGTGCCGCCGTGGGCCTCTTCGCAGCCCCCCGTGGGTGGGGGGTGGGGCTGGAATCGTCAGCACGAAGCGGGCCCCCGGCCCGGAGCGCTCGACGTACTGCAGCGTGCCGCCCAGCGCCTGCGCAATGCGCTCCGAGAGCATCAGGCCCAGCCCGGTGCCCTTCTTCACGGCCTTGCCCGCCTCGCCCTGCCAGAAGGCCTCGAACAAGTGCGGCACCTCGTGGGCGGGCACGCCGGGCCCGTCGTCGTCGACGCACAGCGCCAGCTGCAGCCCCCGCATCTCCACCGCCAACGTCACATCGCGCTCCGCGAACTTCATCGCGTTGGTGAGCAGGTTGAGCAGGATCTGCCGGACGCGGCGCGCATCGGTGTGCACCACCGCCGGCACGTCGCCCTGCAGCGCCACCCGGATGCTCGGCTGTGGGCCATCGGCCGGCCGGGCCCGCACAGCCGTCACCACGTCGTCGATGACCGCCTCTACCTCGGTGTCGGTCGGGTCGATCTGCAGCTCGCCGGCCTCGACCTTGGTGAGGTCGAGCAGATCGTCGAGCAGTGCCAGGAGGTGGCGCCCGTTGCGACTCACCACGGTGGCGTGGGCGACCCGCTTGTCGTCATCGAGGTCTCGGGTGCCCAGCAGGTCGGCAAAGCCCAGGATGGCCGACGCCGGCGTGCGCAGCTCGTGACTCATCGTCGCCAGGAAGCGGGTCTGGTGGACGTTGGCCCGCGCGAGCCCGGCCGCCCGGGCTTCGGCGTTCAGGGCGGCCCGCCACATGGAGCTGGCCAGCCAGGCCGTGCTCGCGTTCACCACCACGAAACAGACGACGAGTGCCGTCGAGGCCATGCCCGGGCCCGCCAGCCCATGGGGTGCCGGGCGGACCGCCTCCGGAAGCCAGCCGCTGGACAGGATCACGACGCAGACCAGGGCGGAGGTAGCGACCGAGACCGCCAACGCCACCCGGTCGGTCCAGTCGACCAGCAGGTAGGTGACGGTCGCGGCGGCCAGCACCACCAGACCGCTCAGGCTCGGCCCCACCACCCACAGCGACGCCAGCGACAGCCCGTGCCACAGGGCCACCGACCACAGCCTCGTTCCCCGCGAGGTGCTGCCTCTCAGGGCAGGCCCCAGCAGCAGCAGCGCGGCGACCCCGGGCACGAAGGCAGCCACCGGCGTGTCACCGACGAGCAGCACCTGCACGGTCGCGAAGGTGGTGAGCCCCAGCATGGCCCGCACCACCCAAAGAGCGAGCTGCTCGCGTGCCACGCCGATGGTGTCGGCCGCAGTGCTGGCGTCGCTCGCCCCCAGGGCCCCCAGGGGAGGGAGCTCGGTCGTGGGACTCCCAGCGGCGGCGTTGGAGCTACTCATCCACCAACCCTAGCGCGCCCCGCGCTCGCCGGGAGTTGCGCGTAGGGCACGGCACGCCGAGCTAGGATGTTCCCATGCTCACCCTGCTCTCCACGCTCGCCCTCGGTGGGGTACTCCCCGACCCCGACGGACTGCTCCCCCCCTTCGTGACGCCCGGAGCCGACGGGCGGATGGCGGCCACCCTGCGCGCCTCTCACCTCACCGAGGCGCAGCAGCGTGCGCTGGCCCACCTCGGGGTCGGCCTGCGCACCGACGGCGACCGGCTGGTGCACCTCGGTGGGCACTTCGTCGTCGACGGCACCCTCCGCGACCTCCGCGCAGCCCGCGACCGCGGCTTCGACATCGACCTCGCCCGCCGCCTCGATGTCACCCCGCCCCCGATCACCGAGACGGGCACGCAGGTGGAGGCGTACCCCTTGTGGGCCGCCGGTTTGACCCCCGCCGACGGCTTCACCGGCGAGGGCATGACCATCCTCGACATCGACAGCGGCATCGACGTGTTTCACCCGCACTTCTTCCGCGCCGATGCGGGCACCTACCCGTGGCTGGATGTCGACGGCAACGGGGTCCTCGATCCAGGCACCGACGGCATCGACCTCGACGGCAACGGAACCTTGGCGGCCAACGAGGTCCTCCACCTCATCCCGGCTACCGCCTTCCACTACGACTGGGATGCCTACGATTGGCTCTACGTCTATGACAGCGGCCTGCTCGACCCGAGCCGTGACTGGCTGTACCTCGACACCAACTTCGACGGGGCGCGCAACCGCGGGGCGGCCGAGGGGTTCACCGAGGGCGATCCCAGCTACGGCGAGCCCGTGTTCGTGCCCGACGATGCCGACGGTTCGTTCGCCATCGAGGGCGCCGAGCGCCTGCTACAGCTCGGCAGCAGCGTCGTCGTCGCGGTGAACACCGAGGAGCGCATCTACGAGCGAGGCACCGACCTCATCGAGTACGAGATCGACCAGGACGACGCCGACCATGGCGCGGCGGTCACCGGCATCCTCGCCGGGGGTCAGCTCCCCCGGCAACGCGAGACCCACGGCCTCGCGCCGGGCGCCGAGCTGCTGTTCGCCGAGTCCAGCTTCACCGACGCCGAGCTGGCTGGCGTGCTGATGTGGGCCGAAGGGCTCGGCGTCGACGTGGTGCTGCACGAGTATGCGCCCTGGGTGGGCTTCGCCCTCGACGGCACCTCCGCCGTAGAGGCGATGGTCGACGAGCAGCAGGCGCGGGGCATCACCCACGTGTGCCCCGCGGGGAATCTCGCAGACGCCGGCAAGCACGCCGTCTCCGTGGCGGCCGACGGAGCGATCGACTACGCGTTCGAGGTGCCCGAGGGCGAAGACTTCGGCTACCCCTGGCAGTACCTGTGGGTCGAAGTGCACGGCGACGCCGACACCCCCGAGGCGTCCAGCTGCACGTTCACGGCTCCGTCGGGTGCCACCTACACCGCCAACCTGCAGGAGTTCGGCACCCCTGTCGGCGAGGGCCACAGCCTGTGGTCGTCGCACACCGTCACCCCTCGCGGCCGGCCGTGGGTCACCCTCAACCTGTGGCGCTCCCCCGACGCCCTCGAGGCGGGCACCTGGCAGCTCACCTGCGATGTCGTGGGCGGCGCCACCTGGCACGCCTTCCTCTACGACTACTACTCGGGCTGGAGCCGCGGCGTCACCTTCGTCGACGAGGTGCGCGAGGCGACGATGGGAGTGCCCAGCACCAGCGACAGCTGCCTCGCCATCGGCGCCGTTGCCGGGCGCTGGGCCGACACGGCGGTGAGCGTCGGCGACCTGCGCACCTGGTCGAGCCGCGGGCCCACCGTCGACGGTCGACGGGCCATCGACCTGGTCGCCCCCGACGACCCCTTCGCCCCCCACCCCAGCTACCCGATCGCCGGCTGGGAAGGTCTGTACAGCGCGTTTGGCGGCACCAGCGGCGCCAGCCCCCACGTCGCGGCCACCGCTGCCCTGATCATGCAGGCAGAGCCTGACCTCACCGGCCTGCAGGTGCGTGAACGGCTGATGGACCACGCGGAGGCCATGGCCGGCGAGGCCAGCGAGGTCGGCGCCGGCCAGCTCCGGGCCTACCAGGCATGGGCCGCTTCCGAGCCCGCCGCACCGCCCCCTGACGCGCAGCTGATGCTGGAGGTCCACTACCTGGGCTCGGGCGACCAGTGCACGGCGCGCCTCGCCGCCACCGACCCGAGCCTGCCGGGTCTGGTGCTGAGCTACGACCTCGACTACGACGGCACCTACGAGGCCGAGGGGCCCGACGTCGACGTCACAGCGCGTCTCGACGAGGGGCCCTTCGCCGTGCGCATCGAGGCCTCCCTGGGAGGCTGGCGGGTCGGCGGGCTGGCGGCGGAGGTCGAGGTGCGCGCCGAGGCCTGCCCCCCTCCCCCCGTCGAGCCCGACGACACCGACGAGGCCGACACGGTGCCCTCCTTCGCCCAGCAGGCCGCCCCCACCGAGGCGAAGGCGTGTGGCTGCGAGGGCGGCGTCCCCTTGCTGGGGTGGGGGCTGCTGCTGCCGGTGCTCGCCCTACGGAGACGGCGATGACCCCGCTGCTGTGCGGGCTTGCGCTGATGCACCCGCCCGCCCCGCGCTCGGTCCCGATGGGGCTGGCCGTCGGGCCGGGCTTGCAGCACCGCGACCCCTACGCACTCCCCCAGCAGGCCACCTCCGAGCACTTCGCCCTGCGCTGGGGCAGTGATCTGGCGGTCTCGGACGACGAGCGCGACGCCGTGCTGGCCATCCTCGAGGAGGCATGGGACCACGGGGTCGACACCCTCGGCATGCAGCCGCCGACCGGATCGGCCACCCACTTCGTCAACGTCTACCTGGGGGAGAGCGGCGACGACGCCCCACCCATCAGCTTCGTAGGGGGCTACGTGGTGCCCGACCTCGACGGCGCCGAGATGATGGTGCTGCATCCCGACCTCCTGCTGGCGGTGGGAGGCGACGAGCATCCCCTGCAGGGCATCGTCACCCACGAGTTCTTCCATGTGCTGCAGTTCGCTAGCGGGGCCCTCGCCGGCGGGGCCGGGCCCTTCGCCGCGACCCATCAGGTGTGGTTCTGGGAGTCGACCGCCAGCTGGTTCGCCCACGAGGCCCTCCCCGGCAACAGCTACGTGCCCAGCGTGTTCGGCGCCTACGGGCTGTACCCGTGGCTCGCCGTCGATCACTACGACCCAGCGGCGACCGACCTGACTGGCGGGCGCATCTACCACGCTGCCCTGCTGCATCGCTTCCTCACCGAGCACGTGGCTGACGCGACGCTGATGGTCGAGGCGTGGTCCACCCCCGACGACGGCATCGACCCCCTCGCCCTCCTCGACGCCGGTCTGGTCGCGAGGGGGACCACCCTCGACGCGCAGTTCCCGGCCTTCGCCACCCACAACGCCGTGCTCGACTACGCCGACGGCGAGCGCTACGACGCCTGGGCGGAGTACTGGGTCTACGACGGAGCCCCGGACGGGCGGGTCTACCACCGCCTGCAGCCCAGCGACCTGCCCGCGACTATCGACCTGCCTGCCGACGTGGCCCCCCACGCCTACGGCTACCAGGTCATCGCCATCGACGACCTGGGCGACGAGGAGCTGCTCATCGTGCTCGACGGCGAGGCCACCGGCACCCTCGGGAGCGCCTCGGCCTTCCACGTGGCCTGGGTCGGGCGGTCGAGCGGAGTCCCCACCCACGGGATCTTGGGCGGCCCGGTGGTCGACGACGGCTGGGTGCTCGACGTCACCGGCTTCGACGACCTGCACCTGGTGCTCACCGCCCAGGTGCCCGGCGCTCCGCAAGAGGAGGCCTTCACGGCCACGCTCACCCTCGACATCGTGCCGCCACCCACCCTCACGGTCCCCTCCTCCACCGGCGACACCGGTCGCCCTCCGACGACCGACACCGGGGCGACCACACCCCCGGTCACGACCGACACGGCGCCATCTCCGACCGCCGGGTCCCCCACCGAAGACCCTGCCCCGGCCTCCGACGAGGGCTGCGGGTGCCAGGCCGCCCCCAGGCACTCCCTGCAGTTGCTGCTCCCCATCACCCTGCTGCTCGGCCGTCGGCGCCGCAGCCCGCCGCCGACCTCAGTCGGCTGAGGCCTCGAGAGCCTGGGGCCGCGCCACCCCCTCGGCGCACGACACCGTCACCCGCCCGTCAGGACCGGCCAGCTCGAAGCCCTCGCCGGCATCAATGGCCGCCCACACCTGCCTCAGAGCCTCGCGCCGGGGGCTCACGGCGACCCCCGCTACCTCGGTGACCTCGAGCCCATCTGCCAGCGCGTCGCACTGCTCCAGGGCGTCGAACAGCAGCCGATCCCCGTGGTTCCACACCGACATGCTGCCGCCGCAGTCACAGTCTCCGACCGTCTGCACCAGGGCGTTGTGCAGACCGCGCTCATCGAGGGCATCCGCCTCCCACGCGTCGACCACCCGAGTCTCCAGCCCGGCCTCCCCCAGGGCCGTCGCCCAGGCGCTCACGGGGTCGGGCCCCAGACCCGAGCGCAGCAGCCGCTCCAGGAAGGCCGTCGCCAGCGGGTCGCGCGAGCGCCGGTGCACCACCTCGAGCAGGTCGTAGGTGCTGTAGCGCTTGCCCTCGGCAAACACGTCGCGGAACACCGCCGGCAGCCCGCCCTGCGCCTCGAGGGACAGGTGGACCTGGTAGAGCGCCGCCGCACCACAGGTGTAGAAGGCACGGTAGTTGCCACGCCGATGCGCGCGCAGCAGCGGGCCCTTCAGCTGGCTCGCGCACTGCGTCGCGTAGCTGATGACCTCGGCGCGAACCTCGTCGGCGGTGGCCACCCCCAGTTCCTCCGTGGCCCAGCTCGCAAACAGCTCCGCCGAGCCCTCCGACAGCCACTCCTCCGAGGCATCGATATCGGTCGACAGCTCCTCGCCGTTCCACATGTGGAAGGTCTCGTGGGCCAGGAAGTGCGCGTAGGTACGCTCCAGCTCCGGGGTGGACGCCTCGAAGGCCTGGCCCGTGAGCTGCAGCTGCATCTGGCCCGGCAGCCCGCCGCCCCCGAAGCCCTGCCCGGGCTCACCTCCCTGGTACGACAGCAGGATCGTGGGCACGAACGACAGCGACCGGCGGGTCTGCTCCTCGAAGTGGTCGAACAGCGGCCCGATCCACTCCCTGCTGCGGTCTACCACCCATGCCGGCGTCGTGGGGTCGATGAGGAAGTTCACGCGGGTGTCGGGCAGAGGCTCCCCCGACCCCAGGTACAGGTAGACGCCCGATCCGCGCTGCGACCAGCGCCCCACCGCCTCGGTGCGGCCATCTGGGGTGAGCACGAACCGCCCCGGGGTCGTGTGCACCTCGTAGTGGTGGACCTCCCCTTCGCCCGGCACCAGCTCCGCGTCGGTGCACTCCCCTCCCTCGGGGCACACCAGCGGCAGCACGAACAGATGGTCGGTGTACAGCAAGCGGGCGCCGTCGCCGAAGGCCACGTTCAGCTCGTAGTCTTTCGCCTTCCACGAGGTGTCGGTGTCGAAGCGAACGGAGAAGGACGTGACCCGGGCCCCCTTCGGCGCCAGCCACGCGAGGCGGTCGCCGCGGGGCTCGATGCGCCCCTTCCCGGCCTTCCACCCCTCCTGAACCGGGTTGCGGTTGCGGGCGAACACGAAGCCCCGCACCGGCTCGTCGTGGGCCCACTCGACCTCCCACCGGTCGCGCCGGGGGTCTTCCGTCACCACCACGTCGATCGCCAGAGCGACCCCGACCAGCGCGAGCCACATGGGCACCTCCGGGCGGAGGGTAGCGCACCTACGACGCCGCTTCCTCCAGCTCACGCGCGGGATCCGCCAGCCGTGCCCGGCCAGCAGGGTCGGCCAGGCTCACCGCGATGCCCGCCACCATCGCCAGCGCGAAGCTGGGGGGAAGCTCCTCGAGGGCCCCCAGCGCCTTGCCGACCACAGGAAGGCTCGGCCCCACGAACTTGAAGAAGGGGACCCCGAGAAAGCCCAGCACCATCGATGCCAGGGCGCCGTTGCGGGTCATGCCCTTCCAGTACAGCGACAGGATCATCGTCGGGCAGAAGGTCGCCGCGATGCCCGACCATCCGAAGACCACGAACCAGAACACGGTGCGGCCCTCGACGAACACGGCCACCGCCACCGCGATGGCAAGCGCCACCAGGCCCAGGCCCAGGGTGGCCATCCGTGACAGCGACAGCAGCGCCTCGTCGGCCATGTCGGGCCGGTAGACCTGCTGGTACAGGTCGCGCACCGCAGCGGAGCTGGCCAACACCAGCAGGGAGTCGACCGTGCTCATGATCGCCGACAGCACGATGGCGATGAACAGCCCGACCAGGATGGGCGGCAGCGTCGCCGACACGACCATCGGCAGCACATCCTGCGCCCCCTTGCCCAGCACGCCGTCGACACCGACCATCACCTCGCCGGGCGCGTCGAGGAGCACCCGCCCCAGCATCCCCACCAGCACCGCGCCCGAGTCGGCCAGCAGGGTCCACACGAAGGCGACCCAGGCACCCTTGGTGATCTCGGACTCGTCGTGCAGCGCCAGGAAGCGGGCGAAGATCTGCGGCGACCCCATGAAGCCGAGGCCGATGAGGGACAGCCCCACCAGGCCGAGCACCGACTCCAGCGTCCAGCCGTCGGGGCCTGCGAGGGTCAGCAGGCTCGGATCGATACGCTCCAGACCAGCCAGCCACGGCCCTGGCCCCCCGACCGCAGCGAGCGCCACGACGGGCAGGCCGACCAGGCCGAGGAACATCAGCGAGCCCTGGAACACGTCGGACCACACCACCGCCTGGAAGCCCCCGCTCACCGAGTAGGCCATCACCACGCCGAAGCCGACGGCGACGCCCAGAAACCAGCTCGTGCCGAGGAAGGTCTCGAAGGCGGCGCCGGTCGCGTCGATCTGGGCGGCCACGTAGATGGTCACGAACACCGTCAGCGCGAAGGCCGCGACCTTGCGCAGCACCTGGCTGTCGTCACGAAACCGCGCCTCGAGGTAGTCGGGGATGGTGATGGCGTCGTAGCGCATGGTGAGGCGGTGGAAGCGGCGGCTCATCAGCCACCACGCGCCCATCACCCCCAACACCTCGCCCAGCACCACCCCGAAGGCCCGCGCTCCGAAGGCCGCACCCATGCCGGTGAGCCCCAGCAGCAGCCAAGCCGACTCCCCCGTGGCCCGGGCCGAGAAGGCCACCGACCAGAAGCCCAGGCTCTTGCCGGCGGCGAAGTAGTCACGCGCTCCCTTGGCGGTGCGGGAGGCCACGACCCCGATGCCCAGCAGCACCAGCAGGTACAGCCCCACCCCCACGAACGTCCATGTCGTCTCGGTCATCCGGCGGAGATAGCCGACTTCGGGCCACACCGCATGCAGGCCCCCAACAGCGACGCCGCGGCTGCTATGGTCGCTGCCAACGGAGGACCCGATGAAGCGGATTACCATGGCGTTGGGCGTAGCCTTGGCCTTTTCTCTGGCCTGTGCAGGCGGCGAAGAGACCGACGAGCCGACCGACGAGACGGAGGAGGAAGAGGAGGAGGTCGACGAGCCCGATCCGGAGCCCAAGGCCAACCCCAAGAAGGCCATCCAGGGCAGCTGGCAGCTCACGCCCACCAAGGAGTCGATCCGCAAGCTCAAGGTGATGGTCGCGGCGGCCTCCGACGACGCCCGGAAGGTGGAGGAGCTCGGCGAGCTCACCGAAGACGAGCGCCTCCTGTACCAGGAAGTGAAGCGCGCCTCCGGGAGCGAGAAGAAGCTCATTCTCAGCTTGGTCGAGACGATCAAGGAGACCCGCTACATCTTCCAGAAGGGGAAGCTACGCATCGAGGTCGGGGGCGAGGGCGGCAAACCTGTGCCCTTCGAGGTCGAGTCGGCCAACCCCAAGGAGATGCACGTCACGTTCGACCAGGCCGGCACCAAGCGCCACTGGTACATCACGTGGAAGAACAACAAGCGGGCCGATGTCGACGTGCAGACCGAAGGCAGCGACGTGAAGTTCATGCACCAGCTGGTGCGCAAGGGCGAGTAGCCCTTAGGTCGACTGCGTCGGCCGGATGTGCCCGTAGTTGAGCAGCGCCACGAAGACGCTGCCCCCTACGAGGTTGCCGGCCGCCGCCACCGCAATGAAGCGGACCACGTCGAGGGCGCTCATGCTGTCGGTGAGGAGGAAGGCCACGAAGGCCTCCACCGAGCCGGCGATGCTGTGGTGCAGCCCGCCCAAGCCGATGAGGAAGGTGACCAGGTAGATCGACACGATCTCAGCCACCCCTGGTGGGGTGGCAAGGATGAGCCAGGCCCCCAGCGCCATCAGCCAGCCTGCCATCAGAGCGCTCACGAACAGGGCCGAGGTGGATGGATCGACCAGGTGGTGCCCGATGGTCGCGTAGCCAGCGCTGGCGTGCACGACCGGGTCGGCCAGGGCCAGCAGGCTCGCCGAGATCGCCGCGCCGATGACGTTGCCCGCGAACACGATGCCCCACACCCGCAGCACGCTGGTGAAGCGACTCTTGCCGTCGAGGGCTGGGTACAGGGAGGTCGCGGTGTGCTCGGTGAACAGCTCGGTCCCCGACACCACGCAGAACACGAAGCCGAGGGGGTAGACGAGGGCCTGGGCCAGCCGCACCGGGCCTGCGAGCTCGCCGCCCTGAACCATCGAGGTGATGATGCCGACGGCCATGGCGCTGAAGCCCACGATCAAGCCCGCCCCCACCGCCGACAAGCCCAGGCTCGCCGTCGAGCGCTCGCACTGAATGAGCCCTTCCTCGATGGCAAACGACAAGATGTCGTCGGGGTCGCGCTTCGCCTCAGCGTGGCGGCGCACGATCACCTGGGCGTAGCGGGCCTCTTCTTCCGTTCGTTCTTGCTGGCGGTTCGTCGGGATCTCGGAGATAGCAGCCTCTCCCCATGTTGTATGGACCCTACCGGGGCTAGCACAACCCTGACCTGGCTCGCACCAGGCTGCCGGACCTCTACGCCTGGGAGGCGACGCCGCCCCGAAACACCCGCGGGAGCGGGCGCTCGATGAGCAGCTGAGCAGGGTCGGCGCTGGGCCACCACAGCATGCGAGCCGGCCCGCCCACCTCGAGGCTCGGCGCACCGCCCCAGGGCAGGTGGTTGTCGCCCCACAGGGTGTCGAGCACCCGCGCCATCTGGTGCTCGCCCGTGAGCTGGCTCATGTGGACCAGCATGTAGGCGGGGTCGAGCATGTGGGCGGTCCCCAGTCGATACCAGGGGTCTTGGACCGAGTCGTGGCCGATGCCCACCTTGGCGCCGAAGCGCCACAGCTCGTCGACGCGGGTGAGGCCGCGGCGCTTGGGATAGCGATCGTAGCGGCCCTGCAGCACGGCGTTGTCGAGGGGGTTGGTCACGACCTGCACCCCCGCCTCGGCGACCAGCTCCATCACTTTCTCGGCGTGGGGATGGTTGGTGCTGTGCAGGCTGGTGCAGTGCCCGCACACCACCCTGCCCTGCCACCCTCGGTCGATGGACTCGGCGCACACGACCTCGAGGTTGCGCGACTGGGGGTCGTCGGTCTCGTCGCAGTGCAGATCGAGGGGGAGGTCGAGCTCCTCGGCCAGATCGAAGGCCAGGCGCACGCTGCGCCAGCCCTCATCGGTGGTTCGCTCGAAGTGCGGGATGGCGCCGATGGCATCGACACCCATGCGACAGGCCGTCTCCCACTGCTCGCGGCGACCGGGGGCCCGAAGGATGCCCTCCTGGGGGAAGGCCACCACCTGCAGCTCGACCCCGCGGGCGGCCATGGTCGCCTTGAGCCCGACGAGGGCCTCCACAGCCAGGAGCGAGCCCGTGTCGACGTGGGTGCGGATCCTCAGGGTGCCCCGAGTGGCGTAGCGCTCCGCGGTGTCGAGGGCGCGGTCGCGCAGGTCGGCCTCGGTGAGCCCCTCCCGGAGCACCGCCCAGTTGGCGATGCCCTCCCGCAGCGTGCCGGAGCGATTCGGGCGTCGCGCGCCGAGGAGCGCGGCGTCGAGGTGCACATGGGGCTCGGCCATCGGTGGCGTCAGCCAGCCGCCCTCCACCACCTCACCGTCACCGGTGAGGGTGCCCTCGGCCTCGATGGCGGTGATCCGCCCGTCGGCCACCGCGACATCGACGATGCGCGCTCCGAGCCGGGTCCCACTGAACAGCATGCGTCCTCCAGGGGGTCAGCCTACCTCGCCGCAGATGGGCGTTTGTCCCGCCCTCCGCAGCGTGTAGGATGGCGCCCCTCACGGAGTTGCCCATGTCCAGCATCCCCGACGACCGCGCCGAGGCGGTCTTCGACGACTTCAAGCCGGCGTACGACGCACGGCAGGCGGTCACCGAAGCGCAGCGCTGCCTGTACTGCTACGACGCGCCGTGCATCAAGGCCTGCCCGACCGAGATCGACATCCCGGAGTTCATCCGGAAGATCGCCACCGACAACGTGAAGGGCTCGGCGAAGACCATCTTCGACAGCAACATCCTGGGGATGAGCTGCGCCCGGGTGTGCCCGGTCGAGGTGCTCTGTGTCGGCGACTGCGTCTACAACCACCTCGACAGCCCGCCCATCCAGATCGGCAAGCTGCAGCGCTACGCCACCGACAAGGCCTACGAGGAGGGCTGGCAGTACTACGCAGCAGGCCCCGACACGGGCAAGAGGGTCGCCCTCGTCGGCGCCGGGCCCGCGAGCCTCGCCGCCGCCCATCGCCTTCGGCGCTTCGGCCATGCCGTCACCATCTTCGACAAGCGCTCGGTGGTCGGTGGGCTGAACACCACCGGCGTCGCCCCCTACAAGATGAAGGCCGACCGCTCCGTCGCCGAGGCCGAGTGGGTGCTGGGCATCGGCGGCATCGAGGTGAAGCTCGGCGTCGAGGTGCCCGGCGACATCAGCTGGGAGCAGCTCGAGTCCGACTACGACGCGGTGTTCCTGGGTTTCGGGCTCGGTCCCGACAAGCTCATGGCGCTCCCGGGCGCCAACCTCGACGGCATCGTCGGCGCGGTCGACTTCATCGAGGGCTTCAAGCTGGGCAGCGCCGCGGTGCAGGGCAAGCACGTGGCGGTCATCGGCGGCGGCAACACCGCCATCGACGCTGTCCGGGAGGCGATGGGGCTCGGGGCAGCCAGCGTCACCATGGTCTACCGGGGCACCGAGGCCGGCATGAGCGGCTACCAGCACGAGTGGAGGGCCGCCAAGGCCGAAGACGTGCAGGGCGCCTGGCAGCGTCAGCCCGTCGGCTTCGAGGGCGATGGCACCGTCACAGGGGTTCGCTGCGTGCGGCTCGACGATGCCAAGCAGCCCATCGAGGGCACCGAGCACGTCATCGCCGCCGATCTCGTGCTCCTCGCCATCGGTCAGGCCAAGCTCGGCGCTCTGGTCGAGGGCCTCGACGGAATCGAGACGAAGTGGGGCGCCGTCGTCACCGACGCGCAGGGAGCCACCGGGCGCCCCGGATTCTACGCCGGCGGCGACTGCCGCAATGGCGGCAAGGAAGTGGTGAACGCCGCGGCCGAGGGCCGCGACGCCGCACAAGCCATCCACGCCTACCTCGGAGGGGCCTGATGCCCGACCTGACATCCAACACCGCCGGCATCATCTCCCCCAACCCCTTCTGGCTGGCCTCGGCGCCTCCCGCGAACAGCGGCGACCAGATCATGCGCGCCTTCGACCACGGCTGGGGCGGGGCGGTCTGGAAGACGCTGGGCACCCCCATCCAGAACGTGTCGAGCCGCTTCGGCGCCATCCAGTACGGCGGCGTGCGCGGCGTGGGCTTCAACAACATCGAGCTCATCACCGACCGGCCCCTCGACGTGAACTTCCGCGAGATCGCGGAGGTGAAGAAGCGCTACCCCAAGCACGCGGTCATCGTGTCGCTGATGGTGGAGACCAAGGAAGAGTGGAAGGAGATCATCGCGCGGTCCATCGACGCCGGCGCTGACGGCCTCGAGCTCAACTTCGGCTGCCCGCACGGCATGTGCGAGCGCGGCATGGGCTCCGCGGTCGGCCAGGAGCCAGCGGTCAACGAGCGGATCACCAGCTGGGCCAAGGAGTTCAGCACCATCCCGGTGCTGGTGAAGCTCACCCCCAACGTCGGTGACATCCGCCCCCACGGCCTCGCGGCCCAAGCCGGCGGCGCCGATGGCGTGAGCCTGATCAACACCATCAAGAGCATCATCGGCGTCGACATCGACACCCTGGTGCCCCAGCCCGTGGTCGGCAACCAGTCGTCGAACGGCGGCTACTGCGGTGCGGCCGTGCGCCCCATCGCCCTGCACATGTGCGCCGCCCTCGCTCGCGACCCCGGCTTCCAGATCCCGATCAGCGGCATCGGCGGGGTCACCAACTGGCGCGACGCGGTGGAGTTCTTGCTGCTGGGCAGCAGCTCCGTGCAGGTGTGCACCGAGGTCATGTTGCGCGGCTACCGCATCGTGGAAGACATGATCGAGGGCCTCGACACCTGGATGGCCGACAAGGGCTTCGACAACCTCGACCAGGTCGTCGGCAAGAGCGTCCCCGCCTACAGCGAGTGGGGGAACCTCGACATGAACTTCGAGACGATCGCGGTGATCGACAAGGAGTCCTGCATCGGGTGCAATCGCTGCATGGTCGCCTGCCACGACGGCGCTCACCAGTGCATCCACCCCAACCCCGACGGCAGCATCGTGCCGACCATCGACCTCGACGAGTGTGTCGGGTGCAACCTGTGCCAGATCGTCTGCCCGGTGCCCGACTGCATCTCCATGGTCGAGGTCGACAACGGCTACGCCGCCGCCTCCTGGAACGACCACATCAGCAAGGGGGCCACCCTGCGGCCCAAGAAGGGGGCCCACTGATCCGGCACCTGCTGCTGCTGTCCGCGGTCGCGCTGTGCGCCTGTCGTGGGGCCGTGGGCCCCGGTGACGACGACGACGACGACACGCCCACCGACAACCCTGCGGTCCAGGCGGCCATCGAGGCGTGCGACACCTTCGTCGACGCGCTGTGCACCACGGCCTCGAGCTGCAACAGCCAGCTCCCCTACGAGGAGTGCGTGAGCGAGGTGACGACGGAGGGGCTCGACTGTAGCTGTGCGGTCACCCACGACGAGGCGATCCTGAGCGCCTGCCTCGACCGGTTGTCCACCATCGAATGCGAGACCTTCGCCGAGGTCGACGTGCCCGACGAGTGCGACGGCGTCGTGGGCATTCGCTGCTAGGCACCGCGGGCGGGGTCTCGTCGGGGCCCCAGGGCCAGCCTGGGCGCCCGACGACCCGGGGCTACTCGAGCAGCTGCATGTAGGCGACGATGTCGGCCTGCTCTTCGGGGGTGAGGCCCGTGCCCAGCACGATCTGGAAGTAGGCGTCGTAGTGCTGCATCACCTCTTCGAGGTTCTTCGCGCTGTTGTCGTGGAAGTACGGTGCCGTGTCTTTCGCGCCCCACAGGGTGGGGATTCGGAACAGGTTGGCCGTGGCGGGGTCGCCCGTCTGCAGCGCGAGGCCCGGGTCGGGGGACTCGATGATGACCGGAGGCGCGCTGGGATCGTTGGGGTCGGCGAACTCGAAGGTGTAGACCTCGTTGTTGCCCAGGTTGAACTCGGAGACGAAGGCGGTGAAGAACCGTGAGCCCGGGGGCAGCGGGGCCTGCAAGAACTCGTTGGTCTCGTTGAGGTAGTCGCCGTCGTGGCAGTGGGCACACACGCCCTCCGGGGCCGACCCGTCGAACCACACCCGGCCGCGGATCTCGGCGTCGGTGGTGCCAGGAGGCAGCTCGGGGGGCGGCTCGCCGTTCTGGGCCCACTTGCGCAGGTCGGGGGAGCTGTAGAAGTTGTTGGTGTCGACCTGATGCTCCGCAACCGCGTCGAGCTCTTCCTCGGTGGGCTGGCGACCGGGCTCGTAGTGGGCGTTGATCGCCCCCAGCGCCTGCTCCTGCAGGGTCAGGTTCCGGCCATCCTGCATGAAGATGGTCTCGAGACCCGGGTTGTTGAGGGTGGCCGAGGCGCCCCGGTGGACCACCACCTGCGTAGCGCTCGGGTCGCCCGCGAGGGTGACGTTGTCGGGCAGGTCGAGGATCACCCGGAAGGTCGCATCGGTGAGCATGCGGTCGTAGGTGAGACCGAGCCCGTCGTCGCTGTCGATGGCCCGGAACAGCGGGTCGTTGGGGTCGCTGTCGAAGGCATCCTGGATGTCTTCTGGCGACACGGTGCCGGTCTTCTTGAGGTGGCAGGTCTGACAGGTGCGACCGTTGCCGTCGAACTCCTCCTTGTTGAAGATGTCTTTGCCCTTGACCTTCTTGTCTTTCTTCTGGACCGAGGCCAGATCTCGCTCCGCGTCGCCATCGAGCTCTGCCAGCTGCGCGTTGCAGCCGGCCGCCAACGCCAGCATCCAAACCAAAGACATCTTCATGAGGACTCCCGCCTGTCTTGTTGCCACGATTGGGCGGGCAGTTCCCGTTCTTCCGGGGGACCACTGCGCGCCTGGACACAGCCTACCCAGCGTCAGGTCGCCAACCAAAGTTCTCCCTTTGTCACATTTTGTCATCAACACTTGCGAAAGGTTTCAGTAAGGTTTCACCGAGCCGAGAGGGCGCAGTGAAGCGCCATTGTGCAGGACGCTCCTCCTTCGCGTGGGGCCTGGTCGCACAGTCCGCGGAGCCGGATCGACACAAGCGATCTCGGCCCCCACCTCGGGCTCGTCGTGCCAACGGTGGCGCGCAGGTACTCCATGCGACCCACAGGGCATCAGGCGTCGGCGAGCACCATCTCTGCCGCGTTCCAGCCGCACAGCCCGTGGGCCCCGGTGCCTGGGTGGGTGAACGCCGACGACAAGTAGAGCCCCCGAACCGGCGTGCGGTGGCGGAACCACGGAAAGGCTGGCCGTAGCACCAGCTGGTTGTGCACATGGGCCGTGCCTGCCCCCAGGTCGCTGCCCAGCAGGTTGCTGCTCATCGCCTCGAGGTCGCCCGGGTCGTGCACGGCGCGCCCCCGAACCAGGGCACGAAAGCCCGGCGCCAGCCCCTCGATGCGCGCTTCGATGCGGTCGGCGAAGCGCTCCCGCCAGGCGGCCCACCCCCCGGGATAGCGCACCGGGTCCAGGCGCGCGGGCACGTGGGTGTAGGCGTACAGCGTGTGGCGGCCGTCGGGGGCTCGGGTGGAGTCCACCAACGACTGCTGGCCGATGACCAGGTAGGGCTGGTCGGGCAGATCCCCGCCGCGCACCTGCCGCGTGAACCGGCGCAAGTCGTCGAGGCCCTCCGCCGCGTGCACCACGGCAGACTTCCGACTCGGCTCGTCGGCCCACGGCACCGGCCCCTCCAGCGACAGGTCGACCTTGAAGGTTCCCCACCCCAGCGGGAACGACCGCATGCGCCGCTTCACCCCCCGCGGGACCCAGCTGCCGTCGAGCAGATCGAGGTAGAGCGCCGGTGCACTGGTGTTGCTCACCACCGCCTTCTTCGCGCGGATCCGCCGGCCGCCCGCGAGCACCACCCCCGTCGCGCGCCCCTGGTGGACCTCGACCTGGCTCACCCGCGCTCCGAGCTCGAGGGTGCCGCCCGCCGCCTCCAGGCAGCTCACCAGCGCCTCGGTGATGGCCTTCGCCCCGCCGATGGGGACCGCGAAGCCCCCCGTGGTGCTGCGCATCGTGAGCACGTAGCCGACCGCCGAGGCCATCGCGTCGTCAGGGCCGAGGTCGACGTGCAGCCCCATCGACGGCATCAGCCGCCGTGCCGCCGCGCCATGAAACAGGTGACGAGCCAGGCCGGCCGGGCTGCGGGCGAACAGGCTGGCCAGCTTCAGCCCACGGAGTGGCCCGAGGTCCCACACCGGCTTCAGCCTGCCGATAGGCCCCAGGAAGCCCATCATCGCGGGCTCGAGGCCCTGGTGCCAGCGGCGCAGCGCGCGGAAGGCCTCGGTGTCGGACGGGGAGCCGAGATCGATGAGCTCGGGGTCTTGGGACAGGGCAGTGACGGTGCCGTCGAGGGCGGGGTTGGTGGACTGGACCTCTCCTTGCGCGAAGCTCAGCCCGTGGTCCTCCAGGGGAAGACCGCGGAAGGCGGCCGAGTCGTGAAACGCGATGAAGCCCGCACCCACGTCGTGCAGCGAGCCATCGCCGGTGGTGTCGAGGGACCACACCGCACCGCCCGGCCGGTCGTTGGCCTCCACCACGTGCACCGACATCCCGGCGCGAGCCAGGCGGCACGCGGCGAACAGCCCATTGTGCCCCGCACCGATCACCACCACGTCGACGTCGGACACGCAGACCTCCGCAACGGGTCTATTCCGCGACGCTCCGTTCTTCCGGCTCTGTGGTGCGTGGACGTAGCGACCTGCTCCTGGGTACGCTGATCGCATGCGGCATCCGATGAGCCTTTCCCTGACGCTGTGTCTGTCGGCCACCTGGGGCGCGTGCAAGCCAGGCGACGGGGCAGCGAGCCGACCGGCCTCCTCGTCGGTGGAGACGACGGTCACCCTGACACGGCAGGAGCTGCCGGAGGTGAACGATGCCGAGGTCATCGACATGCGGGTGGTGTCCGACGTCGAGGGCATCGGGCTGCTGATCGAGGGCCTCGACCACGTGCTGCGCTTCGAGCCCGCCGACCGCCCCGGCTTCGACGGGCCCGACCTGACCGGCGGTCTAGGCTGGGTGAGCTACGGAGGCGCGTCGGACCGAGCCCTCGTCGTGGCCTGGTTCCCAGACGGCGACCGTGCGTGGCGCATCCTCCACGACCGGTTCGAGCCCGCCGAGTGGAGTCAGACAGAGGCCCGCACCCTCTACGGAGCGCTCGCGGGCGGTCGCGCATGGATCGATGTCGGAGGAAGCGAGGCGTCGGGCACGCCGAATGCCTCGATCGACCCCACGTCCGGTGAGGTCGAGCCCTGGCCGATGGTGGGCGAGCTCGGCCTTCCGTCGGGGGGCTTCGACCAGGTGCTCTACTTCACCGACGAGGAGCAGCGCGTCTACGACGTGACCACGGGGATCTGGTACCTGTCGACGCTGCCGCAGGGCGCCACGGCGGTGGTGTCGGCCTTCGACGACGAAGACCACGCGGTGATCATCGCCTACATCGACCGCGTTCCCTACCCGGCTCGGGTGCGGCTCGACGGCTCGCTCATGGAGATCGACCGCAGCCAACCCCTCCACGAGCGGGTGGGCCGCGGGCAGCCCCTGTCGACGCCCGACGGCGCCGCGTTCTTCGAGTTCGACCCACCCGGGCACGAGGTGCTGGGCGTGACCCGGCCGTCGGTGGTGCACGTGGAGTGGGGCGACTAGGGCGAAGGCGTGGGGCTACCCGACGTGCCCGCCGCCACGGGACCGGGTCGCGCGGCTTCACGCGCTCGCACGACCGCCTCTGGTGAGCACGCTCCGTAGCGGTTGCCCCAGCTGTTCTGCACGAAGGTCAGGATGGCCGCGACCTCCACGTCATCGACGCTACGCTCCAGCGGGGGCATGAGCTGGTCGTACACCTCCCCCCCGACCTCGATCGGGCCGAACAGCCCGTGTACGACGTAGCCCGCGTGCTGCTCACAGCTCGCCATCCAGGCGGCCTGCCCGACCAGAGGGGGGTAGACCGACCGGACCCCGAAGCCATCCGCCTGGTGGCAGGTGGCACACCACTTGCCGTAGCCCACCTCCCCCAGCGCCATCACCTCTTCCTCGGTGAGCGGTCGCCCTGCTGTCTGCTCTGGGGGGACGGCCGTCGGCGCAGGGGCCACCTCCGCTGGCTGCCCCGGCGGAAGCGGTGCCGCGGGGAGCGCGCAGCCGCCGAGAGCCATGATCCAGATCTGCCACGCCATCACGCCCTCCCGGTGGAGGCATCGTCGCACGTCGCGGGTCCAGGGGCGCAGCCCTTGGCGGGGGGCGAGCGGGGGCGGAGCCGCCCGGCAACCCGCGCCCGAAGCCCGAGTTGCGCCAGGGTGACCCGACCGGGCATGAACCGCGCCTGACCGGTGTTACAGTCCCGGTCGCCGCCCCCAGGACACCCTGAGAGCCGCGACGAGGACGCCTTGACCCGCTACCGCTCGCTCATCCCCCTCATCGCCCTCCCCGTCGGCCTCGCCGCCACCACCGGCTGCGCTGCGAAGATCGACCGGTTCACCATCGACCGCGTGGTCGCCGTCGGCACCGACGTGCCCGACACGGGCAAGGTCTGCCACCTGGGCGCTGCCCTGGCTCATCCCCTGGCCTCGCTGTCGAAGAAGGCCCCCCACAAGGCCCTGGTCATCGCCGAGCTGGTGTCGGCCCTGTGCGAGGAAGGGGAGGCCAACGAGGCCGAGCTGGCGATGGATCGGGCCAAGGCCAACCTCGGGGCCCTCGGCGCCGACCGAGCCGCCGAGATCACCGACGCCCGCGTGCTGTCGGAGCGCATCCACGCCGACGCAGCGGGCCGCTACGAGCGCTCCTTTCAGCACCTGATCGCTGCCTACGGCGAGATCGGTGGCGACGAGTGCCCCAAGATCAAGGAGAAAGACGAGATCGCCTACCTGCTTGGCCTCGTCGGCGGCACCCTGGCGCTCATCCACGACAAGCGCGGCGGCAACGTCCACGACATCCCCCTCGACCGCCTGCTGGTGGTCGCACGCGGCAGCGAGTGCCTCGACGACGAGCGCTGGTGGCACACCCCCGCCGCCCTGCGTGCCGGCGCCTGGGCCACCATCCCCGGCTCGGGCCCCGAGGGCAGCGACGCCTGGCAGCTCCTCGACGAGGCCGCAGCCGCCGGCGAGACGAGCGGCGTGCGCATCGGTCGCGCCATCCAGGCCCTCATCGGCGGCAACGCAGGCCGCACCGAGGTGGCCGAGGCCGCCATCAAGGCCCACGCCGCCAGCATCGAGGCCACCGAGCAAGACAGCGACTTCGCCCTGCTCGACCGCTACGCCTACGAGGTGACCCGGCACGAGTCCGACCGGATCTGGGCGCAGGCCGAGGGCCACCGCACCGAGGTCTTCGGCCAGCTGCCGTCGGATGTGGAGGCGCCCGTCGCGGTGCCCGACCTGTTCTCGGGGAGCGACCCGTTCGCGTCCCCGCCCCCCGCCGAGCCCGAAGGCGACGAGGAAGGCGACACCGCCTCCCCCGACGCGGAAGGCGAAGGCGAGGTCCCCACCCAAGAGGAGACTCCATGACGCGCTGGATCGCTTCCGCGTTGACCGTTCTGTCGCTGGCCGTGGCGGCCCCCGCCCAGGCTGAGACCCGCTCCATCTGCGTGTACGACCCCGCCGGCAAGAGCGGCGACTACTTCGGCATCATGAGCAAGTACGCGACGGAGGCCTCCACCTGGGGCGTCGAGGTCGAGATCAAGGCCTACACCGACGAAGAAACCGCCTCCAAAGACTACGAGGCCGGCCAGTGCGACGGCGTGGTCGCTACCGGTGTGCGCCTGCAGCGCTTCAACAAGTTCGGCGCCAGCATCGAGGCCATCGGCGGCATCAAGACCTACGGCCAGCTCAAAGACATGGTCACCACCCTGGCCACCAGCGAGGGCGCCAGCGCGAAGCTGACGCAAGACGGCAACACCGTCGTCGGCTTCATCCCCGTGGGTGCCGTCTACCTGTTCGTGCGCGACAAGGCCGTCGACACCGTGCCCGAGCTCGCTGGCAAGCGCATCGCGACGATGGCCTACGACAAGGCCAGCGTGTTCATGGTCGACCGCGTAGGCGCCATCATGGTGCCCGCCGACCTCGGCAGCATCGGCCCGAAGTTCAACAACGGTGATGTCGACGCCTGCTACGTCTCAGCGCCAGCGTTCCGCCCCTTCGAGCTGCACCGCGGCCTCGCCTCGGGCGGCGGCATCCTCAAGGCCCCCCTGGCCCAGGCCACCCTGCAGGTGATGATCCGCGACGACAAGTTCCCCGACGGCTTCGCCGCCAAGTCCCGCGCGGATCTGCTCGGCCGCTTCGGCACCGCGCTCACCATCATCGAGAAGGCCGAGGCCGACATCCCGGCAAACCTGTGGGTCGAGATCCCCGACAGCACCCTCGTCGACTGGGACCAGATGTTCCAGGGCGTGCGCATCTCGCTGCGCGATGAGAAGAAGGCCTACGACCCGATGATGCTCAGCGTGATGAAGACGCTGCGCTGCAAGACCGACGGAGCGCGGTCGGAGTGCGCCGAGAACAAGGAGTAGGCCCGTCCTGCGGCGCTGGCGCTACCAGCGCCCGCGCAGCATGCCGTGCCAGTACATCCGAGGCAGCGCGTAGGCCTTGGTGGCATACATCGAGTACCGCTCCTGGCTCTGGTCGAAGGGCATGGTCTCCATGATCTCGCCGTCGTAGCCGAACTCGGCCAGGATCAGCCGGCCGTAGCCGGTGACCAGCGGGCAGCTGGCGTAGCCGTTGTAGCTGGCGGTCAGCGGGCGCCCGTCGAGGAAGGCACGCAGGTTGGTGGCCGTGACCGGCCCCTGCTTGCGCACCGCCGCGGCCGTCTTCGAGTTGGGCAGCCCCGAGCTGTCGCCCAGGGAGAAGACGTTGGGGTAGCGCACGTGCTGGGTGGTGTGCTTGTGCACGTCGACCCAGCCGGCCTCGTTGGCCAGCGGGCTGCTCTTGATCACCTCGGGCGCCGACTGCGGCGGGGTGACGTGGAGCATGGCGAAGTCGAGCACGAGCTGCGCGCCCGTCTCGATGTGCTGGAAGGTGGCCTTGTGCCCGGGGCCATCGACCGCGACCAGGTCGTGCTGGTAGTGCGGGATGATGTGGCGCTTCTCGACCAGCTTGTTCAGCGTCTTGGCGTAGCGCGGGATGCCGAAGATGCCGGCGGTGGCCGACCCGTAGTGGATGTCGACCTTGTCGCGCTTGCCGGCCTTCTCCAGCGCATGCTCGGTGAGCCACATGATCTTCTGCGGTGCCCCTGCACACTTGATGGGGGTGGCGGGAAAGGTGAACACCGCGTTGCCGCCCTGCAGGCCCTGGATGCACTCCCAGGTGTACTCGACGAGGTCGTAGCGGTAGTTGCTGCACACCCCGTTGGCGCCGAGGGTGTCGACCAGGCCATCGACCTTGTCGTAGTCGAGCTGGATGCCCGTCGCGACGACCAGGGCGTCGTAGGTCACCCGGTCGCCGTTGGCGAGCACGACGGCGTTGGCTTCGGGCTCGAAGGTGGCCACCGCCTCGCGGATCCACTCGGCGCCGTCGGGAATGAAGTCGGCCTCCTCCCGCTCGGTCTCCTCCTTGGGGAAGACCCCGGCGCCCACCAGCGTCCACAGCGGCTGGTAGTAGTGCTTGGTCTTGGGCTCCACGATGGTGACGCCGGGGGGATTGGGCTGGTTGCGGAGCAGCGCGGCGGTCGTGAGGCCAGCGGTGCCTCCGCCGATGATGAGGACCTGGGCATGGTGAGACATGGGGACTCCGATTCAGCGGCGCGGGGCGAGCGCCGTGGGGTGTTCGAGGGCCTCGCCCAGGTGCCGGGCCACAGCGAGGAGGAAGGCAAAGGCCTTGCCGACCTTGGGGTCGGACAGGGCGGTCAGCGCGCCCCAGACCCCGACGGGAGCGGGGTTGGCGTTGCGCGCGGACTCGACCGCAGCGACCGTCGTGCCCAGCAGGTCGACCAGCGCGGGATCGAGCAAGGCATCGCGGGCGCGAGCGGCCTCGGGCGTGCCGAGGGCACGGGCGGTCTGCAGCGTGTTGTGGGCCAGCGCCTCCACGTCGAAGCCCGCGTCGGCGGCGTCGCGCTGCAGCTCGTCGAGGGCGTCGAAGGCCATGGCCGTGCTCGCCTCGGCCGACGCGGCCAGGTTCGTCACCCACTCGAGCCGGTCGGCCTGGGCGGCGATGCGGGTGAGGGCCCCGAGGGTGGCCGGCTCGGTGAGCTGCTCGAGGGCGTCGGCCGCCTGCAGCAGCCGCTCGTGCACGTTCACGCCGCGTGCGTCGGCCTGCCGAACCCACTCGTCGGCGATGTCGAAGCCCATCGCGAGGTGGTCGTCGGCATGGGCAGCGAGGCCCACCACCGTGTCGAGGCCCGGCGCCTGGTCGACCATGGCCCCCAGGGCCTCGGCGGTGTGAGGCTCGGAGACGTGGTCCACCAACACCCCGAGGGACCGCACCCGCGCATCGACATCGACCCCGCGTGCCTGCACGTCACGAACCAGCTCGTCGGCGGCATCTGCCACCATCGGCACCGCCGCCTCGGCGTGGTCCAGCAGCCGGGTGAGCCGCTCGAGCGACGCCTCGATTCGATCGAGCCGCGCCTCGATGCTTGCCTGTTCGGGGGCCGTGGCCGCCATCGCTCGCCTCCAGGGTGGAGACGGGCCATTGCACGGCTCGTGCCAGCGCTATTCGGCGCCGTGGTCGAGGCTTCGCAGCTTCCGGTACAAGGTGCGCTCGCTCACCCCCAGCCGCCGAGCCAGCGCAGATCGGTCGCCGTCGTGCTGCCGGCGGGCCCAGCGCAGGTAGCGGGCCTCGGCCTCCTCCAGCGACACCACGTCGGCCGACCCATCTGCCATCCATGGCAGCTGTCGGCTGTCAATGGTGGCAGTCGACGGCCCCAGACTCGGAGGCAGGTGCTCCGGCCGGATGGCACCTCCGTCGGCGAGGAGCGCCGCCCGCTGCAGCAGGTTGCGCAGCTCGCGGAGGTTGCCGGGGAAGCGATGCTCACGCAGCCGGCTCAGGGCGCCCTGGGTCAGCTCCACCTCGGCACCGAGGAAGTGCTGCGCGAGCAGGGGCAGATCCTCGAGGCGCTCCGACAGCGGAGGCATCCGGATCGGGAAGGCGTTGATTCGGTAGAAGAGGTCTTCGCGGAAGGTGCCGTCGACGACCATCGCGTCGAGGTCGCGATGGGTCGCGCACACCAACCGGAAGTCGGCCTCGATGGAGGTGGAGCTGCCCACCCTCCGGAACGATCGGGACTCCAGCAGCCGCAGCAACCGCACCTGCATGCTGGGTGGCACGTCGCCGATCTCGTCGAGGAACAAGGTGCCCCCCTGGGCACTCTCCACCAGGCCCACCCGCCGCTGGGATGCTCCCGTGAAGGCGCCTCGCTCGTGACCGAACAGCTCCGACTCGAACAGGCTGTCGGGCAGCCCCGAGCAGGCCACCGGAACGAAGGGGCCGCTCGCCCGCAGGCTGGCCCGATGAAGCGCCAGCGCCGCCACCTCCTTGCCCGTGCCGCTCGGCCCCGTCAGCAGCACCGGGATCTCGCTGGGAGCAGCGCGGTGCAGCAGCGCCACCGCCTCGTTGAACGCAGGCGCCTGGCCCACCATGTCGGCATCGCCTGCCCGCGTGCTCACCGCGGTGACCTCCCCGAGCACCTCGACGAAGGCCTCGATGGTGCCCTCCCCCCCCCGCACCGGCTCGAGGCGCACGTCGACGTGCTCGGGCCCTCGCGGCGTGTGGTGGATGTGGAGGACTCGGCTGGATCGCCCCGTCTTCAGGCACGTGGCCAGGGGGCAGGACTCGCCTCGCTGATCGCAGGGCGCGTCGTAGTGGTGCGACACCTCGTAGCAGCGCCGCCCCACGGCCCCCGCTCCGAAGCGCTCGACGTAGGCGGGGTTGGTGGCCAGCACCTGGTAGTCGCGGCCCAGCAGCACCGCCGCCGCTTCGTGGGCGTGCAGGCGGGCGAGCCAGTGAGCGGGCAGGGAGTCGGTCACGTGCCCATCCTAGCGGCTGGGCAGAGTGGATGGGGTCGCCCTCGACGCATACAAGGCGCCACCTGGAGCCGCGATGGTCACCCTCCTGCTGTGGGCATGCAGCCAACCCGCGCCCCCTCCTCCCCCCGCGCACGACGTGGCCCACCCCGTCCGCCGCACCTTCGTGGCCGACGGCCAGGCCACCCTCGTCACGCCCGTGAACGACGACGGCCCCCGGGTCTACTACGACGCCGTGCACGGCGCCCGGCACCTGCACGACCGCGACAACCGACGGTTCCGCAACGACTACCACACCGTCTCCGGCTGGTTCCGCTTCCTGCAGGGCCTGCGCACGGCCGGCTACCAGGTGCATGCCGAGAGCCACGCGTGCTTCGACCGGCAGACCCTCGACGCCTTCGATGTGTTCGTCATCGGCGAGCAGACCTACCACGGCCGCTTCATGAGCGACGCCGAGCGGGCAGCCCTGGTCGACTGGGTCCGCGACGGAGGGGGCCTGCTCGCCACCGTGGAGCACACCAATGCCCACTACATGGGCGACGTGTTCAACCTGCTCGCCGAGCCCCTGCCCGTGAAGGCGCGGTTCGACAGCCTGTGCGACCCCGCCACCGCCCATCCCTCGGCCCCCGACTGGGTCAAGCTGGCCCCCGCCTCCCCCCACCCGGTGACCGAGGGCGTCGACGCCTTCTGGTTCTACAACGGGTGCTCCCTCGACACCGAGCACGGCGTGCTGATGTCGAGCGACCAGGCGTGGTCCGACCGCTACGACAAGGCCGACAAGCCGGTGCACAACGGCAACAAGCGGCGCGACCCCGACGAGCTGTCGGGCCCGCTGGCGGGGGTCGCCGCGTTCGCCTTTGGCAAGGGCCGTGTCGTCGTGCTGGGCGACCACAACGGGCTGTCGAACACCGAGCTGTACCAGGCCGACCACCATCGGTTCGCGATGAACGCCATGCGCTGGCTGGCGGGTGCCGACGACCGGCCCGAGCTGGTGGAGTGGGGCTACCCCCACGGCTACGACGTGCTGGTACACGCCCCCGAGGGCTCCGACTTCCACCTGCACCGCAAGTCCGACGCCTCCACCTTCCGGGCCCTGCTGGCCCAGTGGGGCAAGGAGCCGCAGCTGCGCGCGTGGGCCCACCCCGACCTGCAGGCCGGCTACGAAGCGCTGGTTCTCGGCGCGCCCCTGCAGGCCTACACCGAGGAGGAGCTCGCCCTCATCGATACCCAGCTCGCACAGGGGCGCGCGGTGATCTGGATGGCGACCCTCGCCTCCCTCGACAGCGCCGCCAGCCGGCAGCTCCAGGCGCACTTCGGCGTGTCGGTCGCGGTCGACACCAGCGATACCCAAGCGCTCAAGCTGCCCCTCGAGGTCGTCGGCGACGAGGCCTGGGCGTCCGGCGTCCTGCGCATCTACGCCCCGAAGGGCACGCCGACCATCCGCTGGAAGGGCGTCGAGCCCGTGGTGCAGCTACGGCACGGCGCGTGGCACATCGAGCAGGTGCACAGCCAGCGGCCGATCCGCATCGACCTGGTGGCACAGAAGGCGGTCGGCGAGGGCACGCTCACCGTCGTGTCCCCCCTCGACCTGTTCGACGACGCGAGCCTGCCCGACCTGCTCGGAGCCAAGCAAGACGTGGTGCGGCAGCAGGCCGGGGAGCTCGCACTGCGCCTGCTCAAGCGCCCCCTGGGCGACGACACCCAGTTCCTCGACTAGCGGCCGCTCAGGCAGTAGTCGCCGCTGGTGGAGTAGCCCGAGGGGCAGGAGCCGGTCTTCGCCAGGGCGTGCCGAGCGGTAGACCCCGCCAGGCAGTAGTCGCCGCTGGTGGAGTAGCCCGAGGGGCAGCTCCCCACCTTGGCCACAGCGTAGCGAGCGGTCGAGCCCGGGCTGCAGTAGTCGCCGCTGGTGTGGTACCCCGAGGGGCACGAGCCGACCTTGGCGACCGCGGTGGCGGGTAGCTCGGCAGGCGCCTCGACGGTGCTGCTGGAGGCCAGGCAGTAGGCCCCCGAGGTGCTGTAGCCCGACGGGCAGCTGCCTCCCTTGGCCACCGCGACCGGCGTGTCGTCGCGGCCGGCGAGGCAGTAGTCGCCGCTGGTGGAGTAGCCCGAGGGGCACGAGCCGACCTTCACCACGGCGTAGCGGGCAGACGACCCCGGATGGCAGTAGTCGCCGCTGGTGGAGTACCCCGAGGGGCAGCTGCCGACCTTGGGCAGGGCGACGGGGGGAGCGGCAGCGACGAGGGCAATGAGCAAGGTCCACATACCGACAGGATGCCACGCTGCACGACGATTGCACGCCCCTTGCGTCAGCGGTCCGCGAGGGAGGCCCTACGGTGAAGGCATGCGACACACCTTCCTGTCCGTCCTTCGCTTCCTCGGCCTGTCGGCCCTCACCGCCTGCCTCGGCGTGCTCCTGCTGCTGGGGGCCTGGTTCGCGTCGCGTCCCAGCGAGGAGGCCCGTGCCGAGAGCATGCTGCTCGCTCAGGCTGCTGAGTGGGAGGACCCCACCCGCCGCGCGGCATCGATCCGCGCCCTGCGGTCGGGCAACCCCGAGTTCGACCTGATGCGGCGCACCTTCCTCGCACTCTCGGCGTCCGAGCGGGCCCTGTCCCATCCCGACGAGGCCGACCGGTGGCTGGCCCTGGTGGACTCCCTCATCGCGACCACCGAGGCCGACCTCGCCGCCGGGGGCCACCGCCACTTCCTGCTGGGCTACGCCGACGCCAAGCCCTGGGTCGACCCCACCGAGCGCAGCCTGTTCGTCGACGGCGAGCTCGCGCTGATGCTCGGCGCGCGGCGCATGGTCCGCGACGACCCCGAGGTCGCGGCCGCCCACCGCGCCCGGGTCGCCGACGTGGTGCGCGCCTTCGAGGCCTCCCCCGCAGGACTCCCCGAGAGCTACCCCGACGAGGCCTGGCTGTTCTGCGTCACCCACGCCCTGGTCGCCGTGCGCCTGGCCGACCTCCTCGACGGCACTGACCACGACGCCCTCGTCACCGCCTTCACCGACCAGGCCCGCCGCGATCTGACCCACGGCTCGGGCCTGCTCGGCTCCGAGTTCCGCACCGACCGCTCCATGCTCGACGGGCCCGAGGGCTCGAGCCTGTGGGCCGTCGCCACCAACCTGCGGCTCCTCGACGAGGAGCTGGCCGACGAGCAGTACGCCGGCGCGGTCGAGGCCCTGTCCCACGAGTGGCTGGGCCTGGGGTGGGCGAGCGAGTGGGGACCTGGCTGGCGCGGGGCCGTCGACATCGACTCGGGGCCGATCATCCCCCTCCTCGACGCGAGCCCGTCGAGCAGTGGCTTCGCGCTGATGGCCAGCCGGGCCTTCGGCGACGAGCGGCGGCACCGGCGGCTGGTGCGGGCGCTGGCGGTGCCCGACCTGGTGCTGTGGGTGTGGCCGGCGCTGGCGGAGTCCCCCGAGTGGGCCATGGGACAGGCCGTGTTGCTGCGCGGGCTGATGATCGGGCCCCTGTGGGAGGCCGCGGCCCTCGGGCCAGACGCTACTGGAACGCACAGCCTCCGCCCACCGCCACGCACTCACCGGGCGGGTCTTCCGGGGTAGGGCAGGTCTGCCCGGGGCACGTCGTCGACAGGGTCATGTTCGTCGGCAGGCAGGTGGGCGTGCAGGCCGGGCAGCCCGTGTACACGACATGGCACTCGGGGGTGTACTCGCAGGTCGTGTCGGCCTCGATGGTCTCGGCAGGCGCTGCCTCCCCCTGATCGCACAGGGTCTGCCACAGCTCCGCTTCGGCCTGGCACCATCCACAGCTGTTGCGGGTGACCGAGGTGTCGCCGAAGGTGCAGGTCACCGGGCCGTCGCTGCACGAGGGGCAGGTCTGGGAGCGCGCCGCCAGCTCGCAGGCACCATCGCCATCGAGCCCGCTGTCGTCGCCGTCGGAGCCCTTTCCACCTCCGCTGCACGCGGCCAAGGCGAGGGCAAGGGGAATCCAGCGGGTCATGGTCACTCCTGGAGCGGTGGCTGGGAGGGTCTGTGCGTGGCATGAAGCCTGCAGCCAACCCTAGCGGGAGAACCCATGGACTGGCGACAGCTCATCATCGACCACCCGCTCCTGGCGATGGCCACGGCCCTGCCGCTGTTCGCCTTCGCCATCGCGGTGAAGGTGGCCATCACCCTGTCGAACCCCGGCCAGCAGCCAACGGGGCGAGACGAGGCAGAACCGGGCGAGCCGACGTGAAGGATGCCGCCCCGAATCGCCTCATGAGCCGGGTCGCACCGCACCTCGAGCGCGGGCGCGACGAGGTCGAGCTGCAGGCCGTGGGCCACGAGCAGGTCGACCGCGGCGAGGCCCTGGGCGAGCGGCTGTCGCCGGAGCTGCAGGGGTGGCGCGACGAACGGCTGGCGGCTCGCCTGCGGGCCCGTGACGGCGAGGTGTGGGTGGCGGGGGGCTGTGCGCGGCTGTTCAGCGCCACCCGGGCCCGGGATGCCCACGGCGTGGCGCGCCTGCAGGCGATCTTCCTGCCGGTGAGCACGGTGTGCCTCACCGAGACGACCTACGTGACCGCGAGCTGGCAGGCCACGGAGCACGGCACCAGCCGGGTCTATGGGCACCACCGCAGCGAGCCGACGGCGCAGCGCCTGCATGGGTCGCTGGCCGAGCTCGTGGCAGGGCGCGACGGCGACGAGGCGCCCGCCGACGACGGGGAGCCCTGGCCCGCGCACCTCGACCCCGAGGCGCTGGCCGGGCGCACCCACTGGGTCACCGAGCTGCTCCTCGGGGCGCAGCTCACGACCGGCGGCAGCGAAGGGCTGTTCTACGACCGCCTGGCACAGATCCCGGCGTGGTCCACCTGGGAGCGCGAGCGCACCCTGCTGGCTGACTGGCCTCACCTTCAGGCCTACTGGCTCGTGCACCACATGCTGCTGGGCAACCGGAGCGCCCAGGCCGAGGTGCTCGCCGTCGCCGACGACCGCTACCCTCCCATCGTCGAGCTCCGCGCCCTGTGCCGCGCCTTCGACGAGGGCGCCGAGCCCGACCAGCTCGTGAGCCATGCGGCGCTCCAGGCCCTCCGTGTCGACCTGGTGGCGGGAAGCGGGGCGGGCATGAGCGACGAGGCCATCGCCGAGGTGCAGGCGCAGCTTGCACAGCGGGAGCGGTGGGCGGCGCAGGCGGCGTCCACCCTCATCCACCTGCGCACCCGCGTCGACGACGGCACCCAGCGGGCTCTGCAGGCGTGGGACCTCCTGAGCCGCTGTGCCGGCGCCCTCGCCGCCTCCGAGCGCCACCTCATCGACGTGTGGGCCTGCAACGACACCGACCGCGCCACCCGCCACGGGCGCCTCGCGTCGGGCGAGACCACCCCGCTGATCCGACCGATGAACAGCCTGCTGCAGGAGGTCGACACCACCTGGCTGCCGCTGTTCGAGGCGGCCTTCGCCCTGGGCGCGGGGGTCGACGAAGACCACGCCGATGCCGCCCCCGGGGCCCTTGTCGGCTGGGGCAAGGCCCTCGGCTCGTTCTCCGCCCTCCACCGTGCCTTCCAGGCGGTGGGCCGAACGGCTGGGCGGCGGCGCTTCCTGGAGCTCGCCATGGTCGCCGACCACTTCTACGACGACGACGAGGCCGCGGAGCCCTTCCTCGTCGCCGAGCTGCACGACTTCGCCAAGGAGCTGGGCTCCCGCGAGCACGGAACCACCAGCTTCGCCTTCTTCGCCCTGCTCGAGCGGCGTCACCCCGAGGCGCTGCGCCTCGCTCGGGCTCTGTGCGGCCGAGGCCCTCTCAACGACGCCACCCGGCCCACGCTCCTCGCCCTCGTCGACCTCGTCGAGGCGCGGGAGCTGGGCGAGCTCGCCGAGGGCCTACAGGCACTGCAGCGGCGGGGCCTGGGACGAGACGACGACGGGTCGGCCGCGATGCTGCGGCGCGCCCAGGCACGGCTGGCGGGGGCCGAGGGCTAGCCCTGTGCATGAGGGCTGTGGCAGCGGGCGACGCTATTCGCGCCGGCCTGGGTTCTGTCGACGGCGCCCCCGGGGCTGCCTCCGAAGCTGCTCCATCTGCCCGAGTGCGCTACCCTCCCTGACCTCTGAGGACCGCACCCGTGTCGAACCAGCCGTCTGGCCCGCTCCGCGTCGTGAACCCCGTCGCCACCCTGCTCATCCTCGGCGCGCTCCTGCTCGCGCTGGGCGTGGGTATCGCGCCGAACTTCAACACCCGCGTGGTGGGCATCGGCGAGCAGGTCTGGCCCGGCTACGCTGCGGAGCTGCGGTCCGATCCGGTAGAGCCCGACTGCGATGTCGACGAGCTGGCCGAGCGGCTGAAGGCCTGCCCACCCGAGGGCGAGGCCCCCGCTCCGCAGCCCACCGACGGCGACCCCTTCGGGGGCGAAGACCCGTTCGGCGGCAACGATCCCTTCGCCGAGCCGAAGCCCGCCCCAGCCCCCGACGCCGACCCCTTCGGCGGGGAAGACCCCTTCGCCGCTCCGAAGCCAGCCCCCGCGCCCGCCCCCGGCGACGACCCCTTCGGCGGCAACGACCCCTTCGCGGCGCCCGCCCCCGCCCCCGCCGACGACCCCTTCGCCGGCAACGACCCCTTCGCCGAAGACAAGCCTGCCGCGGCCCCGGTGAACTGCCCTGCCCTGCGCAACCTGCACGGCACCTGCGCCGAGCGCCACGACGCCTACGCCGCCACCACCGCCCGCATCACGTCCGGGGTCCGCACCTTCCGCGCCTTCGAGCAGGCCGTGACCGACGTCGCCCGCTTCCCCTACACCAAGCACCTGCTCGTGCTGCTGGTGCTCCTCGGCGCCCTGTCGACCACCACCCAGCGCATGCACATCGCGCTGCGGGAGCCGGGCAACCTCCTCGAGCACCGGCTCGCCCAGGTCCTGCAGCTCGTCGCCCATGGCTTCCTGTTGGTGTCGTGCCTGGAAGACTACGGCGTGCTCAGCGAGTCCGGCGCGGCCGGCGCCGACCGGATGCTCCCGGTGCTGTGGGCCGGGGGCTTCGGGCTGCTCGGCCTGATCAACGTGGTGCACCTCGTGCGCCCCCCGTCGTTCCTGAAGCCCGCGGGGTCCAACCCCATGCGGATGCTGATGGTCATCCCGCTGTACGTCTACATGGCCATCCTCGCCGGGCTGTACTTCACCCTCGTCGAGCACCACCCGTCGGGCCAGGCCATCTTCCTGCACAAGTTCGTGCAGCACCCGACCATCTACATCGGCATCGGGCTGTACATCTGGGCCGGCATGATGCTGTCGCGCACCCGAATCGCTCCCCTGGCCTTCGACACGCTGCTGCCGCTGAACCTGCCGCCGGTGCTGCTGGCGTGGCTGGTCATCGTGCTCGCCGCGCTGCCCACCGCCTACTCGGGCGCGTCGGGGATCTTCGTCATCGCTGCGGGCGCCGTGATCTTCGAGCGGCTCACCAACGCCGGTGCCAGCCCCCGCATCGCCATGGCCGCCACCGCGATGTCGGGCAGCCTGGGCGTGGTGCTTCGCCCGTGCCTCGTGGTCGTCCTCGTCGCGGTCCTCAACAAACAGGTGACCACCGACGAGCTGTTCAGCCGCGGCATCCAGGTGTTCGCCCTCACCGCCGTGCTGTCGCTGCTCGCCCTGCTGTGGCGCAACGACCAGCCCCTGCGCCTGCCCAACCCTGCGCAGGCCGCCCCGGCCATCCTCGGCAAGCTGCGGCCGCTGCTTCCCTACGCTGGGCTGGCCATTGTGGTGCTGGTGTTCTACCGGCTCGTCCTCGACACCACGGTGAACGAGCACACCGCCGCCATGGTGCTGCCCGCCATGATGCTGGCGCTGCTCGTCTACGACCGGGTCACCGCCGTGCCGTCCGAGGCCGACATCGCGCCCCAGCTCGCCGTCGGCCCCGCGCTTCGCTCGGCGACCTCGGAGTCCTCCGACCACATCGGGGCGTTGCTGATGGTGATGGTGGGCTCGGTGGGCCTCGGCGGCGTAGTCGAGCGCGCCGAGGTCATGGCTCTGGTGCCCGAGTCCTTCGGCAGCCCGTTCGTCACCATGGTGGTGCTCGTCGTCATCATGGTCCTCGTGGGCATGACGATGGACGCCCTCGGTGCCGTGGTGCTCGTCTCCGTCACGGTGGCGCAGATTGCCTACGCCAACGACATCGACCCGGTGCACTTCTGGATGATGGTGCTGTGTGCCTTCGAGCTCGGCTACCTCACCCCCCCGGTGGCCCTCAACCACCTGCTGGCTCGCCAGGTCATCGGGCCGCCCAGCTACGTCGAGGTCGTCGACCCCAAGGAGGGCTTCTTCGATGCCTACGAGCACATCCTGCTGCCCATGATGATCATGGGGACGGCGCTGGTGCTCGTCGCCTTCGTGCCGCTGATGTTCTACTAGAGCGCTCCCGCCCCGCCCAAGCACGTCGCGGGTCCAGGGGCGCAGCCCTTGGCGGGGGGCGAGCGGGGGCGGAGCCCCCCGGCAACCCGTGGCCGGAAGCCCGAGCCAGCGAGGCCGACCCCGCCTACGCACCTGCTCGCAGTGCCTACCCGGTCGCCTACGCTCGTCGCGGGTCCAGGGGCGCAGCCCTTGGCGGGGGGCGAGCGGG